>JADZFN010000043.1 GCA_020849895.1 Verrucomicrobiia bacterium | reverse complement strand
TCACATTTACCGCCTTCTCCAGAGGCTGGGGTGGAGCTGCCAGCGTCCCACCGGCCGGGCCATCGAGCGCAACGAAGACGCCATCAAGGCATGGAAGCGCCAGCGCTGGCCGGAGCTAAAAAAAAAGCGCTCCGAGAGCGCAGAGTGATCGTTTTCATCGACGAGAGCGGCCTGAGCCAGCGCCCTCACCGAGTCCGAACCTGGGCACCCCGAGGTCAGACCCCGGTGCTCCAGTTCCACTTCAACTGGAAAAGCTTCTCGCTCATCGGCGGCATCACCCTGCTCAACTTCTACTTCCAACTGATGGACGGAGCGGTCCGAAGCCCGCAGGTCGTCACCTTTCTCAAACACCTGCGCCGCCATCTTCGCAGCCGGCTGCTGGTCATTTGGGACTCCGCCGGGATCCACCGTAGCCGCGTGGTGAAGAACTACATCCAGTCCACCCGCGGGCAGATCGTGGTCGATTACCTGCCGGGATATGCCCCTGAACTCAACCCGGCCGAATATCTTTGGGGCCACCTCAAGCAGCACCAGTTGGCCAACTTCTGCGCCAAAAACGGTTGGGAACTCAGCTTTCAGGCAACCCGGGCGCTCCGCCGCATGCGTCGTCGCCCCTCCCTCATCGCCGCCTGCTGGAAACAAGCTGAATTGTGGTGAAAACGTCACGATATTATACAGGTCTCAATAGGCTCGCGGCGGCGGCGCCCCGTTCCCTGGCGAGCAGGCGCGCGAGAGAGGAACGTGGCGAACGCCGCGCCGCCGCGCGCATCGCGCGGTCCGTCGCCCACCCCGAAGCGAGCGCTTCCAGGATCGGCCACTCGGAAACGGGCCTCCCCGGACGGGGCACACGCGTGTGGCCGACTTCCATCTCGCCGGGCTCGGCGCCGTGATAGATTTCCCCACGCGCGATCAATCCGCCGCCGATCCCGCTGCCGGCGGTCATGTAGAACACCGGGTCGCTCCCCTTGCCGGCGCCGAGACGCGCCTCGGCGAGCGCGGCGACGTTCGCATCGTTTTCGAGAAAGACTGGCGTCCCAAGACGCCGGCGCAGCCACGCCGCCAGCGGAAAATCCTTCCATCCCTCGACATGATGGGAAAGCCGCACGCACCCTCTCTCCCAGGACACCGGTCCGCCGAACCCCACGCCTGCCGCAACCGCCTTGCGCTTGCGAAGCGCAACGCGCGCGCCGAGAAGGACCTGCCGACGGAGGGCCGACGCTCCATCGCGCGGCGTCACCGCGCCGCGCCACAGCGTTTCGATGCGCCCCTGATCGTCGCCCGCGGCAACCTGGACCTTCGTCCCGCCGATTTCGATGCCCAGAAAGAGCGCCATGCGCCGAATCTAATCCGACGCGCGCCGCCGCGGCGAATCGAATTGGCACCCCTCGACTTCGCCGCAGGCGCGTGCCACGCTCGCCCCGTGGACGGCGAACTCTTCGAAATGCCGGCGAAGGGCGGGCCGCCGCCCGACGCTCCGCTCGCGGCGCGGATGCGCCCGCGCGCCCTCGACGAAGTCGTCGGCCAGCGACATCTCCTCGCTCCCGGACGCCTCCTCCGCCGCCTCATCGAGGCGGACCGCATCCAGTCGGTGATTTTGTTCGGGCCGCCCGGCACGGGGAAGACCTCCCTTGCAACCGTCATCGCCAACGCCACAAAGAGCCGTTTCGTGCGGCTCAGCGGCGTCGAGGCCTCCGTGGCCGACCTCCGCGCGGTCTCCGCCGCGGCATCCCAGCGGCGCTTCCGAGGAGAGAAAACGCTCCTCTTCCTCGACGAGATCCACCGCCTGAACAAGGCGCAGCAGGACATCCTCCTCCCCGACGTTGAGAACGGGGTGTTCGCGCTGGTTGGAGCGACCACACACAACCCGTTCTTCTTCGTCATCCACGCGCTGGTCTCACGCTCGCAGATCTTCGAGCTCCAGCCTCTTGTGGAAGAGGACATCGCCGAGGTGATCCGCCATGCCCTCGCCGACGAAACGCGCGGCCTCGGCGGACTGAAGATCGAACTCGAACCTCCGGCGCTGACCCACTGGACGAAAGTCTGCGACGGCGACGCGCGGCGCGCGCTCAACGCGCTGGAAATCGCTGCGCGCACCACGCCGCCCGACACGCGGGGCGTGACGCGCATTACCCTGGAGGTCGCCGAGGAATCCATCCAGAAGAAGGCGGTGCGCTACGACGCCGACGAAGACGCCCACTACGACACGATCTCGGCCTTCATCAAGAGCGTGCGCGGGAGCGATCCCGACGCGGCGATCTACTGGCTCGCGAAGATGCTCTACGCGGGCGAAGATCCCCGCTTCCTCGCGCGCCGTCTCGCCATCCTCGCCGCCGAAGACATCGGTCTCGCCGAGCCGGGGGCGCTTGTCGTGGCCAACGCCTGTTTCCAGATCGTCGAACTCATCGGGATGCCCGAGGCGCGCATCCCGCTTGCCGAGACGACGATCTATCTCGCAGGCTGTCCGAAGAGCAACTCGGCCTACCTGGCCGTCGAGGCGGCGCTTTCTGACCTCAAAGAGGGACGCCTGCAGGAGGTCCCCGCAAAGCTGCGCGGGACCGGCTACCGCGGGGCGAAACAGCTCGGCCACGGAGTCGGCTACCAATACGCGCACGATCACCCGAACCACTACATCGAGCAGGATTATCTGGAGATCAAAAAGAAATACTACGCGCCCGGCGACCTCGGCCGGGAAAAGAAGCTGAAAGAGTTTCTCGAATCCCTGCGCGCGCGGAACGCCCGACGCCGCAAGGCGGAGTAACGGGTCGCGCCGCTTTTTGGAGATTTCCGGCGGCCACGCGGGGACGCGGGCCCTCTGATTCCGCTTCGGGCCTCTCGCGTCTCCCGACCTTCTTGTCCTGCATTCTCCATGGGGGTTTCAAGTTTGAGGATTGACTTACCGTTAACGTTAACGCCATCTTTGCGCCCATGGGGTTCTTCGCCTTTTTTACGGGTTGGCGGCGGACGCTCGCCGGAAGCGCTCTCGCATGTTTCGGCGCGGGAATCGCCGCAGGCGCCGCCGACGAACTCCGAATCCGCGACGGAGTTTATTCCCCAGGGCCGCCATCGGCCGCCACGCAGATCGTTGAGAATCGCTTTTACCGGATCACCATCGTTCCCTCGATGGGCGGGCGGATCGTCGAATACTTCGACAAGGCAAGCGGCTTGGACCTCGTGTACGACGCCGGCTATGGGGGACTTCTCGACGATCATGGCGCCCGAGTGGAAATGCCCTACCTCCTGGAGTGGCTGAAACGGGACAAGCAGGAGGCGATCGCCCGCCTGACCTTGGACGACGAGGTCGTCTACCAGAAGACGGTCCATTTCTATGCCGACCGTTCGTCGTTACAGGTCGAGACGCACGTGGAAAACCATTCGCAGACGCCGAACCGCATGCTCTTCCGCAACGTGGTAAGGCCCGGCGGCGGACCATTCACGGGGGAGGAAGCGTATTTTTTTGCCCACACGGCCGGGATGCGGCGGCTGCGGGGCATGCCAAGGGTGGACGACCTGTCGGACCCGTGGTGCGCACTGGTGCTGCCGTCTGCCAAGCGGGTGGTGGCCACCGCGTTCGAGGGTGACATCCTCCGCCGCGTGTACACGTGGGAAGGGGGAAAGGCCGCGCCGACCTACGAGTTTATGTTTCCGCAGGTGGAACCCGGTAAGCAGGTGGATGTGCGCTATTGGTGGCTTTTCGCGCAGGGCCTCGACGCGGTGGATTACGCGCACCGCAATTTCCTCGCCCGACTCGAGGGCGCCTGGACGGAGGGCGGATTTGACGCACGTCTGGACCTGCTCGCGACGTGGGTCCCGATGAAGGAGCTTTCGTTGTCCGCAGAATTGCTCGACGGCAAGCGCCAGCCGATCGGGCGGACGGAGACGGTTCGGACCTCGTTAAAGAACCTCGAGACCGTCGTCACCACTCCGTTGCGCGTGGCGGCCTCGTCGCGGGGCGGGCTCGCGATTCTGGTCGTGAAGCTTGAATCTCCGGACCTTCCACAGCCGGTCGTCATCGAGAAGGCGTTTGGACTTGAACCGAACGCGGAACTTCCCGCGGAAGCACGCCGCCCTGTCCGCTGGCTCGGCACCCCCGTTGAAGCGCGCGCGATCCCCGGTTGGAAGGAGGCAGGAAAGATCGTCGCCCGCCCGGACGAGACCGACCGCAAACGCGGCTGGCTCGTGTTCGAGGAAAAGGGCGCGAGGGCTGGGCAACACATCCGTGATCTCGCCTTCGACTTGGTCCAGCAGGAGCCGGAGGGTTTTGCCCTGCGCTTCCACCCGATCTCGGCCGCGGGGCAGGTGACGATGGCCGCCAGCGTTCCTCCGGGGATGACGCTCGAGACCTTTGTGCCGGAGATGGTGCCGCAGAACCTCTGGGGGCGAACGGTCCACGGGTGGAAATTGCTGCCGGGCACGGTCTTCACGGCGCCGGCGGGCGAGGACCGCGCGCTCTTTTTCCGCCTCGGGTCGGGGGACGCCCCCCCGGGCAAACACGTGGCGAAGCTGACCTTCCGACCGACGACCGGCGAGGCGGAGGAGGTCGCGATCCGGGTGAACGTGCGCCCCCTTCGCTTTCCGCGCCACCCGGGAATGGTCTTCGACGTGAACAATGCGGTGAACTACCTTTGCGCGAAACAGGTGGGCAAGACGCAGTACGAGTGGAACGCGGAACGCGCGGAGAACTACCTCGGGGACATGGCGCGCCACGGGGTGGATGGTCAGACGATGAACGGGATCAACTCGCCGGCGGCGCATTACCAGTACGACAAGGTGAAGGTCCGGGACAGCGGCCTGCCGCTGCCCGACGCGATCAAGAAGGACCCGACGGTATTTCGCGGCCGGGCGGAACTTCCACCGCTCGATTTTTCGGAGTGGGACTGGTTCGTGGACCGCCTCCTCGAGCACGGGATGACGCACGTGCGTTGGCCCCTCGGCTCCTGCGGGGAGGGGTTCCAGTCCCGGCACATGGAGTTGACGAAGCAGATCTACGGGCGCGAACTCCCGTCGGCCGACGTGCGCCACCAGGCGGTGCGGGAGTGGTACGAGGGGGCGGTGGTGCGTTACCTCAAGGACCGGGGCATCCCGCGAGTTTTCGGGACGATCGACGACGAGATCCCGAGCGAGGAACTGGCCTGGTGGGTCCAGCACGCGCACCGCGCCATCCAGATGGGCTTCGAGCCGGGGGTGACGCAGTCGGCGAAGACGATCGCGGACACGCAGCTCATCAACATGGTCGCGCCGTTCATGAAGCACTGGATCGTGGGCACGCTGAACAAGGCGAAGATGGACCAGCGTCGCGCCGAGGGGGTCATCCGTCCCGAGCACTGGGTGACCACCTACGTCTCCTCCGCGTGCCACTGGTCGGGCTACGACGAGCTGCGCGGTTCGTGCGGGCTGAACCCGGCGTTCTTCGACCTCGATGCCTGCTGGATCCAGGTCTACTACCGCTGGAACCAGGCGGAGGCGGTGATCTTCCCGACCGAGACGGGGCCGATCTCGAGCGCCTCGTGGGAGGGCGCGCGCGACGGACTCGACGACGGCAACCTCCTCCTCCTCGCGCGGGCGATGGCGGCGGCGCTTCCGCCCGCGGAGCGCGCGTCGTGGACGGAGCGCCTCGAGAAGATCGTCGGGATGCGGGAAGATTCCTTCATCCGTTTCATGGACCGTCCGGTGGGCGTGGGCGCGCCGGTGACGCGCATGGGATGGAAGGAGGGGCGCGCCTTTCGCTCCTACGACGCGGGGCGGTTCCGCGCGGCGAAGACGAAGCTCCTCGACCTCGTGGAAGAACTCGCCGCGAAGGCGCCCGTGCAGAAGGCGGCCGCCGACTTCGGCCTCCACCCGCTCGTCCGGGATGGCAAGGCTCGCTTCCGCGTCCCCGAAGGGATGGCGTGGGCTGAACGGGCCTGCCGGTTCCTCATGAAGGCGGGGGGCGATCTGAAGACGGACACGGTGAGGTCCGAGAAGGTGGACCCGAAGGACCCGTGGCCCGTGTTCTTCCTCGGGACCTTCACCGAGCTGAAGAGGCGGCTCCCCGAGTTGGCGGGACACCCCGACCTGAGGGACCTCGGAGACGGCTGGCCGAAGCCGGGGAGCTACGTGGTCCGCTTCGTCCGGAAGCCGGTGGAACGGAAGAAGGGCGAGCGGATGGTCGAGGCGCCCGAGTCCATGGTGCTCGTCTGCGGGGACGACGCGGGTGCGGCGAAGGCCGAGGCGAACCTGCCGAACGTGGTTACCCCGGCGAAGGGGCTCTACAGCCACTGGTTCTTGAAGCACCGGGATAACCCGGGCATGGAAGAGCGGAAATGAAGCACGAACGGTTCTCCCGTGGAAGACGGAGAGCCGGAGCTCTCCCTGGAGGAGCTGCTGCCAACGGCGACTGTCCTGGAGCGCGCGGGTTGCCGCAGGCAGCGGCGGTTCCTGCAAGTCAGCTTGCCTTCACGCTGATCGAGTTGCTGGTGGTCATCGCCATCATTGCGATCCTTGCGGCGCTCCTTCTTCCGTCCCTGAAGAGGGCCCGGGATACCGCCAACCTGATAAAGTGCGCGAACAACATGAGACAGTTGGCCTCGGCGGCCTCCATGTACGCGAACGATTACGACGACTTCTTCCCGCCGAACTCGCAGGGCGCCAAAAACTCCCGAGGCGATCCCTACGCCGTTTGGTGCGAGTTGATTCGCTCGTATCTGGGTGAAACGAAGATCGCGACGATCACCACGGGTTCTGTGCTGGTGTGCCCCTCCGATCGATATGGCTCGGATGTTCCGAGTCCATGGAATAACGTGGCTTTGCACATGTACATGCCGGCGAAGACCTACGGGTGCAGCTATGCCCAAAACTACTATGTCAGTGGCGTGGGGGGGAGCAATTGCCGCGTCTCAAGCGTCACGAACCCTGCGGCCAAGGCTCTCTACTGCGAAATGGAGGGCCATTATCAGGTCTGTGCGAGCATGATCCTCACGGACGCGGGCCCGGGCGCCGTCTGGCTTGTGCAGAGACACAACGGCCAAGTCAACGTGGCGTACGTGGATGGCCACGTCGGAAGGGTGACCGTGCAGGACGCCATCAACTCGAACAACGATTCTCTCTGGAACGGCAACTAAGGCCCGGCCATGACCATCAAAGACATCGCGCGACAGGCAGGAGTTTCGGCAATCACGGTGTCGCGCGCCGTGAACGGGCGACCGGACATCTCGGAACGTACACGGAAGCGGATCCTGAAGATCGTCAGGTGTTCCGGCTGGCGGCCCAGCATGCACGCGCGCGGCCTGGTTCGCGGACGCAGCTACACGCTCGGGTTCCTCACCAATCGCATCAGCACCTCGTTCACGCCCCAGATCCTCGAAACCATCGAGGAAGTCGCGATGGAGCACCGCTGGTGGGTGATGGTGGCGATAACTCAGGGGCGCGCGGACTACGCACGGCGCGCCTTCGACGACCTGATCGCGCGCGGGGTGGACGGCCTCATCGTCGGTCCCGTGCCGTTACCTGCCGAGAAGATCCGCGCCGCAGCGAGGAAAGGGGTCCGGATCGTTGCGACCTATCTGTCTCAAGGAGACGAGACGCCGCTTTTCGCCGTCAGCTACGAGACCGTGGGCCGCCTGGCCGGCGAACACCTGGCGGGACTCGGACACCGCCGGAGCCTCTATCTGCACTTCGCGCCCACGATCGAGGGGGACGTCTTCGCCTACGATCGCTGGCGCGGATTCCGCGCCGGCGGCGGCGAAGGATTCGTCGCCGAGGAACTTTCGCTGGAAGCCGTCGGCGAAGCAGGCGTGAAAGCCCGCCTCGCGAAAGGTGATCTCACCGCCGTCTTCTGCCAGAACGACCACGCCCTGCCGACCGTCTATCGCGCGGCGTGGGAGCTGGGGCTTTCGATTCCCCGAAACCTCTCCGTAATCGGCTCGGTGGACCTGGAGATCGCGGAGATGCTTTCTCCGAAGGCGACGACCGTCGAGGTGGCGAAACGCGAGGTCGCGCGCGCTGCCGCTCTCGCGATCATCGAGACGCCGCCGAAAGATCCGCTCCGGGGGCGCATCTTTCCGCCCGCGCTCGTGATCCGCGACAGCACCGCGAAAGCGAGATCATGAAAGTCCGCCGCGTTCCCATCCCGCGGACCCGCGACCCGTTCGTCAACGCCGCGCTGACGCCGCTCGGCACGGACGCCCGGGGCGTCGAGTGGTTCTGGACGTCGAGTTGCAACCCCGCGAACGGGAGCCTCGGCGTGGTGCTCGACGCGCGCGGAGAGCATCGCGTGGTGCGCTTTGGCGACGGGCGCCTCGCGCAGTTTTACAGCGCCGCGCGCGGGGAGGACGGCGCGCTCTGGCTCTGCGGCTTCTCCGACCGTGTGGTCCGCCTTGATTGGCGCACCGGCCGATGGAAGGTCTTTGAGACGGGAGCGCCGAGGGCGATGGTTGCGGCCGGCATGGCCTTCGACCCCCCGAGCGGGAAGCTGTTCTTTGTGTTCCACGCGCGCGAGGGGACGCTTGGTTGCTCGTTCGACACGCGCGCGAAGAGGGCGCAGACGGCGCCGATCCCCGGCTTCCACGCCCACTCGATGCGCGCCTCGTTTCCCAACGGCGACGGCACATGGACGTTCGTCTGCACGGTTCCGGGGGTGAACTTCGTCCGGTGGGATCCGCGCGACGATTCGGCCTCCTTCGCGAAGGTGCGGGACCGCCTCGACACGAAGTCGGAGAACCACCTCTTCGCGCGGTTCATCGAGAGGGACGGGCGGCGTTACGTTCCCACGCTGGGATGGTACAACCCCGCGAAGGGGATCTTTGGGGACGGACCGCGGCCATCGGTCGAACACGGCTGGTTCGGGCGGGAGGGAACCCTTGCATACGGGGTGAGTGGGGGCGGCAGCGACGCGCAGGTCTGGGAGTGGGAGATGTCGGGCGGCAGCCTCCGCCCGATCTGCCAGGTCGCGGACGTCGCGCGGGCCGGATTGGCGCTGGCGCGGGGAAAGATTCTGAGCGTGAATTACTATGGCGTGTTCCAGCGGTTCGACGCCGCGAGCGGTTCCGTGGAATGCGCGAAACGCCTGCGGAGCGACGCCGTAGGGCGAGTGGATTGCGTGGCCCGTCTGGACCGCGATCGCGTGATCGGCACGGCGTTCATCACTCAGCGTTTCTGGACGCGGAACCTCCGCACGGGCGAGGGAACGGACTGCGGACGGGCCGCACCGGGGAGCGGGCAGGTGACGAAGGTGGCGAAGGCCGGGCGCAACCTTTACCTTGCCGCCTACACGGGCGGGGAGCTCGTGGAACTCCGTCCCGACGAGCCGATCCGTTTCCCCGAGAACCCCTCGGTGGTCGCGACCCCACCGGGCGGCATGCGCCCGTTGAGCCTCGCCCAGGGCGGGCGGGTGCTCTGGTATGCGTGCAGCGCGCCCTATGGGAAGCGTGGCTCGGTCCTCACGCGCTTCGACACCGCCACGGGGATCGCCTCGTACCGGCAGAACCCGTTCCTCGAGGAGATGGTGTGCAGCCTGAGTTTCGATCCGAGAGGTGGGCGGCTCCTGGCAGCCACGACACTTCACAACGATTGCTTCAACCTTCCGCCCGCAGCGAAGGCTTGCCGCGTGGCGGCGTTCGACCCGAACGATCTCTCCACGCGGGAGGATCACCGGCTCCCCGAGGGAATCGAGTCGGCATGCGTGCTCGGGCCGCTCGGAGGCGGTCGCTGGGCCTGCGGCGCCTGGGGCGCGCCGGCCGGCCGAGAAAAAGGTTTCTGGATTTTCGAGATCGCGATGGATTCCTGCCGGCCGCCCGAACCGGAGGCGTGGCGGTTTCTCACGAACGACTGGACGCTGCCCGCCTACGGAGGACAGCCGGGAACAGGCCTCCACTTCAGCGGGCGGCCGGGGCTCTTCTACCGGCTCGACAACCACCAGCTCGAACTCTGGGATTTCCGCGCCATGGCGCGGAAGGGCGTGCTCTGGAAGCGCGACCCGCGCATCGAACGGATCGCTCTTCAGGACGGCGAGGTGTTCCTCCTCATGCCGAAGCAGGTGGTGATCCTGAAAGGGGCGGCGCTCTCGTAGATGCGGCCTCATGCCCAGCCCTCAGGAACCATGAAGCCTCTTCCTCAATTGGCGCTCATGGCCGCGTGTCTGGTCGCCGGCGCCGCGCGAAGCACGGCGGTTTCCGAAGGAGGCCTCCTCCGACTGACGGACGCGGAAGGCCTCGTGCGCGTCTTCAGCCTCGACGAATCCGCCACCCGCGGCTTCCTCGCGGAAGAGGTCGCGCTTCACCTGCGCGAACTGACGGGGCGCGCGCACCCCGGACCGAAGCGGATCACGGCCTGCGCAGCAGCGAAGGTGCCCGCCCTCCTTCTCGAACACGACCCCGCGCTCGGCCCCGAGGCGTATGCCGCCGAGGTGCGCGACGGTCTCGTCCGCATCCGCGGCGGCGACACGCGAGGCCTTTATTACGGCGTGATGGCGTTCTTCGAAGCGCTCGGCGGCCGCTGGTACGCGCCGGGCGCGTTCGGCACGGAGGTTCCCCGACTCAAGGAGGTTGCGCTACCGGCGAATTGGCGCGCCGAGGGAAAACCGTTCCTTCCATGGCGCGGGTACCACATCTGCGGCACGGGGCGCGACCGCGACGGAACGCCGAAGGACCACTTCGATCACGAGACGCTGCTCTGGATGGCGCGCAACCGGATGAACTTCAAACCGATCCACGTGTCCCAATACGACGACGTGGCGCCACGCCTGCGGGAATACCTGATTGAGCCGCTGGCGTTTGGCCACAGTTACAGCAACTGGATCCCCGCCTCCGATTACGAGAAGCATCCGGACTTCTTCCCGCTCGTGGACGGAAAACGACTTCGCGAAGGGCAGCGTTGCCTTTCCAATCCGGAGCTGCAGCGAACGGTCGTCGAACGGATTGTTGCCTATGCGGACCGCCGTCCGGACCTGCGCATCCTCAGCCTTGCGCCGAACGACGGCTACCGCTGGTGTCAATGCCTGGAGTGCGCGACGATGGACTCGCCAGAAGACCGCGCGAAGGGGGAGCTTCACCGCCGCAACCACCTCTTCGCCGAAAAAATCATCCGCGCCGTCCGAAAACAGCGACCCGGCGTCGTGATCAGCACGATTTCCTACTCGAACTACACGGAGCCGGGCGCGGACGTTCCGCCCGAAAAAGGCCTGGCCCTCTCGATGTGCGTCACGGGCGCGGTAAATCGCGGGCTCGACGATCCGAAGAGCGCGTGGGCGGCCCTGTATCGCGGGCGGATTGCCCGCTGGCGCGCGAAGGCGGGGCCGATCTTCTGGTCGGAATATCTCCTCAGCTACGGCGGCGCGTTCCCGCGCCCTTGCGAGGAGACGATCCTCCGGACGATCCGCGAGTTGAAGCGGCAGGGTGTGGAAGGCTTCAAGTCGGAGGTCGTTCCCGGAAACTTCGACGTGTGGCGAAGCGCGAGCTTCCTCATGTACGTGGTCGCGCGCGGGCTTTACGACGAGACGGCAAACGCCGACACCCTCCTCGACGATTTCTGCCGGAACTTCTACGGGCCAGCCGCCGAACCGGCGCGCCGCACGCTCCTCGCGCACCGTGAGGCGATGCGGCGGTTTCCCGACGATCTCCCCATGCTCGCAGCCCAGGAGGTCCCGCGCATCTGGACCGCGGACGACCTCGCGCGCGTCGGACGCGCGACCGCCGATGCGACGAAGGCGGTCGCCCAGGCGCCCGCGGTTTTCCGGGAACGCGTGGGTGTCCTTCAACGGCAGGCCACCGAATTGGCCAGGACGCGGCGCGAAGTCGAACGGGCCGCCACCGAGAGCCGCGACGTCCGCGCCGCGCGCCTCGGACCCGCCCCGGACTTCGCCGACTTTGCGCCCCTCCCGTGGACCGAACAGCGGCAGCGGTTCAACTGGCTGCCCTACGACCCCCCGAGTCGCTTCGCGGCAGGATGGAACGAGACCGCGCTCTGGCTTTGTTTCCGCCTCGGCGAGCCGGACCTCTCAAAAGCCTTCGACTTCGCGCGCGTCCGCAAGGGCGACGCCTTCCACGTTTCCGCAGTGGACACGTTCTATTGTCCGAAACCCGAGAGCGGGGTGTACTACCAGTTCGCCGTGAGCATCACCGGCGAGAAATATATGGCGCGCTGCGTCGGCCGCCAACAAGACTCGGGCTGGAACCTCAAGCCCGTGGTCCGCATCCGGCCGCACGACAGCGGCTGGGACCTGCTTGTGGGCCTGCCCTATGCCGGACTGGAAACGACGACGCCATCGCCCGGCGACCGTTGGAAACTTTCGCTGAACCGCGCCCAGAGCAGCGGCGCGCCGGCCGTGATGGGCGGATGGCCGACGGGCGGCGTCTGGCACAAGATCGAAAAAATGGGCGGGCTCGTTTTTGAAGAACGCAAACCGGTCGCGCGCCATGAAACCGTTCCTGCTTCGAGCGCAAGAAAATGATCTTCCGAATCCGCGCCGAATGTTCCCTCTCGACGGCTTCGCTAGCCGACGGCTTGGGAGATGGAGAGTCTGCGTTCCCACAAGCCGCAATTCCTCCTCGAAGTTTGAGGACGACAGCTCTTCCAAAAATCGTCAACTCAATCTCCCTCTCCTCATGAAAACCCTCAACCTCCTCCTCGGGTCCGCGTGGCTCACCACAGCGAGCCTCCTCTCCGCGCTCCCCGCATTTGCCCAATCCAAACCGATCGCGCTCGTCGGCTCGTCCTACGGCAAGTACGAGATCAAGGCGATCGTCAAGGACCTCCTCCCCGCCTCGGGTCAAAAAGGACTCCTCTACGAAGACCTCGGCGAGGAATTTCCTGTGGCGGACCTCGACCGATACCGCCTCGTGATCGTCGCGACAGCCGTGGCGACGCCGCTCGACGCGGCGGGCTTCGCAAAGCTCGAAGTCTGGGTGCGCGACGGAGGGCATCTGCTCCTCATCCATCAAGCGCCGAACGCAATGGCGGGTCCCGAGGCCTCGGTCAAGGCGACCCCCTTTGCGTGGGCCGGCTTCTCCCGCGCCGCGTATCACCGCACGCTGGTGGAGTGCGCGCTCTTGGCGCCGGACTCCCGCGTCTTCAAAGGCGCGTTCGAAGACGACGCGCCCAAGAAAGGAAAAAAACCGGAGTGGATGATGCGCGCCAACATGCTGCTCACGACGAAAGGAGGTCCCATGGAGAACCTTGTGGGCAGCCCGATGGGATGTCTGGTGGGCTTCGCTCCGATCGATCGGGGATGGGTCGCCTATCTCGGACATGAATGGTTCCGCCTCCGCGCCGCGAAGAGCGATCTCGACGGAAGCTGGCGTCGCATCCTGCTGAATCTCGTGGACGACACCGTTTCCGCGAAACCCTGAAAACCATCCCTCCCCGACTCTTCGAAAATCGCCGTTTGAATTTTTATGAAACCCACATCTCCGACCTCCTGCGTCTCCGAAACCCGGCTTGCGAAAGACGGCGGGGCGCCGGCCGTCGTCACGAAACTCGCGCCCCTCGTCCGCTGGGGCGAGCCCGAGCTTCAACAGCTCACAGAGATGATCCGCCAGCCGTCGCTCTTCTACTGGAACGGCCCGCAGACACGCCTCCTCGTGGAGCGCTTTCGCACGATCTTCCCGCTTCGCCACGCGATGCCCTGCTCGTCCGGGACGGCGGCAATCCACATCGCCGTCCACGCCGCGGGCGTCGGCCCCGGCGACGAAGTGATCACCTCGCCGATCACGGACATGGGAACGGTGATCGGGATCCTCTACCAGCAGGGGGTGCCGGTCTTCGCGGACCTGGAGTCCGACCGCTACAATCTTGACCCGGCCGACGTGCGGCGGAAGATCACGCCGCGCACGAAGGCGATCCTCGCGGTCCACCTCGCCGGCAACCCGTGCGACCTGCACCGCCTGCGCGAGATCGCCGACGAGCACCGCCTCGTCCTCATCGAGGACTGCGCTCAGGCCTGGGGCGCGCGTTTCGCGGGGCGGCCCGTGGGAACGGTCGGCGACCTCGGCTGTTGGTCGCTCAACGACTTCAAGCACATCGGCGCGGGCGACGGCGGAATCGTGGCGACCAACTCGGAGAAATTCGGCTCCCTTCTCCAGCGTTGCGGGGACAAGGCCTACGACCGGGTCAAGCAGACGCGCGCGC
Organism: Verrucomicrobiia bacterium; assembly: GCA_020849895.1. Taxonomy (GTDB): domain Bacteria; phylum Verrucomicrobiota; class Verrucomicrobiia; order JABWAM01; family JABWAM01; genus JABWAM01. The sequence continues at coordinate 4,987 of JADZFN010000043.1, read as the reverse complement.
CCGAGTTCCTCGCGCCGAACTACCGGATCAGCGAGCCGCAATCGGCCGTCGCCGCCGCACAGATGCTTCGCATGGAAGAAATCGCCGCCGCGCGAAATCGCCTCGGCATGCGCTTGGCGGAAAAGCTCGCGGAAATCCCGGGCCTTCGTCCGCCCCGCGTGGCGAAAGGCGACTTCTGCAGCTTCTGGTTCTTCATGCTGCGCATGGACCCGTCGGCGTTCCGTTGCGATCGCGCGGAGTTCGTCGAAGCCCTCAAGGCCGAGGGCGCGGCGGCGGGCGCGGGGTATATCCCAACGCCGCTCTATCGTTATCCCGTCTTCCAAAACCACAACTTCTTCGCCGGTCGATGGCCCGTGAAGGAACTTGGCCTGACGGCGATAGACTATCGTACGACGCGTTGCCCCGAAGCGGAAGCGATTCTCGAAACGGCGATCCTCTGCCCGCTCAACCAGGGCATGGACGAGACGTTCATCCGCGAGACTGCGGAGGCGTTCCACAAGGTCGCCACCCATTACCGGAAATGAACACGCCCCTGATCCCGCGGCCGCCGAGGGCGGCGGCCTCTTCGAAAACCGGAAACCCGATCGTTCTCTCCCGATGATCTCCCTCCGCCGCCTCCTCCTCTCCGTAGGGATCGCATGGACCAGCGCGATGGTCGCGGTCGCCCAGACGAAACCCGTCGCACTCGTCGGCGCCTCCTACGGCCGATACGAGAGGAAGGCGATCGCGAATAACGTTCTCCTCGCCTCAAAAGAACGCGAGATCCTGTTCGAAGACCGCGGCGACGAGTTTCCCGTGGACGACCTCGAACGCTACAGCCTCGTGATCGTAGCGACGGCGGTGACGACCCCGCTCGACGCGGCGGGCTTTGCGAAGCTCGAAACCTGGGTGCGTGGCGGGGGACATCTGCTCCTCATCCGCCAGGCGCCGAACGCAATGATGGGCGCGGCAGCCTCGAGCAAGACGCCCCCTTTCGAGTGGGCCGGCTTCCGTCGTGCGCAAAGTTTCCAAAGCCCCGAGGAAGTCGAGGTGCTGGAAGGCGGACACCGCATCCTCAAAGGTGTGTTCGACGAGGCGGATCTCCGTTCGGAAAAAAAACCGCAATGGATGGCGGCGCCCAACGTGCTCGCTGTTCCGTTCGCCGACATGGAGAACCTGATCGGCAACCCCCGCGGCTGCCTGGTCGGGATGACGCCCGTGGGCAAAGGCTGGGTGGCGTTCCTCGGTTCCGAGTTTTTCCGCCTCCGCGCCGCGAAGAGCGATGCCGACGGAAGCTGGTGTCGCCTCCTCCGGAATCTCGTGGACGACGCCGGACCCGCAACTTCTTCCGACACGCGCGCCGGCCAAATGGCCGCGGCGTGCCAGAGCGCGCGCAAGCTGCTCGTCTGGACGCGCGAGTGGACGCGCGGCGAACGCTACAGCCCGCGCTTCGATCCGCCGCTGCCGGACGAAAAGGAGCTGGTCGCGGCGCTTGCCGCCGACCTCGCCGTGGATGAAGTCGAGTCGCTCCAAGTGAACCTCACCCCCATCGTGCCGCTCGGAGACGCCGCCTGGCGCCTCGACCCCGGCGCGTTCCCCGCCGATCATCTCGAGTTCCTCGTTCAGGACGCGCCCGCCCCGATTCCGTGGCCGAAGCGCCCTGAGCTCGCCAGGGAGTTCCCGTATTGGCTGATGCCGCCGAAGTACGTGAAAGGGGCGGACGCCTTCCCGATGCCTCCGCCCGGCGAAACGCGCGTCGTCTGGCTACGCATCGCCACCGCGAGCGTAAAGCCCGGCGCGTATACGGTCACGCTCCATCTCAAGTTTGCCGCGGGGGAGAAGCTTGCGTTGCCCGTGAAGCTGACAGTCCATCCCGTCCGCCTCACCGACAAACGGATCATCGCCCTTGCCGCGGCGGGTCAGGTCTACGGCGACGTCAACCGCGCGGCGCCCGCACTCCGGTTCGCGCGCGACCTGCAGGCTCATGGAGTGGAGTGGTCGCTCATGAACGCCTTACGCCCCTCGACGCTCGGCGCGGTCGGTGAAACCGAGTCGCTCGACAAGGTTCTTATCGCCCGGAAGGAACGGATCAAGGCGGGCGATTTTCCCCGCGTGGATTTTGCGGCGCTCGATCCGTGGATGGAACAGGCGATCGGGCACAATCTCACCCGCTTCAAGAATCACGACATGACCGAAAACCTCGGCCTCAAAGCGCTCGGCCTCAACGAGGCGCAGCAGCGCGCCGCACGGGTCTGGTTCCGCCGCGAAGTGGCGCGCTACCTCCGCGACAAGGGTGTCCGCGTGATGGTGGCCTTCAGCGGCGACGAACTCAACGAGGCCGAACTCCGCACTCGTTTCCTCCCCTGGGCGAAGGAGATGGCGGACGCGGGCTGGGGGGTGTGCTCCTCGTTTTCCTTCGGCGAGGCGAAGCCTGCGCTGATCCGGGAGATGTCGCCGCTCGTCGCCCTCTGGACGCTCAACCGCGGGCTGATGCCGTCGTTCGTCATGGGTTTGCGCGAAGGGAAATACGCGATGCGTCCGGGCGCGATCCTCGGCACCTACGGCGCGGGCGAAGGACGCGGTTCGGAACATCGCAAACCGCTTTCCCGCGGGCGCGGTTTGGGCTGGGAATCCTGGATGTGGGGCGTGCGCGACTGCGCGGTCAACCCTTACTTCAAAAGCTGGCTTTACTACGCGGACTACGGCGACTCCGGCGAGACGGGCGGCGTGGCCGGCGAACGGTTCGTGTCGTATCTCGATCAGGACGACCTCAGTGCGCCCATGGCCGACTGCCCGTTCTGGGAGGGTGTGCGCGACGGCCTGGAGGAGGGGAATCTCGCCGCGATCCTCGACCGGCTCCTCGACGGCATGGCCCGGGCGGGCGGTGCCGCCGCCGCGAAGGCGGCGGCGGTCCGCGCCGACCTCGCCCGCGTGATGGGCGATTCGCCCGAGGCGCTTGTCCGCTGGGAAACCACCGTCTCCCACGGGCAGAACAAGTTCCGAAAAATTCTCGCGGACAACGAGAGTTTCCGAAAAGGCAAGCAGCGCGTCCTCGAACTGCTCGACACGATCCGATCCGAGGCGCGCGCGACGATCCGTCCGTCGCTCCGGTGGAACGACGCGCCTCTCGTGGAAAGCGGCACGGTTTGCGCGACGATTTTCACCGGAGAGGTGGGCGCGGAGCCGATCGTCGCCACGGCGCGCGACCTCGTCGGAATCGAGATCCCCGTGAGCCAGGGCGCCGCCACGCTGCCGTCGTCCCGCGGGACCTTCGTGGTGGTCGGCAACGCGGCACAAAACCCGCTGATCCGCGCGGTGCTCGATCGCTTCAAGTCGGGGGACGCGGGGACGGACGGTTCGGGGAACTGGCACCTGCGCGAGTTCGAGGACAAGGCGGCGGGACAGCGGTTCGTCGTCGTGTCCGGCACGGAGGCGGAGGCGACACGCAAGGCCGTGGGATTCTTCTGCCGTTTCCTGCGCTCGAAAGACGCCTGGCTCCTGCCGACGCCGTGAAACAGCGGTCGAGGACGGCAGCCCTCCTCAAAAAGACGGAAAACGATCTCCCTCTCCTCCTCCCCCTCCAAAAAAATCTTTCGATAAAAACCTCGAAAACGCTGGTGTTTCAACGGAGATGTGATAAGCTCGTTAACGTTAACGACTTCTTCTGTTTGATTCCATCGAACCGAAAATCCTCCTCCGAAACGGTTTGGTCGAAGACCGTCTCCTGAACCTTCACCGAGCGTCGCCATGAAGACCCTTCTCGTTCTCTTTCGCTGCGCGGTCGCCGCGGGCTTCCTCGCCGCCGCCACCGCCGCCTCCGCCGGCGTGTATTCCAACACCCTGGGCAACAGCTATTGGAGCGGCGGCTCGTGGAACGGCAACTTCACGAATGGCGCGTCCGGACCGGTGACGAACGACGCCTCGACCGTGGTGATGTTCACGCAGTCGGCCAGCACACAGAACAACACAAACGATTATCCCGTCGTCGTGCTCAATCAATTGGTCCGCGTAAATGCCGGGAACTTCACTCTCTGGAGTTCCAACGGCGCGGGCGTGTTGATCTTCACCAACAACGGCGCCGCGATGCCGTCGGTGGTGAACTCCGCCGGCACCTATACCTTGACGATTAATCAGCTGATCAACCTCTCCACCACGACCACCTTTCGCGCGGATACCGCCTACGCCCTTACCGTAAAAAGCAACATCACGGGCCGGGGAACGCTCGCGGTCTCCAATAACGCTGCGGGCGGCAGCGTGGTTCTCACAGGGAGCAACAGCTACACGGGCGGAACCGCAATCCAACTCGGGACCCTAGCCGTGAGCCACGGGTTCGCGCTCGGCACGGGCGCTGTGTCCATCGCGAGCGGCGGGACGTTGCAGTTTAATAATAGCGCGACGATCACCAACCTCGGCGGAACGATCTCCGGCGCGGGCGCGGTGGTTTTGGCCAACCGCCCCGTGCTCCTTTGGACGAGCAACAGTTACAGCGGCGGAACTGTGATCGCCGGCGCCAGTGCGCGCGCCCTTCTCGCAAACGACCACGCCCTCGGCGTCGGTACGATCGTCTTCACGGCCAACGGTGCCGCGTTGAGTTCGACGGGCGCAACGGCGCGCACCGTGGCCAACAACCTCGTGATCAGCAACAACGTCGTGTTCGGTCATGTGACCGATTCCGGCCTTTTGAACCTCACGGGGAACGCCAACCTAGCCGACGGGTCGCCCACGCTGACCATCTCCAGCCCCGTGATTCTCGCAGGCGTCGTTTCGAACGGCGGATTCACCAAGGCCGGCAGCGGGCTGTTGATCCTCTCGAACGCCGCCAACGCTTACGCGGGCGGCACAACGAACAGCGCCGGCACGCTCGCCCTCGGCGCGGATTACGCGCTGGGCAGCGGAACGCTCGTGATGAACGGCGGCGTCCTGCGTGCCGCCGACGCCGCGGCGCGCGCGCTGAGCAATAACGTGAGCTTCGCGGCGAACTCGGTCCTCGGTGCGGCCGGCAGCGGCG
>JADZFN010000042.1 GCA_020849895.1 Verrucomicrobiia bacterium | reverse complement strand
GCCGGCCACGGAATCGTCGCCTCGACGGTGTAACCGGCGGCGGTCTTCGCCACCGTCACGCGCGCGTCTTTCAACAACTCCACGCGCTCGAAGGTCTCCTGCGCCACGGGCGAGTGGTAGGTGAACGGTTCTTTCGTCATGCCCTCAGCCACCCGTCTCCTGGCTCACCATCGCCAGCGTGTGCCCCTCCTCCAGGTGCAGACGCACCAGCCCAAGCTTCTCCTCCACCTTCCGCATCCTCCTCTCCCGCCTCCCCTTCGACCCAGCCCTCTTCCCCTTACGTTCAGCTTCGATGTTCTCTTGCATGGCAACACTCCTCCAGTTTCGGAGTGTTACCCATTTTCCTCTCCCGGTTAGGCCATCATCCGGTGGTTAGGACAGCCGATCGGCCAAGCAGGGCGATCCGTTGCTGCATGTCGGCCGCCCAGGCACGACGGCCCGGTGCTGTTTCCGCGTTCCTGGCTTCCGCTTCCAGGTCTTCACGTTTCGGCGCGGCCATCAAAGGCCAGAATGTCTCCTGGGAAATCGCGCGAAGCTCGGGTTGGACTTTCTCTAGCGTGCCGGAGGCGGCCGCGACCACGGCGGCCGCCACTTCTTTGCCGGCCTCTTCCATCTCTTCCCACGTTCCGGAACGCCACTGTGTCTCCGCCGCAATCTGCCGGGGCTTCGTGTCGCCCGCCGCGCCCTGGAGAAACACGCTGCCTTTGGTTTGAAAGTGGGCGTTCAACCGGCGCACCGCCGCGCCCGGCCATTCCGCGGAAACGTCGTTGGTGTGGATCATCGAAGGATGACAGGAGGCGGAAAACAACAACGCCTTGGCCCGACCTTGGGCGGTCTTGAAAAGCGCAAAGGGCAGATGATTGCAAACCTCGGCCTCGGGACTGGGTCGCCAAAGCGCCAGTCCCCTGTCGTCCAGCCAGCGCCGGCTCACGGGAAGACGGGTGGTCGTCTTGCCGGCCCAAACGTCCACCGGCTCCACGTCCTGCCGGGCCTGTTCGACCGCGGCGAGGATGCCTTGCTCCACCTTGTCGAGATAGACGGGATCCACCTTACCGGTGTAGTGCCACTCGCTGCAACGCGGTCCGGCGTGGGTGTGGGTGAAGTTGAGCAGAATTTCGTTCAGCTTCAGATCGAACAACCGCGCCACCGCGCCGCGCAGCCGGTCGGTCACCTTGCGCTCAAAGAAGAGCAAATCGAGGCTGAGGATCACGACGCTGCGGTCCGCATGCTCCAGCCATAACGCGCGCGCAAAGAGATCGTCGTGAATGGATTGGATGCCGCCCTTCTGCCCCAGCCCTTCCATGGGCATGCCCAACGGCGGGGCGATGCATGCCTGACCAAAACCAAGTTTCATCATTCAAACTCCGACCGCATGCAGTGCCTCACAATTCGATCCGATACAAGTACACATCGCCGTTCAATTCACCGTGTTCGGCGGTCATGCGGGTCATCCATACCACGAGTTCGCCGCTGGCACGGTCTTCATGGGCGTAAAAATTCGACAGCATCAACGACGGCGGATCGTCGGGCTGGCGCGTGTCCACCAGGCACAACGACTCGCGGATCAGCCCGAGGCTGACTGGATCTACTTCGCCAGCGACCAGCGGGTAGCGCGGATGACTGCCCGCGGGATTAGACGGACAGAGGTTGCCCAACCAGAAGCGGCGGCCGCTGGAATGCGTGAGGAACTGGGAACAACTGCTGGGCGAGAAGAACGGGGTCCCGTCCGAGTATCGCCACGGCTGGGGCGCCGTCCAAATCCGTCCGCCGTTGTTGGAAATGCAATGCCATTTATGGCCGGGAAGCTGCGCGTGGGCATCGTTGCTGCCCCGCAGCACCATCAGAATCCGCCCATCCGGCATCTGTGTCAGCGTGGGTTCAATCAATCCTCGCGTCGAGCGGTCGGGACCAATGCCCAGGCGCGACCCCGTTTTCCATTGGATCCGTCCATCGTCCTGCCAGTGGCCGAATAACAGCAGCACCTCGGTCCATGTGTAGCCGCCGCCCGGATTGTGAAGCCGTCCGTCCGTTCCCAGCGGCGTGAATTGGGTCGCGACGAGCAAATGTCCCTGCTGACAACGCAGGATCGCGCCGTTGGAACAAAGCATCATCGCATTCTTGCCCACCCAGATCGGCGCAAACGGATGCGTGGGCGTGAAGCCGTCCTGCACCACCGGCGCTTCCACCAGCGCGGTGCGGCCGCCATCCTCAGAGACACGGTAGCGCAGATGCCACGCCGCGAGGCCGTCGAGCGCATGGTCATTCCGCAGCAATCCCTGCATCTCCAACTGGAGCAATCGCCCGTTGAGTGGATCCACAAATCCCGCCCGTTGATTCCGTCGGATCACGCCTTGTGCCGTCGTGTCCGACATGCGGTAGGGCTGCACCTCCGGCCAGGTGCGCCCGTTGTCGTTCGAGAACGCGAACTCTCCTCCGTCATAGATGTCGTCACGCAATTCGAGATGACGCAGTCGCAGTTGATCCCATCCAGTCGGACGCGTGTAATAGGCGAATTCATAAGCCACCGTCCCGCGCGCGGGCGCGCGAAAACTAAGCGTCCTGCTTTTGAGTTTCATGTGAGATTACTCGAACGTGAGTCGTCCCCAGTTCGTCACAGCGATCCGGGATTCGGATGGCACGTCGTCCACGATGCCGGTGTCTTTGTTGAACAGATACCGGCGCAGCACGGTGCGGCTGCCGCTCTGGTCGCTCAACAGCACGCCGACATCTCCCAGCCAGGTCTCCCCGGCCACCGGCGGCTTGCGATGCAAGGCCGGCCACGGAATCGTCGCCTCGACGGTGTAACCGGCGGCGGTCTTCGCCACCGTCACGCGCGCGTCTTTCAACAACTCCACGCGCTCGAAGG
>JADZFN010000041.1 GCA_020849895.1 Verrucomicrobiia bacterium | reverse complement strand
TTTTGAGTCCGGCGCGTCTGCCATTCCGCCACCCGGGCTGAACCTCCGGGAACCTAGCAGGTGCGCGCCTGTGCGGCAACGGCCCTCAAGCGCCGCCCAGGATCTCCGCGACCTTCTTCCGCAATTCTTCCGGAGCGAACGGCTTGGCCATCGAAGCCGCGCCGTTCACAAATTCGGAAAGCTGGTGGACCTCCGATTCCGAAATCGCACCGCTGATCAGGAGGAGCTTCGGCCGCGGCGCGGCTTTCACCGCGTCGTTCGGGTCCACGCCGAGGCAAAGGAAAAGCTGATCCCCGCGGAGCAGCGGCATGTTGTAGTCGGCGATGAGGAGGTCGGGCGGATGCGCGCTCGCGGCTTTGTACGCCTCCTGCGGATTGTCGACGCCACGCACCACGTAGTTCGACACGGCGCGCAGCGTCTCCACCATCACGGCGAGCACGTTCGGATCGTCGTCCACGATCAGAATCCTCTTCTTCGGTGCGGTCACGGCAAAGGTTTCAGTTTCTCACAGCGACGCGGATATCGTCCACCCACATTTCACCCGGGCTGGTCAGGATGATCGAAAGCCCGACGTCCATCGTGGCGTTGGGCTCCATCGCGATGGAAATCTCCTTCCACTCGTCAATGAGATCCACACCGAACTCCTTGATCGTCGGCGCGCGCCCGAACTTGACGCTGGCCTTCACGTGGTCGCGCGCGGCGCGGAGCCAGAACGCAGCCGTGTATTTTTTCCCCGCATCCACACGAATCGCGGTCGTGATCCCGCAACGGTATTGCAAGGGTTGTCCCGGCGGCGCGCTCGCCATGACCCGAAGCACGTGGCGGCCTCCGTGGGCCTCCTCCGTTTTCAAGACGTCCCAACCCGTTTTGCCGCCGCCGGGGAGATCGTACGTCGCCGAGGTCGCCCAGACCGCCTCCTTCGCTTTCGCTTCCTGGGCGTAAGCGCGCCAGAGCTTGGGCAAACCTCCGATGACGTCCGATTCAAAATCGGATTCGACAAGAAATTGGGGAGCGAACGGAGTCGGCGTGGGAATCGGCGCGGGCGGTTTCGCCATGGCCAGCTCCACCGGTTTCTCGGGCGCCGCCGGCGCCGCCTTTTCCGCGGCGGGCGGAGAGGGCACGGCAGCGGAAGACGTAGGAGGCGTCTCGGGAGGCGGAAGCGGCGGCGCCTTCGGATTTTCGGGAAGCGGTTTCTCATCTTTGCCGCTGAAGGCCTTTGCCACGGTTTCCTTCGCCTGCTTTTCCTCGAGTTCGTCCAGGACATTCATGCGAGCGGCCGTTTTGCGGGCGGCTTCGCGCATGGCGTCCAGGGCTTCCTTCTCCTTCTTCTCCGCTTCGGTCAGTTGTCCGGATGGTTGCGCGGGCGACGGCGGGCGTTTCTTGCCTCCGAGGGCAAACCACAGGATCCCGCCAATGAGGAGACAACCGATGACGACGCTCACCCCGATGATGCCGCCGAGGCGCGTGGCGACTTCGGTCGGAGGCATCGTGTAAATGGAGGGCTGGGGCGCGCCGGCGGCGGACTGGCCTCCGACGGCGGAAGGTGCGGCACCGGGCGCCGGGCCGCTGGCGCCGAAAGCCGAAGGGAGCGCGCCGACCTGAGTCGCGCCCATCTGGGAGGCGGTGGCGATCCCGGACGCCGAGATTTCGATTCCGGCCACGACCTGGGTCGCTTGGCCGGACGCAAGCTCGCCGAGGACCTGGGAAACCTCGCGCATACTCTGAAATCGTTCCTCCGGCTCTTTCGCCATCATCTTATACATCACGCGGCACGCGCCTTCGCTCAGTTCCGCATGAATCGCCTGCGGCCATGGGAAAGGCTCCGTGAGATGTTTCGACATGATCTCGGCCGGCGAGGTTCCGCGGTAAGGCACCACGCCGGTCACGAGATGATAAAGCGTCGCGCCGAGCGAATAGATGTCCGTACGGTGGTCCACGTCCCGCGCGCCACGCACCTGCTCCGGCGAAATATAAAACGGCGTGCCCATGACCACGCCGGACAAGGTCAGCGAGCTTTCGGCGGCGCTAACCTCCTTGGCGAGGCCCAGATCGCCCACCTTGACCTCTCCGCTCCGAGTGAGGATGAGGTTCTCGGGCTTGAGATCGCGGTGAATGATGCCCTCCTGATGGGCGTAGGCCATGGCGTCGGCGGCCTTGCGCACGTGGCCGATCGCCTCGAGTTCGGGAAACTGTTTGACCTGCTTGAGGAGCCGCGAGAAATCCTGCCCTTCGACGTATTCCATCACGAAGTAATACACGTCGTCCTGCGAGCCCGCGTCGTAGACGCTGATGATGTTCGGGTGGTTGAGTCTGGCTGCGGAACGCGCCTCGCGAAGGAACCGGTCCACATAATCCTGATTGTTCGAGAGCTGCCCTGCGAGGAACTTGATCGCGACCTCCCGTTCAAGGGTGACGTGCCGGGCGAGGTAGACGACGCCCATGCCGCCCTGGCCGAGCCGGCGCAGGATTTCGTAGTTGCTGACTCGCTGTCCGACGAGCGGATCGGATTCTGGCATCGCCCTGCCCTATAGCAGGGAAGCCGGGGAGTGGCAATCGTCTGCGCGCGAATCGGCGATCAAGGGCCTCACGCGGCCGAACGTCCCGAGGCGCCGGCCAGCTCCTGTTCGTACCAGCGCATCGTTTCCTCGATGGATTCGTCGCGCGCGCCCGGCGCGCGGCGCAGTTCCTGACGGTCGAGGAGGAGGGCCGCCGCCTGCGGCGCCGCCGGCCCCATATGCGGACGGTGGATCCGGAGGTCGCCCGCGCCCGCGGCGTTGCGGATTACGCCCTCAAAGAAATCGCCTGGCGATCCCGCGAAGCCCGATTGCACCAGGAGGAAATGCCGCCCCCCTTCCTCGATTGTTTTTTCGATCATGCGATCGTAGCGGGCGGGACGATCTCCGATGCCGGCCACGGCTTCGATGAATTCGCGACGGGTGCGGATCATCTCGCCGTTGTAGGAAACGACCGGCACCACGGGATCGCGCAGGCACCCCTGGCGGTCGAATTCCTCGAGCACCTCCAGCGCCGGCCGATGCGCGTCTCGGAGGCGTTCGCAATGGGGCGTGGCGCTCACCTCCAGCGGCAGGCCTCGCATCTCGATCCGCCGCCACCCGAGAAGGAACCGCCGAAGCTTCTCGATTTCGAGGGCGTTGCCCGCGAAGACCGCCGAGTTCGGAGAAAGGGTAATCGCCGGCGCGACTGCGATACGCCGGCGTCGAAGCTCCTCCTGAAGGTGGCGGAGCATCCGGGCGTTCAGAGTGAAAACCAGCTCGAGTCGTCCATGGAAATGGCGGGCGAGGCGGCTCAGGGCCAGCGACCCGGCGGGATCCACCTTCCTCCGCATCTCGTCGAGGATCGCGCGATCCTCGGGTGCGACTTTCGCCGCGGCCACGCCAAACCAGCGCTCGACCTCGGCGCGCGCGACCTGTCGCTCGCATTCGGACACCTGATGAAACACATGATGCGCCATCAGGGCCATGTCGTGGAAAGACATCACGCCCGCCAGCCATCCGGCGAGGTTCGTGCCCGCGCTGTGGGGCAGGATTTGCATCCGCGGCACGAGACCCACGCCGCCGCTCGCTCGCACGTCCTGGAAAAAGCGCAGGACCTGGGCGAGGTTGTCCGCCGTTGCCCAGCAGCTATGGTCGTGGACATCTCCGAGGTCTTCGTGCCCCGGAATCGGCTCTCGGGCGAATGCGCGGAGATCGAAACCAACCACCTGATTCATCCGCGCGAAAACCTCGTCGCAGAGGCGTTCTTCGCGGGAGTAGGTGTAGCCTTCCGCCTCGCCGCGGCGCGTCACCCCCATGCCGAAGGGCGCCAGCACGAGGTCGCGCGCGGGGCCGTTCCTTTGGACGCGTCCAGCGCGTAGGATCGAAAAAACGCGTCCCGCCGCGCGATACGCCTTGCTGATCAGGCGGTCGGTGAGCGAGTAGGCGCAGGGAGGCGCCGCGACGCCGCCAAGGGGATGATGCGGGGAGAAGTCCACCACGTGCCCTTCTCCCTCCGGCCACTGGAACTTCGCATCGAGCGACTCGCGCACCGTCGCAAGGCCGCCGGCGCGCGCGAGCGGCGCCTCCTGCCAACCGCGTTCGAGGGCGCGCCGCGCAATGGCGGTCAGAAACCTGCGGTTGTCGAGTTGAGGGACGCCTCCGTGCTGCGCGAGGACGGCGCGCACGTTGGAGATGTCGTAGATCGCCTCTCCGCGCAGATAACCCGCCAGGAAGGCGAGCTGTTTCGAGATGAACTTTTCATGCACGTTCAGATAAGGCCCCCCCTCGGGAATCAACTCCCAGCGCGCGCCTTCCCACGGCTCGATCCGCGTAAACATCTCCATTCCCTGCGCGAGCGTCGGCGGATTCGTGTTGGTCACGTGATAGACGCGTCCGCGCGAGGAGTCCAACGCCCAGAGCGCCATCACCACGTCGAGCACGTAATCCAGAGGAACGATGTTGAGCGTCGCTTCGGGGCGCCCCGGCACGCGCACCTCCAATCGGATCGGGGCGCGCGGGTCGCGCTTCTCCCGCTCGATGATGCGCCGGCGCAGGCGGCTCGCCATGTCGAAGGGGTGATTGAAAACGTTGAACTGCTCGTAGCGCCCCGTGACGGAATCTCCCACGATGATGGACGGACGATAGATGCTGACACGGAGCTCTCCGCGAATCTGCGCCTGCCAGACATGCCGCTCGGCCTCCCACTTCGTGCGCTCGTAGGTGTTGCGGAACGACGGCGGACGGATGCCGACGATCTCGCGCGCAATCCCCTCGCGCACCTCTCCGCTCGCGCCGAAGGTGCTGAAGTAGTGCAGCTCGGGAACGCGCTGCTCCCGCGCGAAATCGAGCACATGGCGGGACCCGACGAGGTTGGTGTCGTAGACGTCCTGGCTGTTCGACTCCGTCAGGTCGAGCAACGCGGCGAGATGCCAGATCTCCGCAATCCCGCGCTGGGTGAGTTCAGCGATCGTCGCGGCGGGCAGCCCCAACGCCTTCTCCCGGACGTCGCCGAAGACCGGATGGATGCGCTGTTCCAGAGAAGGCGAGAAACCCGGCATGACCTCCGAAAGGACCTGCATTCCCTGCGCGAACCTCGACTTCAGTTCGGCTTCGTCTCCTGCGCGGATCGGACAATAGATTTCGTGGCCGAGTTGCGCGAGGCGGCACGCAAACCGTTTCCCCAGCACCCCCGTGAACCCCGTCAGCAAAAGCGTCTTGGCCGCGCTCACCGGGCGGCCTTTCCGGATTTCCGCGCGGCACCCTTGCGAAATCGTTCCGACGCCGGCGATTCGAAACTTCTGCGCCCTCGCTCTTGCGGCGCGGGTTTTTCCCTTGCCCCTCGCGCGGCGACACGCCATAGTGGCTCCGCAGATTCGGGCCGTAGCGCAGTTTGGCTAGCGCGCTTCCTTGGGGTGGAAGAGGTCGCGGGTTCAAGTCCCGCCGGCCCGACCATTTGGGGGTTGTCGAAAGGAAGGGGAATGCGCATCGGAGGCGGAGGTTATAGTCGGCGATCCGCGTCTTGTCAGCATCCTTTGCCTCAAAAACTCGCGCCAAAAGGCTTGAGTCGTTCCGTCGAATCGGTTTAGGCTGGCGGCGCCTCCTCGGACGGGTGGCAGAGTGGTCGATTGCGCACGCTTGGAAAGCGTGTTTGCCGCAAGGCAACGAGGGTTCGAATCCCTCCCCGTCCGCCATTTCCTTTTTCAGAAGGGAAACTTTTCTTGATCGCGCAAATGGGTGCGAGATCGGCAACCGCGTCTGAGCGGGTGTTTGAAAATTCGACTGCCCTCTGCGCGAGGCCCTTTTGGCCAAAGCCAAGGCGCCGAGGCGCGAGAATCCCCGCAGCGGGCTTTGAGCGCCGAGGCAACGCTGGATTTGGCCAAAATGGCCCGCGCCCGGAGGGTTGCGGCGAGAACGGGCTTTGGGCGGCGTTGTGTCGGCTGGCCAAGCCCACGGTAGGGATTGGCCAGCCTCCACGCCTTGCCCACAAGCCCGCCCAGCCAGCAACAGAGGGAAGGCCAATTTTCAAACACCCTCTGAGAGGCTGGATCGTGGAACTTCGCTGGCTGAATGGGGAGGATCGTCAGGACGGTCTCGTGGAAAGATGCTCCGTCTGATCACCCAATTGGATTTGCACAGGTCGCCGAGGAGCGTCCTCCCGGTCCGTCTGCCCGTTCAATCGGGGCTTTGGCGACGGTACCCGATGCATTGTACCGCACACGCACGAAGGTCGAACGGTCCACAACTTTGCCGTCCAGCACCGCCATGAGAGTGCGGAACGCAAGTTCTCCAATCTGGGGGAAGTTGATGAGGACCGTGTCCACCGCGCGCGGTGATTCCGGGATTCGCCTGGCTCCGGCGGTGGCCACGATGGAAACATCGCGCGGCACAGCCAGTCTCCGTTCCTTCAATGCCTGCCAGAGTTGCGGAAGGAAGGTTACCGTGGTGAGGAAAAATGCCGTCGGACGCTTCTCTCGATCCGTCAACATCCTCCGCAGCATCGGGCGGCTGGAGGTTGTCAGAGGCAGCCGCAGGGTGAGCAGGTTCGGCGCGGGCACTTTGGCTTCGCGGAACGCCTGCGCACAGCCGAGGGCACGATCGGAAAAATAACAGCCGGTGGTCTCAGGCAAAATCACCGCCAGCCGCCGATGCCCGAGACGGAGAAGTCGCCGCGCCACATCGTAGCCGATGGCGACGTTGTTGAGATTGATCGAATGCACATTGTGTCCCTCGCAATCGTCGAACACGGTGACGACCGGCACATCGGCCTTCACCAATGCATCCAGCATCGGTTGCAGCGGCACATAGGAGACCAGCCGGCGAAAGGCGATCACGCCGCTCGGTTTGAGATCAAGAATCTGTCGCGCAATCTCCTGTCTTCGTTTCGGGCGCCCGTTGTCCACGAAAAATTCCAGCGCCGCTCCGTGGTGTCTCGCGGCCTCGAACACGCCGTCTACGCGCGTGAACGACCGAAGCAACGGCGCTTTGGCCAGGTCACGCAACCGGGCGGGGCTTTCCGCGGGGCCGGGCGCGATCACGGCAATGGTTCGTTGCGACAGCGGGCGTCCGAGCGCGCGGCGAAGCACGATCCGACGGCTCTCCCACCCGGGCTGTTGCGCCAGGGGAAGCGTCCGCATTCGCGGCAGGTGCAGCAGCGCGTCTTTCTGGCTTTGACCGCTGACGTAGTAGCCGCTTCGAGGGCGGGCCTCGATCAGGCCGCGCTCGACGAGCCAGCGCAGCGCGCTCAAGGCGGTGGGGTCGGAGATTTTCCAGCGTTTGCAGATTTTGCGCTTCGAGATGAATCGCTGCCCTTCCCGGTACAAGCCGCTGGCCAGCTCCGCCAGCAGAGCCTTGATGAGCTGCTCGTAAAGCACCACTTTTTTCATGGCGAGTCCGACGTTGTTGTGCCTCAAGGGAGACGTCTTGTGAAACACTCTTTCGTCCGGATGATTCCGTGGGGCATGTTGCGCGGTCTCCGGCGCGAACCGGCAGCGCGAGGGAAGACTTCATCCGGTGGCGTCCAACCCCGAAGCGATATAGCCAGTTTTTCCTCCCAAACCAGCGCTCTTTGCTTGATGCAGCAGTGCGGACGGAACATGCTCGCCCCGTGAAGGAACAGGCCAAGGATTACAGGAGAATCGTATGAACCATCACATTCAAAGGATCTATTTACTTCTCATCGGCTTGGCGGCATTCGCGGCGGCCGGGATGGCACACGCGCAAACGCTCACCATCACGAACGGCCTGACCCTCTGGCTGAAAGCCGATGCGATCACGGGCCTGACCAATGGCCAGGCGGTGTCGGCGTGGAACGACTCGAGCACCAATGGCTACAACGCCACGCAGACCAACGAGACTCGACAGCCGGTTTACGTCACCAATGGAGTGGCCGGTAAGCCGGTTGTCAATTTTGCGGGCGACATCCTGGAAACACCCAGCATCGGTGCGTTGGCCAATCTGAGCGTCTTCATGGTGGCCCGCAGCGCGGACCTGGGTAACCGTTACGCGCTCCAGTTCGGGTCTGACACCCGGGCAGTGATCCAAGGGTTTGGCCCGAGCGACTGGCGCTGGTTCAACACCCCGGCCACGGTCACGCTGCAACCGATGTCCACCACGATCTTTCAGACGATCTGGACGACCAACGGGGCGAGCTCCGCCGGCGCATGGCGTGTGGGCGCGGATGCCGGTGTGACCGCGCCGTTTGCCGGCAGCATCGCCGAGGTGCTGGTGTATGATCATGTGCTCGCCCCGTCGGAAGTGGTCACGGTCGGCGGATATTTCGAGCAGAAGTACGGCGTGGAAGCGATCCCGGAGCCGACAACGATGAGCTTACTCGGGTTCGGTGCGGCGATCGTGCTGCGTCGGATTTTTTCGGCGAGAAAGAGAATCAGCGACCGGATTGGAGGTTGAACTTCCCGTGCGGAAGGTGGGCGGATGGCTGCGGCGGCAGCACGAGGACCGTTAATGGCTACTGGTGATCAGTTATTGGGGAACCGTTTCGTGCGAGTCAGTGCCACCAACCACCAATTACGAATAGCCAATGACCAGCGCGCACGCTCCTCCTTCACGCTTATCGAGCTTCTCGTCGTCATCGCGATCATCGCGATTCTCGCGGCACTGCTGTCGCCGTCGCTGAACCTGGCGCGGGCCCAAGCCAAGAGCGCCTCCTGCCTGAGCAACATCCGACAGTTGACCTTCGCCATGATCATGTACGCGAACGACAACCACAACAACCTGATTGATTACAATCTTTCCCGCTCGGGAACGTGGATTCACTGGGCGCAGGGAATCGTGCCGTACTTGAGCAAGAAGGAAGGCACCGGCCTTGCCAGCGAACCGTGGCTCGGATGGAACTTTTTCCGCTGCCCTGCCGAGGCCGATCCAACCGTGTGGACCTACGGCGTGAATTACACGGCACAACTCCTTCCGCCCATCTTCACCTATCCGCCGGAGAAGCCGGGGTTCGCGGGATGGCCCGCGAGCGGCCGATTGAGCGACTTGCCCTCTCGCACCATGCTGGTGGCTGACACGTCGCTCCAGCCCAACATCTACAATCCGCAAACGCGGCCGTTGGATCATGCGCCCGACTACGATTCCAATTCGGTTCTCCTGGGCGGTGGCTTGAGATACAACGGCGCAGCATTCGACCGACACCCCGGCAAGAGGATTAATATCGGCTGCGCAGATGGTTCTGCCGTTGCGCTGCGGATCGAGGATTGGAAGTCAAACAAGGATCGCGTATGGGGATACTGAAAAAGCTTGCCGTCATGACCATCTCGGCACTGGGTCTCGCGGGAGTGGCCCTGGCGGAACCCAAGGCTCCCGCCCGCCCCACTTCCACCTACACGTCCGTTCCCGAGCCTGCCGAAGATTACGCGGACACCGGCGGGAAAGAGCTGACCGACGGCGTGTACGGCGAGCCGCACTACAACGACGAACGCTGGGTGGGTTGGTACAACTGGACGGACTCCACTCGCGCCGTGGCGATTACGTTCGATCTCGGCGAGGCGCGGAAGCTCTCCCGCGTCCGACTGTGCTCGCTCAATTTCAAGGCGGCCGGCATCAACCCGATCGAGAAATTCACGGTCAGTTTCAGTGAGGACGGCACGACGTTTGAAAACGAGGCCACGTTCACCACGAAAGACGACGGGCGCGAGAACGGCGAGAGCAACAACGGCAAGACGGTGATGCTCACCCGGAATCTCACGGGCACGGGCCGCTGGGTGAAGATCGAATTGATCCAGCTCGACCGCAGCACAACGCATCCGTGGATCTTTCTCAGCGAGGTCGAGTTTGACTCGCAGCCGGCAAAGTAGCCTGGCTCTCTCACGCGCTCCGGACCGGAATGACCTTGCAATCCCCCTTTTCTCTCGCGGTGAACCTGTAGCGCAGATTTCCCGTGAGGGACGTTATCCCAACGGGACTCACGCCCAATCCACGCGGCATTCCACGAAACCAACACCATGCAACACCGAACCCTTTCCGCCGCGCTGCTCGGCGCGATGCTCTTGATCCACACGGTCGTTCGCAGTGAGGAAACCAACGTGATCTCGAGCTTCCCGGAGCAGCGGGTGAAATCGCCCGGCACGACGGAACTGAATTTCACGCTGCCGGAAATTCCCAAGGACAAACAGATCCGCCTCCGTCTCCAGGCGCGCGTGGACTGGCCGAGCCTCAGCGGATTCAATCCGTGGATGGTGACCAAGGCGAACGGCAAGAGCCTCGAGGGCGCGTCGCTCATCAACAAGCCACTCGATTTCACCACCCGCAACGGCGTCGAGTTCGCCTGGAAGAAGGGTGAGAACTGGACGATCCTTTACTCGCCCGATTTCTCCGACGCGATCCGCACCCGCCCCATGGAATGGGGCTTCCCGGACACCGACCCGTACACGTTCGTCTGGGACATCACGCCGTATATCCATGCCGGCAGCAACACCGTCAGCTTCACCCATTTGCCGGTGCTCGCGCAGGGCACTACTCTCGTCCTGCACGACGTGCGCGTCGAGATGGGCGAGCCGGTTGCGTCCCGCAATCTGACCACCACCGTCGCGCCCGCGCCGACCGGCCCGGTGCCGAAGTTCGTGGCGCTGCCGCCTCGTCCGGTCGCGATGAAAGTGGGCCTCGCCGACGGCGGTGCGTTGCGGCTGCAAGTTGCCGACAAAACGTTCGCAGTCGCCTCACGCACCAGCGAGCCTGACGGCAAGTGGCGGGAGACAGGCGACGGGAAGTGGCATTCCATCCGTCGCAACAGATCCGCTACGGCGCAGTGGTCGGGCACGGATTACCGGGTCACGCGCACGGTGACGTTGCGCTCCGACCACGTCCACGTCGCCGACACGATCACCAACACCACCGACCGGCTCATCGGCGTCATCTACGAGAACCGGCTCGATCTCGCCGCCCTGCATCAACCGGAACTCCTGCTCGGCGGACGGCCGCCGTGTTCGTCCGAAGGCAGCGAGTCGCCGTTTCATCCGTCCGCCATCGCGTTGACGGAGGAACTGGCGCTGGGCGTGTTCGCCGAAGACGACATCTTCCGAATTCATCATCGCGCGTTTGCGGAGGAGAAAACAATCGGCCTGGCGGATTCACGACTCGGCATCGCGCCCGGCAAGTCGCACACGCTGGAGTGGAGCATCTACCCGGTCGTGCGCGGCGATTACTGGAACGTGATCAACGCCGTGCGCCGCAACTGGGGCAGCAACATCCCGATCCCCGGCCCCGGCATCTTCGATCATCCCAACGACGGCAGCCAGCCGTTGGAGTTCTACCAGAAGAAAATCCAGAGCCGCGGCCTGAAGCTGGCGTTCACGGGGCAGACCGATTTCCAGGGCGACGAAATTCAGAAGCTCGGCGGCGGCATCGTGGACCTCGGCGAGGGCACGGCGATCCCGCTGGCGAAACGCTGGTGCGCCAACGCCGCCGCGTGGGTGAAGAAAATGCACACCGCCGACCCGAGCGTGAAAACCTTCGTCTATATGCACCCGACGATTTGCACCGAGCCGGGCGCGGAGAAGTTGTACGCCGACTCGAAACTGCTCGACGCTGCCGGCACGCACCTGACCAGCCCCTACCGGTATCCCGTCTATATGTATCTTTCAACGCTCGACAGCTCCTACGGCAAGGCCTACCTCCAAACCTTCGAGACGATCCTGCGCGAGATCAATCCCGACGGCATCTTCATGGACGAAATCGCCGAAGGCAGCGTGCCGCGCTACGCCTACCGAACGGCGTGGGACGGCTGCACGGTGGGGATTGACCCACAGACGCACGCGGTCACCGGCCAATACTCCAGCACGGTCTTGCTGATGCAGCCGTGGAAAACCGTCGTCGCCAACCGGCTCCGCGAACGCGGCGGCCTGCTCGTCGGCAACGGCCCGTGCCACACCCGCACGATGCTCGGCTGGCAGATGCCGATGTTGCGCGAGACCGGCTCCTATTCGTTCCTGACCGACATGCATCTCTGCACGCCGTGGGGTTTGGGCAACCATGACAACGACAACAACGACCGTGTTCGCGCGCGCATGGTGCGGCGTTTCCTCGATCACGCCGCCGTGCTATGCACGTACAGTTGGGGCGATCAACCGCAGGGGTTTCATTACTTGCAGACGATGTTCCCGATCACGCCCGTCGAACTGCATCCCGGCATGATCCTGGGCAAGGAACGCATCGTCACCAACCGCTCCGGCCGGTACGGTTGGCCCGACGGCAGCCCCGCCACGGTGTACGTGTTCGACGCCGACGGCAAGCTCGTCGAGAAACCGCCTGTGAAAGAAATCCGTTCCTGGGGCAAACGCCTGTTCGAGGTGCGCATGCCGAGCGATCACTTCGCCGTGCTGGTGAAGGGGAAAAGATGAGCACGTTCTTGGAGGGTCGGATGAAGACCGTCACCTTGCCGCCAGCCAAAACCGGCCGAAAAGCACGCGAGCTTCCCGCCCGCCGTCGGGCTGCCGCTTGCCGCCAGGCGCAAATGGGTTTCATCGGCGCAGGCGGGTTCATCACGGCGCATCACCTGCACACCGCCGCCCACAGCCGTCGGATGAGCATGCGCGCCATCTGCGACCTGGATCAGAAACGACTGGCATCGCACCAGAAGGAATTCTCTCCCGGCTACATCACCGCCGATTACCGGCAGGTCCTCGACGATCCCGCCGTGGACATCGTGGTCATCGGCACGAAACAAGACCTCCACGCGAAGTTCATCATCGAGGCGCTCGATGCCGGCAAGTGGGTGTTCTGCGAAAAACCGATCGCCGAAACGGCTGCCGAGACCGAGGCCGTGCTCGCCGCTGAACGCCGGGCGCGCGGGCGATTGGCCGTCGGGTTTAATCGTCGGTTCGCCCCGGCGTATGCGCGCGTGAAACGGCTGTTGGCCACGCAGCGACCGCCGATCTTCATCAACTACCGGCTGATGTACCCCAACCCGCAGAAAACCAGTGGCTACTACGCCGGGCGGGAACGCATTGTCTATGAGGGCACGCACATTCTCGACCTCGTGTGCTGGCTCTTGGACGCCGCGCCGACGACGGTCTATATGACGGGCGACCGCTACCGCAACAACATCTGCGTCCTGGAATTTCCGCGCGGCTCGCGCGTGTCGTTCCTGTGCGGCTCGATGGGATCATACCTCCTGTGGAAGGAATACCTGGAGGTCTTCACCGCCTACACCGCGATCACCGTCAGCGATTTCGTGGACATGCGCGTGCGCGGGTTTCCGGGCGAGTTCGACGAAGTGTTTCCGGCGCATCTGGGCGAGCAAGGCCGGGAACTCCGCGCCCACGGCTTCGATTTCTACGAAGCCTGCAAAAGCCAGGAAGCCCTCCAGACCATCGGCGATATGCCGTTCGAGGCCGTGCGTCGCCCCGTCAGGGAGTTCGGTCCGCGTCCGTTCCGCAAACAGACCGATTACCGCAGCAGTTTCGTCCCCGACAAAGGCTGGGTGCAATCGCTGGAACATTTCGCCACCTGCTTTCTGAAGGACGAAATGCCCGGCAACGCCGATGGCCGGGCCGGCGCGCGCGCCAACCAGATTGCCTTTCGCGCGTTGGAATCGCTCGAAGCCCGACAGGCGCTGGCGTTTGCGGGGAGAGCAACGTGAAGCGAAAACCAACATCCACCTGGCGCGTCGCCACGATGACCGTGGATATCCAGACGCTCGCGACAGCGCCCACCCGTTCGGTCCGGGAGGATTTCATCTTCGCGCAACTCCAGACCGCAGTCGCCTCCGCGCCCGATCTGGTCGTGCTGCCGGAAGCCTGCTGGTGCTACGGGATGGACTGGAATCAATGGGGCGCCGAAGCCGAACCCCGCGAGAGTAAACGCGTGCGCGCCGTCGCCGCGTTGGCCCGCAAGCACCGCGCCTATGTCGCGATGCCGATCCTGGAACGGCGGGGAAATCGAACGTTCAATACGCTGCTGTTGCTCAACCGAAACGGACGGATCGTCTGGCACTACGACAAAATGTTCCTCACCGGTGGCGAGATCAAACTGGGGATCACTCGTGGCCGGCATGTCCGGGCGTATGATGCCGATTTCGGCCGGGTGGGGGCGGCGATTTGTTTTGACCTGAACTTTCTCGAACTGGCCCACGCTTGGGAGAAGCAAGAGGTGGACGTGATTCTCTTTTCCAGCATGTATCGCGGTGGACCGACGGTCGCGACCTGGTCCACAACCGCTCACGCCTACGTCATCACCGCCACGGCGGACGAAGGTTCACAAATCGTTGATCCGCTCGGACGCAACCTCGGGCGGACGAGCTTCTACAATCCTGTGCTGGTCCGCGATCTGCCGCGCGATTACGAGGTCTTCCACATTGACTACAACTTCGAAAAATGGCCGGCACTGCGCGCACAGTACGGCCCGCGCATCCACCTCGAAATCGAATCCGAGATCGCCCGATTCATTCTCGAAAGCCGAGAGCCGGGGCTGGCTGTGTCGAAGATTATCCGCCAACACAAACTCCTTCCCTTGCACCGCGCCTTGCCCCTGTGGCGCCGGCGCAATCCACGGGCGACCGCACTGTTCGTCAAGCCGTGAACACCGAACGCAACGCCGCCGCGCCCGCCCCCAAGAGCGCGCCCACGGCGCCGAGTTGACCGCGGACCACCTGGACCCGGTCGCGGAGCGCCGGAACGGCGCAGGCCGTCACGGTTTCCTGCAGTGGCGTGAGGAAGACCGGGCCTAACTCCGTAGTCTCGCCGACCAGCACGATGTGGGAAGGATTGAGCACGTTGGTCAGATACGCGACCAGCAGCCCGATGGCTTGGGCGGCTTCCCGCACGCTGGCAACGGCGGCCGGCTGGCCCAACGTCAACGCGTCGCGGAGATCGCGCCCGCTCGCGCGCTGCGTTTGCTCGCGAAGGACGGCCAGGGAAGCTACGGTTTCCAAGCAACCACGCTGGCCGCACACGCACGGCGCTCCACCGGGACGGACGACGCAATGACCGATCTCCCCGGCCATGTGCGAGTAGCCCGCCTGGAGCTTGCCTTCGTGAAACACGGCGCACCCGATGCCGTCGCCGGCATCCAGCACCACAAAATCCTCCAGCTCGCGCGCCGCGCCAAACCAATGCTCGGCCAGCGCCTTGGCGCGGGTGTACGACTCGAAATACACTGGCCCCTTCCACAGGTTCGCGAACACATCGTCTAACGCCACGCCCTCCCAGCCCGGCAGGTGGACGCAGCGGAGAATCCTGCGTTCCCGCGCATCCCACAGTCCGGGCGACACCAGCCCGATTCCCAATGCCTGCGGATGGGCGCGCACGAGTTCTCGAGCCAAACGGCGGATTCTCGCGACGAGCGTTTTCCGGTTGTCGCTCCCGCCCAATGCGGTTTGATGCTTCAGGAGGATGTTTCCGTCGAAACCGATCACCGCACCCGCAATCTCATGCTCCGTCAGATGCAAGCCGATCGCATGGATGCCGGCGGCACGCAGCCGGAGCATCTCGCGCGGACGGCCTCGGCCCCGACTGACCAAACCGACGGTCTCCAGCATTTTGCGCTGCAGCAGATCGCGGGAGACGTTGGTAATGGTTTTGGTGTCCAGCCCGAGCTTGCCGGCAATCTCCACGCGCGAGGCAGGGCCGTTGCGCCGCAAAAAATCCAACAGGCCGACCTCGTTGATCCGGCGCATTCGAGGATGATCACAGGCGGATTTGTGGGGAGGCATGATTTGGATTTATGGAAATCTACCGTTAACTATATACGGCGGGATCCAGGACGACAGCGAGAAACAGCTTGCAGATTGCATTTTGCCATGATATTTATCGGATGTTTTCCAATAATAAAGGAACCGCCATGCAGACTCGACCGCCAGCCCAATACGAACAGTTGGCGGCGCGCGTTCGCGCCCACTGTTTGCGCATGACCCATCGCGGCAAGAGCGGACATGTCGGCAGCATGCTGTCCATGGCCGATCTGCTGGCCGTGCTGTACAGCAGCATCCTGCGCGTGGATCCGAAACAACCCGACTGGCCCGACCGCGACCGGTTCATCCTCAGCAAAGGTCACGGTGGCGGCGCGGTCTACGCCACCTTGGCCGAGCTGGGTTTCTTTCCCAAGGACTGGCTGAACACCTACTACCTCGACAACGGCAAACTTTCCGGCCACATCAGCCATCATGTGCCGGGCGTGGAATTCTCGACCGGGTCACTCGGCCACGGGCTGCCGGTTGCGGTCGGCATGGCGTTGGCTGCCCGACACGCCGGCAAACAACACCGCATCTTCTGTCTGATGAGCGACGGCGATTGCAACGAGGGTTCGACGTGGGAAGCGATGATGTTCGCCGCCCATCACAAGTTCGACAACCTGATCGTGGTCGTGGACTACAACCGGGTCCAGGCCTTGGGAAAAATGGAGGACGTGATCGAGATGGAGCCGTTCGCCCGGAAGGTTGAGGATTTCGGTTGGGCGGTGCGCACGATTGACGGTCACAACTGTGGTCAGATCGAGAAGACGCTCAGCGAAGTTCCTTTTGCATCCAACAAACCGTCTTGGGTTCTCGCCCGCACTGTCAAAGGCAAAGGGGTGAGTTGGATGGAAAACACGGTGTCTTGCCACTACGGATCGGTCAACGACGAACAGCTGGCCAAGGCGTTGAAGGATCTCGGAGCCAATTCATGAGAAGCGTTTTCAACGAAGAACTGCTGAAGATCGCCCACGAAGACCGGCGGATTTTCATGATTCTGGCCGACATCGGCTACGGCGAGATCGAGCCGTTTGCGCGAGCGTTTCCCGGCCGGTATTTCAACGTCGGCGTGGCCGAGCAGAATATGACCGGCGTGGCCTGCGGTGTGGCGCTGGAGGGCAACATCGCGATCACCTATTCCATCGCCAACTTCCCGACGCTGCGGTGTCTGGAGCAGATTCGCAACGACGTGTGCTATCACAATGCCAACGTGAAGATCGTGATCATCGGCGGCGGGATGGCGTACGGGCCGCTGGGCATCTCGCATCATTCGACGGAAGACTTGGCGATCATGCGGGCGTTGCCGAACCTCGTGGTCGTCGCTCCGTGCGATTTCGCGGAAGCCCGGGCCGCCACGCGCGCGATGATCGCGCACGACGGGCCGGTGTACTACCGGTGCGGCTACAAGAAAGAGCCGCCGATCCACCGCGGGCCGATCAATTTTCAGTTCGGCCAAGCCCTCACGGTGCAGGACGGCGCGGATGCCACCGTGATCTTTACCGGCACGATCGGCTACAATTGTTTGTGCGCCGTGGAGGCGTTGGCGCGTGAAGGCATTCACTGCCGGCTGATCAGTCTGCACACGGTGAAACCGATTGATCGCGCCGCGATTGTTCAGGCCGCCCGCGAGACCGGGGTCATCGTGACCGTGGAAGAGCACAACTCCATGGGCGGTCTCGGCGGCGCGGTGGCCGAGGTGTTGATGGACGAAGGTTGTCTGGATGTGAAATGCCGGCGACTCGCCCTGCCGGACGTAAACGTGTCGCTGGTCGGCGGTCAAGACTGGTTGCGCCAGCAATATCGCCTCGATCCCGACGCCATCGCCGACGCCGTGCGCCAGGTCGTGCAATGAACGCGCGCAAGAGGGTGTTTGAAAATTCGACAACCCTCTGCGGGAGGCCAATTTCAAACACCCTCTAAGATGAATTCGTTGGAACGGATCCTCACGGCGCTGAAACGCGGCCGACCGGATCGGCCGCCGACCATGGAGATGGTCATTGATCCGCACGTCATCCACGGGATCGTCCCCGGCCTGTCCTACGCGGATTTCATCGAGTACGCCGACATGGATGCGGTGACGTGCCTCACGATGGCGGACGACCCGGCCCGCATCCCGTGGGTGGACAAGGAACGCCACATCTGGCTGGACAAGTGGGGCGCGCGCCAGCAGTTGACTGAGGACGTGATTTCAATGGTCGTCGAGCCGGCTCGGATCGAATCGTCGGAAGATCTTGCGGCCTACGATCCACCCAACCCGAATGAGGCGGCGGTGCACGATTACGCCAAGAAACTCGTGGACCGGTTTAAGGGGAAGAAGGCGATCGCGGTCATCGGGGAGTGTTCGTTCGCTCCGTCGCAGTATCTGCGGGCCGGTCTTTCCAATCTAATGCTGGACTACGCGGAACGACCCGACTTTGTGAAGAAGCTGGCCCGCATCGGCGTGGACTATCATGTCGAGTTGTACCGCAAACTGATCGTCAACGGCGTGGAAATCGTCGTCCTCGGCGACGGCTATGCCGGCAAGACGGGGCCCTTCATGTCGCCGCGGCATTTCGCGGAGTACATTTTCCCGTGCATCAAGACCATCGCACAGGCGGTTCACGATGCCGGCGGATACTGTTGTCATCACACGGATGGCGACATCTGGCCGATCATGGACCTGCTGATTGAGGCCGGGCTCGACATGCTCGGACCGCTCGAACCCGCGTACATGCGGCTCGACGAGGTGCGCCGGTATCGCGGGGGCGCCATTGGTGCGATGGGCAATATCGATGTGGATCTGTTGTCGCGGGGCACAGTCGCGCAGGTGCAAGCGGCCACCCGGGAATTGCTGGCGCGAGTGGCCCCGCTGGGCGGTCACATCCTCTCTTCCGGCAACACCATCTCCAGCTACGTGAAACCCGAGAACTTCATGGCAATGCTGACGACGGCGAAAGAATGGGGGCGCGGATGAGACTTCGAGGCAAAGTCGCGGCGATTACGGGCGCCGGAACGGGAATTGGCCAGGCGGCTGCGAAGATTTTTGCCGCCGAAGGCGCGCACGTTCTGCTGCTGGAGATCAACGAGGCGGCCGGTCGCGAGACGCAAGCCGAGATTCGCAAAGCAGGCGGGCGAGCGGAGCTCCTGCGCGTGGACATTTCCCGCGCCGAGGAGGTGCAAACGACGTTCGAGAAAATCCGCACGGACTACCGACGGCTGGATGTGTTGTACAACAACGCCTCCATTTTCTTGGGTCAGGCCGACGCGCCCGTGAGCCAGTTGAGCGTGGATGTCTGGCATCGCATTCTCGGCGTGAATCTGCACGGCCTGTTTTACTGCTGCAAATCCGGCATCCCGCTGATCGCGGACAGCGGCGGTGGCGCGGTCATCAACACCTCCTCCAGCGCGGGTGTGAACGGGATTCCCAATTGCGATGCCTATACGGCGACGAAGGGAGCGACGATCTCGCTGACCCGTTCTATGGCGGTCGAGTACGGCCCGCGCAAGGTCCGGGTGAATTGCATCGCGCCCGCCGCCATCCTTACCGACATGGTGCGCGAGAGCAACCTGAAGGACCCGTCGTTCGACGAGGACCGGTTCTTGCGGGTCACGCCGGTGCGGCGCTGGGGCCGACCCGAAGACATCGCGCAAGTTGCTTTGTTTCTCGCATCGGACGAATCGGCTTATCTGAATGGCGCCGTCCTCGTGGCCGACGGCGGCATCACCATCACACCCGCGTTTCTCTGAGGGACTCCCATCATGGCTCGACCGACTATTCTTCAAGATCTGAAAACCTGCGTACGGTTGGAGTTGCCGTCTGCCCCGTTGGTTTTTCCCATCGCCGGCGACGCCATGTTCACACGGTTGGCGGGCGCAACCTACCACGACTATGCCCACCACGCCGCCACGATCGAGACGGTGTGGAGTCAGGCGATTGAGACCTTTGATCTGGACTGGGCCGGCGTGTTCGTGGACGACTTGGCGGAATACGAGCCGCTCGGTATTCGGACGATAGACGGCCCGGATGCATCCTATGCGGTCGCGGAATATTGCCCGTGCGACCGGCAAACACTCGCGCGGCTGCGGCTGCCGGTTCCGACCAGAGATGGACGGATGCCTATCCGGTTGGAGGCCAACGCCCGGCTCCGGCAACGGTGGGGCGAGAGCATCGTCATCTGCGCCAACGTCGCCGCGCCGTTTTCGGGGTTAACGCTCTTGTACGGCATCGACGAAACCATGCTGGCGTTGGCCGACGACTCCGAGTTGTTGCGTGACACCATGGAGTTCCTGGAAGAACTCGCGACGATCTGGAGACAAGCGTTGATCCGCTGCGGAGCGGATCTGATTTGGTTGGGGGACTGCAGCGCGTCGAGTCGGTTCATTTCGGAGGATGCATATCGTCGTTACGCGCTCGAACCAGCCCAGCGCGTGGTGAAAAAGCTGAAGGCTGCAGGGGGCATCGTGCTCTATCATGCCGGTGAGTTTCGGATGTCGCACCTGCCGGCGATGGTGGAGACGGGGGCCGATATCCTCTCCGTGGAGTCGGGCGGCGCGTTGACGGAAATCAAAGCCGCGATCGGGGATCGGATCTGCCTGAGCGGAAATCTCGACGGCGTCAACCTCATCTGGCGCAAGAGTCCGGCGGAAATTGAGGCGGCCACGAGCAAGCTCGTGCGGGAAGTCGGCGCCAAAGGCGGCGTGATCGTGGGGACAGGAGAAGGGCTGCCTCGGCAGACGCCGGAAGAAAATCTGCGGGCCATGATCCGCGGAATTCGCCAGGCCTGGCCCACCACCGGCTAAGGAGAGTCACCATGTCCAAGCAGCACTGGAGTGCAGCAGAGAAGCGGCGCTTGCGCCGCGATGCGGCAAAACTCGTCATCCCACATTTTGCCAGCAACGCGGAACTCGCCAAAGAACCCAAGATTTTCGTACGCGGCAAAGGGTGTTACGTCTACGACCTCGACGGACGGAAATATTTCGATTCGTTTGCCACCTTGCTGACGACCGTCTGCGGTCATGTGCGCTCAGAAGTGACCCGCGCGGTGCAGCGGCAAATGGAGATGCTGGAGTTTTTCCCGAACTACGTGGACGCGTTCACCGTGCCGCTGATCGAACTGGCGCGCAAACTGGCGGAACTGATGCCGGGGGAACTGTCGGTCAGCTTCTTCGTCAACAGCGGCTCGGAAGCCAACGAGACCGCGATGAAGATGGCGCGGCAATACCACGTCGAGCGCGGTCAGCCGCACCGCTTCAAGTTCATCGCCCGACAAGATTCCTATCACGCGACGACGCTGGGCGGCGGGTCGGTGACAGGATTGACGTGGTTTCGGGAATATTTCGAGCCGTTGTTGCCAGGATGCGTGTTTACCAAGGCGGCGCGCGATTGCGACCGGCCGGCCGGCATGGATTCAAAGACGTACGGACGACGCTGCCTCGACGAACTGGAAAAGTTGATCCTCTTCGAGAAGCCGGACTCGATTGCGGCGATGATTATGGATCCGATCCCCGGCTCCAATACCGGTTATCCACTGCCACCGGAAGGTTATCTGCAAGGCGTGCGGGCGCTGGCTGACAAATACGGATTCCTGCTCATCTTCGACGAGGTGCAGACCGGGTTCGGCAAGACCGGCAAATGGTTCGCCTGCGAACACTGGAACGTTGTGCCTGATATCATCACCATCGGCAAAGGTTTTACCGGCGGGTTCATTCCACTCGGAGCGGCGATCACCACCCCCAAAGTGGCGGATGTCTTTCAGAAAAAGCCGGGACACGAACTGCGTTCCGGCAGCACCTACGGCGGTCACACCACCGCCTGCGCGGCGACGCTGGCCAACCTCGCGATCATCGAGAAGGAAGGACTGGTTGAGAACGCTCGCCGCCAGGGCGAGTACATCCGGAAAGTCACGCAGCGTCTTTACGACCATCCGATTGTCGGAGAGGTGAACGGGATTGGCCTGCTCTGGGCGATCAAACTGATGGCCGATCGCCAGACCAAGAAATCCTTGGATCCCAAGCTGGGAGTCGGCAGTTGGATCCGGGACTGGTGTTACCGGCGCGGCATGATTCTCCGCAACAACGGCGACATCCTGATCTTGGCCCCGTCGTTGATCATCACCCGAAAGGAAACCGACTACCTGCTCGGCATGGTGGAGCAGGCCATCGCGGCTGCAAGTCGACATTTTTGGAAACGATGAAACGCGACAGGCAACTGATCGAGCATCTGACCGAGCGCGCGCGTTATCTGCGCCGACGCGGCTTGGCGATCAACGGTCGGACGTTGCACGCCGGGGCCGCGCTATCGTCGGCGGACATCATCGCCGTGCTTTTCTACCACGCGTTAAGGATCGATCCGCAGCATCCCGCCTGGGAAGATCGCGACATCTTCATCAATTCACGCGGCCACGGCGCAGAGCCGATTTTTGTGGCGCTGGCCGACCGCGGATTCTTCCCCAAAGCCGACTTGGATCAGATGGAAGAGGCCGGTTGTCATCTGCATGGATTGACGGCGGCGACCACACCCGGCATCGAGTTTTCGTGCGGATCGCTGGGCCAAGGCTTGTCGCTCGGAGTGGGAACCGCCTTGGGCAAACGGGCCCGCAGGTTGCCGGGCCGGGTGTTCGTGGTCGCGGGCGATGGTGAGTGTCAGGAAGGTTCCGTTTGGGAAGCGGCGATGACGGCCAGCCATTACCGGTTGGATACGGTGACGTTGATCGTGGACCGCAACGGCTACCAGTCCAGTGACCGAGACACGGAGACCGTGATGGAGCTTGAGCCGCTGGAGGATAAGTTCCGCGCGTTCGGTTTCGCCGTGCGACGGATCAACGGCCACGACATCGCGGCGCTGGTGGATGCGATGGAGGCGCTGCCGTTCGAGCCCGGCAAACCGTCCGCGATCATCGCCGACACGATCAAAGGCAAGGGCGTGTCGTTTTTCGAGTCGGGCCACGTGCATTGCGGACGATTCGGGCGCGACCTGTCACCGGAGTTGTTCGAACGGGCGTTGCGTGAACTCGGCGGTGGCGAACTGCAATTCAGCCCGGAGTTCATCGAACAGCGGCTCGCGGGCGCGAGGAAGGAAGTCAAACTGGGTTACACCGGCATTCCGCTGAGCAACCTGCTCATCGAATACGCCACGCAAGATCCGCGCGTGTGTTATGTTGGCGTGGACACGATGGAAGTACCGTTCCAGAAACAGTTCCCCGACCGGGCGTTCGATGTCGGCATTGCGGAACAAGACGAACTGACCGTGGCCACCGGCTTGGCGAAGATGGGGATGCTGCCGGTGGTGCAAGCGTGGTCGCCGTTCACACCCATCCGGAACTTCGATCAACTCCGCACCAGCCTGACGCGCCACAACGCCAACGTGAAGATCATCTCCACCGCCCTCGGCCTGGCAAACTGTTCGCACGGCGCGTCACATCACGACATGGAGAGCCTGGCGTTGTTCCGCGTCGTACCCAACCTCGTCGTCCTCGCGCCGTTTGACGCGCGGCAGTTCGCGCAGGCGTTCCGCGTGGCGATGGCGCACGTCGGTCCGGTAGTGATTCTCGGTCCGCCGGAAATCTATGCCCCCGGCAACGAAGGCCTGCCGGCCGTGCCCCGACCAGACGCCGGCGGCTTCCGCATCGGCCAGTCGGAGTGGCTCCGGCACGGCCGCGGCGCCACGCTCATCACGTTTGGCGCGCCCTTGCGATACGCCTGGGCGGCGGCGACCCAGCTCTCCGCCGGTCTGATCAACATGTGCTCGCTCAAGCCGCTTGATGAGGCCGCCATCATCCAAGCCGCCACGGAATCGCGCGCGCTGGTGACGGTGGAGGAGCAGAACGCGATCGGCGGTCTGGGCAGCGCCGTCGCGGAGGTGATCGCCGAGCGCGGACTGCGGGTAAAATTCAAGCGGCTGGGCATCCCCGACCAGTTCGTCGAGGACGTTGGCGATTACACGGAGACGCGCGCGACCATCAACCTGACTGCCGCCGGCGTGGCGCGGGCTGTCACGGAGTTGCTGCGCGCATGACGATCTT
This sequence comes from Verrucomicrobiia bacterium, assembly GCA_020849895.1. GTDB lineage: Bacteria > Verrucomicrobiota > Verrucomicrobiia > JABWAM01 > JABWAM01 > JABWAM01. The sequence goes on along the minus strand of JADZFN010000041.1, from coordinate 49,320 downwards.
GCCGCCCTATCAAGATCACATCGGCTTGTGGCGAGAGGAACTCGCGGCCTGGCTGCCGGACACGATCTTCGATGCCCACGTCCACCTCGGGCCGCCCGAGGCGATGGGGCCGATCCCGCTGCACCGCCTCCAAGAGCCGGTGACGACCTTCACCGCGTTGCCGCTCGAGGAACTGCTCCAGGGGTATCAGGCGGTGTATGCTGGCAAGACCATCGCCGGCATGATCGCGTTTCCGTTCCCGTTGCGCGAGGTGCGATATGAAGTCGCCAACGAATACATCGCCCGACTTATGGCCCGTGACCCGCGCGTGCGCGGCTTCATCCTGGCCAACCCGCGCGATACGGCGTCCACCATCCGGCAGTACCACGCGCTCCAGAAAGGCGGCGCGCGGTTTCGCGGGGTGAAACCGTACTACGACCTATTGGGCAAGCCGATGCCGTTCAGTTCGCTGCACACGGACATGGAGGAGTTTGTTCCGGACGAGTTGTTGGAATTCATGGATGCCGAGCGGCTGATCTTGATGCTGCACACCTCCCGCGAGGGCATGGGCCATCCTGGCTGCCAGCGGTTCGTCCGGCGCATCACCGAGCGTTGGCCCCACGTTAAAGTCATCCTCGCCCACATGGGGCGGTATACGAACAAACGGCAGTTCCTCGATTTCATGGACTCGGGCGTCTGGCAGCATCCCAACATCTTCTTGGAAATGTCCTCGGCGAGCGAACCGGATGTCTATGCGGCCGCGCTACAACACCGGGAACTGTGGGCGCGGCTGCTGTTCGGGTCGGATCTGCCGTTTGGATTGATTTCCGGAGTGGAGTATAACGCGCCGGAGACAGGTTTGATTTTTCTCACACGCGAGGCGTATCCGTGGACCGACCGGTCATTGCACGAGCGGCTGGAGCGGCAACGGGCTACGCTCTCCTACAACACCTACCACACGCTTCACGCCCTGAAACGCGCCCTGGACGAACTGCCGGCCGCTGCCGGCGACAAACGTCAACTCATGGAGGACATTTTTCGGCGGAATGCGCAAGACCGGCTCCTGACGACGACCTGACCGGCTCCGATGAGTGCGAGCATCCCCAGCGTCACCATCCTGCCGGCGCCCGTAGTGACAGAGCTGATCAGTTTTCACTGCACGACCTTCCCGAAGGCCCGGCAGTCCTTTCCCACTCATCACCATCACTTCTTCCAACTCGATGTCCTGCTCCGCGGCCGCCTGACCGCGCGGATCGAGGGGGAACGCCCCGTGCAGATCGGCGCGGGCGAGGGCTGGTTGATTCCACCGCTAGTGGGACACGGCTTTGAACAGACCACCGGCTTCCGACAGGCGTCGTTCAAGTTCCGGCTCGCGCCCGCGTGCTGGCCGTCAGCCGGGCGGCAGTGGCGGCGGACGCGATTCTCGCGGCCTCTGCAAGCGCTGCTCGCCGCCGCGGAAGACGGCCCCGTCGCGGGCGCGCGGGGCATCGCGCTGGCGACGTTGTGCGTGTTGGAGGCGCTCGAAACGGAGCGACGGCGCGCCCTGTCCATGCCGACATTGGATCGGTTCCTGCAGGTGCTTTGGCCATTGCTGGAGCGGATCGAGACCGAGCCGAAGGCCGATTGGACGGTGGCTGCGCTGGCGGCGGCCAGCCATGTGTCGGTGGATCATTTCTCACGGGAGTTTCGTCGGCTGCTGGGACAGACGCCGCGACGATATCTGTTGGAGGCCCGTCTGCGGGCGGCGGCTGCGGCCCTGCTCGGCGAACCGGCGCGTCCCATCAAGGAGATCGCCGAGACGAGCGGGTACGCCACGGTGCATGCGTTCAGCGCCGCATTCAAGAACGCGCTGGGTCGCAGCCCGGCGGCGTATCGGCGGGCGCGACCGGCGCTGTGAGCCGCGGATTGACGTAAAAACGGGGCGGGTTGTCACAAAGACAATCCGACCGGCTGCGACTAGACTCGCCCTCATGAATTCATTCTCCCATGAGTTTGATGAACGCGGGTATGTCATCCTGCGGGGCGTGCTCGAACCGCGCGTGGTGGATGGCGCGCGCGCCGCAATGGAACAACTCGTCGAGCAACAGGCGGCGAAGCTGTTGGCGACCGGCATGATTCGCGATCCGCTACCGCACGAGCCGTTCACGACGCGGTTCTATCGGCTGTATGAGCATGGGCTCGACGACGCGCCGAGGAGTTTCCGACAGGAGTTGCACCTGGCGGAATTGTTCGACGTCTTCTTTCATCCACGGGTGCTCGACCAGGCGGAGGCGTTTCTGGGCGGCGAGGTCCGGCTGTATCCGAATTACACCGCGCGACCCAAACTCCCCGATTGGGAAGGCACGCAGGTGCTCTGGCATCAGGACGGCGGGTACACCGAGAACGTCACCACCGGCACGGCCGGCCAGACCGTGGATCAACTCCGCATGGTCAACGTGTGGACGCCGCTGGTGCCGGCCCGGGTCGAGAACGGCTGCATGCAATTCATCCCCGGCACGCACAAGCTCGGCGTCGTCCCGCACGTGAAAAAGAAATTCTATCTCGAGATCGCCGCCGAACAGCTCGCGCCGCGGCTGGCACAAGCGGTGGACATCGAACTCGATCCCGGCGACGTCGTGCTGTTCCACAATTTGCTGTTCCATCAAGGCCAGCCCAATCGCACCCGGACGATTCGCTGGAGTCTGGACTGGCGGTATCAGGATGCGACCCAGCCGACGCTGCGGAAGGAATCCGGCCACATCGCCCGCAGCCGCCGCGACCCGGCCCGCGCCGTGGCGAACGCGGCGCAATGGGCCCGGCTCTCGTTCCAATGAACGCCACCGCCCACGACCGCGTCCTGGCGGCCATCCGTTTTGAACGACCCGACCGCGCGCCGATCTGGACGCCGGGGTTTGACGACGGATTCGTGCGAGCGTGGAGAAAGTGGAAGCGCGTCGGCGAGGAGGCGCACCCGCTCACTCACTACCGCAACGACACCGTCATCTTGATCGGCGACGAACGATTCTTTCCCTCGCAGGCCGGTTTCCTTCGGCGGGAAGGCGAATACGAAATCTCCAACAACGGCTGGGGTTGTCTCACGCGCTCGATACCGGGCGGCTATTTTTCCGAGGAAATCGATCGGGTCTTGAAAGAGCCGCGCGATCTCGACCGTCTTCAGTTTGAACCGGCCACGCTCCCAAGCCGGTACGCCGACTTGCCGTCAGCGACCGATGGCCGGTGCGCCTTTTCCAAGATCGGCGGCCTCTACATCCGCAGCCATTTCCTGCGCGGCGAGGCCGAGCTGCTGACCGACATGGCGGGCGACGAAGCGTTCTGCGATGCGCTGTTTGACCGGGTGACGGATCACTTCGAGCAGATGGCGCTGGAGACGTTGCGGCGGACGCAGACGTACGACACCGGCCTGTTCGTCTATGACGACATGGCCGGGCTGAAAGGCCCGATGTTCAGCCCGCGCATGTTCGAGCGTTACTTTCTGCCCCGGTATCATCGGATCATCACGAGCTGTCGCGCGGCGGGCTGCCGGCATTTCTTTTTTCACAGCGACGGAAATGTCGCGCCGCTGCTCGACCTGCTGATCGAGGCCGGGTTCGAAGGCGTCAATCCCCTGGAGCCGCGCTGCAATCCCGGCCTGCTCGAGTTGCGCCGACGATACGGGCGCAAGCTGGTCTTGATCGGCGGCGTGTGCAACACCCAAATCCTGCCGCGCGCCGACCGTCGCGAAATCGAAGCGCATCTGCGGCCGCTGCTGGAACTGGCGCGCGACGGTGGCGTGATGCTCGGCATGGCCTCCGTGCCGGCCGAGATGCCGCCCGAAGCCTACGATGATGCGATGCAGTGGATGGACTCCAGCATGGTGAGGCGAGGTTGATCGTCAGCACCCCGAATCCATCCATCATCGGAGCATAAACTTTTTGAGCCCTCTCCTGCTCCCGGCTTGCGTTGAGGGCCTCCGGATGGTTGTATCCCCTCATCTTATGAAAAACGTCGTTATTGTCGGATTCGGTTTCATGGGCGTCATGCACGCGCAATCGTACGCGCAAATCCCCAACGCGAAGGTGGTTGGCGTCGTGGACAAGGACCCCGCCCGCGCCCAGGAGAACCTCACCAAGATCGGCCTGTCGGCGGCCATCTACAAGACTCTCGGGGCCGCCCTCTCGAAACAGGCGGTGGATGTCGTGGATATCTGCGTGCCCACCGACCTGCACAAGAAATACGCCATGGCCGCCATCAAGGCCGGAAAGCATCTCTTCTGCGAGAAGCCCGTCGCCACGAAGGTGAGCGATGCCCTCAAAATGGCCGAGGCCGCCGAACAGGCCGGTGTTCACTCCATGGTCGGCCAATGCATTCGCTTCTGGCCCGAATACCAGGCCTTCTACGACTTCGTGAAATCCAACAAGGCGGGGCGCCTGCTCAGTCTCAACCTGCAGCGCCGCGCCGCGCGGCCCACGGGCACCGAAGGCTGGTTTCGCGACGCCGATCGAAGCCTCGGCGCCGCCGTGGACCTGCACATCCACGACACCGACTTCGTGGCGCACCTGCTGGGAACGCCGTCCGCCGTTACGTCCGTCGGCACGAAGGATGAGTTCGGTTGGAGCCGCATCTTTACCATCTATCATTACGGGAACGCGGCCGTGGTCGCCGAGGGCGGCTGGAACCAGCCGCCGAAGTGGGGTTTCCAGATGGCCTTCCAGGCCGTGTTCGAGAACGGCGCCGTCGAGTATGACATGCTCGCCAATCCCACTCTCAAGGTCACGCTGGGGGACGCCGCCCCCGAGCCGCTGCCCTTCGCGCAGCCCTCCACGGGCGCTTCGTCCGCGAACGTGGGCAACGTCTCCTCCCTCGGCGGGTACTACAACGAGCTCCAGCACTTTATCGCCTGCCTCGAAAGAAACGAGGCTCCGAAGGTCGCCACCCTCCGTCAGGCGGCCGAATCCCTGCGGATCGTCCTCGCCGAGGTCCAGTCCGCGGAGAAGGGCAAGACCGTGAAGCTCAAGGCCTCCTGACCATGAAGAAATCCGTCAGCGTCTGATCCTTCTACGGCGACTGGAATCTCGAACAGAAGCTCCGCCTCGCGAAGGAAGCCGGCCTTGCCGGTTTCGAGATCGCCCTCACCGGGGGACGGTCCCCGGCAGCCTCAAGAGAGCTTCGAGACCGACCGCAGGCCATCCGCAAGCTTGCCGACAAGGTCGGTATTCAGTTCAGCGGGCTCGCCACCGGACCCTTCTGGGGCGCAAACGACGCGAGCGCCGATCCGAAGACCCGGGAGAAGGCGGTCCACATCCTCCGCCGCGAGATCGAATGCGCCGCGGGCCTCGAAGAACTGGATTGATCCGTTTTCCACGTTCGCTTTAGAAACTGGACACCCCCCCTTTCTGCCATCTCGCGTCAGGCCTCAGGCGCCTGTAGGCTCCTCCACTGCCATGAAAACGCTCGCCCTCGGTCTCGACTTCGGCACCAACTCCGTCCGTGCCCTCGTCGTGGACACCGCCACCGGCAAGGAACTCGCCACGCACGTCCACAACTACCGCCACGGCGACGCCGGCGTCATCCTCGACCGCAAGAACGTCAACCTCGCCCGACAACATCCACAGGACTATCTCGACGGCACCATCGCCTGTGTCAAAACCTGTCTGCGCAAAGTCCATGCCGACCACATCGTCGGCATCGGCGTGGACACGACCGGCAGCACGCCCATCCCGGTTGACGAACAGGGCCATCCCCTCCCCTTCAAAGACCCGGCGGCGCTCGCGTGGCTCTGGAAAGATCACACTGGTTTTGACGAAGCTGAAAAAATCACCGCAACCGCCATCAAACTCCGCCCGCAATACCTCGCCAAGTGCGGCGGAAAGTATTCGAGCGAATGGTTCTGGTCAAAAATCTGGCACTGCGCAACTGAGTCTCCGAAAGTTTTCGACGCCGCCTACACGTGGGTCGAACACGCCGACTGGCTGCCCGCCGTCCTGACCGGGACGACGCATCCCGACAAGATCAAACGCGGCATCTGCGCGGCCGGTCACAAGGCGATGTTCCATGCCGATTGGGGCGGTTATCCCGAGGAAGAGTTCTTCAGCGCCCTCGATTCCCGGCTGATCCGCATCCGTCGCACACTGCCGAACAAAGCCTACAACATCGCCGACACCGCCGGCCACCTCACCGACGAGTGGGCCGGAAAACTCGGCCTCAAACCCGGCATCCCCGTCGCCGTCGGCGCGTTCGACGCCCATCTGGGCGGCGTCGGGTCAGGCATTCAACCCGGCACGCTCGTCAAGATCGTCGGCACCTCCACGTGCGACATGATGGTGGCGCCGCTCAGCCAGAAGCTGCCCGACATTCCCGGCGTCTGTGGCATCGTCCCCGAATCCATTCTGCCCGGCCACTACGGCCTCGAAGCCGGCCAATCCGCCGTCGGCGACATCTTCAACTGGTTCGTCCGTTTCAGCGGCGAATCGCACGAGACGCTCACCAAAGGGGCGCTCAAACTCCGGCCCGGCGAAAGCGGCCTGCTCGGCCTCGACTGGCACAACGGCAACCGCACCATTCTCGTGGATCAGCGTCTGACCGCCCTCTTGCTCGGGATGACCCTGCACACCACGCCCGCCGAAGCATACCTGGCCATGGTCGAAGCGACCGCGTTCGGCGCGCGGACGATCATCGAACGGTTCGAAGAATACGGCGTCAACGCCGAACGCCTCGTCAACTGCGGCGGCGTCTCCGCCAAGAGCACGCTCGTCATGCAAGTATACGCCGATGTGCTCAACCGGCCGATGGAAATTTCCCGCAGCGATCAGACCTGCGCCCTCGGCGCCGCGATGGCCGGCGCCGTGGCTGGCGGCGCCCACCGGAATTTCGCCTCCGCCACCGCCGCGATGACCGGCACACACAAGAAGAAGTTCCGACCCAACGCCAAGCACGCCGCTGTCTACGACCGCCTCTACCGTCAATACCGTCGGCTGCACGATAGCTTCGGCGGCGACGTCGATGTGATGAAACAATTGCTGACCATCCGCAACGAGGCCCGACGCTGATGCGCTACACCCTGCTCAAGGAACGCGTCTGCCGGATCAACCAAGAGATCGTCAAGGCCGGCCTGGCCCGACTCACCTTTGGCAACGCCAGCGGCGCGGCTGACGGCGTGATGGCGATCAAACCCAGCGGCGTGGACTACGCCGCGCTGACCCCCGACGACATCGTCATTTTGGACATCGCCACCGGCAAGATCCTGGAGGGCGTCAAACACCCGTCATCCGATACGCCGACGCACCGTTATCTTTACCGAAAATTCTCCGGCATCGGCGGGATCGTCCATACGCATTCGCTCCACGCGACGAGTTGGGCGCAAGCCGGCCGGCCACTGCCGTGTTACGGCACGACGCACGCGGACCATTTCCACGGCGCGGTGCCGGTCACGCGGGCGCTCACCCAACGCGAGATCGCGCGCGACTACGAGTGGAACACCGGCAAGGTGATTGTGGAGACCTGCCGGCAGCCGCACGAGATTCCGGCGGTGTTGGTGTCCGGTCACGCGCCGTTTGTGTGGGGGGCGACGCCGGAAAAGGCGCTGGAGAATGCGATCGCGCTGGAAGTCGTGGCGCAGATGGCCCTGCTCCACCGGCCGGCGAAGCCGATCGCGCAGGCGTTGCTCGACAAACACTTCTTCCGCAAGCATGGCCCCCGCGCCTCCTACGGTCAGCGCTGACGCCCCTTTCCCCGCCGTCTCTCGTCCACTGTAAGAGGGTGTTTGAAAATTCAACAGAGGGCAGGCCAATTTTCAAACATCCTCTAAAAGAGATCATCAGGGGTTGATCAGATTTTCCAGATCGGGGCGTTGCTGCCCGTGGAGACGAGGGGCGAAGGCACGCCACGGCCGGCGTTTCGCGAGATGGGAGAGGCGTTCTTGATCCTGACGCGCTCCAGCGCGACAATGCGGAGGGATGAAACGTGCGCTGATCGTCGTGGACGTGCAGAACGATTTCTGTCCCGGCGGCGCGCTCGCCGTGCCACGAGGCGACGAAACGGTCCCCATTTTCAACCGGCTCATGCCTTCCTACGATTTCGTGGTCGTCACGCAGGACTGGCATCCACCGGACCACATCAGCTTCGCGGCGAGCCATCCGGGCCGAAAACCCTTTGAGACCATCCTGATCAACGGCAGGCCCCAGACGCTCTGGCCGGTGCACTGCGTGCGGGACACGTCCGGCGCCGGCCTGCATCCTGCGCTCCGGCGCGACGCCATCGGACGCTATGAAAAAAAGGGAATCGAACCTGAAACCGAAAGCTACAGTGCGTTCAGCGGAAGCCTTGCCGCGCAACTCCGAAGCGAAGGCTTCCGCGCCCTCGATATCGGCGGGTTGGCGACCGATTATTGCGTGCGCGCCACCGTTCTCGACGCCTGCGCCGCCGGCTTCACGACGCGCGTGCTCGTCTATGCCTGCCGCGGCATCGAGGCGGCGCCCGGCGACATCGCCCGCGCCCTCGAAGAGATGCGCGCGGGCGGAGCGGTCCTCGTCCATGCGTGATCCGACGGTGCTCGTTCTCATGGGCGTATCGGGCTGCGGAAAGAGCACCGTGGGGCGTCTCCTCGCCCGCCGCGTCGGCTGCGCGTTTCACGACGCCGACAACCAACATTCTGCGATGGCCGTCGCGAAGATGCGCCGCGGAACCCCTCTCGACGACCGCGACCGCGCGGCTTGGCTCACCGCGCTTCGCCGCCTCGTCGCCCGCCATGTCCGCTCGCGCGTTCCCGCCGTGCTCGCCTGCTCCGCGCTCAAGGAGCGCTACCGCCAGCGTCTCCGCGTGAAGCCGGGCGCCGTCGGCTTCGTGCATCTCGAAATTTCGCCCGCCACCGCCGCGCGCCGCCTGCGCCGGCGCCGCGGACACTTCTTTCCCGCCGCCCTGATCCCCAGCCAGTTCGCCGCGCTCGAGCCTCCGCGCGACGCCCTTCGTCTGCCGGCGGTTTCCCCTCCCGCGCGCCTCGCCGCGCGGATCGCGCGCAGGTGGCGCCGGCACGCTTCCTCTTGATGCAGCCGCCCCGCAGCTCTAGATTCTCCGCGTCGCCATGAGCCCTCGCGTCGTCCTCCTCGAAGACCTCCCCTCGCGCGACGCCTTGCGCCAGAGGATGCTCCTCCGCCGCCAGGCGATGCCGGCCGCCGAACGCGCAAAAGCGAACGCCGTGATTCAGAACGTCCTTTTGGGCGCCTGGCGCGCCTGCTGGCAGACCGCCCTGCTCTACATCAACCGCGCCGAGGAGGTCGCCACCATTCCCATCATCTTCCACCTGCTCGAAGAGGGGCGACGCATCTGCATTCCCGCATTCGACGCCGACCAGCGGCGTTACTACCCCTCCGAACTCAAGGACTTCCGAAGGGACCTCGCGCCCGGCAAGCTCGGCATCCTCGAGCCCCTCCCTGCCGCGCGTCGCCCCGTGCCGCGCGACGAGCTCGATGCGATCATCCTTCCCGGACTCGCATTCGACCGTGCGGGCAACCGCCTCGGTCACGGCTACGGCTACTTCGACCGCCTCTGCGAAGGCGCGCGCGCCTTCAAAACCGCGATCGCCTTCGATTTCCAAGTGGTCCAGGAAATCGAGACGATGCCGGGCGACGTGCCCGTGGACCGCATCATCACCGAACAGGAGTTCATCTCATGCCCGAGAACGTGACCCTTCTCTACTCAGGGGACGTCGTGGGAGAACCGGGACGCCGCGCCATCCGCCAGCTCGTCGGCCCTCTGCGCAACCGCCACCGGGTGGATTTCTGCGTCGTCAACGGCGAGAACGCCGCCGGCGGCTCCGGCATCACTCCGAAGATTTTTCAGGAACTTCGCGACGCTGGCGCCGACGTCGTCACCAGCGGCGACCATGTCTGGGACAACAAGGAGATCCTCCCCCTTGTCGGCGTGGAATCCCGCCTCCTCCGCGCCGCCAACTTCCCCCCGCGCGTCGCAGGCGCCGGTTCGGTGATCGTCGAGATCCCTTCCGGGGCGAAGCTCGCTGTTCTGAACCTCATGGGACGGACGTTCATGCGGAACCTCGACTGCCCCTTCCGCGTCGCCGAACGCGAAGTCGAGCGTCTTCGCGCCGAGACCCCGCTCATCCTCGTGGACATGCACGCCGAGACCACCTCCGAGAAGATCGCCCTCGGCCGCTTTCTCGACGGACGGGTCACCGCCGTCCTCGGCAGTCACACCCACGTCCAGACGGCCGATGAGCGGATCTTCCCGGGCGGGACCGCGTTCCTCTGCGACGCAGGGATGACCGGTCCGCACGAGTCCATCCTCGGACGCGAGATCCAGCCGATCATCGAGCGCTTCCTCACGCAGATGCCCCAGCGCTTCGAAGTCGCGCGTCAGGGCATCCGCTTCAACGGCGCGCTCCTCCGCGCGGACCCCTCCACCGGCAAGGCCCTGTCCATCGAGCGCCTCAACCTCCCGCTGGAGTGAGGATCGCCCGCGCCATCCGCTTGCTCGACCGCGCCCTCGCCCCGGCGCGGCGCGCCGGGCGGCGCGTCGTCTTTGTCCCGACGATGGGCGCGCTCCACGAAGGGCACGCCTCCCTCATCCGCCTTGCGCGGCGGCGCGCCGGGGCGCGCGGCGTCGTCGTCGTCAGCGTCTTTGTTAACGCCCCGCAGTTCAACCAGCGCTCCGACTTCACGAAGTATCCGCGCACCCTCGCGGCGGATTCTGTCCTCTGCCGGCGGGCGGGCGCGGACCTCCTGTTCGCCCCCTCCGCCACCGACATGTATCCCCCCTCTCACTCCACCTGGGTGAGCGAGGAAGCCCTTTCGCTCCCGCTTTGCGGGGCGAGGCGTCCGGGGCATTTCCGCGGCGTCTGCACCGTGGTGCTCAAGCTCTTCAACCTCGTTCGGCCCACCGAGGCGATTTTCGGCCTGAAAGATTTCCAGCAGGCTGCGCTCCTTCAACGCATGACGCGCGACCTGAACGTTCCTGTCCGGATCGTCTGCGCTCCGGTCGTGCGCGAGGCGGACGGCCTGGCAATGAGCTCTCGCAACCGCCGCCTCACGCCACGGGGGCGCCGCCTCGCCGCGCTCCTCAACGGCGCGCTCGCCTTCGCGCGCTGGCGTTTTCTCCGGGGCGAACGCCGGCCTTCCCGCCTCCTCGCCGACGCACGCCGCCTGTTGCGCGTGCCCGGCCTTCGCGTCGAGTATCTCGACCTCGTGCGCTCCTCGACGCTCCGCCCCTCGCCACGCGCCACCCGAGGCGACACGCTCGCGCTCGCCGCCTGGGTGGAGGGTGTCCGCCTGATTGACAACCTCCGCCTGTAAACGGCCCCGAAGAGACCGCCGATCGAACCTTCGTCCCTCCATGACTCCCGAACACCTCCATCTCCTCTTGAACCATCTCCCGATCGCCGGCTCGGCGTTCGCCGCGCTCGCGCTGCTTGGCGGCCTGATCTTCCGCAACGCCGCCGTCTGCCGCACCGGCATGGCTCTCACCGTGGCCGCCACCCTCCTCACGCCACTCGTGCTGGAATCCGGCGAGAAGGCCCGCATCGGAATCGTCGTCGCGACCGGGGCGGTTCCTCTCGATCCGTCCGCCTCCTCCTGGATTCACGAACACGAAGAACGCGCCGAAGTTCTCGCCGTCGTGCTTTATGCCACCCTGATCGCGGCTGCGGGCGCGCTGGCGCTTTCGTGGAAGAAACCCGCCTGGACGCTGCCTCTCGGCGGCGCGATGCTCCTCCTCTGCCTCGCGTGCCTGGGCGGCGGCGTCTGGACCGCCGCCGCCGGCGGAAAGATTCGGCATACGGAGCTCCGCCCCGGCGTTGCGCCGCCGCACGACGACTGATCCGGACGCGGATTCCGGCTTGTTTCTTCGCGCGCGCCGTTTATCAACTGGTTCCGCGATCCGATGATCAAGCTCACTGACCTGCGGGAAATCCTGCATTACGTCCCTCGATTTCGGGAAAAAGTGTTCGTCATCGCCGTGGACGGCGAGCTCGTCGAAGACGTCAACTTCCCCACCCTGCTCCTCGATATCGCGGTGCTCCGCAGTCTGAGCATCCGCGTCGTCATCGTTCACGGCGCGAGCTTTCAGATCCGCCGTCACGCCGCCGAAAGCCGGCAGGCGATCAGCAACGACGACGGCACGGGCATCACCGATGCCGCCACCCTCAAGGTAGCCCTCCTCGCCGCCAACCGTCTGACTCACGAAATCCTCGAGGGCCTCGCCTCGAACGATCTCCGCGCCGCCGCGTCCAACGCCATCGTCGCCCATCCCGCCGGCATCCTCGACGGCGTGGACCACCAGTTCACCGGCAAGATCGAACGGATCGATACCGAACTGCTGAACACGCTCCTCGATCGCAATATCATCCCCGTCATTCCTCCGCTCGGCTTCGACGGCGACGGGCGCACCTACCGCCTCAACTCCGATTCCGTGGCCCTCGAGACCGCCCTCGCCCTCAAGGCTGCAAAGCTCCTCTACATCACCCCGCGGGACGGCGTCGAGCGGGGAGGACGCCTCCTCCGCCAGCTCACCATCGCCGAGGCGGCCGATCTCCTCCGAAAACATCGGAACGAACTCGTGCGGACGATGATTTCGAAGCTCGAACACGCCCTCCGCGCCGCCGAAGGCGGCGTCCACCGCGTCCATATCATCAACGGCCGCGTGGACGAGGGCCTCCTCGCCGAGGTCTTCTCCAAGGAAGGCATCGGCACCCTCATCCACGCCAACGAATACCAGGCGATCCGCCCTGCCGCGAAACGCGACATAAGCGTCATCCTCAAACTCATCAAGCCCTCCGTCGAAACGGCGGAACTCGTCAAACGCACCCGCATCGAAATCGAGCGTCACCTCGACGACTACTACGTCTTCGAAGTGGACAAGAACCCCGTCGGCTGCGTCGCCCTGCATCTCTTCCCCATCGAGAAAAAAGCCGAGCTCGCCTGCCTTTACGTCAGCCCGCACCACGAGAACGAAGGCATCGGGCGCAAACTCATGAACTTTGTGGAAATGCAGGCCCGCGACAAAGGATGCACCGAGCTTTACTGCCTCTCCACGCAAGCCTTCGCCTACTTCCAGCAAAAGGGCGGCTTCGTGGAAGGCGCCGCCGAGGACCTCCCCGCCGAACGGCGGCAGAAGTACGACGAGAACGGACGCAAATCCAAGGTCCTCAAGAAACCGCTCTTGTCGGCGGGATGACCCTCACCGAAATCCGCCGGACCCTCGCGGCGTTGGGCATTCGCCCCCGTCGCCGACTGGGGCAGAACTTCCTCCACGACCAAAACGTCGCCCAGCGCATCGTTGAGCTTTGCGGCGTGGAGGCCGGCGATTCCGTCGTGGAAATCGGTCCCGGCCTCGGCGCCCTGACCGAGAGACTCCTCGCCCGCCACCCTTCGCGCCTCCTCCTCCTCGAAAAGGATCTGCGCTTCGCCGCCTATCTCCGCGAAAAATATCCTTTCGCTGAACTCGTCGCCGGCGACGCCCTCCAAACGCTCGAGACGCTGAAGGCGCAAAACGAAAAAACGCTTCTCTCCGCGCCGGAAAGCGCCGTCTCTCCGTTCCTGATCGGCGAGGCCCTGGTCGTCGGGAATCTCCCGTACTCGGTGGCTTCGCCGCTCCTCGTCCGCCTCGCCGAAGCCGACCTCCGTCCGCGCCGCATGATTTTCACGATCCAGCTCGAGGTCGCCGAGCGCCTCGCCGCGAAATCCGACACGAAGGATTACGGCCTCCTCACCCTTCTCATCCGTCCGTTCTACGAGGTCGCCCTCGCGCGCCGCATCCCGCCCTCCGTCTTCTGGCCGTCGCCGGAGGTTTCCTCGGCGACGATCGTTCTCACCCGACGCGCCGGTTGGCCCTTCCCCACGCTCGATGACGAGGCGCGTTTCGGAAAACTCGTCCGCCGCGCCTTTCAACAGCGTCGAAAAACCCTCGGCGCGATCTTCGGCGAGACGCTCGACGAAACCGCCCTCCGATCGCGCCGCCCCGCCGAGCTCGACGTCGAGGAATGGGCGCGCGCCGCCGCCGTCTCCTTCACCGACCGCAGGGATCCCGAGGCCGATCCCGGCAACGAACTCTTTGAGGTCGTGGATGCGCAGGACCGCGTCGTGGGTCGAGCCCCGCGCCGGCGCGTTCACGCCGAGCGCCTTCGCCACCGGGCCGTCCATGTCTTCGTCCGGAACGCGCGTGGAGAGGTCCTTCTCCAGCGGCGTTCCCCGCTCAAGGACCTCGCCCCGAACGCCTGGGATTCCTCCGCCGCCGGGCATCTTGCCTCCGGCGAAGACTGCGACGCCGGCGCCCGACGCGAGATCGTCGAGGAACTCGGGGCGGATTTCCCGCTGACCTTGGTCCGGAAGTTCGACGCGTGCGAGGAGCTTGGCTGGGAGTTCATCCATCTCTACGATGCCCGCGCGGAGGGTCCATTCCGTTTTCCCGCTTCCGAGATCCGCGAGCTCCGCTGGTGGACGCCCGCCGACGTGGATGCCGCAATTGCGAAGCACCCTTCCGACTTCGCCGCCTCCTTTCGTTACCTCTGGTCCCGCTGCGCCTGATCCACGCCTCTCCACAAAGTTCGGCGCGCTGCAGTCTCATGCCTGCAGGGCCCGTCCTCCCGCCTTTGTCCTCACTCGTGAAAGGATTCGACCTGGTAGGTCTGGACCTCCGTCTCCGGTCCGCGCCACGCGTCCGCGGGACATCCGGCCTTCTGCGCGAGGCTGGAGAGGAAGCCTTCCGCGGTCGGGAAATGCTCCCAGACTTGCGGCAGATAGGTCGCCCCCCGCGAGCCGATTCTCAGAATCACACCATCCGTCTGCGGACGGAGCTTTTCCACCAGATCGTCCGGATTCCGAAACACAAGAATTTTCGGCGAGGTCAGCACGCTGATCTCGACGGCGAGCTCCTTCACCTCGCCTTTCGTGACCGGAGGGAAACGTCCGTCGTGAAACGCCGCGTTCTGTGAGAGCTCCATCACCGCCCGCCACAGCGCCTCCTGCGGGACGAGGTGGCCGATGCAGCCGCGGAGTTCGCCCTTTTTGGTGAGCGTCACGAAGCACCCCTTCGCTTCGCGGAGCGGTGGACTGAAGTCCTCGTCCTTCCGCGCGGGCAGCGCCTTTCCGTCTGCGACGGCCGCGATGGTTTTCCGCGCCAACGCGAGAAGCTGTTTTCTCTCCGCCGTCGTATAGGAGGGGGCCGCTTTCGCCACCGGCAGTTCTCCCGGCACCGACA
Source organism: Verrucomicrobiia bacterium (assembly GCA_020849895.1). Lineage (GTDB taxonomy): Bacteria > Verrucomicrobiota > Verrucomicrobiia > JABWAM01 > JABWAM01 > JABWAM01. The sequence goes on along the minus strand of JADZFN010000041.1, from coordinate 34,161 downwards.
CGCTTCCTTGCGCGTCGGTGAAGGCGAGCGCCGCATAGCCCACCACGTTTTTCCTGTCTCCCGAGGTGTCTCCGCTGTTGCGGGCATCGAGCAGATGGGCTTTCCAGCCCCGTTGTTTTGCGAGATCGAGGAGGGTCATGATCGCGAGTTGACCACAGGCCTCCTTCGACGCCATCGCTCCAACATCAAGATCGAGCATCGCCTTCACGCAGTCCACGTCGCGCGCGCGCGCGGCTTCGTACGGGTGGTAGTGGCTGAGGTCGGAGCTCACGATCACCAACGTCGTTTCGTCCAGCGCCTGCGCGATCTCTTTGACGACCGACGCGGGGTCCACACGGCCGTACATGATCGGCACGATCTTCGCATCGGGAAGGACGGTCTGGAGGAAAGGCAATTGGACCTCGATCGTGTGGTCCCAGGTATGCGGATCGTCTTCGCCCGGAGGAATCTTCAGCGGGCTTTGCCAAGCCCAACCTGGACGCTGCACCTGCGCGACGGGATGCGACGTCAACGGCGGGCGTTTGGCGAGCTTCGCCGCGATCGAGGCGAGCGGAACGCGCCCCAGCGGCGTCTCGAACGCTGCGACATCGGGGATCATCGCCCCCTCGAACACCGCGTAATGGCTGCACGCGAGAAGGATCACCCGTCGAAAGCTTCGTCCGACGATCTGGCGGTAAGCCGCCGCGGCGGTCGGCCCCGAGAACACATAACCCGCATGCGGCACGACGAACGCGCGGATCGGCGGCAACGGCATGGGCGGCGCCGCATGGAGCAGCCGCCGCACCTCGGTGTCGAGCGCCTCGCGCTCCGCGGGATAAAACAACCCTGCGACCGCCGCCTCGCGCACCCGCCCCGCCGGGGCGGCGCGCGCGGACAGGGCCGTGAACCCGACACACGCCGCCGCAAGGCCGGTCAAGCCGAACCACAGCCTTTGGGGAAGCAACGGTTCGCGCGCGCTCATGCGTCCATCCTCGAGAACAGGCGCATTCCAATAAGCCATAGTTTCTTTGTCGCGTCGAGCCGGGAAACGACACCGGATCGGGATGCGGGCTTGCAGCCGAACACGGTCTAGCGTATCCAAGGCGTCGTCGCCAGGGTAGCTCAGTGGTAGAGCAGGGGACTCATAAGCCCTTGGTCGTGGGTTCAAATCCCGCCCCTGGCACCACCCCTTTCCAGCAGAAATTCCGCGCGGGCGCCCGGGCTTGCTTCCGAAGGCAAAACGGGGCGAGCATGCGCGGGAGATGAACGTCCTTCCGAAGAGCGACGCGCGGCAGGCGGCGGCGCGGGTTGCCGCGCGGTTGCGCGCGGCGGGCCACGAGGCGTTCTTTGCCGGCGGCTGCGTGCGCGACGCGCTACGGCGGCGGCGCCCGAAGGATTACGACGTTGCGACCTCGGCGCGGCCCTCCGAAGTCGAACGGCTTTTCAAGCGCACGGTGGGCGTGGGAAAGGCCTTCGGCGTCATGCGCGTCCGCGAGGGGGGCGTCGAAACCGAGGTGGCGACCTTTCGCGTAGACGGGCCGTATCGCGACGGCCGACGGCCTTCCGCGGTGCGGTTTTGCGGAGCGGAGGAGGACGCGAAACGGCGCGACTTCACGGTGAACGGACTGTTTTACGATCCCGCACGGAGGCGCGTGGCGGATTACGTCGGCGGACGGAGCGACCTCGCGCGGCGGGTGCTGCGCGCCATCGGCGACCCGCGCGCGCGCTTCCAGGAAGACCACCTGCGCATGCTCCGCGCGGTGCGGTTCGCCGCGGAACTCGGCTTCCGCATCGAAGCGGCGACCTGGCGGGCCGTTCGCGCGATGGCGCCGAGGATCCGCCGGGTCAGCTCCGAACGAATCCGCGACGAGCTGACGAAGCTCCTGGTCTCTCCACGGCCGGGTCACGGAATCAAGTTGCTCGCCAAGAGCGGCCTCCTGCGGCGCATCCTGCCGGAAGTGGACCGGATGCGCGGGGTCCCTCAACCACGGGCGTTTCATCCCGAAGGCGACGTGTTCGTCCACACGACGGTGGCCCTCGACCAATTGCCGAAGAAGCCTTCGGCGGCCCTCGCCTGGGCGACGTTGCTTCACGACGTGGGCAAACCGCCGACATTCGAGCGATCGCCCCGTCGGGGGCGGCGCATCCGATTCCCCGGGCACGCGGGAGTCGGGGCGAAGATGGCCGACCGCATCCTGCGGCGGCTACGCTTCTCGAACGCCGAGCGCGAGGCGATCGCGGAAATCGTGGGGAACCACATGACCTTCAAGGACGTGCCGAGGATGCGGCTGGCGACGATCAAACGGTTGCTCGCACGCTCGACTTTCGAAGACGAACTGGCGATGCACCGTGCGGATTGTCTCGCAAGTCATGGCAGCGTCTCGAACGTTCGAATTCTTCGCGGCTGGCAAAGGAAACTGAAGCGCGAGGAGATCCGTCCGCCGCGCCTGGTGACGGGCGCGGACCTGATCGCGCTCGGATGGAAACCCGGACCGATCTTCGGCCGCATCCTTGCGGAGATCGAGGACGCGCAACTCGCGGGCGAGATCGCGACGCGCGAACAGGCGCTGGCCTTCGCCGCCCGGCCGCGCGACGAATAAGGTTGACTACAACTTCAATCCGTCTATGCTCACGCCCCATGCGAAAAATTCATGTTCTGATGGCAGTGGTGGTTGTCGGGCTGTTGCTGGGCGCGCAAGGCGTGCGCGCCGGCACCTACGACAAGGATCCGGATTCTAACAAGTGGCACATCACAACGGTGAAGTGGATCAAGAGCACGCACAACGCGCTCAAGGACGACGAACGTTATGTCGTGCTCATCGGGAAGATCACCAAGAAGATTGACGGTGACACCTATCTCCTGAACGACGATACCGGCATCATCGAACTGGACAGCGACATCGAGCTTCCGGTCGGCAAGAGCATTGTCGTGCGTGGCATCCTCGATCAAGCCTGGCTCAACGCGGGCGCCTCCGACTACGGCAACGTCGAGATCGAGGTCAAGAGCTGGCGGTACGACAAAGACGTGCCGAAATAATTTCGCGCTCCCGCGCCATGTCGCGCGCGCGACGTTTCTCGAAGCGAACGTCTGCGCGCGCGACCGTTGGGAGCGGGACGCCGGAACCGGCGTCTCCGCACAGGGGAAACTTCCCCTGCGCAAAGGGGTGGGCTTGGGGGAGGGTTGTGCCGCGCGGACTCGGCACCGGCGGCTTTGCAAGAAGGCCTGGGAACGGCGAATTCCCGGGTGCCGCGTTTTTTCGTTTTGCATCGGCGGTTTTTCCTTTTGACTCCTTCCGGTGTCTTCCTTCGTCCATCTCCATCAACACACAGAATATTCGCTCTTGGATGCGACCGTGCGCATCCCGGAGCTCATGGCGAAGGCGAAACAGTGCGGCGCGCCCGCCGTGGCGCTGACGGACCACGGAAACCTCTACGGGGCCATCGAGTTCTATCTCGCAGCGGAAGCGGCGGGGATCAAGCCGATCCTCGGATGCGAAGTCTATCTGGCGCCCGGTAAACGCACGGAAAAAGACGCAGCCAGCGCGCGCGAGGCGGCCACCCATTTTCTCCTCCTTGCGGAAAACGACTGCGGCTGGAGGAATCTCATCAAACTCGTAACCGAAGCGCACCTTACCGGTTTCTATTACAAACCGAGGATTGACCGCGAACTGCTCGCCGCGCACCACCAAGGCCTGATCGCGACCTCGGCCTGTCTCAAGGGGGATGTCGCCCAATCCATCTTGGACCGGAAACCCGAGAGGGGCCTTGAGTTTATCCGATGGAGCAAGGACCTCTTCGGCGACCGTTTCTATCTCGAAGTCCAGAATCACGGTCTCGAAAACCAACGCCTCGTGAACCGGACCGTCGCCGAGTGGTCCCGCAAGGAAGGAATTCCTCTCGTGGCGACCAACGACGTGCATTACCTCGAACCCGAAGACGCCAGGGCGCACGACTTTTTCATCTGCATCGGCACCGCTTCGACGGTGAACGACGAAAAGCGTGTGCGCTATGAGACGCCGGAGTTTTATCACAAGACGCCTCAGGAAATGGAGGCGGCACTCGGGGAATTCCCCGAGGCGCTGAAGAATACGCTGGCGATCGCGGAGCGCTGCAACGTGCTCATTGATTTCAGGACGAACCGCTATCCCGCCTTCACCCCGCCGGGAGGCCTTCGCGCGGACCAGCACCTCCGCCGTCTCGTCCATGAAGGCATCCAGCGCCGTTACGGATTCGACCTCGCGAAGCCCGACGACACGCGGCAGAAGGAGATTGCCGCGTCGGTCGAGCACGAGCTGCGCGTCATCGAGAAATCGGGCTACGTCAGCTACTTCCTTATCGTCAGCGACTTCATCCGCCACGCGAGAAGCCGGGGGATCGCCGTCGGCCCCGGGCGCGGTTCTGCGGCGGGCAGCATCGTTTCCTACGCGCTCGGGATCACCAGCCTCGATCCGAAGCGTTACGGGCTGCTCTTCGAGCGCTTCCTCAATCCTGAACGCGTGACGCCGCCCGATATTGACGTGGACTTCGCCGACAACCGACGAGACGAGGTGATCGCCTACGTGCGCGAAAAATACGGCGCGGACAGCGTGGCGCAGATCTGCACCTTCGGGACGCTGGGCGCGAAGGCGGTGCTCCGCGACGTGGCTCGGGTGATGGGACTCCCCTTCGCGGACGGCGACCGCCTTGCGAAGCTCGTCCCGCAGGTTTTGGACATGACGCTCGAGAAGGCCTACCACGAGCACGCCGATTTCAAGGCCGAGGTTGAACGCAGCGAACAAAACGCCGAGCTTTACCGCATCGCCCGTCGGCTCGAAGGGCTCGTGCGTCACCGCGGCGTCCACGCGGCGGGGGTTCTCATCGCGAACGAGCCGCTCGATCGCATCGTGCCGCTCACGCGCGTCGAAAAGGGGGATACGGCCGTCAGTCAATTCGCGATGGAACCGCTGACGAAACTCAATCTCCTGAAAATGGATTTTCTGGGATTGAAGACACTGACCGTCATTCAGGACGCCGTGGCGGAGGTGGAGCGGCGGCGGAAGATCAAGGTGGACCTGGATCAGCTCGACCTGAAGGACGCGAAGACGTTCGGTCTGCTCAACCGCGCGGACACGACTGCGATCTTCCAGTTGGAAAGCCCCGGGATGCGCGGCGCGGCGCGCCAGTTCGCGATCTCCTCGTTCGACGACATCATCGCGCTGATCGCGCTGTATCGCCCCGCTTCCATGGCGCTCATCCCGGCGTATATCAAGCGGAAGAGCGGCCAGGCAGGGGTGGAATACGAGCATGACCTGCTCAAGCCTTTTTGCGAGGGGACCTTGGGGATCATGATCTACCAGGAACAGGTGATGCAGGCCGCCAGCGAGCTGGCCGGATACTCGCTCGGTCAGGCCGACATCCTGCGCAAGGCGATGGGCAAGAAGCAGAAGGAAGAAATGGCCTCGCAACGGGCGCAGTTCGTCGAAGGCTGCCGTAAAAAACACCGGATAAAGCCCGGGCAGGCGAGCCGCATCTTCGATCTCATCGAGAAGTTCGCGGGCTACGGCTTCAACAAGTCCCACTCCGCCGCCTACGCGATGCTCTGCTACCAGACCGCATGGCTGAAGGCCAACTACACGGTCGAGTATATGGCCGCCGCGCTCTCGAACGAACTCGCGGACAAGGACAAGGCAAACGCTTACATCGCCAACTGTCGCGACCTCGGCATCGAGGTGCTGCCGCCGGACGTGAACGAGTCCGCCCTGCTCTTTTCCATCGTCAGCGACCAGGAGATCCGCTTCGGGCTTGCGGCGGTGAAAAACGTCGGCGAGTCCGCGGTAGAACAGATCCTCGCTGAGCGGAAGGCGAAGGGGCCCTTCAAGGGCGTCTTCGATTTCTGCCGTCGCCTCGATTCGCGCCACGTGAACAAACGCGTTATCGAAAGCCTCGTCAAGAGCGGCGCGTTCGACTTCACGAAGCTCGCCCGACGGCACAACTTCACGCTCATTGATCGCGCGCTCGCGCTCGGCGCCGCAGGCCAGCGCGACCGCGCCGCGGGCCAGCAGGGACTTTTCGGCGACACCTTCGACGGCGGCGGCGACGAGACGGGCGCGCCCGTGGCCGAATGGCCTCAGAACGAACTGTTGCGCTTCGAAAAGGACCTCCTCGGATTCTACGTGTCGGGCCATCCGTTGAGCCGGCACGTCGAGCTGCTCAAGCTCATGGACCTCACCCCGCTTTCCCAGCTCGAGGCGATGGAGGACCGTTCGGAGGTGAAAGTCGGAGGCATTCTCGTCTCCTTCGAAAAAAGGGTGAGCAAACAGAGCAGGAAATTCTGGGCGACCGCCGTCCTCGAAGACCTCGAGGGCGCCGCCGAGGTGTCCATCTACAGCGAGGCGTTCGAGCGCGCGAAGCCGCATCTCGCCGTCGAGAAGGCGCTGCTCGTTCTGCTCCGCGTGGACAAACGCGAGGAGTCGCCGCGCTACATCGTCTCGGACATCTTTCCGCTCGAAGACGCCGCGCGACGATTCGCGCGGAGCTTGATCCTCAACGCCCCCGCGAACGAGGCCGGGCTGCGCGAGCTCGAACGGGCGAAGGCCGCGCTCCTGCGCCACACGGGCGCGACGCCCGTCTATGTGCGCCTCGATCGCGGCGAAGAAGGCGAGGTCTACCTCCAGGCCGACGACGCGTTTCGCGTGGCGGTGAGCCTCGAACTGATCCATGACCTCCGCCGCGAACTCGGCGACCGCTCCGCCCACGTGCGCTTCGCCTTGCCGGAGCCCACGCGCTTCCAACGCCGCGGCGGCGCTTCCCGCAGCAATGGAGCGGGTTGACCGCCGTCGTGACGCCCTTTCGCCTTTCTCATTCGCCTCGCGCTTTTCGCTCCGAGCGGCGCGTCTGCCAGTCGCGCGCGGTCGAACGTCCGATCAGATAGGCGGCCAGCGCCGCCGGTGTCGCCAGGATCAGGGCCCCAAGGAGCATCGTGCGGAAGACCGGGCCGCCGTGCTGCGCCAGTTCGGCGAACGTCCAATGCTCGCCGGTGAATTTCGGATGCAGCCCCAGAGGGTGCCCCATCCTCCCCACCTCGTATTCGGCCACGAACATCAAGGGGATCAACGGAAAGAGGAGATCGTGCAGGTGCAGCCCGATCAGACAGGAAATCTTGTTTCCTCTGAAAAGGAGCGCAAGGGCCAGCGCCGCGACGGTCTGAAAGGGGATGATCGGAAAGAAACTGACGAAAACGCCGAGCGCCAGGCCGAAGGCGATTTCGTGGGGTGTTTTCTCGATCTCTTGCAGACGGCGCCATCCCGCCTCGATTTTTGCCTTCGGATCGAACACGCCGCCAGCAACGCCCTTCTTTTCTCCGGAAGCAAACTCTTTCGACGAAGGAGACCCTCCCCCGAAGCCTCCGAAAGGCTGGGGAGGCCGTCGCGCGGTTGATTTTCGGGAAACGGAGGCGCTACAAGGAACGGATGGATTTCGAGAAAGCCCTTGCACGACACGTCCGCGGCATTCCCCGGTCGGGGATCCGCGACTTCTTCGACGTGGTGCAGAACGTGCCGGACGTGGTGTCGCTCGGCATCGGCGAGCCGGGGTTCGTCACGCCCTGGCGCATCCGCGAGGCGGCGATCTACGCGCTCGAACGGGGCAGGACGGGCTACACCTCAAACCTCGGCCTGCTCCGCCTCCGCGAGGCGGTGGCCGGCTATCTGGAACGGACCTTCGGCCTGGCCTACGACCCCACCCGCGAAATCCTCGTCACGGTGGGGGTGAGCGAAGGGATGGACATCGCCCTCCGCGCGATTTTGAACCCCGGCGACGAGGTGCTCTACCACGAACCGTGTTACGTCTCCTATCACCCCGGCGTGGCCCTTGCGCACGGAACGCCTGTAGCGGTGCCGGCCACGTCGGAGACGCAATTCGCGCCGCGCGTCGAAGAGTTCGCGAACCGGGTGACGCCGCGCACGCGTGCGATCCTGCTCAACTTTCCGACGAACCCGACGGGCGGCACGGTGGACGCGGCGTGGTTGAAGGCCATGGCGGCGCTCGCGGTGAAGCACGACCTGCTCGTGTTGACCGACGAGATCTACGCGGAGCTGACCTACGAAGGTCGCCATCTCTCGATCGCCGCGCTGCCGGGAATGCGGGATCGGACCCTTTTCTTTCATGGTTTCTCGAAGGCGTGGGCGATGACGGGTTTCCGCCTCGGCTACGTGTGCGCGCCGCCTCCGATCGTCGAGGCGATGATGCGGGTGCATCAATACTCGATGCTCTGCGCGCCGATCCTGAGTCAGGAGGCCGCCGTGGAAGCGGTGAAAAACGGCGATGCCGACGTGGAACGGATGCGCGACGAATACCGCCTGCGACGCAACTATCTCGTAAGCGAACTGCGGGGGATGGGGCTCGACTGCCATCTGCCGCGTGGCGCGTTCTACGCGTTCCCTTCGATCCGCAGCACGGAAAAGAAAAGCCGCGACTTCGCGCTCGGCCTGCTCAAGGAGCAAAAGGTGGCCGTGGTCCCCGGCGACGCCTTCGGCGCGTCGGGCGAAGGACACGTACGCGCCTGTTTCGCGGCGCCGATGGAGGACATCGAGAAGGCCGTCGAGCGGATGAAACGGTTCGTGGGCGGGAAGCCGTAGACTCGCGCTTCGGCGCGAATTCCCACTCCGGGACGTCTCCGCTCCGCGCGGTGGGCGTGCCGCGCAAGGCGGATCAGCCCTTCTTCAGGTTGCGCGCGCGGCGCAGAAGCTCCTCCGCGCGCGCGAGGTCTTCGTCGGACGCCTGGCGCCGCTGGCGGCGCCGCCGCACGGTTTCGCACAGGATTTCGAGGTCCGCGAGCGAAGGCTCGCGCGAGGAATCCCATACCCCGGCGTCCTCCTCCTTGAACCGGAACCGGTATTGCTTCGCGAAACAACTCACCCGCACGACGCAGCGGCGTCCGTCTTCGCGGCGGGTTTTCCATTCCATCTCGCGGCGCATCGGAGAAGGCGGTCAGGAAGGACGGCGGACGAAAAACGAGACGAAGTCAGGAATCGAGCCGGGCTTTGCGGCGTTCGTCGCGCTCGCTTCCCCGCGCTCCTTCCTCATCGGCCCGCCTCCATCTTCTCCGCGAGTCGCGCCTTCAGCATCCCGTAGCGCTGGGCGGTCTTCTCGTTGCGAACGGCGAGGGCGAGGGCTTTCGCGGTGCCGACGACGATCACGAGCTTCTTGCCGCGCGTGATCGCCGTGTAGAGAAGGTTGCGCTGCAGCATCACGTAATGCTGGGTCAGGATCGGGAGGACGACGACGGGATACTCGCTCCCCTGGGATTTATGGATGGAGATCGCATAGGCGGGAAGGAGCTCGTCGAGGTCGTTGAACTCATACTCGACGAGGCGGTCGTCCACACGGACGGAAAGCTTCGCGGCGTCGCGATCTATGGCGACGATCCGCCCGAGGTCGCCGTTGAAGACGTCTTTGTCGTAGTTGTTGCGGATCTGCATCACCTTGTCGCCGATGCGATAGAGGCGTCCGAAACGCTCGATCTCGGGGGCCACACCGTCGCGATGGAGGCGGAACTTCGGATCGGGGCGCTTCGGGTTGAGGGCGGCCTGGAGCCGACGGTTCAGGTTTTCGACGCCGCAGACGCCGCGATGCATCGGAGCCATCACCTGAATGTCCTCGATGGGATCGAACTTGAAGGCACGCGGAATTTCCTCGGAAACCAGCTGAATGATGCGCTCGATCGCGGCGTCGGGCGTCGCCGCGGGCAGGAGGTGAAAGTCGGAGGCGGTGGTCAGACCGGCCGCAGGCGGCGCGACACCGACGCGGGGTGCTTCGGGCGCTTCGGGTGCTTCGTCGGGCGCCACCTGAGCCGCGTCCTCGTCGTCGAGGTCGCGCGCCGCCGCGAGCATCGGGGTGGTTGCGGAGTTTTCGGGCAGATGCCCCTCGTTGACGCGGTGCGCGTTGACCACGATCTGGCTGCGGTGATGCTGGCGGAAAATCTGGTTGAGACGGATGACGGAGACAATTCCTGACTCAATCACGTCGCGGAGGAAATTGCCGGGGCCGACTGAGGGGAGCTGGTCCGCGTCGCCCACGAGAACAACCGAAGCCGTAGGCGAGATGGCGTTGAAGAGGTGGTAAGCGAGCGGGACGTCGAGCATCGAGGTCTCATCCACGACGACGAGGTCCGCCTCGATCGGCCGGGCGGCGTCGTGGATAAAGCCGTGGTTCTGGGGATCGTATTTCAGGAGGCGATGGATGGTCTGGGCCAAGAAGGAACAGCTTTCCGAGAGGCGTTTTGCCGCGCGCCCCGTCGGAGCGCAGAGGGCGATGCGCGCCTTTTTGTAGGCGAGGATCTTGACGATGCCTCGGACGATGGTGGTCTTGCCGACACCGGGGCCGCCGGTGATCACCACGAGCTTCGACGTGATGGCGGCGCGAACGGCCTCGCGCTGCGCGTCGCTCATCGTGATATGGGACTGCTGATCGGCCCAGGCGAGGGCCTTCTCGACCTGGACCGCGGGGAGCGCGACAGGCGCGCGGGCGAGAGCGAGCAGGCGTTCGGCAAGCCCGCGTTCCGCGCGATGGATTCCGGCGAGGAAAACGAGGTTTTCGTCGGGTTCCAACCGGAGCGCGCCCTCGTGGACGAGCTGGGCGATATGGCGTTCGACGGGGCCTTCCTCTACGCCGAGAAGCTCCCCCGAAGCGGCGCGGGTGAGGAGTTCGAAGGGATAACAGGTATGTCCTTCGGCGAGGATCTGTTCGAGCTGATAGACGATCCCCGCCTGGATGCGCTGGGCGGAATCGGAAGGGATGCCGAGGTTGCGCGCGATCTGGTCGGCGGTGCGGAACCCGATGCCATGGATGTCGCGCGCGAGCTGGTAGGGGTTGTCCTTGACGACCTTCATCGAGTCGTCGCCGTACATCCTGTAAATCTTCGCCGCCTGCGACGGGGTGATCCCGTAGCTTTGGAGGAAGATCATGATCTCGCGGACGGCCTTCTGCTCGACCCACGCGAGGCGGATGCGTCCGGCGCGCTCCGCGCCGATGCCGGGCACCTCCTTCAGGCGGCCCGAATACTGGTCAATGACGGTGAGGGTCTCCTTGCCGAAGAAATCCACGATGCGCTCGGCGAACTTCGGGCCGATCCCGCGGATGAGGCCGGAGCCGAGGTATTTCTTCAAGCCCGTGATCGTGGAGGGGAGGATGGATTCGAAGCGCGCGATCTTGAACTGGCGGCCGAACTGCGGATGAGTGACCCATTCGCCGTGGAGGCGGAGCGTTTCTCCGCATTGCACGGCGGGGAGATTTCCGGTGATCGTGACGGTCTTGCGTTCGTTCTCCGGCAGGAGCTGGCCGACCGTGTAGTGGTTTTCTTCGTTCGAATAGACGATGCGCTCGAGGGAGCCTTGGATCTGTTCGAGGCATTCCGGCGCGCTCACGCGACCGAACCTAGCAGAGCGTCGCGCAGCGCGTCAAAACCCTCACAGAGGTTTTCCTTTCGGGCGTTTCGCCGGAGGCTCGAGTTGCAAGGCCGCGTGTTCGGCGTCGAGCAGGGCGGCGCGCATGGCGGAGGCATCGTCCGCGGCGCGCAAACCCTCCAGGAGGAGCGTTTTCTGGGCGAGGAGACAGAGGCGGGCGAGGGTGCGAAGATGCAGGCGGTCGTCTTGACAGCCGAGCAGAAAGAACAGGTCGGTCGGGCGGCGGTCCGCCGCGCCGAAAGGGAGCGCCTGAACGCAACGCCCGATCACGACGAAAGACCGTCCGAAAAGCCACGGGTGATGATGGCGCGGATGCGGGATGGCGAGGCCGCCGGGGAGGCCGGTGGAACAGAGGGCTTCGCGTTCGACAAGGCTCGCGACGAGCGCCTTCGAGTCGTGGACGAGGCCGTTGCGGTCCGCGAGCGCAACGAGGTCGCGCAGGACGGAGGCCTTGGTGCGCGACGCGAGGGCGGGAGCGATGAACGCCTCCTCGACGAGCGCGGTGAGGCCGGCGGCGTTCGCCGTCGCGCGGGTGCGCGCGTGATAGGCGGCGACGCGGTCGGCCTCCAGACCGAGGATGCGGCGCGAAGCCCAGGCATCCATCTCGACGCGGCGGAAGACAGGTCGTCCGCCGCGCATTTCGTGCGGGATATCGCCGTCGCGCACGAGCGCGCGGACGTCCTCGCATGCGAGATGCAAATAGTCGGCGACTTCGTCGAGGTTGAGGATCCGGTGCGGCATCGCGTTTCCCCCTCCGCCGGATGCGCGGACCCGACGGCAAAGGAATGAGGTTGGAATGACGGGAGAATCTCCCTGATATGGCGGGCGCCTCCCTCGCGCAAGATGAATCCTGAAATTTCCGCCACGGAACGGATCGCGATCGTCGCCGAGAGCCGGGACTGGTGCGTGGTGAACAAACCGGGCGACCTCGTTTGTCATCCGACGAAAAAAGGGCCGGCTTCGAGCCTGATCGGCCGCCTGCGCCTGCATTATGCAACACACCCCGAGGCGCGGCCCAGCTTCGTGAACCGGCTCGACCGCGAGACGAGCGGGATCGTCCTCGTCGCCAAAAACCCGTCCGCGCACCAGCGGCTGCAAGCCGCGATGGCCGCGCCTTCCGCGGAGAAGGCCTATCTGGCGATCGTCCACGGGACGCCGCGGGAACGGGCCGGCGTGATCGAACAACCGCTCGGCCGCCATCCATCGTCCGAGGTCGGCGTCCTGCAGGCAGTGGTCCCGGGCGGCGCGGCGTCGGCGACCGCATGGCGGATTCTCGAGGAGGCGTCGGGGTTCTCGCTGCTGGAAGCGCGCCCGCGCACGGGCCGGCTCCATCAGATCCGGGTCCATCTCGCCTGGCTCGGCCATCCCATCGTCGGCGACAAGCTGTATGGCCCGGACCCGCGGCTCTATCTCGAGTTCATCCGCTCGGGCTGGACCTCCGAACTGGAGAAACGCCTTCTCGTTTCCCGCCAGATGCTTCACGCCGCGCGCCTCGCGCTCGACGCGGAAGGCGAAGGGAAACTTGCCTGGGAAGCTCCGCCGCCGCCGGATTTTGCCGCCTTTTATGCCAAGGCCTTCGGAAAGGGCGCGCTGTTTGATTCTGGAGTCGCGCCTCCTTCTCCTGTCTCCTCCCCTCGCCTCTCATGATCCTCGTCGTCGGCCCCAGCCCTGCATTCCAGCAACGGATGGTGTTCGACGCGCTCGCGCTCGACGCCGTGAACCGCGCGCGAGAAGTCGAGGCGCTTCCTTCCGGAAAACCGATCAACTGCGCGCGCGCGCTCCACCGGCTCGGGGTGGCGGCGCGCATCGTGCTGTTCCTCGGCGGCGTGCGGGGGGAATGGCTCCGGCGCAGCCTGGAAACGGAGGGGATCGCCTGCCGGGCCGTGCCGTGCGCGGCGGAGAACCGCCTCGCATGCACGGTGTTCGAATCGGAAACGGGGCGCACCACGGAGCTGGTCGAGAACGCCCGGGCCGTCACGGCCAAAGAAGCGGAGGCCTTTTTCACCGCGGCTCGGGAAGAACTCTCGGACGCCTCCGCCCTGCTCCTCAGCGGCTCGCTTCCGTCGGGGTTCCCTCCCGCGATCTATCGCGACCTGGCGATGGAAGCGGCGCGGCGACGTCTGCCTGTCGTGGTGGACACGCAGGGCGCGGCGCTCCTCGCCGCGGTCGAGGCGAAGCCGACGGTCGCCAAGCCGAATCGCGCCGAACTCGCCGTCGCCACGAACCTGCCGACGGCAGCCGCCGCCGAACGGGACGCCGCGATGCGGGAGTTGCAAAAGCGCGGCGCGGCGAACGTCCTCGTCAGCGACGGCGCCCGGGAAGTCGCGCTTCTCGATTCTGAAACGCTCCGTCGGTTTTGCCCGCCTACGGTCCGCCCGGGGAACGCCATCGGAAGCGGCGACGTCTTCGCGGCGGCGCTGGCGGCCGACCTCGCGGCAGGAAAACCGTTGGAGGAAGGCACGCGCTGGGGAATCGCCTGCGCCGCGGCGAATGTCGCAGGGGCGGGCTACGCCCGCTTCGATCCCGACCTGGCGCGAACCCTGCTCCCCCGCGTTTCCGAGGGATGAGCGCCACGCATCGGAGCGCGCAACCGCGTCGCCGCCTTCCGATCGAGAATGCGGAAAAGGAACGGATGAACGGCCTGCGGGGACGCGGCTCCTCCGATCTGATCTTCTTCCTCCAACCTCCGATTTTCGAATCTCAGTTTCCTCCTGTCTTCATTGCCGTTGATTTCGAACGGACGGAGGCCTAGCGTCCGGGGATGCAGCTCTCCCTCGCCGGTTGGTCCTTGTGCCGCCAATTCATTCAGGATCGCCGTCCGCTTACGCTGCTCGATTTTCCGAAGGTGGCGCGGCGGCGTTTCGGAATCGCCGCGGTCGAGCTGAACAACGTGTTCTTTGCCGACACCTCGGCGAAGTATCTGCGTGAATTGAACCGTCGAGCGAAAGGAGAAGGCGTGACGCTTCTCAACATCGCCGTGGATGAAGCCTATGACATGTGTTCGCGCGGATGGCTGGGCCGCCGTGCGGTCAACGCCTATGCCTGGTGGATCTCCGTGGCGGCCGAGCTGGGGTGTTCGGCGATCCGCGCCAACTCGGGCGGCGGTCAGATCAAAAAGTTCTCTTCCGGCGACCTCCGCGCCTGCGCGGAGAATTTCGCGGCGCTGGCCGCGAGAGCGAAGCCGTATCGCGTGCGGATCGTCATGGAAAACCATTGGGGGCTTTCCTCGTGTCCCGAGCGGATGCTCAAGGTCCGACGTTTAGCGGGAGGCTGCTTCGATTTCCTTCCCGATTTCGGCAACTGGCCCGAGGGAACGGACAAATATGCGGCGCTCTCGAAGATCATGCCCTTCGCCAAAGCGGTCCACGCCAAGATCAAGGACATCGCCGCCGACGGTTCGCACCCCGCGTTCGATCTCGGGCGCTGCGTCCAGGTTGCCAAGGCTTCGGGCTACGACGGCTGGCTCGGAATCGAGTATGAAGGCAAAGGGGATGCGGACACCGGCATCCGCCGCGCCGTCCGCGAGCTGAAGAAATATCTTTGAGGGTGTCTGAAAATTGGCCTGCCCTCTGTTGCTGGCGGGGCGGGCTTGTGGGCAAGGCGTGGAGGCTGGCCAATCCCCCCAGCGGGCTTGGCCAGCCGACACAACGCCGCCCAAAGCCCGTTCCCGCCGCAACCCCTCTGGGCGCGGGCTATTTTGGCCAAATCCAGCGTTGCCTCGACGCTCAAAGCCCACTGCGGGGATTCTCGCACCTCGGCGCCTTGGCTTTGGCCAAAATGGCCTTCCGCAGAGGGTAGTCGAATTTTCAAACACCCTCTTTGACCGTCGCGGCGCTCCCGCGCGTTCCTCGCTCGGCGGAGAAGTTTTTCTTCAGGTGTCCGGAGCGCGGTCGCTCCGTCGTTCCGCATACGCTTCTTCGGCCATGTAGCTGCTGCGAACGAACGGTCCCGCAGCCACCGCGGCGAATCCCATCGCGCGAGCCTCTCGAGCGAGAAGGTCGAACTCTTCCGGCGCCACAAAACGCGCCACGGGAGCGTGCTTCGGCGAGGGAGGGAGATACTGCCCGATCGTGAGCATCACGCATCCGACGGCACGCAGGTCGCGAAGGGCGGCGCGAGTTTCCTCGAACGTTTCCCCCAGTCCCAACATGAGGCCGCTTTTGACGGCCGCCGCCGGGTTTCCTCCGGAAAACGGCGCCTCCGGAGGCGAGGATGAACCTCCGTTCCGCTCGACGGCGCGCCGCGCCGCATGAGCGAGCACGGCGAGGCTGTGGGCGTAGTTGGCTTGTCCCCGGACGCTCCGTTGGAGGCGTTCCACGGTTTCGAGGTTATGGCTGAAAACTTCGGGACGCGCCTCCAGAATCGTGTCCACGGCAGCCGTGTCGCCGCGAAAGTCGGGGGTGAGCACCTCGACGCGCGCGGCGGGCAGGCGCGCCTTGATCGCACGAATCGTTTTCGCGAAATGCCCCGCGCCGCCGTCAGACAGGTCGTCGCGCGTGACGGACGTGAGAACCACGTGTCGCATCTTCAAGCGGGCGCACGCTTCTGCGACGGCCTGCGGCTCCTCCTCGCGCGGCGGCGCGGGGCGGCCCCGCGTCACGCTGCAGAAGCGGCAGGCCCGCGTGCAGAGGTCGCCCAGGATCATGAAGGTGGCCGTTCGCCGCGCGAAACAATCGTGGAGATTGGGGCACCGCGCCTCGATGCAGACCGTGGGCAGCTTCAGATCCTCCAGGGCGCGCCGCACCTGCGGGGCGGCGCCCGCCGGCGGAATCGGACGGCGGAGCCAGGAGGGAAACCGCGGACGCGGGACCAGCGACCTTGCCACGCGGCGCGGGTCCTGTTCGACGACCGGCGCGGGTCCGTTCGGGGAAAAGGTCGCCGGAGAATCGCAAGAGGAGATCGAGACCATGAGAAGGATGCCCCAGTTAGGCGTTGCGCCTTCCGCGCGTCAATCCTCCGGCTGGCACGCTTTCACGTTTCTTCGGGGCGTTGCCGCCAGAGGCGCAACAAGCCTTCCGCCTTGGCGAGCGTTTCCGCGTATTCGGCCGACGGCTCGGATTCGGCGACGATTCCGCCGCCGACATGGAACGTCGCGGCGCCTTCGCGCAGCGTCAGCGTACGGATCAGGATGTTGAAATCGGAACGCCCTCCCGCGCCGAACCATCCCATCGCGCCCGTGTAAGGCCCTCGTCCGCACGGCTCGATTTCGGAGATGAGCTTGATGGCTTGAAGCTTGGGCGCCCCCGTAACCGATCCGCCGGGGAACGCCGCGCGCAGCGCGTCGAGATGCGTCGCTCCAGGGCGCAGCCGCGCCTCAATCGTCGAAACGAGATGAAAAACCGTTTCGTATTCTTCGATCTCCGCAAGCCGCGGCACGCACACGCTGCCCGTTTCCGCGACGCGCCCGAGATCGTTGCGCAGCAGGTCCGTGATCATGAGGAGCTCCGCCCGATCCTTCCCGGAAGCCGCCAGCTCCGCCGCCGCACGGAGGTCCGTCGTCGGATCGCCTCGGCGGAGGCGCGTCCCCTTGATCGGCCGCGTCTGGACATGCCGTCCTTCGAGCCGCAGAAACCGTTCGGGAGAGGAACTCAACACCTGGACATCCCCGCAATCGAGCCAGCCCGCGAACGGCGCGGGGTTCGTCTTTCTCAGTCGCAGATAGGCGTCCGCGGGCGCGGCTTCGAGAGTTCCGGAATAGGCGCGTGTCAGGTTCACCTGGTAGAGGTCGCCCCGGCGGATCCCTTCCAGCGCGCGGCGCACTGCGCGCGCATGGGCCTCGCGTCCCATGAGCGGCGTCAGCCTTCCGCCGAACGCCCCTTCGCGCCTCGGGGGCGCCTCGGCGCCCTCGAGGCGTTCACGGAGCGCGGCGGAACGACGGAGCGCGCCGCGCGCCGCGCGCGACGGATCCGCCATCACCCGGGCGCGCCGCGCGGCGTGGTCGTAAAAGACGGCGGCGTCGTAAAACCCGAACCAGAGATCGGGGGCGGCCGCCGGCGGCGGCCGCAACGGCGGCGAGCGATCGAGCCAGCGCCCGGATTCATAGCCAAAAAATCCGAGCGCGACCGGCGGGCGCATCGCCTCCCCACCCGGCGCGCCAGCGGGAAGAAACCGCGCGAGCAGGTGCGCGAGAACGGGCCACGGATCGCCCGTCCCCTCGGCCTGTTCCTCGCCGCGCAACGACCAGCCGTTTCCTTCCGCGCGAAAAACGAGGAACGGATCGGCGGCGAGGAGGGAGCGCGTCCCGAACTCGGGATGCGGTCGCGCGGAGTCGAGCCAGACGGAGTGCGGCAGCCCGAGCAGCCTGCCGAATGCGCCCGGCGGATCGAACTCGACTTCCGTAGTGAACGCCTCGGCCATGGGGGCGGCGATCATGCCACCAAAACCGAGGAATCGCCACGCGCCACCGGCGAGACACGGCCGGCGGCGCCCTGCGTCACGCCCGCCCCGCGCGGCGCTTGAGATCGAGGAAGCGGGCGTAGTGGGCGTCCCATTTCGCGGCTTCTTTCGGCTCGTAGCGGCGGAGCTCGAAGCTGTTGCGGACGATGCGGCGGAGGTGCGCACGATCCTTCACGGCCTTCAGCCCCTTCGCCTGGATGAGACAGTTGCCGAGGGCGGTGGCCTCAGCGGGGCCGGCAATCACCGGCCGCCCAATGGCGTCGGCGGTGAGTTGGCCGAGGAGCGAGTTCTGCGAGCCGCCGCCGACGACGTGGAGCGCCGCGAACCGGCGTCCGAGCGCCTTTTCCAATTTGCCGAGCACGTGGCGGTATTCGAGCGCGAGGCTCTCGTAGGCGCAGCGCACGAGGGCGCCGACCCCTTCGGGGGCGGGCTGATCGGTTTCGCGGCAGGCGTCGGCGAGTTTTCTCGGCATCTCGCCCGGCTTCACGAAACGCGGGTCGTCGGGGTCCACGAGAGGCCCGAACGGCGCCGCCTCGGCGGCGAGGCGCGCGAGCGTCGGGTAATCGTACTTCCTCCCCTCGGCCTCCCACGCGCGGCGGCATTCCTGGACGAGCCAGAGGCCGATGATGTTTCTGAGGAAACGGATTGTGTGGTCCACGCCGACTTCGTTGGTGAACCCGAGGTCGCGCGCGGCATCGTGGATGCAGGGTTTTTCCAATTCTGCGCCGAGCAGGGACCACGTGCCGCTGCTGATGCAGGCCCAGTCGTCGCCTTCGGCGGGCACGGCGGCAAAGGCGCAGCCGGTGTCGTGCGAACAGGGGGCGACCACCTTCACGCGCGCGCCAGCCGCCCCGAAACCGAGCGCGGGCGCCAGACCGCCGAGCGTTTCGCCGGAAGGCGAGAGCGGCGGGAGCACGGAAAGCGGCGCGCCGAAGGCGTCGAGGATTTTCCGCGACCACGCGCGGCGCGCGGGGTCGTAGAACTGCGAGGTGCTCGCCAGGGAGACCTCGGCGATCCTCTTCCCGCTGAGGAGATAATGGAAGTAATCGGCCATCCAAAGGACGCCGCCGACGTCCTTCCAAGCCGGGCCTTCGCCGAGGGTGGCGGCGAGGAATTGGTAGCAGGTGTTGAACGGCATGAACTGGCAGCCGGTTTCGCGGTAGATCTCCTCGCGCGGGAGGCGCGCAAAGGCCCTTTCCATGATCCCGTCGGTGCGCGAATCGCGATAGCAGTAGGGGTCTCCGATCAGGCGGCCGCCGTGGTCGAGGGTCGCGTAGTCCACGCCCCAGGTGTCGCAGCCGACGGTGTCGAGGTCGGGATGCTTCGCGAGGGCGGCGCGGAGGGCGTCGTTCATCGCCTCGAAGAATCGGCGCGTGTCCCAATGCCAATGGCCGTCCGTCAGCTTCGGGATATTGGGAAAGCGGGCGAACACGTCCAGGGCGATGCGGTCCCGGTCCAGCGTGCCGAGGACGGCGCGGCCGCTTTCGGCGCCAAGATCAAAGGCGAGGAATTTCATGAGGGCTCCTGGAAACAAAAGGCGAGCGCCCGTCTAGGACAAACGGTCGCGGGGAGCAACGGGAAAACGCCCGGAGCGATCTCATTGGAGTTGCATTCCGCGAAACATCGGGCAGACTACGCGGCTCAACCCAAGCCCATCATGCTCAAGACCAACAAGGCCGTTCGCAAGCGGTTCAAGATTTCCGCGCGGGGCAAGATCCTGCGCCAGCGCGCCGGCCGCCGCCATCTCGCCGGCTCGAAGAAAGCCAAGAAAAGCCGCGCGCACCGCCGCGCGGTCGAAGTGCATTTTACCGACGCCCAGCGCGTCACGAGAAACCTGCCGTTTGGGGGCTGATCCCCGCGGCATCAACCAAAGAGGCCGCTGAAGCGCCCCGCCCTGCGGCGGGGCCGCCTCAAGGAAAGGAAAGAAGACCATGCCACGCGCCACCAACGCGCCCGCCAGCCGCGAGCGCCGCAAGCGGATCGTCCGCGCCTCCCGGGGCTACCGGGGCAACCGCAGCAAGCTCTACCGTTACGCCGCCGACGCTCAGGACAAGGCTCGCTCCTGGTCCTATCGGGATCGAAAAACGAAGAAGCGCAACTTCCGCGCGCTCTGGAACATCCGCATCAACATCGCCTCGCGCGCCCTCGGGCTCACCTACAGCCGCCTCATCGAGGGGTTGCGCAAGGCGCAGATCGCCCTCGATCGAAAGGCGCTGGCCCATCTCGCCGTGACCGAGCCGAAAGCCTTCGAAAGCCTCGTCGAACAGGCGAAGGTCGCCCTCGGTTCCAAGGCGTAGCGGAGCGGCGAACGCGGAAGGCGTCCCATCCGCCGTTCCGCCGGCGCGCTATCCGCCCTTCCGTTTCGCCCGCGGATGGGCGGCGGCATAGGCCTTCTTCATCCGGTCGGCAGTCACGTGGGTGTACATCTGGGTCGTTCCCAACCTGCGATGCCCCAGCATCTGCTGGACGCTTCGCAGATCGGCGCCGCGGTCGAGCAGGTGCGTCGCGAACGAATGCCGCAGCTTGTGCGGCGTGAGCGCCACGCTCAAGCCGGCGTGGCGGAGGAGCGGTTTCAGGAGACGCTGCACCCCGCGCGCGCCCAGCCGTTGGCCGTCGCGCCCCACGAAAAGCGCCTCCTCGCCGCGGCCTTCCCCGCGCAGGCCGAGGTAGGCGCGGATCGCGTGGACGGCAAAACGCCCCAGCGGAACGATCCTCTCGCGCGCCCCTTTGCCGAAGACGCGCGCAGTGTCTCCGACAAGGTCTACATCGCGGCGGCGAAGCCCCGCGAGCTCCTGCACGCGGAGGCCGCAGCCGTAGAGCGTCTCGAGGATCGCGCGATCGCGCCACCGTTGCCAGAGCGCGTAACGGGGGCGCTTCATCTTCAAGGGCGCTTCAAGCAGCCGTTCGACCTCGCCTTCCTGGAGAAAAACGGGGAGACGGCGCGGACGCTTGGGCGACGCCAGCCCCTTGAGCGCCGCCACCTCGAAGCCCTTGTGCCGCTCGAGGAATCGAAAAAAGGAACGGAGCGCCGAGAGATGGAGGAGGACGCTCGCCCTCCCCAGCGGCGCCAATCCGAGCTGCCTCAACCGCGGCGCGCGCGGATCACGCGGATCGGACTCGACGAAGGTCCGAAGGTACTCGCGCAAATCCGCGGGAGACAGCCCCTTCCAGTCCACTCCGGGGAGTTTCGGATCGCGCGGATCGGCGGTGTGGCGACGCAGCCACAGGACGAACCGCCCGAGCGCCTGGCGATAGTTGCGGATCGTTCGCGGCGAAGCGCCCCGCCCTGCGCGAAGCTCGTCGAGAAAGTCGAGGCCGAGACCGTCGTTCAGCGGAAAATGTTCAGGCACGGGCGGCATGGGAGAAGGGCGGAGTGTTCACGCCGCGGAGGAAACGCGGAGGGATGCGGGCCGCGCGAGGCGAACGTGCCGAGTCCGCACCTGAGGATTCGGCGCGCGACTTCCGGAATCCGTGTTTCCTCTGCGGCATCTTTCCCTCACAACGCTTCGAGGAGACCGTCCAGGATCGCGCCGAGGAAATGGATTTCGGCGAGGGCGATCCGCTTCGTCCCGTCGGCGACCTTTTCCAATGCGTGCTCGAGCGGCGCATCCATCCAGCCGTGACGCGCGGCGAGCGCAAGACGGTGGTCGTTGAGGCACGCGAGGAACGCGCCGGTTTCCGCGGAGGAAACGCTGAGCTCCACGGGATCGCGCGGCGCCCCGAGGGCGGCGATCCACTTCCGCAGAAGCGGAATGCGTTCCCCCCGCAGGGCGAGCGACTGGCGGAGCATCTCCTCGCGTTCGGAAGCCCGTCCGCCGCCGGCGCTCTCCATTCCCTTCGGCCAGTACCAGGCTTCCGCGGTCCTCGGATCGAGGCGTGCGGATTCGACGCCATACCGGCGCACCAGCGATTCGAGGATTTCCGACAGCCATTCCGCAATCGGCCGCTCGAACGTCACGACGAGGCCGTCCTTCTCTTTGGCGATCCTCATGGCGTCGAGCGCCTCTGACAAAACCGTCCGGAGGACGCCCCTCCATTCCCCCCGGAAGGACGCGACGCCCCATGCCGGGCCCCACGAGAGATCTTGCTTCTCCAAGACATGACAGGGCGGCCCTTCAACTCTCCGATCCCGCGCGTTCGAGGGTCGCGCGCAGGCCGTACTGCTGGATCTGCTGCCAGTAAAGCTCGGCCTTCTCCCGCGGTCCGGTGGCGACGCAGCTCCGCCCCTGATGATGGACTTCGAGCATGTGGCGGGTCGCCCGTTCGCGTGAGAGGCCCAAGACCCGTTGAAAAACGAACACGACGTAGCTCATCAGGTTCACCTCGTCGTTCCATACGACGACGTTCCAACCGGGATCCACAGCCTCCCGGGTCCGCGCCTCCTCCTCGATCCCGACGCCGGGCTGCGCGGCGCCGATCATGGCTCCCCTTCCCTCAACGCCCGCGCCGCCTCGCGCGCGAAGTAGGTGAGGACGAAGTCGGCGCCTGCGCGGTGGAACGCGACGAGGCTTTCCAGCATCGCCGCCCGGCCGTCGAGCCAGCCGTTGGCCGAGGCCGCCTTGATCATCGCGTATTCGCCGCTCACCTGATAGGCGGCGAGAGGCGCATCCAGCCGCTCCCGCAAATCGCGCAACAGGTCGAGGCACGGCATGCCGGGTTTCACCATGATGATGTCCGCCCCCTGCGCCACGTCGGCAGCCGCCTCCGCCACCGCCTCGCGCCGGCGGCGGAAATCCATCTGGTAACTCCGACGGTCCCCAAACGACGGGGCGCTGCCGGCGGCGTCGCGAAACGGCCCGTAAAAGGCCGAGGCGTATTTCACCGCGTAGCTGAGGATCGCGGTGTCGGTGAAGCCGGCGGCGTCGAGACCTGCGCGGATGCCGGAGACCATGCCGTCCATCATCCCGCTCGGGGCCACCACGTCCGCGCCGGCGCGCGCGTGATTCACCGCCTGCCGCGCGAGCAGCCCGACGGTGGCGTCGTTGTCCACGGTCCGAAAGCCGTCCCTGCCGATGCCGGCGAGCGGCCCGCAATGCCCGTGTGACGTATACTCGCAGAAGCAGAGGTCCGTGATGGCGACGACCGGCAGGTTTTTCCCTCGGAGGAGGCGGAGGGTCTCGCAGACCACGTTCTCAGGATCGAGCGCGGCGTTCCCGCGCTCATCCTTCTGGTCCGCCGGCACGACGCCGAAAAGGAGGCAGGCGCAGATTCCCTCGGCGAGCGCGGCCTCGATCTCGCGGATCGCTTCGTCAGGGGAAAGCTGGAAGACGCACGGCATCGAGGCGACCGGCAGGCGTTGACCGCGCCCGGGCACGAGGAACAACGGCAGGACGAACCGCGCGGGATCGAGACGGATTTCCGCAACAAGTTCGCGCAACGCTGCGGAACGGCGCAGCCGGCGGAAGCGGGGAGACGCAGGGAGCGACGAACGAAGGGGGTCGGTCATGGAGGGGTCAAAGGCGGCGGGGTTGCGTCAAGGCGGGTTTCGGAAGGATCACGCAGGCGCTTTTTCTCCGCGACCGGCCTCCCGCAGCATCGCAAGGCCGCTCGCGAACCCCCAGGCCCAGGTCGCGAGGGAGAGCGCAAGCCCCGCGAGGCCGAGCCACGACCACGGCGGATCGTTCCCCACGAGGCGCCCCTCGACGATCCATCTCGAAAGGAAGCGCAGCCCCCAGACCATCAGCGCGGCGAAGCCCAAAAGCGCGAGCGCCATCTGCGGCCAGGCGCCGGGTCTCCCCGCAAGACGGGTCCCCAGCCCGGGCAGCACCAAGAGGTTGGCGACGAGACATGCGCGCGCGGCGACCACGTCAGGAGGGAGACGCGGCAGGGGAGCCGAAGAGTTCATCATAAGCGGCAGCCAGCGTGGCTGCGCAGACCGGCAGAGCGACCAAAAGGCCGACGATCAGGATGAGCGCCCCTGCGATCATCATCAGACTGCAGACCAGCAGGAGGCCGATCACCGATCCCAATCGGCGAAACACCGCTTTACGGCTCATCTCCATCGCCTGCCAAAAGCCGATCCCCCGATCAATCACCAGCGGGAATGAGAACATCCACATCATGCTCAGGACCGCCACAACGACCGCGAGGAGCAGGGCCAGGGGAACGACGACGAGGAGGAGGCTCTCAAGAGAAGGCTTGGGCGCCGCGCCGCCGATTCCGACTCCAAGCGCCACCATCGGGATCACCGCCACCAGCACCACAGCGAACAAGATCACGCCTTGGACGACACCGGCGAGGATGAGGTCCTTCGTGTTCCGCTTGAACCCGGCGAACGCGTCGCCGAACTCCGCCCCTTCGCCGCGGAGTTGCTTGAGAAAATACCAGTAAAGCCCGCCGTAAAGGATGCCTTGCGCCACGAGGGCGAGAAGACTTCCGATCAGGGGCACCATCGAGATGAGCAAATACACCAGCCCGATCACCAGCGTGACGCCGATCGAGGGGAACAAGTTCCCTCGAACGACCTCCCAGCCCCGGCCGACGCATCTCCCGATGGAAAAGGTCCGCGAAGCGTCCATCTCCCACGCGACGGGCGTCGCCGACTCGAGGGCGGCCGCGAGGGGCGCCGCGCCTTCCATGAGCTCGGGATACGCGGAAAGCGGTTTCCATTCGCCGCCGTCCACCGGGCAGACCTGCGTGTCGTCGTTCACCCTCCGGTCGGCCCGCCACGCGCGAAGGTCCGCCGCCGAAACCGGTCCATACTGTTTGCCGTCCCAACCGATGATGTGATACACGGGGCGCCTTGGTTCGGATTTGGAGGAGAATACCCGAACGCCTCTCCTCTTGACCAGTCGAAACGGCGAAGCGCGACAGAAAAAAACGGTTACACCGGCCCCAGGCGCGGCGGATACTCGCCGTCCTCCACCAGCCGGCGGATGCTCTCGACGACTCGCGGTTTGTCCTCGCGATAGGTGATCCCGAACCATGGCGCGCCGCTGCGGAGGACCCGCACCCGGAGCCGTTGGGTCGCGATCAGCCGTTGAACCGGCGTGGGGATGTAGAACTCCGCTTTCGGATCGTCGGCGTTTTTCCGAAGGAAATGAACGAACTCCTCCTCGAAGAGCGGAAAGATCGCGGAGGTGAAGCCCCAGAAATTCATCGAAACCACCGAATCGCCGGAAAGGGCGTGCCACTCGCCTTGGTCGTCCACGAACCGGGCATCGTTCCCCGCGCGTTCGATCTTCGTGCGTTCAGTGACGTCCAGGAGACAGCCTTCGGCGTCCTCGCGGCAAACGCCCCGGGCCACGGGGCCGTGGTCGGAGAGCGTGTTGCGCAGGACATAGCCCACCATCGCCCCCTCGGCAAGACGCCCCTCTCGGGCGGTCTCCAGGTCTTTCGCGAGGGTCTTGAACGAAGCCGCGCCGTAAAAGTCGTCGGCGTTGATCACCGCGAACGGCTCCCGCACCTTCCCGCGCACGCTGAGGACCGCCTGGGACGTTCCCCAGGGTTTGGACCTCCCCGCGGGCGTCGCGAACCCTTTCGGCAAATCGTCCAGCGATTGAAAGGCATACTCCACCGCGATCCGCTTCTCGAAACGCCGGCCGACCGCGGCGCGGAAGGCCTCCTCGATGTCCTTGCGAAGGATGAACACCACCTTCCCGAAGCCCGCGCGCAGCGCGTCGAAGACCGAATACTCGAGGATCGTCTCTCCGCCGGGTCCGACGGGATCAATCTGCTTCAGACCGCCGTAACGGCTGCCCATCCCGGCCGCCATCACCACGAGTGCGGGAACGCGCGGAGTCATCCGTTCCTCCCGGCGATCATCCTTGCGCGGCGAGATCGCGCTCGGCGTCCATCGCCGCCGCGCAACCGCTCCCCGCCGCGGTGATCGCCTGCCGATAGATGGAGTCCACGCAGTCGCCGCAGGCGAAAACTCCGGGCGCATTCGTCCGTGTCGTCGGGCTCCGCACCTTCAGATAGCCGTTTTCATTCATGTCGAGCTGCCCCTTGAAAATCCGCGTGTTCGGTTCGTGACCGATCGCGATGAAAACCCCCGCGCACGGGATCTCGGTGACGGCCTGGGTCTTCACGTGGCGCACGACCACGCCGGTCACGGCGTCCTTCTTCACGTCGAGGATGTCCTGGACGACGCTGTCCCAGACCGGCCGGATCTTCGGATGGGCGAGCGTCCGTTCCGCCATGATCTTCGAGGCACGAAGCTGGTCGCGGCGGTGGATGAGATGCACGACCGATCCGAAGCGGGTCAGATACATCGCTTCCTCGCATGCGGAGTCTCCCCCCCCCACGACCACAAGCGGTTTGTTGCGAAACACCGGAAGCGGGCCGTCGCAGGTCGCGCAATAAGTGACGCCCTTCGTGTCGAGCTTCGCCTCGCTCTCGAGGCCGAGGTGGCGATGGCCGGCGCCGACGGCGACAATCGCCGTCTTCGTGAAAACGGGTTTTCCGTCCACGGTCAATTCGATCGGCGAAGCGGCGAACTTCACCGCTTCGACGACGCTGCCGAACCTCGTGCGCGCGCCGAAACGCTCAGCCTGCTTCCGCAGGCTCTCCATGAGCCGGTTGCCGTCCACTCCTTCGGGGAAACCGGGGTAATTCTCCACAAGACTGGTCGTGGTGAGCAGTCCGCCCGGCATGGCGCCGGTGACGACGAGGGGGTTGAGGTTCGCGCGGGCCGCGTAGATCGCGGCAGTCCATCCGGCACAGCCGGAACCGATGATGACGGTGTTTTCGAGGTCGGGCATGGAAAGGGGAGAGTGAGACGCGGAAAACGTGAAATGAGAAGTTCAAAATGCGAGGGCGCGACGCCTTTCCAGGGCGTCGAGACCGTTCCGTTCACCGCCTTCGCGCCCTCACAGTCCCAAGGCCTGCGCCACGGTCGGATGCACGACCTTGCCGCCGACGACGTTCAGCCCCTCGCGAAGATCGGGCATCTGGTCGCACGCCGCCTCCCAGCCGAGATTCGCCAGCTTGAGGGCGTAGGGCGTGGTCACGTTGGTCAGCGCCTGCGTCGCCGTGCGCGCGTAGGCGCCGGGCATGTTCGTCACGCAGTAGTGGAGGACGTCTTCCTCGAGGAAGACGGGCGACGAGTGAGTGGTGGGGCGCGAGGATTCGGCGCAGCCTCCCTGATCAATCGCGATGTCCACGAACACCGAGCCCGTCTTCATCCTCCGAAGCATCTGACGACGGATGAGCTTGGGCGCCGGCGCCCCCGGAACGAGCACCGCTCCGATGAGGAGGTCCACCTCCGCCAACGCGTCGAGGAGATTCTGCTCGTTCGAGTAGAGCGTGTGCGCGCCCGAGTGGAGGGCGATGTCGAGAAAGCGCATCCGCTCGAGGTCCACTTCGAGGATGGTCACGTCCGCGCCGAGACCCATGGCCATGCGCCCGGCGTTGACGCCCGCGGTGCCGCCTCCGAGGACGAGCACCCTGCCGGGAAGGACGCCGGGAACCCCGCCGAGGAGCACGCCTTTCCCCCCCTGCCCTTTCGCGAGGAAATAGGATCCCACGATCACGGACATCCGCCCCGCAATTTCGCTCATCGGCTCGAGCAGCGGGAGGCGTCGCCCGACCCGCACCGTTTCATAGGCGAAGGCGACCGCCCCGCGCGCCATCAACGCCTTCGCGAGCGCGGGCTCGGCGGCAAGATGGAGATAGGTGAAGAGGACCTGCCCTTTGCAGATCAGCGGAACTTCCGCAGCCTGCGGTTCCTTGACCTTCAGGATCAGACCTGCTTCGCCGAAGACGTCGCCCGCGGTCGGGAGGAGGCGCGCCCCGGCCTCGGCATACGCGGCGTCCGAAAATCCGCTTCCTGCGCCCGCTCCGGTCTGCACGACGACCTGATGCCCCTGTTGAACGAACATCCGCACTCCGCCGGGGGTGCAGGCCACACGGTTCTCCTTGTCCTTGATCTCCTTGGGGATGCCGATCTTCATGAGGACCCGGACGTTGACGACTCCTCCCGTCCGCATCAAGCCGTTCCCGTCCACCCCGGTCCGTGCGCTTGCGGGATTCGCGCCGGGTTCTGCGCCCTTGATTCCTCATGCGCACCGGGGGAGCCTGCGCGCATGGCGCTCCTTGTCCGCGAAATCTACGCGAGCCTCCAAGGCGAATCCTCCTTCGCCGGCCAGCCCTGTACGTTCGTCCGCCTCACGGGCTGCGACCTCCGCTGCGCATGGTGCGATTCCGCGTTTGCCTTCAAGGGCGGAGAATCCATGAGCGTGGCCGCCGTCGTGAAAAAGGTCGCCGCATTGGGCGTCCCCCTCGTGGAAATCACAGGCGGCGAGCCGCTTCTCCAAAAAGAGGTTCTCCCCCTGATGACGGCGCTCGGCGACCGCGGGTTTTCCCTCCTCCTCGAAACGAGCGGGGCGCACGACCTTTCCCCCGTGGACCCGCGCGTGATCCGCATCATGGACTGGAAATGTCCCGCGAGCGGCGAAGACCGGCGCAACCTCGAATCCAACGTGGCACTCCTCATGCCGGACGACGAGGTGAAGTTCGTGATCGCCGACCGGGGCGACTACGATTGGGCGAAAGGCGAGCTCGAGCGCCTCGATTTCGCAAGACGCGTCCGCCACATCCTTTTCTCGCCGGCCGGCGAAATGCCGGAAGTGCCCGGCGAAATCCGGGGACATCCCGGACTCGCCCCGCGCCTCCTCGCCGAGTGGATTCTCGCCGACCGTCTCCCCGTGCGCTTCCAGCTCCAGATCCACAAGGCGATCTGGCCGCCGCACCAGCGCGGGGTGTGAGCCGCCTTTGGCGTTGATCGTCCGCCTCCGGAATCGTTACCCTCGCGGGGCATGCAACCCCTCCGCGTCGGCATCCTCGGCCAAGGACGCAGCGGCTGGCACATCCACGCCCACCTCGTCCGTCAACTCCCCGGACTCTTCACGCTCGCGGCGGTCGCCGACCCGATCAAGGAACGGCGAGAGGAGGCGATCCGCGCGACGGGCTGCGCGGCGCACGCCGATTATCGGGGTCTCCTCAAACGCAAGGACCTGAACCTCGTCGTCAACGCCCTCGCCAGCCACCTCCACGTGCCGGTCACCAAGGAAGCCCTGCGCGCCGGTCACGCCGTCCTTTGCGAGAAACCGCTCGCCCGCCGCGCGAAAGACGCCGACGACGTGATCCGCCTCGCGAAACAGCGGAGGAAGTTCTTCGCCGTCTTCCAGCAGTCGCGTTTCGCCCCCTACTTCCGCAAAGTGCGCGAAGTCCTGGCTTCGGGCGTTCTGGGCCGCGCCGTCATGGTGAAAATCGCCTTCAACGGCTTCGCCCGCCGCTGGGACTGGCAGACGCTCCAGGAGAACATGGCGGGCAACCTCCTCAACACCGGTCCGCACCCGCTCGATCAGGCGTTGCAGATCTTCGGCGGCAACGACATGCCCAAGGTTTTCTGCCTGATGGACCGCGCGAACACGTTCGGCAATGCGGAAGACCACGTGAAGCTGATCCTGCACGGCAAGGGGCGCCCGACGATGGATCTCGAGATCTCCTCCTGCTGCGCCTATCCCACCCCCACCTATCAGATCTACGGCACGCGCGGCGGGCTGACCGCCACCCCGACACGCGCCGAGTGGAAATACTATCGTCCCAAGGAGGCACCCAGGCAGCGTCTCCTCCTCAAGCCGACCGACGCGCGCACGTATTGCAGCGAACAGCTCCCCTGGCACACGGGGCTTTGGGAGGCCGACGAGGAGGAAAAGAACCTCTTCGACTACATGGGCCTCCGCTTTTACCGCAATCTCCATGCGGCGATCACCCGCAGCGAACCCCTGGAAGTCCCGCCCGAACAGGTCCGCCGCCAGATCGCCGTGATCGAGGAATGCCACCGACAGTGCCCGCTGCCAAAGGCCATCGCGCAGCCGGGGAAGTGACGGGCCGGCCATGAGCGACCTCCTCGATCGCGCGCTGCCTCTGCTCCCCCACCCCCAGCGCCTCCACCTCGGCCCGCGAAAGTGGGCGCCCCGCCGGAACTGGCGTTTCTCGGAGGGGCCGCTCCACTGGAGCTTCGGCGCCGGGAAAAACGCTTCTTCCCTCTTCAACGGATTGACGCCTCCCGAAAACGCGTCGCCCGAAGCCTACGCGCTCGTCGCCGGGCCTGACGGCGTCGCCGCCGTCGCCCGCCATCCCCTCGGCCTGCTTCGCGCCCGCGCGACCCTGCGCCAGCTCCTCGCGCTCGCCGGGGACGCCGCGATCCCCGAAACGCGGATCGCCGACTGGCCCGATCTTCCCGTGCGCGGCGTCCATCTCGATCTCAAATACATCATGCACCGCAAGGACTACCTGATGCGGTGGCTCGACACGCTCGCCGAGTACAAGATCAACACGCTCCTCCTCGAATACGAAGACAAGTTTCCTTACCGCTGCCATCCGGTCCTCCGCCATCCCCTCGCCTTCACCGAGGCCGAGCTGAAGGCCTTCCTCGCGAAGGCGCGCGGACACGGGATCCGCGTCGTGCCCCTCCTCCAGAACCTCGGGCACGTGGAATACATCCTGAAACACGAGGAGTTCGCCCACCTCCGCCGCAACGGCTGGCACACGGAATACGACACGACGAAGCCGGAGGTCCTGTCCCTCATCCGCGAAATTCTCGATGACGTGCTGCGTTTCCACGGCGAGGACGAATGGGTCCACGCCGGCGGCGACGAATGCTTCTCCCTGCTCAGGGAACCCAGGGAGATCGCGGCGAAACTCTACGGCCGCCACATGGCGAAGGTGCTCGAACACCTCGTCGCCCGCGGCAAACGCCCGCTGATCTGGCAGGACATGATCGCCGGCCTGCCGCCCGCCCTGCGCGAGGCGCTCCTGCGCCGGATCCCCCGAAACACCCTCCTCTGCCACTGGCAGTACAGCTCGATCCCGAAGGCCGCCACGCGCGGCGACGCGCTCTCCAAGGACGCGCCGGCGATCCAGGGCGCCTTCGACATGGAGCGCTGGCGCGAATTCCGCCGCGCGGGTTTCGACACGCTCGGCGTCTCCTGCAAGAACTGGGGATCGCTCGTGCCGATGTACTCGCGCTGCGTCGGCGAGAACATCGTCGAGATGATCCGGGCGGCGCACCGTTACGACGCGCTCGGAACGATCATGTCGAGCTGGGCGTGCTTCAATATGCCGCTCCCCATGGAGGACCTCGGCATGGCGCTCGGCGCCGACCGCGGATGGCGCATCCGCCGGGAAACCGAACGCCGGGGGATCGAGGACGCCTGGGCCCGCCTCCGCTTCGGCCTGCCCGACGCGCGCGCCGTCGAGGCGATCCATCTCCTCGGCGGCCAGATCGAGCTGCCCACGAAGGAAACGCGCCTCGGGCGGCCGATCCATCTCCCCTACTGGGGATACATGGACCTCGTGCTGCACTATCCGAACGCACACGAGGACCGGATCAAATACGGCGCGGCGGGATTTCCGCCGGGGATTGCGTGGCGGCGCATCGCCGAGCGGCGGATCGCGCTCTATGCCGCCGCCCCGGAACGCGCGACCGCCGCGGAAGCGCTCCGGCGTTTTGCGCGCCAGGCGCGCGCGGCACGGGAGATGCTCCCGCCGCTCCGGAGGAAGGCCCGCCGCGGCCGCGCCGAGCTCGAATGGCTCGAATGGGCGGCGAAATTCCGCCGCCACGCCGCAGAACGCTTCCTCCTCCTCGCCGAGGGCGGAACGCCCGCCGCCCGAAGGAAGGCGCTCGCCGAATCCCGACGCCTCCGCGCCGGGTTGCGGAAGAACTACCGGTGGTTCCTCGAACCCTCCCAGACCGCTCTCCAGGCGGCTTCGCTCTTCGAGGGCGAGGAAGCCCTCCTCCAGGCCGGAACAGTTCCCGCAAAGTCAACAGGAAGAAGGATTGAACGGACCGCCCGCGGCGCTAGTCTGACGGCTCGCGGAGCGGCCCCGCAGCTCCCTGGACCGGCTGCACGAGGTCCGCCTTGAGTTTTCCCCTCTCCATGACGGTCTCCCACCTCTCGATCGCCGAGATCTTTCTCCGCCTCGGGCTGACCTGCCTCGCCAGCGTCGTCCTGGGGTTTGAACGCGAAAGCCACGGTCGCGCCGCCGGCCTGCGCACCACGCTGCTCGTCGGGACGGCCGCAGCCGTCGCCATGATCCTCTCCGAATCCTATTATCTGCGCATCTCCGAGGCCGTCGCGGGAGGGTGGCGCCCCGATCCCGGCCGCCTCGCCGCAGGAGTGCTCACCGGCATGGGTTTCCTCGGCGCAGGCGCCATCATCCGGCAGGACAACGTCATCCGCGGCGTCACCACCGCCGCCGTGCTCTGGTTCGTCACCGTGCTCGGCCTCGCCTTTGGCTGCGGCCAGATCGCCCTCGGATTGATCGGTTTTGCGATCGCCCTCGTCATCCTCCTCCTGCTTCCGAGCTTCGGCGCGTTCATCAAGAACGACTGGTATGCCACCGTCGCCATCTCCTTCCGCATGGACGGCCCGACGGAAAACGACATCCGCCGCATCGTCGAGTCGTTCGCCATCAAGATCAAGGACGCGGACATGGAATACGATCTCAAGGAAGGCCGGAAAACCGTGCGCTACTTCCTCAAGTTCAAGAAAGGCGAGCTCGTCAGCCTCTCCCACCGCGTCGTCACGGAGCTCGCCCGCCAGCCTGGAATTCTCCAGGTCAAATGGACGTAGACACCCCCTTCTTCCCCTCATCGCCGGCGGAAGCGGAGGAAGGCCAGCAGGCGCCGGCACGATCCCGGCGCGGAAAGCGCGAGGAAGACGGGTCTCCTCGCGGAAGGAAGTCCGGCGGACGTCGCCGCGGCCTTCGCCGACACCCGCCTTATCGAAACAATTCGTTCAGCATCGCGAGCGTTTCCTCGACCAGCCGCCGGCCTCCCTCGGGGCCGACCTTGGACACGGCCGGGTTCACCCCGTAGCCGCCGCCCCGCACGGCGCGTTCCGAGGGCAGATACATGCCGCGCTCCGTGAGTTGGACCACGGCGGTCTGACCCGCAGGACTGCGCGCCTTGATGCCCTGCGCGTAATCGAGGAAGAGCTCGAAGGGGTTCGTCACCATCGCGAAGTCCCCGAGCCGCACGGCGTGCAGCTCCGCCGTGAAGGGTTCGGGTTGCCGCTTCCCCTCGTAAAGATCGAGGACGCGCCGCAGGCTTCGCTCGAACCAACCTTCTTGGCCCGCGTTCCGGGCGGCCTCGAGCTGGGCGCGCGCCCAGTCGCAATCGGCCTTGCTGACCTCGCGCGGCGCGAGCGCGATCCGCCGCACGACGTGCGCCAGCATTCCCTCGAGGGCGGGCGCCGACGCGGCGCTCTCCACGGCCAGGGCCACGGCCTCGCCCACGCGTCGGGCGATTTCCTGCCGCGGAGTCAAGCCGCGGCGCGCCCGCATCTCCTCCTCCTGTTTTCCATACAACAGGAGGTGGGGCGATTGATCTCCCGCCGCGCCGCACATCGGCAGGAGCGAGAGACGCTCTCCGTATCTGCGCCGCAGCTCCACCCGCACTTCGTGCCAGTAGTCGGCCGAGAACTGCATGGAATGCTCGCTGACCTGCGCGGGACACGGAATCGCCGCGGCGACTCCTTCCAGTTTCGCATCCTCTCCGAAGGCCAGCAACAGGTCCACGCCATGATCCTCGCCGCCGCCGAACCCCAGGAAATCCTCGCGATCCGTCTTTCCGTACATCTTGAAACTCCCGTCGGCATAGGTTGCGTAGCGGTTGTGCCCCACCACCGCGTGGCCGAACGCCCGCACGAGCCGACGCGATCGCCGGTCGTTCCAGGCTTCCTCCACCGCCCCGATCGCGCGTTCGGCCACCCACGCCAGGCATTCGTCGCTCGTCATCACCTCCCCGCCCGGCGCTTCGTAGCTGTCGTTGTCGAGCGCAAACGAGGTGTGCGTGTGCGTCGCGAAAAGGATCACGCGCTCGGGAAGGATTTCCCGCAGCCTCCGCCCCGCCTCGGCGCGGACGCGCGCCACGAGCTCGGCAGTGGGAGCGACGAGGTCGCAGGAAACGAGAACGATCGCCGGCGCGGAATCGCCGGCATCGAGCGCCCACGCGGTCACCGAGACAGGATCGAGCGCCGAGGCGCCGATCCGCCGGTGTTTCTGCCCCGCCAGCAGCGCCGGCCGATTCGGAGTGAGATCGCGCGTGGAACAGCCGAGGCGGATCATGACGAAAATCTAACCGGGGAAGGGCGGACGAACCACGGATTTCTCAGCCGTAGAAAACGAGGAATCGCCGCGCGGAATGCTCTCCCGCCACGGCGCGGCCGCCCACGAAGTTTGCCGACGGAGAGGTCCGCGCCCCGCTCCCCGCGCGCGCCACCGTCCTCATGACCGACGGCGGCGCAGGAAGAGATAGAGCAGGGCGCTCAGGCCCATCGTCCCGAAGATTCCCGGTTCGGGGATCGCCGTCACACTCAGGATCCCCTGGCTTTCG
>JADZFN010000040.1 GCA_020849895.1 Verrucomicrobiia bacterium | reverse complement strand
TTAGAAAACCGGTGCTCTATCCAGCTGAGCTACGGGCGCGTAGAGAGTGAAAAATGAGGTAATTTCGCGGGAAAGTATTGACGTTGCTACACTCAAAAGCTCCACGGATTTTATGACCAAGCAATCCAAGGCTGAGAGCATGCGTCGGGTGGGTGAGAACCTGTGGCTGCGGCATGGCCGGTATTATGCGCGACTGAAAAAGAGCGACAAGGACATTTGGAAGTCGCTCAAGACCTCCGACCGGAATATCGCCGATGCGCGTCTCTTGAGCTTCAAGACCAAGAGGCGCGACCCCATGCAGATGGCGGCTCAAAAGGCGACGTTCAGTGTGACTTGAATGCAGTGGACTGCGTTACGTCGACAGAGCAAATTGGGCCGCCTGCGCGCTGGGGTTCTTTCGCCGCCCACGGGATCGAACCCGCGTCGCGTCCGAACGGGAGATTGGGTCACAGTGCTGACTCCGGGCACGGTCCTGTATGTCATCCGCGGCAGAATTCCCGAGCCAAACGATGTGTCTGCCCGGCAAGGAACAGCGGTAGAGAGAGGAGCTTGATGCCTGACCCGGATTCTCCGGGCACCGCAAGCGTTTCGATGCCCGTCTTGCCCGCGTAGAAGCGGATGGCCTTTGCCTGCCGTTTCTCTTGGAGGAACTGGAAGACAGAACGAAGCGCCCCGCCCTTCGCCGCTTTGACTTCGACGGGAAGGATGCTCCGCCCTTCGCTGATGACGTAATCCACCTCGGCATTCGCGTTGCGTGCTTCGCGGTGCCAGTAGAAGAGAGGCTCTTCCTGGAACCGCAGGCCCGAGCAGAGCAACTCCTGCCCCACGAATTGCTCCGCCAGTCCGCCTTCGTTGACGGTGAGCAACTCCTCAATGGGCGCCAGGTTCAGCCCACAAAGTTGATTGGCCAGGCCGATGTCCAGGAACAGTCCCTTGAAATGTCTCTCGTTGGTCTCAGCTCCCAAGGGAATACCATTTGCCGAGGTGTGGAGAACCAGATGCACGACACGACTTTGCGCCAACAACCCCAAGGCGGTCTTCACTTCCGCCGACCGGCTCTCCCGGCTGATGTTCACGTACTTGATTTTGCGCCCCACATGTTGCGCCACGTGACGGAATGCCTTGCGCAGAAGATCCTGCTGCAGTCGCGTGCCGTACTTGGCAAAGTCATCCTGCATCGTCTGGACAATCGAACTCTGGATGCGCTGGATGTCCACAAGGCCGGCCTTTTCCGTACTGGCGTGAACCGCCTCGGGCATGCCCCCGATGAAGAAGTAGCGCCGCAGCGATTCCTTGATCCGGGTCGCGACCGCTGCGTTGACCTCATCGCCCAGGTGAAAATTTTGAAGGTGGGTGACCAGCGGCTCGCCTTCCGTGGCCAGCAGGAATTCCTCGAACGACATCGGATGGAGGAACAGGTACTCGATGCGCCCCACGGGCATGGAGTGCTTGAACTCACGCAGGGCGAAATCCAGTAGCGACCCGGCGGCAACTACATGGACCTCCGGAATGATCTCGTGAAAGTAGCGGAGCGCAGACAAGGCTCTGGGACATGCTTGGACTTCATCCAGGAACAAGAGGCATTCTCCCGGAACCAAGCGCTGGCCCTTGAGGAGTGAAATTTCCTCCAACAGCTTCCGGGGGTCCTGCCCCTCAAAGAGCGCGTGGAGATCGCGCTCGCGCTCCAAGTCCAGTTTCACCACCACCTTGAAGTGCCCTTGACCCCAATGCTCGACCAAGTGGGTCTTCCCCACCTGCCGGGCACCGCGCACGACCAAGGGTTTCCGGTCAGAGCGGTTCCGCCACTCGGACAGGTATTGTTCAGCGAAGCGCTTCATATTGGGTTGGAAAATAGCATGTTTTTATCAGAAATACAGTTGGATTTTGTCAATTTATCACTGATTCTTGCCTCTCGGCGGGCGGCTCCGTACGGTTCCACATCAGCAACCAGCCTCTCGATCTCCTTCCGGGGAATCCGAAAGCTACGGAAGACCCGAGAGACAAATCGGCGCCTGCGCGCCTCCCGGTGACCCCCGACCTCGTGGAGCCCGCCAAGGGAGACGTGTTGAGGGCCATCGGGACGAGTCCGCTTTCCGAGGACGCCCCGGTCTACATCGAGTGCGAAAGCTCCCTGCTCTCCCATCTGAGGGGTTCGGATTCCGTGATCGGGGTGAACGTGGCGAGAGCCAGTTTGGAGCCGGTCGCCCAGCTCGAACTCAAGAAGCTGTCGCGCTGGAGCAACAAGTTCGTGGGGGTCCTCCGGATCGGCTCCCGTCCCGGCGAAGTGCCTGCGGGAGTGCTCAAGGACGGGGAGACGTTGCTCGCCGCGCTGGTGAACGGCAACCGGCTTTCCCTTCCCTATCGGGATCATCTTCCGCCGTCGCTCACCGACCTGCAGAGCTCGACCCATCCCGCGCTCATGTGGAGCGATCCCGGCAATCCCGACACGCCGAAACTCAGGCGCTGAACGCCCAGAGCGGGGTGGAGATCGCCTCCACGGGAGGCGTCCTGAAGCTCTCGGGAAGAGACAAGGAGACCCCCCGGCCATGGCGCAGCCGGCGATCCAACCCGTGGTCCAGGCGGCTTGAAGGTTGAATCCACCGGTGAGGCCGTCCACATCGAGCAGCTCGCCCGCGAGATACAGTCCCGGACAAACACGGCTCTCCATCGTCTTGAAGTCCACCTCGCGCAACGCCACGCCTCCGCAGGTGACGAACTCCTCCTTGTTCAGACTCTTGCCGGTCACGAGGATCTCTCCGCGAGTCAACTGCGCGACCAGCGCCCGCCGCGCGCGGTCGGAGAGCCCGGCCCAGCACGTCTCGGCGCCGACGCCCGCCGCGAGGCAGAGCTTTTCCCAAAGCCGTGCGGGAAGCGGCGCCCATGGGGCACCGACGACGCGCCGTCGCGGAGAACGGTCGCGGGCGGCGCGGAGCTCCGCGTCCACTGCCTCGACGGCGCATCCGGGAAGCCAGTTCACTTGAAGAGAAAAACGGTCCCCGAGGGCGTGGATCGCTCGTGCGCCCCAGGCCGAAAGACGGAGGATCGCCGGGCCGCTCAGTCCGGAGTGAGTCACGAGGATCGGGCCGCGCTCGCGCAGTTTTGCCTGCGGCACGGCGACCTCGACCGAGGCGACGGACACGCCCGCCAAGCCTTCCAGCCACGGGCTTGCGACCCGGAACCCGAAGAGCGAAGGGACGGGCGGCGCGAGCGCATGGCCGAGCGCGGCCGCGAGCGCGGCACCGGCCGCGAGGCGCGTTCCGCCCGTCGCGAGGAGGAGGCGATCGCAGAAGAGGGACGGTCCGTCCGAACAGAAAAGTTCGAAGCCGCCCGAAGGGGTTTTCGCCGCGCGGGTCACGCCGCGACGGAGGGCCGTTTCGACGCGCGCGGCTTGCGCCGCGGAAAGGAGCGCGTCCACGATCGTTTCCGATTTGTCGGTGGTTGGGAATACCCGCCCGTCCTTCTCCGTTTTCAGCGTCACTCCACGCGACGCGAACCACGCCATGGTTTCCCGGGGGCCGAAGCGGTGCAGCGGGCCGATGAGCGCGCGGCCGCCGCGCGGGTAGCGGGCGGCGAACTCGCGCGGATTCTCGTCTGCGTGAGTGACGTTGCATCGTCCGCCGCCCGAGAGGCGGACCTTCGCGAGAAACTCCGCGCCGCGTTCGAGGAGGAATACCTCCGCATCCGGAGCGGCTTCGGCGCAGGCGATCGCGGCGAAAAACCCGGCGGCGCCTCCGCCGACGATCCCCACGCGGGCGGGTCGGACGGAACGCGGAATGTTGGAAGGTTCGTGCGTCGTAAGGGCCTCGTGTGGGAGAGTTGAACGCGGCGCCTGCCGATGGGAGAAGTGCCCTCTAAAGGGCGAGTTCGTTTATTTAGCGGACAGAATCATCTCCGAGCCGCTCTCGCGAACGCGCCGGCGTCATGCGTCGCGGGCTTCGAGATCTTCTCGGGCCTTCTTGACCTTGAAACCGGTAATCTTGGAGAGGGCAGGGATCGTAACGCTGGTTTGTCTCGAGGATTTCGTCTTGATCCATGTAAAAGGACGGCCTTCCCATTTCCGATTCTCGCTCGGATCTTCGGTCTGTCATGCTTGGCCGATCCTCGTGAAGACTCTCATTTCAGGGTTTTGATTGTCATGCAAGCAGCCGTCTTTGCATGGGCGTGTCAAACCGATCTTCCGGTGTCCAATTCATCCATTCGACGGGGATTCCCGCAAAGCGTCTCTCCATGACGCGCAAGGCCTCCTCGTTGTTGTCCGCAAGGATGCACCTGCGTCCCAGTTCGATCGCCGCCTCGCCGAACGATCCGCTTCCGGCGAAGAAGTCCATCAGAAGATCTCCAGGGCGAGAATGCACCTTGACGATCCGGTCCAAAATGCCTCTCGGTTTTTGCGTGGGATAGCCCGTCTTCTCATGCCCGTTCGGGCTGACGATCGTGTGCCACCAAGTGTCCGTCGGCGTTTTCCCGTTCGCCGCCTTCTCCGGCCCCACAAGGCCGGGCGCCATATACGGGATGCGATCGCATTCCTCGAGATGAAACTGAAAATTCTCCGGAGTCTTGGCGTACCAGAGGATGTTGTCGTGCTTGGCAGGCCATTTTGTCTTTGACCGCGCGCCGTAGTCGTAGGCCCAGATGATCTCGTTCAGGAAAGAATCCCGTCCGAAGATCGTATCCAGCAGGACCTTGGCGTAATGCACTTCCCGGTAGTCGAGGTGGAAAAAGAAGCTTCCGTGGTCTTTGAGAACTCGCCGAGCTTCTCGCAATCTGGGCTCCAAAAAACCGAGATAATCGTCGAAAACGTCGTTGTACTTCTTTGTTCCCAATTTAATGGTCCGGTAGCGTTTTCCTTGAAACCCCGTTCGGTCGCCATTTTCATCCCGAGCGGTGGAGAGTTTTGTCCGACTCTGGACCTTGCCCGTGTTGAAGGGGGGATCAATGTAGATCAGGTCCACCGAGGCAGCCGGCAAGCTCCGCAGCACCGGAAGATTGTCGCCGAAGTGGATGGTGAGCTCTGCCACAAGCCGTTTTGATCTCCTCGGATGAGCGCTCCTATGCGAAATGATTCCGTAGATCAAGAGATCTCTGTTTTCTCTGATCCTCGCGCGACTACGGGTTCGACGTGTTTTTCTCGGAGTGCCTGCCGGCGCGCAGGTCATGGCTGTCGCTCCGACGGTCGTCCTCCGATCTGGATGCGTGGCCGGGTATGATGCCGCGAAAAGCAACTCGAAGCTCGCTCTTTAAACGAAGCGGCGGAAAAGGGCGTCGGCGCAGCGCGTGCCGGCGCGCCCGTCCCAGAGCGGGATCGTGCGCGGTTTCTTCCAGCGTCCGTCGAGGACGCGACGGAGGCCGCGGAGGGCTTTCGCGAAGTCGGCGCCCATGAGCTCGGAAGTGCCGCGCTGGACGCAGATGGGGCGCTCGGTGGTGGTCCGCATCACGAGGCACGGCACCCCTAGGCGCGTGGTTTCTTCCTGGATGCCGCCGCTGTCGGTGACGATTGCCTTGGCGCGACGCATCAGGGCGACAAATTCGAAGTAAGGAAGGGGGCGGAGCCGGTGGAGGTTTGGCACGCACGCGAAGGCGTCGTCGAGGCGGAAGGCCGCGAGGCGCGCGCGTGTGCGAGGGTGGAGCGGGAGAATGATCGGGCGGAGCGCGGCCGCCGCGCGGAGGAAATCGAGCAGGCGGCGCAGGCCTTCGCGAGTATCCACGTTGGAGGGACGGTGGAAGGTCATCAGCCAGAATTCGCGCGGCATGTCTTTCGGCGTGCACGCCCGGCGCAGGGCAAGGTCGAGGGAGTCCAGCATCACGTTCCCCACGCGGACGATCCGGCGCGCAGGGATCCCCTCGGCGCGGAGGTTGGCGTCGGCGTCGGCGGACGGGGTGAGTAGCAGGTCGGAAAGCTGGTCGGTGAGGATGCGATTGATCTCCTCGGGCATGGAGCGGTCGCGGCTGCGGAGGCCCGCTTCGACGTGGGCGACGGGGAGGTGGAGCTTCGCCGCGGCGAGGGCGACGGCGAGAGTGGAGTTCACGTCGCCGACAACAACGACCGCGCGCGGGCGGAGTTTTTGGAGGATGGGCTCGGAACGGGCGAGGACGCGTGCGACCGTTTCGGCGTGAGACCCGCTCCCGACACCGAGGGCGAAATCGGGGCGTCCGAGGCCGAGTTCCCGAAGGAAAACGTCGCTGAGCAGAGGATCGTGATGCTGGCCGGTATGGAGGAGGAGGCTTCGGGCGCCGCGGACGCGGAGGGCGCGCGCAATCGGGGCAACCTTCATGAAATTGGGCCGCGCTCCAGCTACGAGAAGGAAAGGCGGTTTCATCGGCGAGCGGCGAACGGTCGGCGGAGAGGGGGAGAAGAGCGACCAGGAATCAGGAGGGAGGGCTCCCGGAAAGGGGCGCCGGAGAGGATGCGGAAGGGGCTTCGGGCGTTTTCTGGAGGAAAGATTCGAGGAGGTAGAGGCCTACGCCGACGCAGATGGCGGAATCGGCGACGTTAAAGGCGGGCCATTCGAAGCTGCGGTAATGAAAGGAAAGAAAGTCCACGACGTGACCTCGCGCGACGCGGTCGGTGAGATTGCCGAGGATGCCGCCGCAGAGCAGGCCGAGGGCGATGCGGGGGAGAGGGCCGGTCACGGTGAAGTGCCGCCGCGCGGCGATCAGCACGACGAGGGCGACGATCGCGAGGATCGTCAGCCAGTGGCCTTTATCGCGAAAGAGCCCCCAAGCGGCGCCGGTATTGACGACGAGCGTGAGGCTGAAGAAGTCCGGCACGACTTCGATCGGACGATGCCCGGCGAGGCGTGCGAGGGCGACCGCCTTGGTCGCCTGATCGAGCGCAGCGACGGAAACGGCAAGCGTCCAAGCCGGCAAGGAACGGCTCACTCGTCGTTGTCGCGATCCTCGGCGGTCTCCTCTTCGGTGTTGCCGAAATCGGAAAGCTGGAAGCTCTGCCGGGGACGGCGCTGGCGGGTTTTCTCGACCTCGGACTGGCATTCCACCGTGTAGCGGGTCCACGGGATGGCGTCGAGTCGGGCGCGAGGAATGGGTTTGCCGCACATCTCGCAGATGCCGAAGGCGCCGGTCTCGATGCGTTTGATCGCATCGTTGATCTCGTAGAGGGCTTCCTGCTGGTTGGAGATCATGCTGAGCGCGAACTCGCGGTCGAAGTTGTCGGTGCCCGCATCGGCCATGTGGAAGCTGTAGGCGGAAAGGTCGCTCGAGGCGTCGCGCTGGGTCCGTTTCAGGTTGTCGCTCGCGTGGAACTCGATGCCGTCGAGGAGACGGTCGCGCAAGTCGAGGAGGATTTTGAGATAGCGCACATGAGGGGTCTTAAGCGCTTTTTCCAAGCGCGCGCCGCGCGCGGGATCGAGGTCCGACAGGCCGCTCCTGATCGTCTTACGAACGCCCTTGGTGGAAGCGGAAGACTTGGCGGTCTTCGCGGGTTTGCGGCCTGCCGCCTTCTTCTTCGAAGGCGCGGATTTCCTGGACGAAGAGGGTTTCGCTTTCTTCATGATGTCGGCTCTTTCCTTGGGAAAGAGGGGGGGAAGTATCCACGCTTTCGGGGTTTCGTCAACCCTGAAAACGGCGTTCGGCCGCGAACCCGCCTTTTCTCGGAGCCGCTAAGTTTCCGCGCGTGCGCGCGCCACATTCCAGGCGTCCGCACAGCGCGCGCAAAGAGTGGGCGCGGAGGGCTCGGCGTCGACCGTTTCGTCCCATCGCCAGCAGCGTTCGCACTTGCCGCCGCACGGCGCGATGACTTCGGGATCGCCGGCGACGGGTGCCAGCTCGACCTGGGATACGATGAGGATTTCGGCGAGCTGGGGAAGGAGGCCGGCGAGCTTTGCGGCAGCGGTCGCCCCCGGGCGCAAGCGGACCCGCGCCTCGAGGCTCTTGCCGATTTTTCCCTCGGCGCGACGCGCCTCGACCGCCTTTGCGACGGCTTCGCGCTGGGCGAGCATGAGCTCCGCAGCCTCGACCGTCTCGCGCGCGGAGGCGGCGGCCTCGGCGGCAGGCCATTTTGCGGGATCGGGCAGGAGCTGGAGGTGGACGCTGCCTGCGGATGGCGCGAGGAGGCGCCAAGCCTCCTCGGCCGTGAAGCTGAGAATCGGCGCGAGCAGCCGGCAAAGAGCGGAGGCGATCTCGAACATTGCGGTCTGCGTGGCGCGACGCCTCCGGGACTCCGGCCGGTCGCAGTAGAGGCGGTCCTTGGCGAGGTCCACGTAAATCGCGGAGAGGTCCACGGCGCAGAATTCGTTCGCGGCGTGATAGACGCGGTGAAACTCGTAGGCTTCGTAGGCGCGCCGCGCGTCGGCGGCGAGCCGCGCGAGGCGGCTGAGCATCCAGAGGTCCACGGCGCACCAAGGATCCCCCCGGATTTCCGGCGACGCGAAGTCCACGGCGTCGCGCGCGGGGTCGAACCCGTGGAGGTTGCCCAGCAGGATGCGAAGGCCGTTGCGGAGAGAGCGGTAAGTTTCACTGACGCGGGAAAAAATCTCTTCCGAAAGCGGGATGTCGTGGTGATAGTTTTCGCTTGCCGCCCAGAGGCGGACGACGTCGGCGCCGTAGCGGCCAACGAAGGCCTCGGCATCCTTCGGCTTTTCGTAGGCGCCGGACTTGCTGATTTTTTTACCATCGAGGTCCACGAGAAAACCGTGGGTGATAACGGCCTTGAAAGGGGCGCGCCCTTCGGTGGCCAGGGCGGTCCACAGCGCGGACTGGAACCACCCGCGGTGCTGATCGCTGCCCTCGAGGTAGGCGTCGCAGGGGAACCGGAGTCCCGGCGTATTCCGGAGCACGGCACGATGGCTGACCCCCGATTCGAACCAAACGTCGAGGATGTCCTCCTCCTTGCGGAAGGCGGTCGGCTTCGCGCACTTCGGACACACGACGCCTTCGAGCAGTTCGCAGGCGCTCTTCTCGAACCAGACGTCCACGCCTTTTTCGCGGACGAGGCGGACCAGGCGTTCGGCGTGCTCCTCGAAGGCGTGGCCGCACGCTTCGCACGAGATTACCGGGATCGGGACGCCCCACGCGCGCTGGCGGGAGATCACCCAATCGGGCCGCTCCCCGACCATGCCGACGATGCGGTTCCGTCCCCAGGCGGGGACCCACTGGACTTCCGCGATCATCGCGAGCGCCTTTTCGCGGAGGCCGTCGTGGTCGAGGTTTACGAACCACTGGTTCATTCCCCGGAAAATCACCGGATGCTTGCACCTCCAGCAATGAGGGTAGGAATGAGAGAACTTCTCGGCGTGAAGCAGCGCGCCGCTTTCGCGCAGATGCGCGACGACGAGGTCGTTCGCCTCGAAGACCTGTTTGCCGACGAGCCACTCGGGGACCATGCCATCGCGGACGAAGCGCCCGCCGTCGTCGAGCGGGGAATAGGCGCTTGGCTTGAGGCCGTATTTTTCGCCGGTCACCCAATCCT
This sequence comes from Verrucomicrobiia bacterium, assembly GCA_020849895.1. Taxonomy (GTDB): domain Bacteria; phylum Verrucomicrobiota; class Verrucomicrobiia; order JABWAM01; family JABWAM01; genus JABWAM01. Next base: position 23,797 of record JADZFN010000040.1, on the reverse strand, counting down.
CGAGGCCGTGACCGGGGGCGGTGTGGACACAGCCGGTGCCGGAGTCGAGAGTCACGTAAGGCGCGAGGACGAGCGGCGCGTCGCGCGCGATGAAGGGGTGTCGCGCGACGAGACCTTCGAGTTCCTTCCCTTTGAAGGCCTTGAGGATCTCGGGTTTTGCGCCGCCGGGCGCGCGCGCGGCGACCGCCGGTAGCAGGGCCGCGGCGACGAGCCATTCTTCGCCGCCGACGCGGGCGAGCGCGTATTCGTAATCGGGATGGAGCGCGATGGCGAGATTGGCGGGGAGCGTCCACGGGGTGGTCGTCCAGATGAGGACGGAAGCGTGTTTTGCGCCGGCGGTCGCGACCCGGTTTCTCTCGGAATCCGGAAGAGGAAAACGGACGTAGGCGCTGGGGGAAACGTGGTCGGCGTATTCGGCCTCGGCGGTGGCCGCGGCGAGCGTGGTGCGGCAGGAGAGACACCAATAGACGGGTTTGAGGCCGCGATAGACGTAGCCCTTTTTCCACATCTCGTGGAACGCGGCGACGATCTCGCTCTCATAGGCGGGCGACATCGTGAGGTAGGGGTGGAACCAGTCGCCGAGGACGCCGAGGCGCATGAACTGGCGGCGCTGGACGTCCACATACTTCTCGGCGTAGGCGCGGCAGCGGGCGCGCGCTTGGGCCTGCGTAAGGCGAACCTTTTCCTTTTCGATTTCCTTCTGGACCTTGAGCTCGATCGGAAGGCCGTGGCAATCCCAGCCCGGCACGTAGGGGGACCGGAAGCCGGCCATCACGCGGGATTTCACCACGAAATCCTTCAGGATTTTGTTCAGCGCGGTGCCGATGTGGACGTCGCCGTTGGCGTAGGGAGGGCCGTCGTGGAGAATGAACGCAGGTGCGTCCTTGCGCGCTTCCTGGATGCGGGCGTAAAGCCCTTCCTTTTCCCAGCGGGCGAGGATCTCCGGCTCGCGGCGAACCAGCTCCGCCTTCATGGGGAAAGCGGTCTTTGGAAGTTGGAGGGAGTCCTTGAACTTCATGAAAGGGAGCGCGGAAAAACGGGGATGCTAACTTGCGCCCGGCGGAGTGTCGAGCATCCGACGGTTCGGAACCACCGGGAGGAGGCGTGCGGTAGATGGATCGGCCGCCGATCGGGGGCGGCGAAAAATGAGCGCCCGGACGGATCCGCGGCGGCGGCGCTCGCCGCTTGCAGCTCCTCCGCTTAAACCTTTCGCACCATCACCTGCGCGCCGCGCACTTCGCTCACTTCCACGCGCGCCCCCGGCGGGAGGAATTCGCCTTCGGTGATCACGTCCACCACCTGTTCCTCGAAGCGCGCCGTGCCGCTCGGGCGGAGCACGGACAGCGTCACGCCTTGACGTCCGATCAATTCGCTCCGCGTCTCCGCCGAGGCGTACCCCTCCGCCTTGTCGAGCTGCTTTGTGAGCACGAGCCCGCCGTAGGCCCGCCGCCGCATCGGGAGGATCTTGAGGAGAACCGCCACGAGGACCGCCGCGCCGATCATCGCGCCGGCGAGCTTCAGCATCGGGACTTGGAAGGCCGCCATGCCCGGCATCGTCGGCATCCCCGGCAGCGGCGACCCCAACGGAGGCTTCTCCACCATCGCCCAAAGCAGCGACACCAGGATGCATACCACGCCGAAGAATCCGGGGAGCACATGCCCCGGAAGCAGGAAAAGCTCCACGCCGATCAGGATGAGGCCGAAGACGAAGAGCAGCACCTCCTCGAACCCCGACAGCCCCGCGATGTAATGGCCGAAGAAAAAGATCACGAGCGCCGCGACGCCGATCACACCGGGGAGCACGACTCCCGGCGTCTTGAACTCTAGATAAATCCCCGCGATCCCGATCAGGAGAAGGATCGGCGCAAAGGTTGTGATGAGGCGTGCGATCCGCTCCGCCCCGGTCGGCTCGATCCGTTCCACCGCTGCGCCCGACAGCCCCAGTTTCGCGAGAAGATCGTCCAGGTCCGCAGCGACTCCCTCCGCGAGAAGCGGAGCCGGCGGTTTGCCGTATCGCTTCGTCGCCTCCGTGTCCGTGAGTGTAAGGATGTCGCCTTTCTTCACCACCGTCATCCCGTCGAGGATCAGCCCTTCGGTTTCCTTGACCATCGCGTCGGCGAGTTCAGGGCGGTGGCCGTTCCGCTGGGCCGCCGCCCGCAGACGGGCGGAGAACGCGGACGAGATCTTCTTTTGGAACGTGGACGGGAGCTGCTGCACGTCGCCGCCCGGCCCCATGAGGATCGGCGCCGCCGCCCCGATCGTGCTCGCCGGCGCCATCCAGATCCGCTTCGTCGCCAGCGCGATGAATGCCCCCGCCGAAAGCGCTTTTTTATTCACGAAGGTGACGGTCTCTCCTTTGAACCCCTCGACCAGCTCCATGATCTCCTCCATCGCGTCTCCGCGTCCGCCCGGAGTGTTCATGTCGAGGATTACGGCGCGCGCGCCGCGCTCCGTCGCTTCGCGGATTCCTCGCCGCACCACGTAGACGATCGAGGATTCGATCTCGTCGCGGATCGGGATGATCACCACGGGGCCGCTTCCCGCCGGTGCGGCCTGCAACCCGGAGGAGTCGAAGGCCAGAAGGAGGATGAGCACGGTCAATAAGCGTTTCACGGAGACGAGCCTATCTTCTCGCCCCAAAAATCGAAATCCCAAAGTCGATCGGAAAGGGCGGCTCGGAGTTGACGCCGGTGGATCGAGGGACACCGGCGTTCGCAGGGCGAAGGAAGCTCCGGTTCGGTTGTCGCGCGCCCGGGTCGGTCTCTCTTTTTTCTCCGTGGCGTCTCCGCGGTTCGGGTCTATCATGCCGCCATGCGCGCGCGCGCGTTCTGCTTTCTTGTCGTCACGGCGCTCGCGCTGTCCGCCCGCGAGGTCCCCCTCGTGATTCTGCACACGACCGACCTGCATTCCTCCGTCTTGCCCGCCGTTCCCGCGGAGGACCCGCGCGCGGTGGCGATCGAAGGCGCGGCGCCGTCGCGCGGACCGCTCGGCGGATTCGCCCGCTGCGCCACCATGATTCGCGAGATCCGCGCGAAGGAGCGCAACGTCCTCTGGCTCGACAACGGCGATACGCTCGCGGGGAACGCGCTTGGATGGATCACGCGCGGCGGCGCGATCCTCCGCGCACTCAACCTCCTCGATTGTTCGAGCTGGACCCTTGGCAATCACGAGTTCGACTGGGGCCTCGCCACCCTCGCCCCGCGCATGAACGAATTCAAAGGCGACCTGCTCGCCGCGAACCTCCGCTACGACGCCCCGTCCGACGCCCCGCCCGAGATCGCGAAGGCCTTCGCGCGTGTAAAACCCTTCGTCGTCCGCGAGTTCGACGGGGTGAAGGTCGGCGTGATCGGTCTGACGACTCCCGGCGTCCCCTCGTGGTCGCGTCCCCGGCTCATCCCCGGGCTCGTCGTCGAGGATTCCCTCGTCGCTCTGCGCCGCGTCGTCCCCCATGCCAAGGCGGCCGGGTGCGACCTGCTCGTGCTTTCCGCGCACCAGGGCCTCCGCCCGCGAGGGGACGATTCCGCGAACCAGATCCAGGCGCTCGCGCGCGGCTTTCCCGAACTCGATGCGATCGTCGGCGGCCATTCCCATCAACCTTTCGAAGAGCAAAAGGTCGGCGGCGTGCTCTACACCCAGGCGAACTATTGGGGCTCCCACCTCGGGCGAATTGATCTGGTCTGGGACTCCGCCGCGCGGCGTATGGTTTCCCGCAAGGCGCGCCTGATCCCGATGGACGCCTCGGTGCCGATGGATCCGGAGGTTCTGGACGCCCTTCGCGCCGACCTCGACCGGACCGCGGAAGTTCTCCGGGAAAAGGTCGGCGAAACCGCCGCGCCGATCTCCGCGTCCGGCGGCCCGAAGGCGGCGACGCCGCTTCACGACGTTCTCTGCGCGGCCATCGCCGAAGCCGTCGAGGCGCGTGGCGGGAAGGCGGATGCCGTCCTCCACGGCCTCCTCGCCAATTCCAAAACCGGCTTGCCCGCAGGAACGCTGCGGATGGCCGAGGTTTGGTCGGTCGTTCCGTACGAAAACACGATCGGCGTCGCCGAATTCACGCGCGACCAGCTCCTGGAGATTCTCGAGGAAAACGCCGCCGCCTATCAGTCGCCCCGCTTTCGCGGTCTCTGGGGCCTTACGATGAAGATCAGGCCTTCCGCCCCGCACGGGGAACGCGTGGTCTTCCTTGGCGACCGCGCGGGGCGCGCCCTGCCGCCCGACGCGCGCGTCCGCCTCGCTGCAAACTCCTACGATCTCGCGAGCGGAGGGCGGCGCTGGATCCGGTTCCGCGAGCTCGCCGACGCCCCGGACGCGAAGCTCGTCGAATACGACTTCCAGACGCGCGAGGCGCTTGCCGAATACCTCCGCAAGCATGCGCCTCTCGAACCCCAGAAACCGACCTGGTGGTCCATTGAGCGCGCCAAACCACGGGTGCGTTGAGCGCCTCTCGCGCGCTTTCGACGCTGGAATCCGCGTCCCACCTCCTGTCTCCTTTCCCTCCGCGTGAATCTTCATCTCTCCATTCAGGTCGGGCTGCGCGAGATCCTCGCCCACAAGTTCCGTTCCTTTCTGACGATGTTCGGCATCATCCTCGGAGTCTCCAGCCTCGTCGCCATGTTCGCCGTCACCGAGGGCATGACGCGCGGGATGCGCGAGCATCTCCTCGCTTCCGGCGGCGTCGAGCGCATCTCCGTGATTGATCAGGACGTGCCGGTCAGTCAGGAGGATCTGAAGTCCCTCTCGCCCGGCCGCACCCTCGCCGACGTGGAAGTCATCCGACGGGAGTGTCCGCGGATCGAGGAGATCTCTCCGGAGGTCGGTCTCGGCGGCGCGGTCGTTCAGTATCTGAACAAGACCGCGCGCCCGCGCGTCGTCGGCGTCACACGGTCTTTCGAAGTCGTGAACTCCTTCGATATCGAGCAGGGGCGCTTCATTTCCGACCTCGACGTGGATCGCGTGATGCCGGTCTGCGTGATCGGCTGGCCGGTTTGGGATGCGCTCGGCCAGAGACGGAAGGATTCCCCGTTGGGCCGGACCCTTTCCATCAACGGCCTCCCGTTTCGGATCGTCGGGGTGTTCCGCGAATACGAGAGCGAATACGAGCGCCGCCTCCGGGAATCGGGACGGCTGGCGGCGATGCAGCAACGCGCCGTCGAACGCCGCGCCGCCGTAAAGCCGCAAAGCATCCGGCGCTACAGCTTCGCGTGGTGGCGCAACAATCTGGTGGTCTTTCCGATCTCCACGATGCTCGCCACGTTCCGCTCGGCGAGCCTCCAGCTCCCTTACGACGAGCGCGGGCCCGACCCGCGCCTTTCCGAACTGAACCTCCGCGTGCGCGATCCCGACCGCTTGAACGACGCCGTGAAGGAAGTCCGCCTCGCGCTGCTCAAGACGCATCGCGGCATCGAGGACTTTGGATTCAACACGCGCGAGGACTGGGCCGATTCCATCGAAACGAGCGTCAGGGCCGCGCGTCTCAGCGGGGGCCTCATCGCCGGCATCAGCCTCGTCGTCGGCGGCATCGGCATCGCGAACATCATGCTCGCCAGCATCACCGAGCGCGTCCGCGAGATCGGAATCCGCCTCGCCGTCGGCGCCCGACGGCGCGACATCTTTTCTCAAATCCTCATCGAGAGCAGCGTCCTCGGTTTCCTGGGAGGACTCCTCGGCTTGAGTTCCGCCTACGGTTTCGTTCAGCTCATCCAACTCGTCGCCGAGTTAAACAACGAACCCGTGATCCGCGCCTGGGCCCTCGCGGTGAGCTTTGCGTTCTCGGTGCTCACGGGCGTCGTTGCCGGATTTTATCCCGCGTTCAAGGCTTCGCGCCTCGATCCCATCCAGGCCCTTCGCTACGAGTGAAGCGGTGGGGCGCTGGTCACCGCGTCTCGAGGAGCTCGACCTTGTAACCGTCGGGATCGGTCACGAACCCCATCTTGTCGCCGGCCCTGAATTTCCCCCTCCAGCCTTCAGGCCAGATCTCGAGGCCCTGTGCCTCGAGCTCCGCGCACTTCGCGACGAGGTCGGGGTATCCGATCGCGAGATGCATGAGGTCTTCGGGCACCCTGGGCGCGTAATCGGGCGAGAAGCAGAGCTCGAGGAAATGCTCGCTGCCGGGCATTTCGAGAAAGGCGAGACGGTTGCCGGCGGGCGAACGTTCCGTACGTCGCGTACAGACGAACCCCAGCTTCGCGTACCAGGCGATTGCGCGTTCGAGGTCGCTGACGCGGATCCGGGTATGCACGGTCGCATTCTGGCCCGGAATCCCGTCCGGTTCAACTCGCTGCCAGAAGCTCGTCGCATGCCGCGATCACGTCGGCGGCGGCGACGTCCACCGTTTTGCGCCGCGACGGTTCTAAGGGATCTTCGCCGCGCGGGGCGACGATCCGGTGGCGCGCGCGCCACGGGGCCCAATGCTCTTCCCGCGTCGGCCCCCACACCGCCACGATCGGGCAGCCGCACGCCGCCGCGAGGTGCATCACGCTCGTGTCGAGCCCGACATAGAGCGCCGCCCGATAGAGCAGCCCCGCAAGCTCGGGCCAGGAGGCCCGCCCGCGCGTGAGGAGGACCTTTTCGCCGAACTGTGCGCGCAACGTCTCGGCTTCCGCCGTTTCCTCCGCCGCGGGCCCCGTCGAAACCACGAGGCGCGGGAAGCGGTCGAGGAGGCGTTTCGCCGTCGCGGCCCATCCGTCCGCGTGCCAGCGTTTGAACCCCTCGCGCGCGCTCACGTGGAGCAACGCAAAATCCTCCAGGCCCTCGGCGGGCGGCCACGCCGCGGCGCGCTCCCGCGAGAAAACCAGCGGCGGGATCGGCAGCGGCAACGGGAGAAACTCGTGGACGGTGAAAAAATCCCGTTCGACGGCGTGCCCGCGCGCGCCGTCGTGGGATGCCATCGCGTCGAAGCGCCGGCGCTGGAGGAACTCCGGCGGTTTTTCGGTCCGCGCCGTATAGGCGCGCCGCGCGCGACAGAGGGCCGCGAGATTCCGGCCGCGTTCGCGTCCGCCGAGCTCGAAGAGGAAGTCGAAGCGCGTCCGCCGCAGGGAGAGGACCGCGCGGAGGTCGCGGCCGAACGCCCCCGGGCGGCGCAGGCGGGGATCGCTCATCCCGACGAGGCGGTCCGCCACCGGACAACCTGCAAGAATCCCAAGATTCGTTTCCCTCGTGACCACCGTGACCTCCGCGCCGGGATGCGCCCGACGCAGGGCGTCGAGCGTTGGCGTCAGCAAGAGCGCGTCTCCGATGTTGAAGAGTTTGATCAGCGCGATGCGCACACCGCCACTGACCCTGCGCGTTCCCCGTCCGCCCTTCAACCCGCATTTGCGCCGCGGGATTGAAAAACACCCGGCTTGCGCGAGGGAGGGGGTTCGGGTAGAGAGGAAGTCCGTCGGGGGCGCGAGCCCCCAAGGCGGTTCGCGCCCATAGCTCAACTGGATAGAGCGTCGGTCTACGGAACCGAAGGTTGCAAGTTCGAGCCTTGCTGGGCGCGCCATTTTCTCCGCGGGGCAAGCTTTGGGATGGACAGCCCCCTCGATTGCCGCACAGAATCCCCCCTTTCGCTTTCCATGACTCAACGCCATACCCTTGCCATTCTCGTCGAAAACAAGTTCGGCGTCCTGGTCCGCATCGCCGGACTTTTCAGCGGGCGAGGCTTCAACATTGATTCGCTCAACGTCGCCACGACGACCGATCCCGCCTTTTCGCGCATGACGGTGGTGGTCCGCGGAGACAACAAGGTGCTCGACCAGATCACCCGCCAGCTCGAAAAGCTGGTGAACGTGATCGAGGTGCAGCACTTCCATCCGCACGAGGCGGTCGAGCGCGAGCTAATCCTGCTGAAGGTGAAGGCCGATTCGAAGACCCGCAGCGAGGCGATGCAGATCGTGGACATCTTCCGCGCCAAGATCGTGGACGTGCAGGCCGAATCCATTCTCGTGGAGACCACCGGCGCCCAGCGCAAGGTGGAGGCCTTCCTCAGCCTGATGCGCAAGTTCGGCGTGCTCGAGATGACGCGCACCGGCCCCGTGGCCATGCGGCGCGCCGCCACCGCTTGCGACGACGAGGACTGATTTTCTCAACCCCCCAACCCGACTTCCCATGCCGGCAAAAATCTACACCGATCGCGACGCCAACCTGAACCCTCTCAAAAACAAAACCGTGGCGGTCGTCGGCTTCGGCAGCCAGGGCCATGCCCACGCGCTCAACCTCAAGGAGAGTGGAATCCGGGTGATCGTCGGCCTCTACCCGGGCAGCAAGTCCATCGCCGTGGCAAAATCCCTCGGCTTCAAGGTTTATCCGACGGCCGACGCGGTTGCGAAAGCGGACGTGATCTTCATGGCCGTGCCCGACATGAAGATCCCCGATGTGTTTCAGAAGGACGTGCTCCCATCGCTCAAGACGGGAAAGACGCTCCTCTTCAGCCACGGCTTCGCGATCCGCTTCCAAACGGTTCGACCGCCGAAGACGGTTAACGTGATCATGGTCGCCCCCAAGGGGCCCGGCCACATCGTTCGCCGCATGTATGAGGAGGGCAAAGGCGTGCCCGCGCTCATCGCCGTCCAGAACGATGCCACGGGCGAGGCGAAGAAGATCGCGCTTGCGTGGGCGAAGGGCATCGGCGCGACGCGCGCCGGCGTGATCCAGACGAGCTTCAAGGAGGAAACGGAAACCGACCTGTTCGGCGAGCAGACCGTCCTGTGCGGCGGCGCCAGCGCGCTCGTCCTGGCGGGATACGAGACGCTCGTTGAAGCCGGCTACCAGCCCGAGATGGCCTACTTCGAGTGCCTCCATGAGCTCAAGCTGATCGTGGACATGATCAACGAGTCCGGCATCGCCGGCATGCGGTTCTCGATTTCCGAGACTGCGAAGTACGGCGACGTCACCGTGGGGCCGAAGATCATCAACGCCCGCGTGAAGGCGGAGATGAAGCGGACGCTCAAGCGGATCCAGAACGGTCAATTCGCCCGCGAATGGGTGCGCGAGCACCGCACCGGCCTCAGGAAATACCGTCGCTTGCTCGAGGCCGGCGCGAAACATCCCATCGAGAAAGTGGGCGAACGCCTCCGCGCGACAATGCCTTGGATGAAGAAGCGCGCGATCAAGGGCGTTCAAGCCGCGTATTGAGGAGGCAGAGGCCGGACTCGCAGGTCGGGCCGGAACGGGTCTTCTCCCCATGAGCGCCGGCGAACCTCTGGGAATCATCGCGGGGAACCGCATCTTCCCGCGCATCTTCGCGAAGGAGGCCCGCCGGGCCGGTGTGGCGCGGTTGGTCGCCGTCGCGTTTGAGGGAGAAACCGATCCCGCCCTCGAGCCGCTTGTGGACCGGGTGGAATGGATGAAGCTCGGCCAACTCAACCGCCTGGTTCAGGCCTTCAAGGCGAACGGCGTCCGCAGGGTGGTCATGGTGGGGCAGATCGCCCCGAAGAACCTTTATGCGAACCTTCGCGTGGACCTGAGGATGGCGGCACTCCTCGCGCGGTTGAAGCGGCGCAATGCGGAAACGATTTTCGGCGCCGTCGGCGAGGAGCTTGCGAAGGACGGATTGGAGCTGGTGTCCCACACGGAGTTCCTCGCGTCGCTCATCCCCGGGCCGGGTGTGTTGACGAGGCGCAAGCCGAAGGCCGCGGAACGCGCGGCGTTTCAATTCGGCTGGCGCGTGGCCAAGGAGATCGCCGCGCTCGATATCGGCCAAACGGTCGTCGTGAAGGAGGGAACGGTGCTGGCGGTCGAAGCCTTTGAAGGGACGGACGAGTGTCTGCGCCGCGGCGGCGCGCTGGGACAGGGAGGGGCGATTGCGGTGAAAGTGACCAAGCCGAATCAGGACATGCGCTTCGACATTCCGTGCATCGGTCCTGAGACCGTCGCGATACTCAAGGCGTCGGGGATCGCCGCGATGGCGGTCGAGGCCGGTCGCACGCTTCTCCTCGCGAAGGAGGAGCTCCTCGCCGCGGCGGACGCCGCGGGGCTCGCGCTGGCGGCGCTGGCGGACGAATCGCGCTGAGAACGGCCGCGCGCGCCGGGAAGCGCGAAACGTCGTCGCGCGGTTTTCTACGCGGTGTTTGCGCGGTGGAGATTTCCTCCCGCTTCGAGGATCGAAAGGAAGGCGACTTCGAGGGCGAGAGGTTCGTTCGCGTTGCGCGCGAGGGCGCGTGCGAGCTGCTCCATCTGAAACAGCGCGGCGGGGGGCGCGCCACGGCGGTGAAGCCACCGGAGGACGCCCTTGAGGAGGCGCGTGCGTTCGCGGAGATATTCCGCCTGCGCCTGGGCGTCCATCTGCTCCTCGACGGCTTTGCGCTGCGCGGGCTCAAGGCTTTCCCTGGCAGCCTCGTCGAACTCCGCGGCGAACTCCGCCTGCTTCTCTTCCTTGATTGTTTTAAGCATCCCGAGGAAGCGCGAGGCGATTCCGAAGGCGCGAAACGGGGCGGGGATTTCCGATGGGCGTGCAAGGAACTCGTCGAGCCACGCCTCGAGCTGCGCCTCCCGCGCGTTCTTCGGGCGGTCGGCGCCCGGCCGAAAGGGGACGCGCAAACAGCGGGAGAGCACGGTTTCGAGAAGCTGTTGCGGCTCTTCGGTAAGCAGGAGAAAGACCGTTTTTGGCGGAGGCTCTTCGAGGGTTTTGAGGAAGGCGTTCTGAGCCGCTTCGTTCATGCGGTCGGCGGTGTGGAGGATGGCGACCTTCACCGCCGCGCGCGCGGCTTTCAGATAGACGCTGCGCTCGAGCTCGCGGAGCTGGGTGATCCGGATCTGGCGGGACTTCGAGACGGCGCGGAGGGCGCCGACGTCCGGGTGGCGCCCCGCGGCGATGTCGGTGCAGGAGGCGCATTTTCCGCAAAAATCGTCGGGCGCCTTTTCGCAGTTGAGCGCTTGCGTGAACGCGAGCGCGACGGCCTCGGTCTCCGCTTCTTCGCCGCAAAGCAGCCAGGCGTGGTGGAGGCGCCCGTTCTTGAGCGCCCGCTGCAGGAGGTCGCACACCAGGGGTTGGGAGGGAAGGTCGCGCCAGGGCATGGGGGCGATGAGCGAGGCTCGACGAGGAATGTAAAAAGGAAAATGCGGGAAACAGAGGCCGGGGCGCCGCTAGAGCCTCGGTTCCGGAACCTGGAGGGGAGGGGGCGCCTCGTCGAGCGGCTTGAGCTGTGGGAAAAGAATCACGTCGCGGATGCTTTGAGCGCCGGTGAGCATCATGACGAGGCGGTCGATGCCGACACCCATGCCGCCCGCCGGAGGCATCCCGTGCTCGAGGGCGACGAGGAAATCCTCGTCGAGCTTTTGAATTTCGTGGCCTGCTTGGGCGAGGAGGCGCTCCCGCTGCTCGACCGGATCGTTCTGCTCGCTGTAGCCAGGCGCAATTTCGACGCCGTTGATGCAGAGCTCGAAGACGTCCACCGTCGAGGGATCGTCCCGGTTGGCTTTGGCGAGCGGAACGAGGGCTTTCGGGAGGTGCGTGACGAAGATGGGCTGGATGAGGCGCGGTTGAACGATCTTTTCGAAGATCTGGTTGGCGACCTCGAAATCCTCCAGCCCGTGGACGTCGCGAAGCCCGATCTGGAGCGCCTTCTCTTTCTTTTTGTCCAAAGACCACTCGAGGAAACCGGGGGCGACTGCTTCCTCGAGAAGCGCGCGCCAGGTCTTGCGTTCCCACGGAGGCGCCAGACGGATCGTCTTTTCCGGAGCGTCGGGCGCGGCGCGATGGACGAGATCGAGCGTGCCGAAGACGTCGCGCGCCACGGTCGTGATCATCTGTTCGGCAAGGGTCATCATCGTTTCGAAGTCGCCCCAGGCCTGATAGACCTCGAGCATGGTGAACTCGGGGTTGTGGCGTCGGGAGATGCCTTCGTTGCGGAAGTTCCGGTTGATTTCATAGACGCGCTCGAATCCGCCGACGAGCAGGCGCTTGAGGAAAAGCTCGGGTGCGATGCGCAGGAAGAGGTCGCAGCCGAGCGCTTCGTGGCGGGTGACGAACGGACGCGCCGCCGCACCGCCGGCGACCGTCTGCATCATCGGGGTTTCGACTTCGAGAAAGTTGCGTTCGTCGAGGAAATGGCGGATCGCGCGGATGATCCGGCTGCGTTGGCGGAAGAGCGCTCGGGAGTCAGGGTTGGAGATGAGATCGAGATAGCGTTGGCGGTAACGGGCCTCGATGTCCTGGATCCCGTGCCACTTTTCGGGCAGGGGGCGGAGCGCCTTCGCCAGAAGGGTATAGGCGGCCACTTTGACGGTGAGTTCTCCCGTGCGCGTGGTGAAAAGCTCGCCTTCGACGCCGAGGATGTCGCCGAGATCGAGGTGCGCGAAACGCGCGAAGGCCTTCTCGCCGAGCACGTCCTTTTGGGCATACACCTGGATCCGGTCGGTTTCGTCCCGGAGGTCGGCGAAGACGCTCTTTCCCATGTCGCGCCGGGTCATCAGGCGTCCGGCGAGTCGGACGCGGCCGCCTTCCTTCGCGCGCTCCCTGACGGCGGCGAGACTTGCGTCGGGGCGGAACTCGGCGCGGAAGGGATCGGCGCCCTCGGCGCGAAGCGCGTCAAGTTTTTGGCGCCGCTGGGCGATGAGTTCGCTGCCGGTATCCATGAGATGCGAAATTAAGCGGGGAGAAAAGGGCGCGGATTCGCCCGCAACAGAATCCCGAATCTGCGCGCCGGATGCAAGCGCCCTCGCCTTTGCGCGCGGAAGGAGGTGCGCGTCTTGCGACGCCTTCTGCGCTCCGCCGCAAGGGTCAGCGGGAGGATGGCAGGCCGAGGAGGGCGTTCTCCTCGGGACGGGTGGTCCTGCCGCCGCGGAAGGGAAGGGGAAGCATGAAGCCCGGCACGGGGCGGCCTTGATGGCGAATCCGTTCGCACGCCATGGTCACCAGGAGTTCGCCCATCTTCTCGAAGGGCTGGCGGATCGCGGTGAGGCCGGGGCAGAAGGTGCCGGCGAGATCAAGGCCGGTTCCCCCGATGATGCTGAGGGATTCAGGCACGCGAAGGCGGCGTTCCTGGGCGGCGCGCAGGGCGCCGAGCGCGAGAAAATCGCCGTTGGTGTAGATGGCGTCAGGCCGCCAGGCGCCTTTCAGGAAGAAGCTGGCGGCCGCCCGATGGCCGTCGTCAATTTCCCCCGCGTTCACTCGGGCCACGCGATATTCGACGGGGAGGCCGGGATGCTCGGCGAGACCGTTGGCGACTCCCGCGAGCTGGAGTTGCCGGGAGATGGAGCCTTCGACGGGCGGGAGGAGGAGCAGGATCCGGCGGCGGCCGGTGGCGGCGAGGGCCGAGGCGAGGCGGCGGCTGGCTTCGAAGTAATCGGTAGAAACGAAGTTCGCCGTCATGGCGGGCGTGGTCTGGAGCAGGTGAACGACGGGCTTGCCGGCGTCCTCGTAGGCGCGAAGGACGGCGAGGTGAATCGAGGAATGAAAATCCACGAGGCCGTCCACCTCGCGCCGCACCCGAAGGAGGCGGCGGTTGGCGGCTTCGTCGTCGCGGTCTTCGGAGGGCAAGGGGTGAAGGAGGACGCGGTCGGGGCCGCGCGACGCGGCGCGCAGGAGGGCCGTGTAGATGCGGTCGCTCCAGCTTTCCCTCGACGACCCGCCGGGCAAAGGGGCGTTGATCGCGAGATGGATGGAGGTGCGAGGCGGTCCTTTCGGGAGAAGAAAGGTGCCGCTGCCGATTTCGGTGCGGACGCGTCCTTGGCGCATGAGTTCTCCGACGGCGCGATGGACGGTGCGGGTGCTCACGCCGAACTTCCGGGAGAGGATGCGGATGGAAGCGAGGCGGCCGCCCTCCCGAGCCGATTGCGTCTCGGCAAGGAGACGTTTCATCACGCGTTCGTAGGGGCGCTGGTGCAGAAGCGATCGCGGGGAGACGGACACGGCGGGACGTTGCGCTGCGCCGTGCGACGACTCAATCCGGAAAATCAAAGAGGCCTCCGCGCCGGAGGCGGCGCGAAACGCTCCGACACGGTCCGCCACGCCGTTTCTCAAAACGCGGAAGAAGCGTCCGACCGTATTGTGCGCGCGGGCGGTTTTCTGGTAGTCTTCCGCGCATGTCCTCCCGTCGGCGCATCGCCTACATTGATCACGACCTGAACAACTTTCACGCCGACACGTATCTCGAACTCGCGCGGAGCGCCCTTCGTCGAAGGGGGTTCACCATCGCGTGTTGCACGGCGACCCGCGCGAAGGCGGGGCGCGCATGGGCGGCGAAGGCCGGGGTGCCGTGGGTGGATTCGGTCGAAGAGATGAAGGGCGGCGTGGACTATGCGATCGTCTTGGCGCCCGATCATCCCGAGACCCATCTCGCACTCGTGCGGGAGGCGGTGAAGCTCAAGGTGCCGCTCTATGTGGACAAGACCTTCGCGCCGGACCACGCGACGGCGAAGCGCCTTTTCGCGCTCGCGGACCGCGCGGGCGTGCCGATGATCTCGACCTCGGCGTTGCGTTACACCGACGAGGTCGCCGCGGCGTTGCGCGAGTTCGGGCGTGAGCGCGTGATGCAGGTGGCGATATGGGCGGATGGCGGAAGCTTCGCCAACTACGCGATCCATCCGCTGGAAATGGCGATCTCGATTCTGGGGCCGAATGTGGTCGAGGCGCGGCGACACCGGAGCGGGACGCTGAACCGCCTCGAACTCGTCTATCGCGACGGTCGCCTGGCGACAGTGTTCTCGTGGCCGAACTGCCGGGCGCCCTACGGAGGAATCCTCGCGACGCCGAAGCAGGCGCGGTGCGTGGAGGTCCAGTCGCCGATTTTCCGCAACACGCTCTCGGCGATCATGGATTTTTTCCTCTCGGGAAAAGAGATCATTGATCGGAAGGAAACCCTGATAATTCGAAAAATCCTGGACCTGTGCGCGAAACCGGGCGCCGCCTCGATCCGCTCATGATTTCCCCTCTTCGTCTCGGTTTCGTCGGGGCGGGCAACATCGCCCGCCGCCATCTCGACGCCTTCCGCGGCCTGCCCGGCGTGGAGGTCGTGGCGTTCGCCGATCCTGGCGCCGCGGCGCGGGCGGAGTTTCGGAAGGAGGCTGGGGAAGGGCCGCGCGAGTTCGCCGATCCGTTGCGGATGCTGGCGGAGGCGCGTCCGTCGGCCGTGGTGATTTCGTCGCCGCCGAGTGCGCGCGAGGAAACGTTCGCGACGGCGGCAGAGGCGGGAATACACGTCCTGATGGAAAAACCGCTCGCGCATCACGCCGCTTCTGCGCGGCGACTCGCGGAGACGGCGCGAAGGTCGAAAGGGGTTTTCGTGGTCGGGTACTGCCACCGCTTCGTGCCGGGAGTGCGCGAGATGCGTCGGCGCGTCGCGGAGGGGAACTGGGGGAAATTGCTCACCCTGACGAACACGTTCGGCGGGCCGATGTCGCTATTCGCAAGCCATTGGATGAGTGATCCGAAGGTGAGCGGTGGAGGGTCGCTCATTGATACAGGATGCCACAGCCTCGACGTCGTCCAGTTCGTGGCGGGACCGGTGGCGCGCCTCCACGGCGCGTTGCGCTTCAGTTGGCCAGGGCGAGGCGAAGACAGCGCGCGTCTGGTGGGAGCCACGACGTCAGGCGCGCTCTTGCACGTGACGAGCTCGTGGCTGTTGCCCCACGGTTGCTCCGAGATCGCGCTCGCCTTCGAAAAAGGCGAGGTGACGTTCGATTACGGAGACGTTCTGCGCGTCCGGGAAGCCGGTGGAGAATGGCGCGAGGAGAAGCTCGAGGCGGACGCAGGGGTGCGGTTTTCGCGTCAGGCGGCCGCCTTCCTCGATCGGATTGCGGGTAAGCCGTCCGAAGCGGCCTCCTTCGAGGAGGCGGCGCGCGTCAACGAGTGGATCGAGGCGGTTTACCGCGAATGCGGACGCGGCGGCGCTTGAAGGACGCGGGTTCGACTCCTCGCGGAAGCGGGCCGTAAGCCTGGGCGACCGCGTCGTGCGGGGTTCATGGAGCTCATCATGCCCGGAGGAATGGAAAGGCGGGAGGTCGTGCGCGCGCTCTCCGCCGCGGACCCGAGGCGAAGGTCATCGCCTCGATCGGGTCCGCCATCGAACCCGTGATGTTCGACCGCCCTCACCCCGACTCGGTTCACCACCTTCAGTTTTCCCAGGAGAGGTCGCGATGCGCCTGCCGGGTCCCAGAGGGAGAAGATTTTTCCATGACATTGCGAAATCGCCCATCTAGCCTGAGGGGGTTGTGGGTTTTCCCATTCTTGATTTTTCCGAAAAGTTGAAGTCGGGGCGGCCGCAGATTGGCCTCAGTGTGATGTATCCTTCGCCGGGCGTCGTCGAACGCATCGGCGCCGATTGGGACTGGATCTGGCTCGACGGCCAGCACGGCCAGCTCGGCGCCTACGACGCGATGCTGGCCTTGGTGCGCGCCTGCGACTTCGCGGGCCGTCCCGCGATGGTCCGCGTGCCGCACCACGAGTTCGGCGCTCTCGGGCTCGCCCTTGACATGGGCGCCGCCGGCGTGATCGCGCCGGTGGTAAACACCGTGGAGGAGGCGAAACGGGTCGTCGCCGCGGCGAAGTTCCCTCCGCTGGGCAACCGTTCCTACGGCGGGCGTCGTCTGATCGATCTCTGGGGGCGCGCTTACTCGGACACGGCGAACGCGCAGACGATGCTCATCGTCCAGATTGAATCGCCGCAGGCCGTGGAAAACGCCGAGCGCATCGCTGCCGTCGAGGGGGTGGACGCCCTTTTTCTCGGACCGGACGACATCCTGCTCCGCCGCGGCCATTCGATGACCGCGCCCCGCTCGAAGGCGCTGCTCGGCAAAGACATGGAGGCCGTGGTGCGCGCCTGTCGCAACGCGGGGAAATTTTCCTGCTGCGTCGGCATGGGCGCCGAGATGTTCCGCCTCTGCGTCGAGATGGGGTTCGCGATGATCGTGGCGGGTGGCGACGCGGCTTTTCTCGCGAACGCGTCGGCCGCCACGGCGAAGGAGGCGCGAGCGATCCTCGGCGGGATGAAGGCCGCGTCTGCGCCCACGGCCGCTTCGCCTTACTGACCGCCGCCAACTCCACCTCCATGCTCGACGCCTTCAAGACGACGGACGAACTGAAGCGCGCGCGGCCCGCGCTGGCCATCCTGCCCATCGGCGCCACGGAACAGCACAGTCGCCACTTGCCGCTCTGCACCGACACGCTCATCGCCGAGGCGGTGGCGCGAGGTGTCGCCGAGCGTCTCAACGCGTGGTGCCTTCCCGCGCTGCCCTTCTCGATTTCCCACATGCACCGAGGGAAGATCGGCTCCGTTTCGCTGCGCAATGATACGCTGATGCGGGTGATCCACGACCTCGCGGCGAGCGTGCGGCACGAAGGATTTCGCGCGTTTGCGCTCGTGAACTTTCATGGCGGCAACCAGATCCTTCCGTCCGTCGTGCAGGACCTGAATCTCGATTTCCCCGACCTCGACACCGTGGCCGTCTTCTCGCCCTGGGAAGGAGCCGCCCGGATCTTTCCGTCGGACCGCTGTCTGCACCACGCGAACGAGTTCGAAGTCTCCTGCCTGTTGCACCTCGCTCCGCACCTGGTCCGGAGGCGGGAGATCCGCGATCAGAAGGCGACGTTCGGCGCCGACTGGTTGCGCTACGCGCCCTTCCCGAGGCTGAACCGTCTGACGCATACGGGAACGCCCTCCCGCGGCACGGCGGCCCAAGGGAAGCGGGCGTTCGCGTTGATGGTGGCCCATACGGCGCGGACGATCCGGGAATCGCTGCGCCACGCGCGGCGGCTGCGGCGCGGGGTGCGATGAGCGATCCGCTCGTCATCCGCAGGATGAGGGAGGCCGACCTCCCCTTCGCCGACTCGATCCGCGCCCTCGCCGGCTGGAACCAGACGTCCGCGGACTGGAGGCGCTTCCTCGCGCTGGAGCCCGAGGGCTGTTTTGTCGCCGAATGGGCGGGGCGGCCCACCGGCACGGCGACGACGACGCGTCATGAGGGAGGCGTCGCATGGATCGGGATGGTGTTGGTCCATCCTGAGAGTCGCCGCCGCGGGATCGGCCGCGCCCTGCTCTGCCGTTGTCTCGAGCATCTCGATTCGGCGGGTTGTCGCTGCATCAAGCTGGACGCCACGCCCGACGGTCGGCCGCTTTATGAAACCCTGGGGTTCCGCGAGGAATGGCCTCTCACGAGGTGGGAAGGCGTCCCCGCGTTTTCTGAGACGGCTTGCGCGGAGGGCGAGCCGCTCGGCGAAGCGGATCGCGCGGCGCTGTTCGCGCTCGACGAAGCGGCATTCGGCGTTTCGCGTCGCCGCCTCCTGGAAAAACTGCTCGAGGAGAGCGCGATACGCGTGGCGCGGAAGGAGGGACGCCCGGTCGCCTTCGCCATGCGGCGTCCGGGGTCGCGGGCGGCTTATCTCGGCCCGATTCTCGCCGAGAGGGAAGGGGATTGGCGTCCGCTCGCCGCCGCACTGTTGGCTGGCGTGGCGGGGCAGCCCGTCTTCTGGGATATCCCCGAGGCCGCCGCGGACGCGGGGGCATGGGCGGAACGGCTCGGCTTTCGGCGCCAGCGCCCGTTGGTCCGGATGTTTCGCGGGACCAACGCGCTTCCGGGCGTTCCCGCACAGCAGCATGCCCTCACGGATCCCGCCACGGGATGAGGTCCAGGTCCGCCCGGACTTGCATGCGTCCTCCTTCCGCCATCCCGAAACCTCCTCGACCCTCATGCCAGAGCTCCGCGCGAGTCTCGAACTGCTTGCTCCGGAAACGGTTTCCACATGAGAATCTCCTTCCGCCGCGCGCCATGCGGCTTTTCCGGCCTCGGACTCCTCGAATCCATGAACCGTGACCCGTTGCCCCCCTTCCTCCAATCCTCATGAACGACCTCTCCGTCATCACCGCCGAATTCGGCGACCTCTCTCGCTGGATGAAACGCCCCGATTTCTGGGTGGACCGTCCCGAGACGGGGCTGCCCTTTCTGAGATCGCTGAAGACCGCGAGCGTCCGCGCGATCGGGCGGAGCGCGGGCGGACGCGAGATCCACGCCGTCGAGATGGGAGAGAAAGAGGCGCTCGACGCCACGACCGACAACCTGACTTCCGCGCTCGCGAGCGTGCATGTGCCGCCCGATCCGACGGCGGTGTTTCCGCCGTCGTTCTACGGCAAGACGCGCCGCAGGAAACCCGTGCTCGCCCTTCAGGGCGGCATCCACGGCGGCGAGCTCACCGGCACCGTCGCGATGCTCAATCTCTGCAAGGTGGTCGAGGATGGCACCGACCTGCGCGGGAAAGCGTGGCCCGTCCTCCAGGAATTGGCGCGCGGCGTCCGCCTCGCGATGATTCCCTGGCTGAATCCGGACGGTGTGGAACGCTGGCCGTTCCATGACACGAGCGGCCTCCCCGACGACCTCTACGCGCGCTGCATGATGGGCGTCGCGAAGGACGGTGCGAAATACCAGTATCCCTCCATGAAGGACGTCTTTCCGATTCCGCCTGAAAAGACCGCCTTCATGGGCGCTTATTTCAACGACGCCGGCGTGAACCTTCAGTACGACTGGCCTTCGCTCGATCGCCAACCCGAGACACGCGCCTGGATGCGTTATTATCTCGACGAACGTCCGGATGGCGTTCTCATCTGGCACTGCAACGCCGGCTCGATGATGGGATCGCCCGAGGCGTATCTGCCCGAGGGCTTCCAACACGAGTTCTCGCGTCTCGCGGGTGCGGTGCAGTCTCGCCTCCGGCGCGAAGGCCACCGGGTCACGCGCATGAGCTGGGCCGGCCTCGTCGGGATGGGCAGACCCTACCTCAACCAGATCTCAGCCGTGTATCACGTATGCGGCGCGTTTCCGATCATGGCCGAGTTGCCTTGCGGAACGGCGCATGCGCCTTTCACCGCCGAGGAGATGCTCGACATCGGTCTGCTCACGATCGAGGAGACGCTCGCCTACGCGCACCAGGACGGCCTCCGCCCCTACGAAAATTGGGAAAAGGTGAAGAGACAGCGAGCTTCGGCGCGGAAGGAATGAATCGCGTCCCCGAACGATCCACGGGCGAGACGCTTACCGCGTTTCCGCCGGCGGCCGAGCCGTTCCTCGCGACCGGCAGGCTCGCCGGGATTCGCGAGGACGAGCATCGGTCCTGATTCCTCGCGAGCCCGTTCCGGGAGGCCGCCGAGTTTTCCCTTCTCTCCCCCGGTGTCGAGCTCTATCTTCGCCGCCGATGTCGCCCGAACGCACCGTCAAGCTTTCCACCACGGCGCCCTCTCTCCGTCCGGCGGAGGCGCCGATGATCTCCGCGACGTTGCGCAGCGGTTTCCGGTATCGCCTCATCCGCCCCTTGGGCGAAGGCGGCGCCGGACGCACGTTTCTCGCGCACGAATACGATTCGATCGGCACATTCCGCCCCGTGGCCATCAAGATGCTGCACACCCCCGAAGACGAAGGATTCCAAAAAACCTTCATGCTCGAGGCGCGCCTCATGCGACTGATGGACCACCCGAACATCCTCGCCGTGTTCGGGTTCGAGAAGGGGTCCTCCCACTTCGAACGCGCGCTCGCCGCGCTCGGCCTGGTGGACTCCTTCGAATCGTTCATGGTCATGGAATACATCCATGGCTATAACCTCGCCGGATTCGTTCGCGCGCATGCGGACCGCGGCATCCTCTGCCATCCTTATCTTGCCGCCGACCTGATCGCCCGCGTCGCCCGCGGCCTCGCCTATGCCCACGACTTTCGCTACCCGGGCCTCTCTGTCCACGGCATCGTGCATCGGGACGTGAGCCCCAACAACGTCCTGCTCCATGAAAACGGACGCCTCAAGGTGACCGATTTCGGAATCGCCTATCCCTTCAATCCCACGAGCCCCGGGCCGCGCCTCATGGGGACCCCCGAATACATCGCCCCCGAGGTTCTCGCAGGCTGCAAGCCCACGCCGCTCTCGGACGTCTATAGCGCCGGCCTGCTGCTCGAGTTCCTGCTCACCGGCGCCTCGCGTTTCGTCCTCGGCGAAGTCAGGACTCCGCGGGAAATGGTGAAGGCCCTCCAGACGCGCATTCGACGGCATGCGTTCTCGGCCAAGACCTTTGCGGGCGTGTCGCCGCGTCTCGTCGAAATCTGCCGCAACGCCACCGCGCCGCGCCCCGAAGTGCGTTATCAATCCGCCACCGACCTCGCCCTCGATCTCGAAATTCACCTTCGCGAAAACGGCTCCAGCATCGGTCCGCGCCAGGCGGAGGTGTATATCGAGTGCGTCCGATCGCTCGATCCCGGCAAGTTCCGAAGCCGGGAACTCATCCCCGTGGCGGGGCGGGATTTCCTCGATTTTCGACCCGCGCGAAGCTGAGCGGACAGGCCCCTCGAAACCGTCGCTTTGCACTTTTTGCGGTCTCATCCCGCCTCGCGAACGGCCCGACAGCATGTCTCCGCGGGATCACGCGCGATCCGTGGCTCACACTGCCGCCGGCGCCAGACGGTTGGGTTGTTTCCACTGGATACGGGCCAGATAGACCCGGTTATTCGCGCCACGCGCCTCGGTGAGCGTGAGGTCCATGCAATTCTTCGCATCCCCCTGCATGCCCTCGGCAGCCATCACCCAGCTTTCCGACGGCGAGACGTTGACCGTGCCGAAATTGCCGAGTTGCGCGCCCCGGTTCGGAATGAGTACGCGCTCCGTCTCGCGCAGGACGCAGAGACGGTCGGGGTCCACCTGAGCGAGGAACAGCGGCGCCCGGTGACGGATCACCTCGTCGTTGTTTGCGCCCCGGCGGGTGTAGGTCAGGAACAGCCCGTCACTGTGGGTCACCCAGTGTTGCTGGGTGTTGTAGCCGGCGCGAGGTTGAAATCACTCCGCCTGCCGGTCGAAAGCGAGATTGGATCCTCACCTTGTTCTCCGCGCGCGGGCGACTTTTTTCAGGCTGGCGCGGAAACTTGCGACGGCGCGCCCGACGATGAACTCCAGCGCGCGACGGCCTTGCTCGGCGGTGGCGCGGGTCGGGTGGCCGGTATAGGTCTGTCGAGAGATCTTGCGGAACGGCATGTACCGGAGCAGTTCCCGCTCGAGCGCCGCCGGTTGATCGCGCAGCTTGTTCCGCCGCACCAGATCGGGCCGCAGATGCAAGATGGCTGCCGTCTCGAATTCGTCGGCGTGCCGCCAGGCGGGTGGATTCGGGAAAATACCGCTCTCGGCGATGACATCGGTGGGTTTGATCACCAGCGAGAGCAGATCGGGGAGATCGAGGTTCAAGTCCTGGACCACGGACACGAGATGGAGGTTGCCCCCATGGCCGTTGAGAATCAGGAATTCCTTGAATCCTTCGTGGCGCACGCTGAGCGCCACGTCGCGGATGACGCGCGCCAGCGTATCGTTGCGCAGCCAGACCGTGCCGCATTGTCCGCGGTGCATGTGCGAGACGGAGAACGGCAACGTCGGCAGGCAATACCCGCCCAGTTTCGCCGCGAGGCGCCCGGCGAGATGTTCGATGATCAGGATATCGGTGTTCAGCGGCAGGTGCGGCCCGTGTTGTTCCGTGGCGCCGATGGGCAGGATCGCGAGGCGCGGGCGGCGGCGTTGAACCTCGGCGGTGGTGTTGAGGGCGGTCCGCATCGGATGCATCCTTTCACAAAGCGGGGACGGTCTCCGGGTTGTCGAAGGGGCGTGGGGGGCAGCGAATGGGTTGCGGAGTCCGGGGCTATGGACCGTAAGTGCCGGAGGGGAGAGAGATCGTGGGAGGGAATTGGTAGTCCTGGAGATAACCGGCATAACGGAACAACCGCACGTGCCCGTCGGCAAACAGCCCCGGCGTGGCGTCCGGGTTCGTATGCCAGTTGGATAACACATAGGGAGCCCAGCCGGCGCCTTCCACCGTCATATCGGGCGCTTTACACAGGAGAAACAGATACCGGGCGGGATCTTTCAACGTCGTCCAATCCTGGGGGCGGTAATGGAGATCCGGCGGCGGGGGTTGATAGGTGCCCCAACTGTAGAAGATGCGATAGCTGGAGCAGACATAGTGCGATTGCCGATTCGTTCCCCGTGGGTCTTCCGGGCAGTAGAAAACATCCGCATTTCCCGTCCATCGTCGCTTGGGAGTGTCCCAAGTTTTGACCTGGGGGAAATAATGACGCAGGGAGAGGATCGGCCAGACCGCCGTCTCGCTCGCGCCATACCGCACGAAGCAGTTCCGGTTGTTGTTGTCCTCCCGGTACAACGCGTGGCCCAGCGAGAGCTGGCGCAGATTGTTGACGCAGCCGATTTCGCGACCCTTCTTCCTGGCCGTGCGCAACGCCGGCATCAGCAGCGCGGCGAGAATCGCGATGATGGCAATCACCACCAGGAGCTCGATCAATGTGAATGCGATGTTGGTTTTTCGGCTCAATCCGATTCTTGTCCGGGCGGCTCTGCCGGGCTTTCGTCCATCTGCCGTCACCCTCGTCGCCGGATCAACCGCATCAACCCCAGCAACGCGAGACCGACGAGCGCGACCGACGACGGTTCGGGAATCACTACCCCCTGCAGCACCACAAGGTTGTCGAGGTAACCGGTGTAGGTGGAGCTTGAGGAACCGGGACTCCGCATATCAATCCGAATATCCACTCCATTGAACGTCAAGTTCGGGAGGACCCAGTCATGGGCAGCCGTAATCCATTCCATGGCATTTGAGGACGCGATATTCATCGCAAACGTGTCCAGCGTATCCACAAGGGTATTCCCATTGTACAACTGGGGTGTGATTTGAATGATTGCCAGCCCCAAAGATGAAGGGCGGGCAAAGTCAGACGATATCCGCAAGATATTGCCATCGGCGAGGGTCAAGCCTTGGCTGCGGTTCCGATGTACGTTGCGAGCGATCCGAATCCCGGCGCTGCCGGAAACTGTTGTCAGGCCAAACCAGCTTCCCTCTGACGGTCCCGGGGAAAT
>JADZFN010000039.1 GCA_020849895.1 Verrucomicrobiia bacterium | reverse complement strand
GCCCTCGACCAGATCCTCCGTCAGATGCGAAACCTCTCCCTCCGCTTCATCCACCAGTCCGCCCCAGGCGTCCTCTCCAGAAATCGAGTCAAACCAACCAAGTCACGAGCTTAAGTTAGTGCCATTCCGGACTGACCCCTAATCCTCCTACGGAGATCACGGAGGCCACCTCCCTGTCCTCCGACAATCCTGTTCATCCTGTGAATCCTGTCCAACCTCTGCCTCCACCATGGGCACGAGGGGGCGGAGTAGCGTCCCACAACGCGAGCAAGGACACGACAGAGCGTGCCCCTCCACCAAGAAGGCGCGGCAGGGCCGCCATGCCCTACCACCTGCTCACGGCTGACGGCTTACCGCTCACTGACCGAAAATGGTGCGCCGTGTAGGGATCGAACCTACGACCCAGTGATTAAGAGTCACTTGCTCTACCAGCTGAGCTAACGGCGCGAAAGCGCGAAGCCTCCTCCGCAACGCCGCAGCCTAAACTTTCCTCGGCGACAAACGCAAGTCCGGAGACGGCCTCATTTTCCTCAAGGGCGCGACCGAGGAGTCGGCAGACGCTCGCGAACGGAGGCCCCGGAGAAAACACGGATGGCGAACCGCATGCGGCAAGCCCGTGGACACGGACTCGCCGCACTCCGCGAGGAAAAATCCCGACCATCACACTTCGCTCGTTTTCCCTTGAGCCGAGGAGGCGCCCTCCCTACAAGCGCCTCATGAAGAAGACCGTTCTCCTTGTCGCCAACGGCGACCTTCGTCTCTCCGCCAACCGCATCTGTTGGCCCGCCCAACGCGCCGCAGAACAAATGGTCGTGGACGCCTTCCGCAAGGAGGGCCTCTCGGTCCGCCGCGCCCACGCCTACGACCCCCAAAAACGCCATGGGTTCATTGACAGCCAGAAATACGGGATGGAGATCTTCCGCCACGTGGATCGCACCACCCCGCTCGTCGTCGTCGAAGCCGTCTGGCAGTATTCGCACCATCTGCTCCACGGCCTGATCTCCCACCGCGCGCCGATCCTCACCGTCGCCAACTGGAGCGGCCAATGGCCGGGGCTTGTCGGAATGCTCAACCTCAACGGCTCGCTCACCAAGGCCGGCGTGAACTATAGCACGCTCTGGAGCGAGACTTTCAAGGACGCCTTTTTCCGCCGGGGCCTTCGTCAATGGATCGCCCACGGATTCATCCAGCACGACATGCGCCACGTCCGCGCCGCCCGCAACCTCAAGCTGCCCGATCAACCCCTCGCCCTCGGCCTCCGCTTCGCCACCGAACTGCGCGAGAAAAAGGCCATCCTCGGGATCTTCGACGAGGGGTGCATGGGGATGTACAACGCGATCCTTCCCGACGAACTCCTCCACCCGACGGGCGTCTACAAGGAGCGCCTCAGCCAGTCCACCCTCGTCGCCGCGATGCGCGAGGTCCCCGACGCCGAAGCCCGCGCCATCCGCGCCTGGTACGCCCGCAAGGGGTTGACGTTCAAGACCGGCCCTTGCGAAGCAACCGACCTCACCGAACGCCAGATCCTCGAGCAGTGCAAGATGTATCTCGCTGCGGTGCGGCTCGCCGACGAGTTCGGCTGCGCCGCGATCGGCATCCAGTATCAACAGGGGCTCAAGGACCTGGCGCCCGCCTCCGACCTCGTCGAAGGCACGCTGAACAACTGCGATCGTCCGCCGGTCCGCTGCGCAAAAACGGGGCGCGTGCTCTACGCGGGCGAGGCGCTCCCGCACTTCAACGAGGTGGACGAATGCGCCGGGCTCGACGGACTCGTCACCTATCGCCTCTGGCGCGCGCTCGGACTCGACCCCGAGAACACCCTCCACGACGTGCGCTGGGGCGCGCCTTATCGGGGCGCTGGCGTGAACGACTACGTCTGGGTCTTCGAGATCTCCGGCGCGGCGCCTCCGAAGCATTTCCTTGGCGGCTGGGCCGGCTCCGTGAGTGAGCGCCAGCCTCCGATGTACTTCCGCCTCGGCGGCGGCACGCTCAAGGGGATCAGCAAACCGGGCGTGATCGTCTGGAGCCGCATCTTCGTCGCTGAAGGCCGCCTCAACGCCGACATCGGCATCGGCAAGGTCGTGGCCCTGCCGCGCGCCGAGACCGAACGCCGATGGAATGCGACGACGCCACAGTGGCCCATCATGCACGCCGTGCTCCCCGGCATCTCACGCGACCAGATGATGGCGCGCCACAAGGCCAACCACATCCAGGTCGCCTACGCAAAAGACCTCGCGCGCGCGCAGTTTGCCCTCGCGGCGAAGGTCGCCGCCTTTCAAGCCATGGGCATCGAGACGTTCGTCTGCGGTGACGAGAGCGGATTGGATTGAGCGGAGGGAGCGGCGTCCCGCCGACGCCCGAAACCGGAAAGCCGGCGGCTCCGTCGGACGCTCCCGGAGCGCTACGATTTCCGAAACAGGCGGAACCTCCGGCGCGAACGCGCGGGAAGACGCAGGGGACGGGACGGCTCGAACGGGCGTCGAAACGCCTCGTCGAAATCGAAGCCGGTCGCGAAATCCTCGCGGCGGTCGCCCGGTTCGAGCGCGACGACCTTGCGCCAGGCGAGGTTGAACACCACCTCGCCGAGGTCGCGGCATCCGCGCAAGTTCCAGGACTCGAGGAGCGTGAAGGCCATCGGGCCGTATTCTTCGAGGGCGAACTCGCGCACCGCGTCGAGCAGTCCGGCGGCATTGAGCCGGGCCGCTCGAACGCCCCGGGCCGTCCCGCGCCGCTTCTTGGCGGTGACGCGCAGGGCGTCCACCACCAGTTCGTAGGCCTCGACGGGATATCGGGAATCCTCGCCGAGAATGGCTTCAATCGCCTGGTCTTCCGATTTCTGGTCCATAGAGAGGGGCGGTGTTCGTCGCGTTCGGCGTGGCGGCGGCGCGGTTCGAGCTACGCGACCATCGCACCGCGGCCCCGAGAGTCAAGGCGAGGGCCAGAAGGGCGAGAATCCATTGTTCCTGGGAGGTGAGATGCCGCATGGCTTCGGCGCGAAACGTCGGGCATCAAAGCGCGGCGGCGGGAAGGCGCAAGGAAAATCCACGCGGGGCGATTGACGCGTCGTGGCGGCGCGCCGAAGCTGGAGCCCGTCGAAGTGAACGAATCGTCCACACCACTGCCTCGGGGAATCGTCAACGCCTATTGGTTTCAGGCCTTCAACGCCGTTTCCTGGCAGATCTGCAACGGCAGTCCGCTCATCCTCTTCGCACGCGATCTGGGCGCTTCCGCCACGGCGCTGGGCGTGCTCGCCGGCCTCCCGCCGATCCTCACGATCATGCAGATCCCCGTCTCCCGTTACGCCGCCGATTACGGCTACAAACGGCTGATGCTTGCGGGCTGGTCGTCGCGCGTGGCGGTCCTGCTGCTCCTCTCAGTCCTGCCTCTCGTCGCGGGGCCGATCCCCAAAGACGCGGTGGTCACGCTCCTGCTGGCCATCATGTTTTTCTTCAATCTCCTGCGCGGCCTGGCGACCTGCTCCTGGATGCCGTGGATCACATCCCTGGTGCCGGAGCGCGTACGCGGGTTTTACCTCAGCCGCGACCGGACCTTCATCAACTTCGCGAGCGTCGTCGCCCTTTTCGTGTCGGGCAGCCTGATGGTCGGGCACGCCAGCATGAGGGGATTCGCGCTCGTCTTTTTCCTCGGCTTCGCCAGCGGCGCCGTGAGTCTGGCCTTTCTCAAGCGCATCCCCGATCCGCCAGCCACCGGCCCGCACGCTGCCGCCGCCGAGACGGTGGAGTGGTCCCAGGTGTTCCGCGACAGGCCGTTCATGCGCCTGCTCGCCTTCGGGGTGGCGCTCCAGCTCGGTCTCAGCGCGCACGGCACCTTCGTCCTGATTTTTCTTCGCGAGGAAATCGCTTTGGGAGACGGCCCCATTCTCTGGATCTCGGCGGGCGCGAGCCTGTTCGGGATGCTCGGATTGAGCATGCTCGGACGCCACGCCGACCGCGTCGGCAGCCGCCCGTATCTCGGGCTGGTGCTCGCTTGGTGGATGGTCGCCATCCCCGCCTGGTTCCTGATTGCGGCGGACGCCTTCGCGTCGCCCGGCAAGGTGGCGATCGGCCTCATGATCGCAGGCGGCTACATGAACACGTGCTTCGAACTGGCCCTCACCCGCCTGCTGATGAACACCGTGGCGGGCAAGCCGGGGCAGACCCGCTACTTCGCCCTCTACGCAGTGGTCGTCAGCTCGGTCCTCGGCCTGATGCCCATCGCGTGGGGCATCGGCCTCGATGCGCTGCGCACCCTCCACGCCTCCGCGCTCGGCCTCGTCTGGAACCGTTACATGGTTTTCTTTGCGGCGGAATCCGTCTCACTCCTCGGCATCCTCTTCCTCCTCCTGCGGGTGCGCGAGCGGCGCGGAGAGTCCCCCGCCTACATGGTGCAACAGATCTTCGTCGGCATGCCCTCGCGCGGGATCTCCATGCTCATGCAGCGGTTCCGCTGATCCGCGGGAGCGACGCGCGGATCAGACGCCCGCCTTCTTCGCCTTGCGCTCGTGAGACGGCAGGATGCCGAGCTCTTCGCGATACTTGGCGACGGTGCGGCGCGCGATCGGCATCCCGCGGCGCTTGAGTTCGGCCGCGATCTCCTCGTCCGAAAGCGGTTTTTCTCCGGACTCGTCGCCTGTCAGTTCCGCGATCGCCTCCTTGAGGCGCGACGGCGAGAGCGTCGCGCCGTCCGCCGTTTTCACGCCCGGCGCGAAAAACCGTTTCAGCTCGAAGACCCCGTGCGGCGTTTGCAGGTATTTGCCCGCGGCGGCGCGACCCACGGTCGTCTCATGCACGCCCAGCCGCTTGGCCATCTCGGCCATCGTGAGCGGCTTCAGGAACGCGCGCCCGTTCTCCAGAAAATCCTCCTGCATCCGGACGATTTCCCGTGCGAGGCGAAGGATCGTGTCCTGCCGCTGATGGATGCACCGGATCAGGAACTTCGCGGCGCGGAGGCGCGCATGAACGTAATCGCGCACTTCGCGGCTCTGGGACGCCTCGCCGAGCAGGTCCTTGTAGGCATTGCCGATGCGCAGGTGCGGCACCGAATCGCCGTTCAGAAGGACCGTCCACTCCTCGCCGATCTTCCGGACGACGAGATCGGGCGTCACGTAACGCCCTTCGCCGGAGGCGAAACGCCCTCCGGGATTCGGATCGAGCGCGGCAATCACGCCCGCCGCGCGCTGGACCTCCTCGACGCGCGTCCCGAGCGCGCCGGCGATCTCGGCGAAACGGCGCGCGGCGAGGTCTTCGAGATGCGATCGGACGACGCGGGCGGCGACGGACTCCGGACCGCAGCCGAGGCGCGCGAGTTGGAGCGCCAGACATTCGTTCAGGTCCCGCGCACCCACTCCCGCGGGATCGAAGGACCGGACCGTCTCCAGCGCGCGTTCGGCAACCTCGCGGCGGCCGCCGGCCCAGGCGACGACCTCCTCGCCGTCGGCGGCGAGATACCCGCGCTCGTCGAGATTCCCGATGACGGCTTCGCCGACGGAACGGACGTCCTCCTCCACCTCGGCCACGCCGAGCTGCGCGAGGAGATGTTCCTGCAGCGTTTCGGTTTGCGCGACCGATTCAAAAAAAATCCGCCGGCGTTCCTCCTCCTCGGCGCCCTCCCTCGGCGCGGCGGCGCGCGCCTGACGGTCATCTTCACGCCATTCTTGATCGAGCCGAAAGATCGCTTCGAGGTCGTCGCCGCCGTCGGACGCGTCCGCGCCGCCTTCGGGAATCTCGGGCGCGGCCTCGCCTGCCGCCGTTTCGGACGGTGGAACCTCTTCGAGCACCGGGTTGGCGTCCAGCTCCCCGCGCACGATCGCGGCGAGCTCGAGCGCCGGCGCCTGAAGGATCCGCAGCGACTGCTGCATTCGCGGGGAGAGCGTCTGCTGCAAGCCGAGTTTCTGAATCTGCTGGAGCGACGGAGTCGGCATGGAGAAGGCATCTACTATAGCAGGAAGCGGGCGCGCGCAGAGACCACAGATCCTCGCGAAAGCGTGAGCTCATGCGTTTCGCGCATTTTTCCCGGCAAGATTGGTTGATTTGACCATTCTCTCCACGTTTTTCGTTTGGCATCCCCGGAGCGACGCCTAGCGTGGGAGGCGTGTCGGTTCGTCTGACTATTTTCGCCAGCGGCAGCAAGGGGAACTGCGCCCTCCTCGAAACCGACGGCACGCGTCTGCTCGTGGATGCCGGCTTGAGCGCGACGCGGATCCAGGAGCATCTCGCCGCCGTGGATCGCGCGCCGTCTGACCTTCACGGCATCCTGCTCACTCACGAACACGACGACCATACCTCGGCCCTCCGCGTCTTCGCCGCGCGTCACGAGCTGCCCGTGTTTACGAATCAGGAGACCCGCTGCGCGACCTTGGAGGCGTCGAGACGCGGCGCCCGAGACGCCCTCGACCTCGACTGGCGCATCTTCCGCACCGGAGAACCCTTTGCCGTCGGCGACTTCGACGTGGATCCGTTTTCCATTCCGCACGATGCCTGCGATCCAGTGGGGTTCCTCTTTCGCGCGGCATCCCGGAGCGTGGCGTTCGTCACGGACCTCGGCCAAGTGACGGCCCTGGTCGCGGACAAGGCGCGCCAGGCCGAGGCCCTCGTTCTGGAAGCGAATCATGAGCACCGCCTCCTCATGGAGGATCCGAACCGCTCGTGGGCGGTCAAGCAACGGATCTCGGGCAGCCACGGACATCTGAGCAACGAAAAGGCCGCGCGAGCGCTGGAGCGGATCGTGAGCGACCGTCTCTCCCACGTCTTCCTCGCGCACTTGAGCGAAGACTGCAACCGTCCCGATCTCGCCGAGGAAACGATGCGCCGCGGACTGGAGGAGCTCGGCGCGTCGCGCGTCAAGGTCACGGTCGCGCACCAGCGTGAACCGTGCGCGACACTCGAACTCGCCTCCTGCCGCGCGGTCGCCGCCGAAACACTTCCGCTCTTCGGCCTGACGCGCGCCGCCGCTTGACGCAATTTCGCGCTGGCGCCGCCGGCGCCAAGCTTGACGCCCCGGACCGCGCCCTCCTCCTTCTTACGACTCGAAGGTTTCGACGCGGAGGACGACCGGGCGGGATTTGACCACCGGCAGACGGCGGATGCGGGCCAACGCCCCGAGCATCGCGCCGTGGCGCGCGTCATGCGTCATCAAAATCAGCGGAACCACACGGCCTTCGTGCCCTTCAGGCTGAAGGACGGAAGAGATCCCGATCTTCGCAGCGCCCAGAATCGAGGCGATGCGCGCCAACACGCCGGGGCGATCCAAAACCCCGAGGCGGAGGTAGTAGCGCGAGACGATGGATTCCGCCGGCGCCACGCGCGACGCGACGGATCCGACCGCTGAAGGCGGCTGAGGCAACGGGGCGCCTTTGACGCGCTCCTTTTGCAGCACGACGTGGCGCGCCGCTTCCATGAGGTCGCTGATCACCGCGCTGGAGGTGGCGTCGCCGCCCGCGCCCGGCCCGGAAAACTCGACATCGCCGACGACGCTGCCGCGGACCATGACGGCGTTGGTGACGCCGTGGATGGAGGCGAGGCGGTTGGTGACCGGGATGAGGGTGGGATGAACGCGGACTTCGACGTGGTTCGGCCCGAGCGACCGGATGATGGCGAGGAGCTTGAGGGCGTATCCGAGACGCTGCGCGAACCGGATATCCTCGACGGTGATGTGACGGATGCCTTCGACAGGCACTTTGCGGAAGTTCACACAGCCTCCCGCCACGAGAGATGCGAGCACGGTGGCCTTGTGGGCGGCGTCGTAGCCGTCAATGTCGAACGTGGGATCGGCTTCGGCAAAACCCTGGGCCTGCGCCTCGCGAAGCGCCTCCTCGAATCCGGCGCCTTCGAGGGTCATGCGGGAAAGGATGTAATTGCAGGTGCCATTGACGATCCCGTAGAGGAGGCGGAAGCGGTTGGCGACCAGGCCTTCGCGAAGGGCTTGGATGAGCGGGATGCCTCCGGCGACGCTGGCCTCGAACCATACGGGGGCGCCGTGCCTCCGAGACTCGATGAAAATTTCGCGTCCGTGTTCGGCGAGAAGGGCTTTGTTGGCGGTGACCACGGGTTTCCCGGCACGAAGCGAGGAGAGGATGAGACGGCGCGCAACGCCGCAACCGCCGATGAGCTCGACGATCAGCTCGACACGCGAATCGGCGACGAGGACGTCAAGGTCGCGGACGAGGAGGCGCGCGGCCGCCCGCTCCGCTCCGCCCGCGCGGGAGGAAAGATTTTTCGCAGCGATCGCGACGATCTCAGGGCGCATGCCGCAGCGACGCGCGAGCAGTTCGGCATTGCTCTGAAGATTGCGGAAGACGGCGCTTCCTACGGTTCCGAATCCGGCGAGGCCGATATGAACGGTGCGCATGGAGGTTCACTATGGTCAAAAGATCCGGTTTTAGGCAAGCTTCAGACCTCTTGGAAAAGCAAATCCATGCGCGGTGCAGGACGCTTCCGACGACTGGATTCGGCGCCGGCGGGCGGTTTCCTTGCCGCAACCGAAAGGCGGAGGGACGGTTTCTCCAACGGATCGGGAAGCGGCCCGGAATCCCGCGCCTCGCAGCGGCCATCCTCGCGCTCAGCCTCGCCTCATGCGAGTTCTCCCGGCCCGCCGCGACACCGGGGGCCGGCGGGCCGCCGTGTTGGATCCTCAAGTTCGTGCCGTGGGCGGCCGACGGGCAATTGACGGCCTATTTTTCATTGGCGGATGCGGCGACCAACCAAGTGGCGTGGGGCGGCAGCCTGCGGGTCCAGGTCTATACGTCCATGAACGTGAGCCTCGGCGGCGGCGCGACGGAGAACGGCGGAATGACGCTCCGCCGTCCGCTCTACGACAATACCTTTGCGATCGGCGCGACGAACTTTCACTGGGAACAATACGGAAGCTTTTTCACGGTGCGCGACCTGACCTTTCGCTTCGCGGTTCCTTATGAAGTCATGAAAGGCTCCGTGCGCAAAGGAAAAGTCGCCACGGTGGAAATCGCCTTCGTCCCCGAGGGAGCGACGAACACGCTCATCGCGCGGCGAAACGTGTTTTTGTATTGAACGCGGCCGCGAACTTTCCCCCGGAGCGTTCCATGCCCTCTTCCGAGCCGACCCTGAAACGGTTGAAGAAGCTCGCCTCAACGTTGGCGGCAACGTATCCCGACGCCAAGTGCGAGCTGAACTTCGAATCCCCGATCCAACTGCTCGTGGCGGTGATCCTCTCGGCGCAATGCACCGACAAGCGTGTGAACTTGGTGACGCCCACGTTGTTCCGGAGATGTCCGGATGCGCGGACGCTGGCGGAAATCCCGCAAAAAGACCTCGAAGAAATGATCCACAGCACCGGCTTCTACCGGAACAAGGCGAAGATGATCCGCGCCTGTTGTCGGGCGGTCACGGAACGTTTCAGGGGGCGGGTCCCCGACACGATGAAGGAGCTGATCACGCTCGACGGCGTCGGGCGGAAAACGGCAAACGTGATCTTGAACGTGGTTTGGGGAAAGGACGAGGGGGTGTGCGTGGACACGCACGTGCTGCGTCTGGCGGGGCGGCTCGGCCTGTCGCGCGAGACAACGCCCGAGGGCGTCGAGCGCGATCTGATGCGGTTGTTTTCGAAGGAGCAATGGGGGGACGTGAGCCACTGGTTGATCTGGCATGGGCGACGACGATGCTTCGCCCGAGGGCCGGATTGCCCGGGATGCGAAGTGCGCCGCCTTTGTCCCTCCGCGAAAATCTTCATGGAAAAATCGAAGAAACCCTTGCGCGGCGCGCCAAAATCTGGCAGAAGTCCGCCACGTGATTTCCCGGAAAGACGGCAGCTGTCTCACGGGAGGTCGTCAACCAACCCACAACGAAGGAGGAACAGAATCATGGCTCGCAAGCCCAATGCCGCATTCATGAAGCCGGTTCAGCCCGACGCGGCGCTCGCCGCAGTGGTCGGGAGCAAGGCGATACCCCGCACGGAGCTCACCAAAAAGCTCTGGGCGTACATCCGCAAGAACGGCCTGCAGGACAAGAAAAACAAGCGCAACATCAACGCCGATGACGCGCTCAAGGCCGTGTTCGGCGGCAAGAAGGTCGTCTCGATGTTCGAGATGACCAAGCTCGTCAACAAGCACGTGAAATAGCCTTTTTGCGGAAGCCGCAAGGCGATCTGCAAAGCTTTTGAGGCTCCGTTCCGACTCCTTCGGGACGGAGCCTTTTTGCCGTCGGCCCGACGCGATGGAAGGCGGCGGGCGGCCCGGTCACCGCAGATAGATCGGATTCGAAAAGGCGCGGCGGCCGTCCTCCGCGATCGCCTCGACGCGGACATAGGCTCGGACACGGCGCGGAACCGCCAGCGTCCGAACCCAGGCCGCGCGCCCGCGTGCGTCGAACGCCGCGAGGCGGCGTCCGTCGCCGATCACGCGGATCGCGAGGAGGCCGGCGGAGTCTGCTGCGGTGATCCGGAGCCCTTCCTTGCGGTCGCGCCCAGAGGCTTCCATGCCCATCCCCGCACGGCCGAGCGTCGTTTGGAGCAAGGGGCCATCGGACACAAAACTTCGGCCGGACCGTACCGCGGCGAGAATGTTGCGCTCCGAGCGCCGCGCGGCGAAGACGCCGTTCCACACCATCCCAATCGCGTGCGGGGCGTGGGCGTCGGTGTTGCCCATCGCGTGAACTTTGCGCCTCTTGCGGAGGAGGCGATCCCACAGAGTGATCGCCCAGGCATCGGTATGATCAAAGGCATTGATGAGATTGTTGGCGCCGTTGCAGATTTCCATGAGAAAAGGCGCCGTCAGTTTTTCGAGGATGCTCCACGCGGCCTGGGGATAATGCCTTTGGGGCCACCAGCCGGTCGGGTGAGGGATGAACCACGTGGCGCCGCGCCTCTGAAGGTCGGCGCAGTCTTCCAGGAATTTTCCTCCGGGGACATAGGCATACCGGAGCCCGAGAACTCCGAGATGATGAAGTTCGGTCTTGGGCTCCTGTCCGACCCAAAGCCCATGCTCACGGCATTCGGGCGCCTGAGTGATCCCCCAGTGGTCGGTCACGAACTGGAAATCGAGCCCGGCGGCCTTCGCCATCTCGGCGGTCTCCGCGACCGTTCCGATCCCGTCGCTGTGCTGGGTATGCGAATGGAAGTCACCGCGGAAAAACTTCCAGCGAAATTGCTTTTTGGACTCCGCGATCCGCGCCGCCATCGCTTCCGCCACATACCGGCACATCCGCAGCGGATAGCCGCTTCGTTTCTCAAAGAGGGCGCGCGGGGTGCGAAATAACTGATGGCTCTTGCAGCCCGGCATGAGGACGAGGCGGGGAGATTTCCTGGGAGGCTTCATGGAAGCCGGAAGTGTAACCGCCTTAAAACTCAAGACAACCGCGCTCTTACCCGTGCCGCGCCGTTTCGTAAAGCGCGAGGAGGCGCTTCGCGTTTTTTTGCGCGTCAAACTTTTCGGCGGCCACCTCGCGTCCTCCTTCGGCCAAACGCGCTCGCAGCGGAGCGTCGTCAAGCAGGCGGACGAGGGCGGCGGCGAACGCGGCCGGTTCCTTCGGCGGAACGAGCGTGCCGTTGCGTCCTTCCTCGACGACCTCATTGATCCCCGCCACGTTCGTTCCGACTACGGGCCGTCCGAGGGCCATTCCTTCGACGAGCGAAAGGCCGATCCCTTCCCACGCCGAGCAGAGCGCCACGACGTCGCCCAGTTGGAGCACGTCCTCCACGTCGGCGCGCGCACCGAGAAAATGGAAGGCACCCGACAGCTTGTTTTCGTCGCGGAGCGCGCGCAGCTTTGCATCCTCAGGCCCGTCGCCGGCGAGCACGAATTGCGCGTTCGGCATCCGCGCCCGGACGAGGCGGGCGGCCTCGAGGAGGGTATCGAGAGATTTCATCGGATCGAGACGCGCCGCGACCACCACCGTGGGCCCTTCGGGAACGGCCAGCCGCGCGCGAAAGTCCCGGAGGAACGCCTCTCCCCGGCGCGCTTTTGCAAACCGTTCCAACGGCAGCCCGTAATACACGACGGAAAGCTTCTCCTCCGGCAGCCGTTCCACCTCGAGGAAAGACCGTTTCACGGCTTCGGAAATCATGATCACGCCGCTCGAACGCGCAGCGAGAAAACGGTCCTCCGTGCGCGTGAGGCAAGAGCGGTTCAGGCAGAGGTTGTCTTCGGATGCGAAGACCGCGGGCACGCCGGCAGCAAGGGCGACCCAACGCCCGACGTGGTTCATCTTGCGCGTGTTCGTGTGAACGACGTCGAAACGTTCCCGGCGGAAAAAATTCCAGATGGCGAGCTCGCGTCTCCCCTGCCCCAGTCCGTCCCAGGACGCCACGCGCGCGGCGGGGATGCGGAGGTCGTCGCGAAGACTCACCTTGCCGGGCCAGTCGTGAAGGACGCCGACCCAGACCTCATGTCCGAGGTCGTGCATCGCGTTCGCGCAATGGACGACGGACCGCTTGATCCCGTCGTAGGCGAACGTGCTGAGGAGGAAGCAGATTTTCACGCGCGTTTCCGCGCCAGGATCATGAGGTTGCCGCGCCCACAGGGAATCCACGCGGTGAGGAGCCGGCGGAGTTTGCGGCGCTCCATGCAGGCGCTGTAGCGAGCGGAGACCTCGTCGAACCCCGCGTGTGCGAGCCCCTGGCGCAGCTCGCGCATCGTGTATTCGCGCACATGAGTGAGGAGTTCCGTGGCGTTCTCGCATTCGGCATCCTCGGGGAAAGCCTCGACGACATTCCTGCCAAGCAGGAGCTTCGCCACATTCGACAGCCGCGCCATATTCGGCGTGGTCAGCAGCAAGTAGCCTCCGGGGGCAAGGATGCGGTGGAGTTCGCGGAACACAAGCGGTGTCGGGAGCCGTAGATGTTCGAGCACCTCCGAAAAGATCACGGCCCCATAGCGACCTTCGGGAAGGTCCAGCGGTTTTACGCCAAGCTTTCCCGGGTGGACGGGGATTTCGTGGTGGAGGGCGAACGCGCAATAGACGGGGATGTTCTCGGGCACTTCGAGCCCTTCGGCGGCCCAACCCGCCGCCTTCGCCAGCGCCGCGAGAAAACCGTATGCAATCCCGATTTCGATCAGGCGCATCCCGGGACGCGGCGGCGGCGGCAGCATGGAGATCGCCTCCGCAAACCGCCGCTCTTCCTGAACGAGATAGGCCCGGACGGTCTCCACGGCAATCGTCCGTCCTCGATAATCGAGGCGCGGCGTCGGATAGAGCGTCGCGAGCTCGGCGGACTCCAGGCGCAACCAGCGGAGGGCGTGTTCGTAGGTCATCGGGAATGGGCCGGACGAGAGTTAGGTTCCGCACGCGGAAAAATCAACGGCGGCGGCGCCGTTCGCGCCACGCGCGCACCGCCGCGGCCGCCAACGCCTCGACCGTCGGACGGCGCGCTTGGGCGGCCACGCGAAACCCTTCCCGCCGCAAGGCCGCCGTGGTCGAGGGCCCGATGGAAACATGCGCGCAACCACGGAGCCTCCGCGCGCACGGACGCGACAGACGCGGGCCTTTCAACAGCGCCGCGAAATGCCGCACGGTCGAGGAGCTCGTGAACACAGCCACTTCCACCTCCGACTGTTCCAAGGTGGAGATTTCCCAGGTCCACCGCGGACGGCGCGTCCGATAAACGGGCAGGAATCGTGCGTCGGCGTCACGCGCACAAAGCGCCCGCTCGAGCACCCGTCCACCGATGGCTGATCCCGGCAGCAACACCCGTTTTCCGCGCCAGTCTCCTCGCCTGCACAGCGCGCGCGCGAGCGCGGCGGCGGTCCCCTCTCGCGCGACGAGGGCGGCGCGCAACCCGCGTGCTGCGAGCCGCGCGGCGGTCGCCTCGCCCACCGCGGCGAGCCTGGCGCTCCCGAGCGCCCGTAGGTCGCCCCGTTCCGCCAGCACCGCACCGAGAAATCCGTCCACGCCTTCCGCACTCGAGAAAACGATCCAGTCCCAGGCGTCCGCGCGGCGCGCCGCAGCGGCAACCGCGCGGTTCCGAAGCGGAAGCGTTTCGATCATCGGCACGGACAACGCCTCCGCCCCGAGATCCTGCAGCTTCGCGCAAAGCTCGTGCGCGCGGCGACGGGCGCGCGTGACGAGCACGCGCGCCCCGAACATCGGACGCTTCTCGATCCAGGAGATTGCCGAACGGCAGGCGACCGTTTCTCCAACTGCGAAGACGGCGGGCGGACGAAAGCCCGCCGCCGCGGCCCGCACGGCGATCCGATCGAGGCGCTCCACAAGGGTCTGCTGCGCAGC
Organism: Verrucomicrobiia bacterium; assembly: GCA_020849895.1. Classification (GTDB taxonomy): domain Bacteria; phylum Verrucomicrobiota; class Verrucomicrobiia; order JABWAM01; family JABWAM01; genus JABWAM01. Next base: position 19,612 of record JADZFN010000039.1, on the reverse strand, counting down.
GCGCGTTCCCCAGCGCACCAGGGCCGCGGGCGTGGCGGCGGGCTTTCCGGCGGCGCGGAGGCGGGCGACGACGTCGTCCAGGCGCCGCACGGACATCAGGAAGATCAGCGTGCCGCGAAACCGAGCCAACGCGCCGTAATCCACGACGTCCCCTTTCTTCGCGGGGTCTTCGTGGCCGGTCACGACCGCGAATCCCGAAGCGCGCGCCCGATGCGTGACGGGGATGCCGGCCGCTCCCGGCGCGGCGATGGCCGAGGTGACCCCCGGCACGATCTCGAAACGGATTTTCGCGCGGGCCAACGCCTCGGCCTCCTCTCCCCCGCGGCCAAACACGAAGGGATCGCCCCCCTTGAGACGCACGACGCTCCGCCCCTCCCGCGCCCGACGGATCATCCGGCGCAGGACGTGCGCCTGGCGCGGCGTCGGACTCCCCGAGTGTTTGCCCGCATCCACGATTTCCGCGCCTTCCGGCGCCTCGCCGAGAAGCGCCGGATTGCAGAGGTTGTCATGGATGACGACCTCGGCGCGACGAAGAAGCTCAAGCCCGCGAACGGTGAGGAGACCGGGGTCTCCAGGCCCCGCTCCGACGAGAAAAACCGTGCCTCTGCGGGGGCGCGCCATGATCAGCTCGGTGAAATCACGCTGTTTCGCACAGCGGTCAGCGCGTCGGCCAGCGCCTTGATCCGAAAGGGTTTCGAGAGAAACCCTTGAAAGCCTGGCGGGACCGCGAGTCCTTCCTCAAGGCGCCCCGAAATCGCGAGAGCCTTCACGTTCGGATCCGTTTTTCTCAGCTCCCTCAACAAGGACACGCCGTCCATCTCTCCCGCCAAACGCAGGTCGAGCACGACGAGATCGAAGCCTTCTCCGCCTGCCATCGCATCGCGGAAGGCCTCGATCGCAGCTTGCGCGTCGCCATAGATCGCGGGCTGAAAACCGAGCGTACGCAGGATTTCGTCCAGGAGGGTCCGGAGGAAATCTTCGTTGTCCACCACCAGAATTTTCAAGGGCGTGGCGCACATCGTCGTTTCTTGGGTTCAGGATGCCGCGCCGAGGGCCTCCGCGGCAAGGGCGGCGCCCAGGACTTCCGCGTCGCGCAGACGCCCCTCGCGGCTTCCGCGCCAGATTTGCGTTCCCTCGCCGCCCGAAAAGGCGAAAAGCTCGAGCTGCTCCGCCTGGACAACGCCGTGGGCGGCCATCGGCGCGGCGCACCCCCCGCCCATCGCGCGGAGAAACGCTCTTTCCGCTCGGACGCGGAACCATGTCGGCACGTCGTGCACCGCGCGGAGCCGCTCACGCGTCCGCCCGTCGTCCGCGCGGATTTCGATCCCGATGGCGGCTTGACCGGGCGCCGGAATCATCTCGCGTGTGCCGAGCAGCCGAAAATGCAGCACCGGCTCGTGGCGCAGCGTGCCGCGAACTGCGCTCCCCTCGAGAAAGCCGAGGCGCCGGAGGCCGGCCGCCGCGACGAGCAGCGCGTCGCCTTCCCGCGCCTTCGCGATCTTCGCAAGGCGCGTTTCGAGATTGCCCCGAATTTCGCGCACTCCACACTCCGGCCACAGCAGCTTCGCCTGCAGCGCCCGCCTCGGGCTCGACGTGAAGACGCGTCCGGGCGAATCCAGGACGGCGGGGGCGGCGGCCACCAGCGCGTCGCGCGCGTCCTCGCGCGCGGGCACGGCGCCGAGGTCGAGCCCGGCGGGAAGGTCGGTGGGCAGGTCCTTCAGGCTGTGGACTGCGAGATCCACGCGTTCGCGGAGCAGCGCCTGTTCAAGTTCCCGGGTGAAAAGCCCCTTCGTGCCGCTTGCGGCGAGCGATGCGGTCTTCAGTTTGTCGCCGGTGGTTTTGATGATCCGGATCTCCAGCGCGAGCGCGGGGAACGCGCGGTGGAGCATTGCGCGCACCAAGTTGGCCTGTGCGAGGGCGAGGGCGCTACCGCGCGTTCCGAGAATGAGCGGGCGCTCCCTCATGCGCGGCCTCCTGCGATCCGTTCCCGGGCCTCCATCCAGCGGAAGAATTCCGCGACCTTTGCGCGAAGGATCTGACGGCACGTCGCGATCTCTTCCTGCCGCGCGGCGAGGTTCCGTTCCGCGATCACCTGCAGGTCGTCCATGTCGTAGAGATACACGCCGTCGAGATCGCCCGCTGACCGCTCCACGTTCCGCGGCACGGCGAGATCCATGACGAAAAGGGGTTCCTTCCGCCGCGCCAGCACCGATGCGAGCCGCGCGGACGTCACGATTGGCTCCGGAGCGGAGGCGCACGCGAGCAGCACCGCGACGCTTTCGCATGCGGACGCCCAATCCTCCCACGGAACCGCTTCCCCGCCGAGTTGCGCGGCCAGAGTTTGCGCCCGTTCCGCGGAGCGGTTGGCCACCCGGATGCGCGTCGCTCCGCGCGCAAGGAGCGCGCGCGCCGCCGTTTCCGCGATCTCCCCCGCCCCGAGCAGGAGGACGCCTCGCGTGGTCAGGTCGCCAAAAAGCTGGCCTGCGAGATCGGCGGCGACCGATCCCACGGAGACACTCCCCCTGCCGATGCGCGTCGCCGAACGCACTGCTTTCGCGGCGGCAAACGCTCCTTGGAACAGGCGGTTCAGCAGCGGTCCCGTCCGCCCCGCTTCGTGCGCGATGCGATAGGCTTCCTTGACTTGACCGAGAATTTCCGTTTCCCCCACCACCATCGAATCGAGTCCGGAGGCGAGTTCGTAGAGGCGCTGCACCGAGTCCGGCAACCGCCAGAACCGCAAGGCCTCCCGATGCGCTTCCGCAAGGCCGCGGCGGCGGAAGAACGCCTCGATCGCGGCGCGAAGGCCTTCGCCTTCCTCGCCCTCGGCCCAGATCTCGACGCGGTTGCAGGTGCTCACCAACACCGCCCCGTGCGCGCCGTCGCCGGCAAGTTCGACCAGCGCCGCGCCAAGGTCGGCCTCGGAAACGGCGAAAAGCTCGCGCACCTCCACGGGCGCGGTGTGATGACTGAGGCCCATCGCCACGAGCTCCATCTTCCCGGCAGGCTTCATCTCGGGTCAGGCGTCGAAACGGTGAAATCCCGACCAGGCGTTCGCCAGCGCGAACGTGGCGAGGACAAAGACCGCGCCGCCGAGACACAACCATGCGAAGCGCCGCCCCGACAAACGCCCGCCGGTGCGCCCGACGACCAGCACGAGATAGTAGAACCAGACTCCCGCGGCCCACAGGAGTTTGGCGTCGGCGCAGGTATGCGCCGTTTTCTGGATGACGAGCGCCGCCACGCCGCCGACAAGGCCGGCGGTATACAGGAGAAATCCTCCCGCGAGGAGCCAGGTCGCCAGCGATTGCAGGCGGAGCATCGGCGGCAGAAGCATGAAGCTCGTCGAAAGACGATGGCGGCGGAGCTGGAACTCCTGGATGAGATACATGAGGCTCGCCACGCCGGAAAGCGCAAGCGCCGCGAACGCGAGGATGTCTACGGCGGCATGCGTCCCGAGCCAGATGCCGCGCGCACCGATCCGCGCCGCCGCGCGGTCACCCACGGCGAGGGCGGCCAGCAGGCACAGCAGGACCAACGGCATCGCGAAAACGGTGAGGTAATTCAGACGGAACGCCAGGCTCAGTGCGAGCTGGAGCGCCACCACGCACCACGCGATGAACACGAGGGTCTCAAAGAACGTGGCAACCGGACACCGTCCCTGCGCCAATCCATGTTCCCAGAGAAAACCTGTGTGCAGGAGGAACGCGGGCAGAACGATCGCCAGCTTCGGCCAGAGACGATACGCCCGCGCCCCCGCCAGGCGCCAAAGGGCGAAGAACAGTCCGAGCCCGTAAAGCCCGAGCACCATCCAGAACAGTCCCGCCTGAGCGTTCATCATGATGAAAAGGGCCCGTCCCGCGCGCCGCCGCGCGGGACGGGGTTGGAATTCGGGGGCTGTAAGCCGGGTTCTGTCCGGCCCGGTCACCCGGGCCGCGATCATCATTTCTCTCCCCGCGCCGCGGTTTGGGCCGCGGTCGAGGGCCCCGCTCTCGCGGGACTGCGACCTTACCCGGGGCTGTTGACGAGCCGGGCCGCGCTCGAATCGCCCCCTATTTGGTCTCGCTCCGGTTGGGGTTTGCCGTGCGCCGACAGTCACCCGTCGGCCGGTGGGCTCTTACCCCGCCTTTTCACCATTACCCCGCGCTCCGCTTGCGCGGCGCGCGAGGCTGTCTGTTTTCTGTGGCACTTTCCGTCGCATCGCGCTTGCGCTAACGACGCGCCCCCGCTTTCGCGGGGCAACCTGGCCCGGGAGCCCGGACTTTCCTCCCCGGCGCAAGCGCCGGAGCGATGATCCACCCCCTAAAGCAAGGGCACTGTAAAACGAACGGCCGCCAATTGAAACCGCAAAAACTCGACCGCCGCAACCGCCGGGAAATGTCCGTAAGGGGCGGGGCGCAGGAAGGGGCGATGGCGGTAATATTCCGGGTCCCTCGACGCCGTCACGGACTGGCAGGCGTTCACGGGCATTCCTTCCCAGGTGTTGCGCTTGGTCGCGAGCCAGCCGCGGCGGACGCACTCCGCGTAATCCGGGCTTAGCATGCCGAGGCGCACGGCCTTCGCCAAGCCCGCGGTCGCCCAGGCCGTCGCGCTGCACTCCATCTCGACGGACGGCTCGTCGAGCACCTGGCGCCAGGTCCCTTCGGGTTGCTGAAACGCGCGCAACGCGGCGGCCATCCGTTGCGCGATCCCGAGGAGCCGCTCGCGCGCGGGATGCGCCGGGCCGAGTTCCGCCAGCGTGTCCACGACGCCGCGAAACCCGAACACCGCACCGCGCCCCCAAAGCGCCGGCGTGCGTCCACCGTCGCCCACGCCAAGCGTCCACAACCCTGAAGGCTCGACCCGCAGGATCTCGTCGCTGAGCAGGATCTGTTCCCCTGCGAGATCGGCATAACGAGATTCCCCGGTATGCCTCCCAAGGCGCGCCAGCGCGGGACAAACCTGGAAGGCGATTTCCGCGCGGGCGAGGCCCGCTTCGTTGTCGCACGTGAAATTCGACAGGACTCCCCGGTATCTGGACGCGGAACGCAGGTATTCGCCGGCCATGCGGCGGCAGGGTCCGAGGAGGTCTCGACGGCCGGTCGCCTCGGTGAAATCGAGGATCGGCGCGAGGCAGGAGATGTGATCGCAATTGTCGGCCGGACGGGGCGCGATCTCCAGGGCGCGCTCCACGAGGGAGGCCGCCCGATCGAGAAAGTCCCCGTGCGGATCGAGCGCGTGGGCGCCAAGGAAGCCTTCGATCTGATGGCGCAGCACGTCGCTCCAACGATCCAGCCGGTAGGTCGCGCCCCAGGAGAGGGCGGCCTCGAGAACCTCACGGTCGGCGAGAGCCTCTCTCCGCGCCCGCATCGCAGGATTCCGGAGCGTAAGCGCGCAGCGGACGGCGACGCGCTCGATGCCGGATTCTTTTTGCCAGTCGTCCTCGCTCCACCGCATGACGCGTCCGCCGGAGCGCGCAAATTCCGCGAGGCGCGCCTCGAGAGGAGGCGCCGCCGCCTCGGACAGGACCACCCCCTTGCACCCGCGGAGATCGTCGGGCAGTTCCGCCGGCAAACGATCTCCCGGAGAAAGAAACGGAAAATGGATTCCGAGCTCCACCATCCGCGCGGCCGTCTTTCGAGCAAGCGCCGGATCGCGCGGCGCGAGGATCACCAGTTCAGGCAACGCCTTCATTCGTGGAAGATCCGGAAACAGGCGGGAGAAGAGACGGGACGCGGCGGGCGGCGGCGGCGGGATCGGCGCGGCGGCAGCGGGCGACAAGACAGAGGCGGATTCCGGCCGCGCACGCGGCACCGGGGATCACTCCCTCGACCTGCGGGAGCCGGCGTCCATCGAAGATCCCGTGGATGCCGGAGCGATGAACTTCGACCCGCTTCGCGAGAAACGGATCGAACACCTCGCAGACCGTTTCGCCCCTGCGCGTGAGGTCGCCATTGCGTTTATGGAAAAGGACCAATCCTCGGTGGCGCGCCTTCGGCATCCAAAACGAAGGCTGTTTCGGATCGGGCTTCTCGAAATGATCGTGCCATGGGTCGTGGATGAACGCGGGGCCCGCGTAGCGCGTCCGCCCTCGGAGCACCCCGGCGGCGATCAACAGGTTCTCGATGGCGCGCACGCCCTCCGCGCAGGACGCGTCCACCAGCTCGAATTGGCGGTGGAGTTCTACGGTCAACGCCCCAATCCCTTCCTCACGGCAAAGCGTTTCCAGTTGGCGAGGGCGGTCGGGCGTCCGTTTCGTGCGCGTGAAATGCACATGGCGCAGACCGGTCGCAACGCCGAGTGTCACGGCGACCTCGTCTCCCGCGTAAACGGCGGACGGCCCTTCGTGGCCGTGCAGATCGAGGACGAGGCTCGCCTTCGCGTGCGGGGCGAGAACGGCGCGCTCCCAAATTTCGCGGGCGACCCGCGCGACGAGGCTTCCGCCACGGCGACCCGGCCACAGGAGGTTCATGTTGTACGGCGTGAAATATCCGATCCCGGAGGCCTCTGGACGGCGTTCGTCGAGGGCCTGCTTGCCGCGGACGGCCGCCTCGGGATTCGCGGAAGGCACGGCGAAGATCGTGCCGCGCACCTTGCGCGGATCCACGCCCTCCACGAAACGGCGCACCGCTTCAAACCCGTTGACCTCTCCGCCGTGCTGGTTCGCGATCAGGACGACCTGCCGTCCCGGGCGCGCCCCGTGGACCACCGCCGTCGGGATGCGGACCGCGCGTTTCCCCTCGCGGACGAAGATCTGTCCCCACGCCTTGCGGCCGGGTGCGGCGGCCGCGGAACCGAAACGGAGAACGCGCGCGCTGGGTTTAGAGGAAATCATGGAAACAGGCGTGGGCCGCCGCTCTCCGGGAGGAATTTTCCGATCCTCTCCTCCCCTTGAAAACTCCGAATCCCTTCGCAGCCGTCGAAAAGGAACGGTTTTTCGAAAATTTTGGGAGAAGAAAGGCGCGGTGTGGCCGGAGATGCGCGCCGCACGGCGGCCATTTCCGGGTTCTCCCTCTTCCCAAGGGAGAAATCAAGAGGGGAGATCCGCACCGCAGAGGCGTCATTTAGGGGGTCAGCACGGCTTCTCCAGGCGGAGCGCCGGAGGGGGCGGCGGCGGAAGCCGTCGTCCCGTCGAGATGCAGGAGGATCGTCGTATGTCCGTCCGCCTCAAACGGCGCGCGACGGATCGGCTCGAACGGCGTCGGATAGCGCGGGATGTCGCTCACGCGAACCTCGTCCACGACGGCGTCGAATTCCCCCGGAAAACTCACGGGGCGGTTGAGCGCCGCCGCGAGCCAGGGCGTCGTGAAAAATTTCGCGTGTTCGCCTTCCGCAAAACGCCCGAGACCGACCGCCTTGCCGTCGCCGTAGCCTTGCCCGTCGAGATACATCTCGCCGATCCAACCGCGCTCGGGCAGGGTGTCCCAGCAGAGCGCGAGGTGATACCAGCGCCCCTGCTCGAACTCGACCGGCACGCGCGCGAGGTGCGTGTGGCCTTTGAGGTTTTTCGCGACCGGCACGGTGAACTCGAGCTTGTTGACGCCGCCGGGTTCGAGGCGGTATGCGAGTCCCCACATCCCCTCGGCAAGGAAGCGGATCGTCCGCTCCTTCACTTCAAGACGGCTCGTCCACTGAGGTTTGAACCAGAATTCGAGTGTGCCGCGCGTTTGCGAGAAGCGCGTCCAGCTTTCGTCCTCCCTGCGCTCCCCGAAGGGCAGCGTCAGGGCGCGCGTCCCGTTGAACAGAAGCGCCTGGTCGCCCGCGATACCCGTAAACCCTGGCACATACAACGCCTCGGGTTTCTCGAGCTCGCCGATCGGCGCGGCGGGCGGCGCGTTCTTCGGGAGGAAGAAGCGTTCCGCGGAATTCTCAGCGAACACGGGCGGCAGGTCGCCCTTGAAACGCACGAACACATTCCGTTCCGCGGTGATCTGGATGAGGCGGTCCTGCCGCCCGCCTTCGAGATCCACCCAAACGCCGGCGGGGATCGCGCGCCTCGAACCGCCGTCGTTGAGGGCGATCGGCCCCGTCGCGTAAATCGCGCCCTTCTTCCCCTTCGGAACCTGAAAGAACCACCGACGTGGCGGCAGGCTCTCCGCGCGCAGGAACGTCCCTTCCGGCGCGGCGCTCACGATCTGCGCAGCGGTCGTTGCCAGCGCCTTCGCGCCGATCAGGCGATACTCGCCCGGAATGGCTTCGCGCGGCACCGTGAGAGATCCGTTGCCCGAGGCGAGCCCGTTGCGCTCGCGCGCGAAGTAGTTCGGAAATAAATCGAGGTGAACGGGGCCGACGTCGTTGTCGCGTGCGCGGTAGGCGGGCATCTTCGGGACGTGTTCCAGCGCGAGGTCCCAGCCGTGATGAAACTCCATGAAGACGCGCGCTTCGAGGTCCGCTTCCTTGACGAACCACACGTCACCGTCGGTCGTCACCGCGGGGAACGCCGCGAGAGGCTTCGGCGCTTCCGCGACCACCCCGAGGCCATAGGCGATGCTGCCGAGAAAGGCCGGCGCCCACGGCCCGTCGTAGGGCGCTTCGCGTCCGGGAAACCACCGGATTTTTCCTTCGGTGTCCGAGTAGCGGCAGACGGTGCGCCCGATCCGTTCCTGGATCCAGCCCGCGTAACGCGCGTCTCCGGTGAGGCGCAGCCCCGCCCACGCGAACAAGCCGCTGAAATCGTGATAGCCCATGCCGGCTTCGGGCGCCCCGTGGTTTCGCGGACCGTTGCCGAGAATTTCCTGGCGGCACGCCTTCTCGAGCGCGCGCGCGGCGAGATGGCTGCCGGTGGCCTCCCAATCGCGCACCACGGGCATGAGATGGGTGCTCACCTTTGCGTAGTTGCCGCAGTAGTCGCGGTTCGCGAGGCCGTTGCTCGTGCGAAGGTCGAGCAGGCGGTCGCGGCACTCCGCCAACAGGCGGCCGAAGCGCGGGTCCCAGGTCGCGCGGTAAAGCTCCGCCGCAAAGAGTTGCGGCACGCTCTCGTCGGAGCTGGACCCGATGTTCGGGAGGACCGCCGGATCGCAAAGTCTCGCGAACGTCTCCCCGAAAGCCTTCACGCCGTCCATCGCCGCACGGTCCCCCGTAAGATACCAGTCATAGAGATGGTTGTTCAGCTCGACGCCCTGATGGCCGGAAAGCCCGCCCCATTTCTCCCGGCCGCCATTGCCTGACCAGTAGAACGGTGTTTCCTCGGAATGTCCGCCGCCGAGCATCGCGCCAAGAGGTCTCTCGGGGGTTTCCCAACGCGAGAAATGGAAGTCGCCGATGTGGCGGTTCAAGGCCACGCCGTAGTCGCGGTACATTCGATCGCCCGAACGCGCGTAAAGCCACCAGATCGCCGTACGAAATCCGTAGTCCATGTGGCTGTAGCGATAAAAGAGCGCCAGCGATCCGGAGCTTCGCGGATCGGTGTCCGCCTGGCCTGCGTAGGTGTGCGGGCCGGAACCGTAATCGAGAAATCCGAGATCGAAACGGTCCTGCACCTCGACCAGGAACTCGCGGACATAGTTTCGCACGTAGGCCTCCTGCCGCGGGTTGGCCTTCGGATCAAACGGGGCAAGCGGCCCGACAGCGTCGGTCTCGGTCAGCCAGGCCGGATCCTGCACCGCAAGCGGCGGTTGATCGGCGAGCATCGCCTCGCGCGCGGCCTCCTCAGTCGCGCCGCCGAAGAGACGCAACGCGAGATCATGCGTGCGCGAGGTTCCCGCCGCGTTGGTGTAAAGCCCCTTGATCGCGTCGAAACCTCCCTGATACGGCTTGAGTCCCTTGCGGCACGCCTTCTCCACCCAGTCCCGCCCCAGATACTCGATCACTGTCGCAACGCGGTAATCGAGCTTGCGCCCGCCACGACTCGACCAGAGGTGCGCCGTCAGCCCCTCGGGTCCCGCCTCGATCTCCTTTGGGAAAAGTTTCGCGAAGTTCGGCAGCGTCACCGCCACACCCGCACCGCCAGATGAGATCGCGCCCCATTCGCCCGCAACCTCGCCTTCACGCGCCTTTTCCCATGCGCCCCGGCCTTTGCGCTGCCCGATTTCGAAACGCGCCGTGCTCTGGCCGTGGTGCCGGTTCACCGCTTGAAAAAGATAGGCGCCGTCTTCTGCGGCGGGATCCAGCGTCCCTTCCCACGCCACCGCGTCATGCACGGGACGATCGTCGAACACCGCCTTCCACGGCCCTCCGAAGGCGGGTTTGACGCGGAATGCCAGATCCGAATACTGGACCTTGTTGCTGTCTTCGGTGGCGACGAACGTATGCTGGATCGCAACCGTGGACGAACCCGCGAAAAATTTCAGGCGGACGATATACTTTCCGAGGCGCGCGCCGTTCTTCTTCCGGTAAAACCCTTCGCGCCGGACGATGGTGACGAGCGGGCCGGCGACTTCGACGACCGGCGCTTCGCCCGCTTCGGCGCGCGTCTCATCGGCGATCGCGCCCTCCTGGTCGGCGAGGAGCAGGCAGGGCGCGCCTCCCGCGAGAACCGCTTGCCCCCCGCGCCACGCCTTGCCGAGAAGCGGCCCCTTCTTCGGCAACTCGAATCGCGCCACGCCCGTGTCCACCTCCAGCGATTCGCCGCCTTCTCGGACCGCCACCGCGGGGCCTTTCGAAACCTGGCGACGCACCTTCGCGCCAAACTCCACCGAATAGCTTTCGGAGCGCTGCCCTGGAAAATAAAGCGCCAGCCAACGGATCGAGCCTTCAGGCCCCCAGCGCGCGAGGACTTCGTGCTGGCAGGAAACCTCACGGCCCTTGCCGTCCACGACGCGCACGTGTTCAGGATCGAGAAGCACGCCACCCGGGAAAGCGACGGCCGCGTAAAGCGGCGCGGCCAGGTCGCCCGGAAAACCCTCGGGCCAGTTCGTGAGGAGACGGACCTGCCTGCGCTCGGGCCGCGGCGCGCCTTCGCGCAGATCGAGTTCAGCGGCCGCCTCCGCGCGGCCCGCGGCGCTCCGAAAATCTGCGACAACCCGATAGTTGCCGGAGGAAAGATTCTCGAGGCCGAGCGCGAATCCGTGGCGGCCTGCGACGGCAGGCGCCATCTTTTTCTCGGCGAGCACATGATTCCGATCCCAGAACTGGAGCGTCAGCTCTCCCTGGGCCGCCGCAAGATCGGCGCCGACTTCGAGAACGCCGGTCGCCGCGCGGTCGCCGAACCAAGCCTGTTCCCGATCGAGCGCGATCCGCAGCCCTTTCTCCGGCGCACCGGCACGCTTCTCCGACGGAAGTTTCGCCGCGGAAGCCCGTGGTGCGGCGGCACGCGGCGGAACGTCACCGGCGCGAAAGACGAGCCAGCCTTCGGGATCGGCCACGTCGCCGGACGCCCAGCTCGCGGAGCCGCTTTGTCCGTTCACGAGGTAGCGGAACTGGATCGAGATCGGCGCGCCGCCGGGTTCCTTCACGCCAAGATCGCTCCACGGGATGCGGACCTCGACCGTCCACGCCTTTTCGCCGATCGTCGCGGCCGCAGTCACGCTCGGTTTCCATTCCGTCCCCGGCGCGCTCGCGCCGGCATAGACCGTCCCGAGCGCGTTCACGTCCACCTGGCACGGGACTCGATGTTCCGGATGAAGGAAGAAAATTTCGAGCGCATCATCCATCCAGACGCGTCCGCCGGCGGCCTTGACCGTGGCCGTAAGCCCTGGCCCCGGCTTGGAAAGCGTGGCGCCCACATAAAGCGCTTCCGCGTCGTAAGCGGCCCGGACGACCACCCATTTCGCGGCTTCGTCCGGCAGCCCGGACACCCTTTGGAAGTCCTTCGTCGGTTTCGCGTGGCGCCAGCAGACCTCCTCCAGGACTCCGTCAAGCTTCGGCGCCGACGCCGCCTTCACGGCAAGAAGCGAAGGGGCGGCGCCTTCGCGGGCATCTTTCGAGGCGCCCTCCTCTTCCACGGGAAAAGCGAGGCGTTCAGCGCGGCCCTGCGTCGTCACGACGTTCATCCGCTCCGCACCGGACGGCTGCGAACGCGATGCCGACGAAGGCGCTGGTCGGTGTTGGCCGCAGCCGGCCAGAGGCAAGGCGCACCCTGCAACCAACAGGATCGGAAGGAGCCGGACGATCATGGTGCGGAAAGCTCGCGTCAGGACTTCGATCCTGCCCGTCCCGCTCCAAAACGCAATCCTCAAGAAGCGGTTTTTCGAGGTGTTGCAGAAGTGTGACTCTCAACAAGCCAAGACCCTGCCGACAAGCCCCTGCCGGCCTACGGAACGAGACCCCAACATTCGCCTCTGCGCCCGGAAGCGAATCGCGCCGCGCCCTCTGAAACCTGCGGCCGAGTTGGAGGCCGCATAAAAAAAGACCGCCGGCGGCGGAAGCTCGGCGCTCCCGCCGCCTGCCGCTTTCATGCTTCAGGCAAACTGGACTTCCACGTGACGCGGTTTCACGTCCTCCGCCTTGCTGAGGCGGAGCGTGAGCACTCCGTCCTGAAACGAAGCGGAAATCGCCGCGCGATTCACGTGGTCGCCGAGGGTGAAGCTGCGGCGAAAATCCTCATCGCGGGTTTCTCGCCACACCGGCGTGGAATCGGTCTTCTCGTGAAGCCGGTGTCCCGTGACGATCAATTCGTCGCCGTCCACCGAAACGTCCAAGCGGTTGCGATCCACACCCGGCATCTCGAGTTCGACGATCACTTCGTCCATGTTTTCCCGGATGTTCGCGGGAGGCGCCACAAAGGCCCTCTCCATTTCCATCGAGGTCGTCTTGCGGGAGGTGTTGTTCATGAGGAGTTCTCCTGGTTGTGCCGCGCCGTCCCAAGAAAGGACGGCGCGGCGGGGGATGGGGGTTAGTTGTTGTTCACTTCGATGCGACGGGCTTTGGCTTCCGGTTTCTTGGGAAGAAGCACCTCGAGGAGGCCGTCCTTGTAGCTCGCCTTCACGGCCTCCGCGTCCACCGGAGCGGGCAGGGAGATCGCGCGATGAAACTGGCCGTACACGCGTTCCACGCGGTGGTAGTTCTCGCGCTTCTCGTCGAAGTCCCGGGCGCGTTCACCCTTGATCAGCAGAGTGTTACCCTGCACGGAGACCTCGATCTCCTTCTGTTTCAAGCCGGGAAGCTCGGCCTTCACGCGAACCGCCTCCTTCTCATCGAAAACGTCCACGGGCGGCGACCACGTGCCTTCGAGCAGCTCAAGTCCCGAAGCCGCCGGGAAACCGCGCGGACCGAAATCGAAGAAGCGATCCAGCTCGCGATGAAGTTGCGACAGCCCGCCGAACAGATCGAGCGGATGTCGAACTCGGGAATAGGGAATCAGGTTCATGGTGGGTTCCTTTCGTTAAGGGTTTTAGGGTTAGGCTTAACTTGTGCAGGAATCATGCCAGCCGACTGGTTCTCGTGAATTTCTGAATTGAGACGGAAAACACGAAGGATCTTTCATCGCGTCACTTGAAAATACATAAAAGAGAGACGGAATGACTCGTTCAAATACGACACAATGACTCACTTTTAAATAAAACGACCTCCACTCCGTTTTTTGGATTGCGAAAACTCCTCGTCGAAGGGTTCGCTCCGCAGTTTTCGCCGCTTCAGGAATCCGCCAATTCGATCAGTCTTCCATAAGATCGGAACTACCGGCATCGCCGAACCGGAAGAAATTCTGGCCCTTCTGAAACCATGCCGCACGACGACCTGACGACGTTTTTGCCGATGTCTTGCGCACCGTTCCCGCACGGCGGCCGCGATCGCGTCGAGACAACCGAAGTCCTCATCCTGACCGTCATGCACTTGCACCGCAATTCGAACTGCTGGAAGTCCCGCATGAGATCCTAAAAGCTTCCGAGGATCTCCGGAGCGCCCTCCTGAGAAACGGCGCGGTGTGTGAGGCTTTTCCGCGCGCCACATCTTCCGGCGTGCCCCATGCCAGGACCCGCCCTCCGCCCTCTCCGCCTTCAGGACCGAGGTCGAGCACGTAGTCCGCCTCCGCAATCACGTCGAGATGATGCTCGATGACGACCACCGTGTGCCCCGCCTCCACGAGCCGGTGCAGGACGCCCATCAGCTTTTCGACGTCGGCGAAGTGCAGACCGATCGTCGGCTCTTCGAGCACATAGAGATTGCCCTTGCCCGGACGCCGCATGGTCGCCCCGCGCGCGCCCCATCCCTGTCCCCGCATCAGTTCGCTCACGAGCTTGAGCCGCTGCGCCTCGCCGCCCGACAAGGTCGGGCTGCTCTGCCCAAGCGCGACGTAGCCCAATCCCGTCTCCGCGAGCAGTTTCAGCGGTTCGGCGACGAGGCGGTCAAAGCCAAAAAACTCCGCCGCTTCGTCCACGCCCATCGCGAGGACCTCGGCCACGTTCTTCTCCCGGTAACGCACCTCGCGCGTCTCAGGGTTGAACCGCGCCCCGCCGCAGACCTCGCACGGGAGATGCGCCTCCGGTAGAAAACTCATCTCCAGTTTCACCCTCCCCTGTCCCTCGCACCGTTCGCACCGTCCGCCAGCCACGTTGAAGGAAAAGCGCCCTGGCCCGTAACCGTGCCGCCGCGCCTCGGGCGTCGCCGCGAACAGCCGGCGGATCTCGTCCCAGACGCCGAGATAGGTCGCGGGACAGCTCCGCGGCGTCTTTCCGATCGGCGATTGATCCACCTCATAGGCCGAGGCGAGCAATTCTCGCCCGCGAACGACGCCGCGGGACGGCGGCAGCCACCCCTGAAGCCCCGGAAGAAGCACGCCCCGCACCAGCGAGGATTTTCCTGCGCCGCTCACACCCGTCACGGCGATGAGTCGTCCGACCGGAAACCGTGCGGCCACGCCGCGCAGATTGTGAAAGGCGGCCTTCGTCACCTCGATCCAAGCCACGTCCCGAAGCGGCCGGCGGGCGCCGCGCATCGGATGCCGCATCGGATTATTCAGAAACTCCAGTGTCCGGCTGGCCGCACTCATGCGCGCAGCGCGACTCTTCTTCGTTGGACGCCGGCCACCGTCCGCCGTCGGACGCGGAGGTTCCCCTTCCCACACCACTTCCCCACCGCGGTGGCCGGCACCGGGGCCGAGGTCCACAAGCCAGTCGGCGCGCCGCATCGTTTCCTCGTCGTGCTCGACGACGAGCAGCGAGTTCCTCCGGCGCTTCAGCCGATCGAGGATGCCGAGCAGGCGCGCGTTGTCGCGCGGATGCAGGCCGATCGTCGGCTCGTCGAGCACGTAGAGCACCCCTCGCAGGTTCGAGCCGAGCTGCGCCGCAAGACGAATCCGCTGCGATTCGCCTCCCGAAAGCGTCACCGCAGCGCGCCCCAAACCGAGATAGCCCAGGCCCACCTCGTCCAGAAAATGCAGCCGCTCGAGAATTCGCGGAACGAGATCGCGCGCAACGAGGCGTTCCCGGCCCGAGAAACGCAGCCGGCGCAGCCAAGCCGCCGCCGCGCGACCGCTCATTCCGGCAAGGTCTGCGGGCGTCGCACCGCCCACGCGCACCGCAAGGGCGTCCCGTTTCAGGCGCGCGCCGCGGCAATCGGGGCAGTCCGCCGCTTCTTCATCCTCCATGCGCCTCCGCTCGAGGCGCTGGTCACGCTCCGCCTCCTCCTCCCCGCGAAGGTTGTCGAGCGTCTCTCCGCGCCAGACCACTCCGTAACCGAAACAAGTCGGACACCATCCGGCGGGGCTATTGAAGGAAAAATCGCGTGGATCGAGCGCGGCGAAGGACCGCCCACACGCGCCGCAAGCCCGATGCATGCTCACCACTTCCTCTGCCCCGCCGCCTTTTTTCCCTTCGGGCGCGAGCTTCAGCGCGCCTCCTCCCATACGGAGCGCCGCGCGCACCCGCGCCGCGTCTTCCCGCCCGCCTGCAGTCGCGCCGCAGTCGAGGTCAATCGTGTGTTCGCGATACCGCCCGAGCGCGCGCTTCGCCAGGAGCTCGCCGATGTCCCGGAAAACGCCGTCCACCCGCGCCCTCGCGATCTTCCGTTTCGCCGCCCGCACGAGAACCTCTTCATGAAACCCCTTGCGCGCCCGCACCACCGGCGCGAGGAGGCGCGCGCTCCCGAGCCGTCGCGCGCGTGCCAGCACGTCGGCTATCGCCGCGTCCTCATCCCGCTCGCGCACCGCGCCGCCGCAATCGGGGCAGTGCTGGACGCCCGCCTTCGCGTAAAGGAGGCGGAGGAAATGGTAGGCCTCGGTCACCGTGGCGACCGTGGACTTCCATCCGCCGCGCGTCATCCGCTGCTCGATCGCCACGGTCGGCGGGAGGCCATCCACTCGATCTACGTCGCCGCGCGGCATCTGTTCCACATACTGGCGCGCGTAGGCCGACACGCAGTCGAGGAAGCGGCGTTGCCCCTCCGCGAAGATGAGATCGAAGGCGAGCGTGGACTTTCCGCTTCCACTCGGCCCCGTGAGCACGACCAGGCGGTCCCTCGGGATCTCAATCGAAAGGTTTTTGAGGTTGTGCTCGCGCGCGTGGAGCACGCGAATCGCCGAATTGCCGCCGGACGCGCACACGCCGCGAAACGGCTCGGAACCGGCGGGAGGCCGCGCCAACACGCGGGACGCAGGCGATTCCTCTCCGGAAACCGCCGGCGACGGGATCCCGATTCTCGTCTGCTCGCGCAACGCCCGCCCTGTGTGCGACGCCTCGCAGGCCGCCACCCGCTCCGGTGGGCCGCAGACGACCAGATGCCCGCCGCCTTCGCCCGCCTCGGGGCCGAGGTCCACCACCCAGTCCGCCGAAGCGATGAAATCCAACTGGTGCTCGATGACCACCACCGTGTTCCCCGCGTCCACGAGGCGCTGCAGGACGCCGATCAACTTTCGCACGTCTTCGACATGCAGTCCCGTCGTCGGCTCGTCGAGCAGGATCAGGTCGCCCTTGCCTGCGCCGCTCTCTCCCTTCCCGGAGGCAGTCGCCGCCCCGCGCCCCGTGCTCCGGATGCTCCCAGCCGTCCTCTCCCTCATTGCGCCGCAGAGCTTCAATCGCTGCGCCTCGCCTCCCGAAAGCACGCCGAGCGGCTGGCCGAGGCGAAGATAACCCAAGCCCACCTCGTCGAGCCGGAGCAGGGGCTTCCTCGCCGCCGCGCGCCAGCGCGCGGCTTTCACGTCCCCTCCGGACAACGGCGCGTCGGCGAGGCGGGCCGCCGCCGCCGAAACGGTGGCTCCCAGCCATTCCGCCGCGTTCCATCCGGCGAACCGCACGCCGAGCACGTCTTCTCGAAACTGTTTCCCTCGGCACACCGGACACTGGATCCATACGTCGGGCAAAAACTGCATTTCGATCTTTTCGTGTCCGCTGCCGCTGCAGCGGCCACAGCGCCCCTCGCCCGCATTGAACGAAAACGCCGAGGACGAAAACCCGGCCCGCTGCGCTTCGGGCGTCGCTGCAAGAAGTTCCCGCAGCCCTTCCCAGGCGCCGGTGTAAAGCGCCGGCGAGGAACGCGCCGTGCGCGCGAGCGGCGATTGATCCACGAGACACACCTCCCCCGCCTGATCCAACCCCTCGATCCCGTCGCAGGCGCCAGGCGCTTCCGAGGAATCGCCCCGCAGAAACCGCGCATTCGCGTGGAGCACGCGGTGGACGAGCGTGGATTTTCCGCTCCCCGACACGCCGGTGACGCACACGAGCCGCCCGAGAGGAAAATCCACGGTGATTCCCCGCAGGTTGTTTTCGCGCGCGCCGCGCACGCGCACGCGCGGCGTGGCTGCATCCACCCTCCGACGGCGGGCCGGCAACGGAATCGCCCGCACGCCGCGCACGTAGTCGAGGGTGAGCGATTCCCCTTCCCGGACCCCGCCGTCGAGCGCCGCCGCCATCGGGAGGCTTCGCTCCAGGCGCCCCCCGTTTTCCCCCGCGCCGGGGCCCAGCTCGACGAGGTGATCCCCCGCGCGGATCACCGACGCATCGTGCTCGACGACCACCACGGTATTCCCCTGGTCCCGCAACGCATGGAGCACCCCAATGAGCCGGCGCACGTCGCGCGCGTGCAACCCCACGCTCGGCTCGTCGAGGATGAACAGCGTGTTCACCATCGCCGTGCCGAGACAGGCGATGAGATGGACGCGCTGGACCTCGCCGCCGGAAAGCGTTCGCGCAGCGCGGTTGAGCGTCAGGTAGTCGAGCCCCACCTCGCCGAGGAGTCGGAGGCGACCGAGGATCTCCTCGCGCACGACGCCGATCGGATCGCCCGGACGGAGGCCGCGCGGGACCTCCAGATCGAGAAACGCCCGCAAACCGCCGACCGGCATCCCATAGAGGTCCGCGAGCGATTTTCCGCCGAGCTTGAAATTCAACGTCTCCGGCTGGAACCGCCCGCCGCCGCAGGCCGCACAATCGCGATAGATGCGGTATCGCGAGAGGAGCACGCGCATGTGCATCTTGTAGCTCTTCGATTCGAGCCAGCGAAAATAGCCGCGCACCCCGTACCACGGCCCATAGCCCGTATCGCCCGGATCGTCGGGATCCCCGTCGAGGATCCAGCGGCGATGCCGTTCCTTCAGACGGGCGAAAGGACGGTCGGGATCCACCCCGCGACGGCGGCACCAGGCGAGAAGGTCGTCCTGACTTTCCGCGGACACGCCGCTTCGCCACGGCGCGATGGCGCCCTCCCGAAGCGAGCGCGTCGCGTCGGGAAGCACCTTGGCCATGTCAATCTCCATCGTCCTCCCGAAGCCGCGGCACGCCGGACATGCGCCGAGGGGATTGTTGAACGAAAAAAACGCGGGGCGCGGCGTCGGGAACGCGCGCGCGCACGCGTCGCATCGCAGCGCGAGAGAAAACGCCCGCTCGAAACACCCATCCGCGTGCAGCACCACGAAGCGTCCGCCTCCGGCGCGCTGGGCGGCCTCGGCCGACTCGAGGAATCGGCTCTTCTCCGAAGGCGTCAGCTTCAGGCGGTCCTGAACGATCCGCAGCGCCCCGCCGAGGCCGTGCGCAGGAAGCGCCTCCAGCTCCACGGCTTTCCCCGCGTGCCACGCGCGGCGAAACCCCTGCTTGCGCAACGCGTCAGCCAGCGGCCGCGCGGCGGGATCCGACGCGAGCGGCACATCGAAACAGACCAGCGCCTCCTCGCCGCCTCGGCCGCGCAGGGATTCCCAGGCGTCGGCCGGCGTCTCCGCGCGCGCCTCCCGTCCGCAGCCGGGACAGATCGGGCGCGCGCAATGCGGCATGAGGAGCTTGAAGTAGTCGCAGAGCTCGGTGAGCGTCCCCACCGTCGAGCGGGAGGTCTTTACCGTGTTGCCCTGCTGGACGGCGATGGCGGGCGGGATTCCCTCGAGAGAGGCGACCCGCGGCGGATCGAGCCGCTCCAAGAACTGCCGCGCATAAGGGCTGAAGGTTTCCACGTAGCGCCGCTGCCCCTCAGCATAGAGCGTGTCGAACACCAGCGACGATTTCCCCGAGCCGCTGAGGCCCGTGACGACCGTCATCCGTCCGAGAGGCAGATCGAGGTCGAATCCCTTGAGGTTGTTCTGCCGCGCGCCCCGGACGCGCAGGAATTCTCCGGTGCCGTTCTTCACCGCTTGAATCAAGCACCGCTTCGCCAAAAAGCAAACACGGACGACAAAACCGAGGAGCGCCATGTTTCCGGGAAAACCCCTTGCCCTAAGAGGGTGTTTGAAAATTCGACGGCCCTCTGCGAGAGGCCATTTTGGCCAAAGCCAAGGCGCCGAGGCGCGAGAATCCCCGCAGCGGGCTTTGAGCGCCGAGGCAACGCTGGATTTGGCCAAAAT
>JADZFN010000038.1 GCA_020849895.1 Verrucomicrobiia bacterium | reverse complement strand
GAGAATTAGAAAGTCCGGAGCAGGAACCGAGAAGGGAAAAGCGACATCACGCGGGGGGAACCTAGCCGCGCGGGCGGTGGATGCGCAAGAAGCGGATTTGCAGGTTGAATCCAGCGGGGCGTGTGGCAAAGTGAAACCGTGAGCGACGTGGTTTTCACCGTGGAGCGCGACCCGGAGAGCGGTTGGCTCTGTGCGTCTTGGGATGATCCTCGGGGCGGGGGTATCGCCACCCAGGGCCGGGATCTCCGCGATCTTCAAGACATGATTCGGGATGCCGTGCTGGGTTATTTCGAGGACCGTAAGCCTCCCGTTGCCGTTCGTCTCCATTTTATCAGCGATCCTGAGCTCGTCATGGCGTGAAACTGCCGCGGGATCTTTCCGGGAGAGATGTCGCGAAAGCGCTCTGTCGTCTGGGTTTTGTCTCTGATGGCCAACGCGGCTCACACATGTTCTTCCGCAAAGAAGGCCTGCGGGTCACCGTGCCCAATCATCGTGCTATTCTCCCCAAGACACTCCAAAGCCTCCTGCGTCAGGCATCGGTTTCATTGGAAGAGTTCCTTGCCAAGATCTGATCGAGGACGCGAGATTCAGGGCGCATCTTTGCGCCGGAGCAGGGTCCAGTGCCCTCCGACGCCGTTGTTGAACTCGAGAGTGCGTTGGTAGTTGGCCGAGACCCACGCGGCGAGGTTCGTGGCGAAGGCCTTCCCGAACGGCGGGGCGAAGGTTGCGCGCTCGTGCTCCGCGACCACGTAGAGCGGTGGCCTGGCGCGGAGCAGGTCAAGGGAAAGCGCCTCGCGTTGCGGCGCCCAGGCTCCTGAGAAGGCAAGCCGATGGCCGTAGGTATAGAGTCCGCTGGGTTCGCGCCCGGTTGCGACGAACGGACCGGTCATGTACGTGCAGAGAAGGCCGCCGGGCGTCGGGTCGTCGCGAACCCGCCGGTAGATCTCCAGGGGTTCGGACCACCGGGCGTCGTTTTGAAGGCGGATCGTCCCAAGGGGCGTAACAAAGGGGAGGCTTCCCCGGGGGAGCGCGGCGAGCGCCGCCACGAGCACGGCGATCCCCGCGGCGAGCGGCAGAAGGAGGCGGACCGGGCGGGAGCGGGCCTTCCAGGCCGGGGCCAGCAGCCACCCGAAACCGAGGAAGAAGGCGGGCTGGTAATAGTTGAGGGGGAACCATCCGGAGACGGCGCAGCGCGCGAGGCCGGCGCCCGCGAGCAGCAGCGCGGCCCAACGCCAGCCATCGAGCTTCCCGAGCGCCGCGGGAAGGGAATGCTGGCCGAAGAGCTCCGCGAGCATGAGGACGGCCACCGCCAGCCAGCAAAGGAACCAGAAATAGAAGAGGGCCACGGGCCCGAGCTCGCCACCGGAGCCGAGGACCCTGGCCCCATCCAGCGCGAGGGCGAGGAGCAGCGCGGCGCACGCGGTGGCCGGGATCCAGCGTCGAACGAGCGGGACGCGCTCGCGGATCGGGGACAGGACGCAAAGGATGGCGGCAAGGAGCGCGAGCGCGCCGCCGGCGAGCAGCCTCTTTCCGAGAACCACGTCGCGGACATACCCCGCCTGCGCGAAGGCCTCCGCGGTGGCGCCATAGAGCAGGTCCCCGCGGGCGCTGACGAGGAGGAGGGCGCCCCACGCCAGCGCGATGGGAAGCAGGAAGCCGGCGAGGAGGCGGCCGGCATCGCGCCAGCGCCCCCTCAACGCGCGAAGCACCACCAGGAAGGCGAGCATCCCGACCGCGGCAAGACCGGCATCAAGCTTCGTGTGCCATTGCATCCCCAGGAGGAAACCCGCGAGGAACTCCGCAGCGGGACGGGTGCGACGTGCGAGGAGAAAAGCGGTCCAGAGGAGCACGCTCGCGAATCCCGCGCTCGAGTAACCGAGGATGTAGCGGGAGTTCGAGGGGAGAAAGGCGACCGCTCCGACGAACAGCAGCGAGAGCGCCGGGGCCTCGAACCGTCCGTCCTTGGGGCGCAGGAGGCGGAGCACCATTGCGGTCTCCGCGAGGATGAGGACCGCCGCAGAGATCCAGAGTCCCGCGAACGTCCCGCTCTTCAACGCGAAGAAGGGGGCCATGACCGCGGCGGTGAGAATGCCGTAGGTCGGGATGAAATCCCGAAAAGGAACGTGACCGAGCCAGAGACGGTGCGCGTCGGCGAATTCAAGGGACCAGTCGCCCGTGGCTCCGTAACCCCACCAACCCCAACCGAGGGCGGTGAGGAGGGAGAGGGCGACTGTGGCGAGCGCCTGCCAGGAGAGCTTCATGCCCTCACCGCGCGGAGTCGCGGGGCTGGATGGGTTCGAGGACGGCCTTCTGGCGAGCCGCCCGGCGATACTCGTCCCCGACGACCCTGAGGCCGAGGATGAAAAGCAGCGAGGAGACGTAATACCGCAGCACGCGGAGGATGCTCATCTTCGACTGCCCCCAGTTGCGCCCGCTCCACTGCGTGGGCACCTGTTTGATGCGGTCGGTGAGAAGCATCGCCTTGAGGGAAAGCTCGATGGTGATGTTGAACTTGTGCGCGAAGAGCGGCTTGAACTGCTCCAGGAGCGTGCGGCGGTAGCCCTTGAATCCGTCGGTGTAATCGTTGAAGCGCCAACCGAAGAAGCCCATCAGCATCCAGTTGGAAAGGCGGTTGATCCAGAGCTTGAAGGTGGGATAGCCGGTGACCGATCCCCCGCGGATGAAGCGGCTCCCGAAGACCGCGTCGTTTCCTTCCTCGAGCGCCCGGTAATAGTCCAGGATGTTCGCGCTCGAGTTGCAGGCGTCCGCGGAGGAAATGACCACGAAATCCCCCCTCGCGAGGTCAATCCCGGTGGAGACTGCCGTGCCGTAGCCGGACTTGCCGCGACGGTTGAAACCTTGGACTTCCGGGAACTCCGCCGCGAGTCCTTGCAGGACTTCCGCCGTGTTGTCCGTGGCGACGTCGTTGACCACGACGATTTCAAAAGGAACGCCGCTCGCGCGCAGATCACGCACATAATCGCTCAACACCTGGCGGATCGTGCCAGCTTCATTCATCGCCGGGATGATGACCGAGAGCATCGGCCGCGAGGCGGCGGCGGGCTGAGGAGGAGGGGGGATCACCGGGGGAGCGACGCGGCCAAGGTCCGCGCGCGCGCGACCAAACGAACGACTTCGGCGCCGGCCTCGAGGCTGCTGTCGGGGACGCCACCGTAGAAAACGGACCGAACGAAGTCAACGGCCACTCCGCGAACCGCCTCGACCCGGCCGCCTCGTGCCGTCGCGTCGGAGGCATCCAGCAGCTTCTCGCGCTGTCCGTCGCGCGCCTCGAAGAAGACGTCCCACCCGCGGAAGTAGTCCGAGGGATCCCGGTCGATCATGAGGAGACGACCCTCCTCGCCCTCGGCGGTCAACGCCAGACCCTCCTCCTTTTCGGCGACGGTGTTCAGCTCGACGCGCGCCAGGGCCCCGCCGACGGAGCGCAGTGAGAGCACGAAGGAGTCCTCCGCGGTGACGCGCCAAGCGTCGCCGTCTCTCGACGCGCGGTCGGAAACGCGAACGGTCGGGGAGAACGCCGCCGCTTCGAGTTTCCCGAGGAGGAGGGAACAGAAATCCACGAGGTGGCAACCGAAGGAGGACATGGCGCCGCCCCCGAGTTCGACGTCGTGTTTCCAGGACCCCCGAGGCGGAGGTGTGGCGCGCGCGTTGATCCGGCAGGTGATGTCGAGCGAACGGGGACGCCCAACGCGGGCGAAGTTGCGGCGCACGGTCTCGAAGGCGCGCACCTTGCGGAACTCGAAATCGACGCTTCCCACCAGGCCGCGTTGGGCGGCGGCGCGGACGATCGTCTCGGCGGCCGCGGGATGAAGGGCGAGGGGTTTTTCGCAGAAGACGTGCAGCCCCGCAGCGAGGGCGGCGGGGGCGGCCTCCTCCTGCACGAGCGGCGGAAGCGCGAGGGCGACTGCATCGAGGTCGCCCCCCGAAAAGAGGGCCCTCCAGTCCGTGGCCGTGCCCCGTTCGCGCCCGGCCAACGCGGTGACGCGGACGCCTTCGATCCCCGCGAAGACGGGAAGCAGGACCCTGAGGCCGAACCCGGAACCCGCGATGCCGACGCGAAGGCTTTTCCGATCAGAGTTCACCCTCGACGATGCGGACGGAGGGGAGGGGAACGATCACCCTGGAGCGGAGGCCCTTGGCTCGCATCTTGCGCACGATGTCTCGCGCGTAATGCCAGGAAAGAATCAGCGCGTACTCGGGCTGTTCCTCGAAGACGCGCTTCTCATCCACGATCGGGATGTGGCTGCCTGGAGTGAACGAGCCGACCTTGAGACAGCTCGATTGCTCGGCAATGTAGGGGAGAAGATCGGGAGAGATTCCGCACCAGAGAAGAAGCGTGGCGGCCCGGCCGGGGCATCCGATGCCGGCGACCTTCTTTCCTTCTCTCTTGAGTTGAACGAGCAGGCTGCGGAGCTCCTCCCGGCTGGCTTGGGCGTCGCGTGCGAATTTCTGGTAGGTGGCCGCCTCGTAGACGCCCGCCTTTTCCTCCTCGGCGATGAGGTTCTTCACGCCCTCGGAGAAGGGGCGCCCACGGCCCGTTTGCGCATAAACCCGGATCGAGCCTCCGTAGTTCGGGATCCGCTCGGCGTCCACCAGGCTGAAACCCTGGGAATCGAAGAGTTTCACGAGCGGCTTGAGCGAGTAAAAGCGCAGGTGCTCGTGGTAGATCGAGTCGTATTGAAGCGTGGCGAGGATATCGAGGAGATAATGGGACTCCGAGATGAACACGCCGTCCTCCGTGAGCAGCATGCGGATGCCGCGAAGGAGCGTGCCGAGGTGGTTGACGTGCGCGAAGACGTTCGTGGCGGTGACGAACGAGGCGTGGCCCTCGGTGTCCACGATGCGCTGCGCCATGTTGAGATTGAAGAAGTCTTGAGTGGTGGGGATGCCCTTCTGGTTGGCCACGCGCGCAATGTTGGTGGCCTCGACGCCTCGCACACGAAGCCCGAGCCTCTTGAAACCCTCGAGGAGAGTGCCGTCGTTCGAGCCGATGTCCACGGCGAGCGCGTCCTTCGGGGCTGGGAATTTCGCATGGCCTCTCTCGGCGGTGTTCTGGAGATGGCGCTTGAGGGTCTCGGTGATCCCGCTCAGGTAGGGATAATCGGGATGGAAGAGCTTCGCGGGATCGACCGAGTAATCAATCTGGACTAGACCGCAATCAGGACAGCGCACGAGCCTGAGCGGATAGAGCGTCTCGGGGTGACGGATCTGCTCCGCGGACAGCGGCGAATCACACAAGGCGCTGTGGCCGAGGTCGAGGATCGGTTCCAAGCGCGGAGAAAGGCAAATCTGACAGGCCGAAACAGGTCCCGGTTTGAGATTGATGGCGTCGAAAGTGTTCATGGATGGCGTGCCGGCGCACGGTACCGGATGCGAAACCGGTTGGCAAGGCAGGCTGCTGCGAGAATCAGAAGGGCCCATGTGTGCGGGGCGATGTAGCGGAACTCCATGTGGATGGGCGCGTAAACCGCGACGAAGCTCCAATAGCATGCGGCCACCCACAACAGCGGGCGCCATGCGTCCCGGCGAAACCAGAAGACGGCCAGACTCATCACTCCCACGGCCAGCTCCAGCAATCGCGTGCCGAACTTGAAGGCGAAGGCGAGGGGATGCCGCGCGAGGTAGGCGAAGAGTCCGTGTCCTGTCTTCTCGTGAAAGGCTCGGAGGCTCCTCGCCTCCGGCGACAAGAGGTCGTGTCCCCAATCCAACGGGCAGAAAGGCGCCCCAAGCGCGTTTTTCGCCACGATGCCTAGGAACCAACCCGGGCGGTTCCGCAGGACCTTCCTTGTGAGATCGCGAATCTCCGCGGGCTCGCGGAAAAGATCATCCGGCTGCCCGTTGGGTTGCACGCGACGGGTCTCGAGCGCGCCGACCTCCTTCGCCAGGGCCGGGTCGTGCATGGCCAGTCCCCCTGCGATTCCCCAGTAAAACCCTTCCTTCACGCCCACCTCGGGCCCGATCCATCGCTTGTTGCGAACGACCCAGGGGACGAGGCAGACAAAAAGGAACAGATACGACACGCAAAAACAGAGGAGCACGCGGCGGAAGGGAAAACAGAGCAGTCCCACCACGCAGATCCCGCCGGTCAGCACCATGAGGTTCGCCCTCATGAAAGTCGCGAGCGCCAGGCACAGCGACGCCATGGCGAGCGCCCGCTTTCCTCCATCCTGCATAAAGCGAAGCGCGAACCATGCCGTGAGCACGACGAAGATCCCTTCCCACGCCTCTTTGCTCGCCATCTGCATGAGATAGGCGTTCGGCAGCCACAGCGCGAAGAGCCAGGCCGCAATCGTCCCGGTTCGTTCGCCGAGCAGACGCCGGCCGATATCGCACACCGGGAAGAGGAGCAGACTGCCCGCGATGGCCTGCAGGAACTTCACGGGCCAGAACGTCGGTTGCCGCATGAAGCGCCAGGTT
The DNA here is from genome assembly GCA_020849895.1 of Verrucomicrobiia bacterium. Lineage (GTDB taxonomy): Bacteria > Verrucomicrobiota > Verrucomicrobiia > JABWAM01 > JABWAM01 > JABWAM01. Next base: position 20,667 of record JADZFN010000038.1, on the reverse strand, counting down.
GTGGCGAGAATCCATGGATAACCCGGCATGTCGGTGGCGTGGTAATAGGCGCGCGCCCCTTGCGGCGGCGGTGGGTATTGCCAGGGCTGGACGAGGTGCGGGAGTTGGTGGAATTGCTGGTCGTCTACTTTGAGGACCAGTTCATCAATGACCTGCAACCCACGGCCATCCAGAAGAGCCAGGGCTTGAAGGCCAAAGCCGTGTTCGTACCCGAAAGCGGTCAATCGTTCGCCGAAAAACGCCAGAAAGAGGAGGCGGAGCGCAAGGCAGACCGCGAAGGCCGGTAGCGCGCGGACCATCCAGGAGCGCGCGGCGGGAGCCATCCTCCGCGATGGGTTCGTTGCGCTCTCTGGCATGACGTGAGATGTTGCGCTTTCGAAGGGCCGGCGAGGCCCTCGGGATGCGAACGCGCGCCAGATGTTTCCAAGGACCGCCGGGCGAGTCAAGCCGAGGGAAGCTTGCGTCCGACCAGGTCTTTGCGCGGCGGTTTTTCGCTCGCATCGCGGGCTTGCCGTTCCGTCGAGACCTCTGCTAACTACGGACATGTTGAGCCGTCGCAAGAAGGTGCTTTTCGGATTGGTGACGATGGCGTTCGTGCTGGGCGCCATGGAATTCGCCTTGCGCATCTTGCTGCTCGCGGCTCACAAGGATCTCGACGGAATCAGGAAAAGCTATGCCAACGTTCTCGATTCCAATAGCCGGGGTCATAGCGCCTACGTCACCGACCATCCTTACCTGCCACACCTCCCGCGCGCATCCTCCCAGTTGATTTCCAGCTACGACTATCCCCTGGGAGGGAGAATCGAACGGCGGTTGAACATCAACTCCCTCGGTTTTCGAGGTCCGGAGCTTCAACCGCGCGACGCGCGCACGTTCCGGGTCGCCTGCCTGGGCGGTTCGACCGTGGAGGGATGTCTTTCGGACCCGTGGCAATGGCCCGGCCTCGTGGGCGAAAACCTCGCCAGACTCTACCCGGACCGCCGCGTCGAGGTCATCAACGCCGGCGTCAGCAACTACGCGTCCACGGACACTCTCCTCCGGTTTGTTCTCCAGGTCCTGCCGCTCCGCCCGGATTGCGTGGTGGTGTACGACGGGGTGAACGATCTCTTCGCGCTCGGGGCGGACGAAGTGAAGAACGATTTTTCGCACATTCGCAAACGCCTGCCCTGCACTCCGACCGTCTTCGACTACTGCCCGCGATGGTTCGAGCGCAGCGCCCTTTTCGTGTGCGTGCGCCGGGTGGCCTCCGACCTGTGGCTCCATCGCACGAACAACCTGGTGATGCTCACTCTGCGCGATTTCATGCGAAGTGATCCCTCCTCGACTTCGGGACGCGAGATCTTCCGAAGGAATCTGATGAACCTCGCGTTCCTTTGCCGCGGATACGGCATCCGGATGGTGGTCTGCACCTTCAATCAGTACACCTTCGACGCGCAGGGAAACGTCGTGCCGAATCCCCAGTTGGAACAGAAGAGAGCGGCTCTCAACGGGATCGTACGACAGGTTGCCAGAGAGACCGGAGCCGATCTTCTCGAACTCGAAAACGCCCTTCCCGCGGATCGAAGGCACTATCTTGACGGGGCGCATTTCACCCGCGTTGGCGAGGAACAGGTTGCGCGACTCGTTTCGGCGAAGATCCGGGCCATGTATGGCCCGAAACTTCAGTCGTCGGCCCGCGAAGTCCCCTCCGAATGACACGCTCCATTTCGGGCCTGGCCGGCAGGGTTTTCCTCTGGCAGCGGGTGAACCAGGCGGTATACCTGGCCCGCAACATCGTCCTGGCCCGCTACATCGTGCCGTCGGATTACGGGGACTTCGCCGCGGCGCTGAACCTCGCGTCCTACGTGGCGATCGCCAGTGCGATCGAGTTCCGCACCGCCTTCTTCTCGAAACCCGACCTCGGAGAAGACGCCACCCGCACCCAGTGGTCCTGCGAGGTGCTCCTCAACACCATCTCGCTCCTCCTGGGCCTGGCGCTCGTGCCGCTCCTCGGCGGCAGGTATCCGCCCTCCGTGCTGATCGCCATGGTCGGCCTCCTTGTTGTAGGAGTGGTCGAGGCCTCGTACTCCACGCATCTCTACCTCGTGGAAAAGCAGATGCTCTTCCCGTTCCTCACGTCGCTGCGAACGGTCGTGAACCTTGCGAGTTTCGCCGGCTGCCTCGCCTTCGCCGTTGCGGGGTGGGGCTGGAAGGCGCTGCTCATCGACCGCGTCGCGACTGCGGCGATGCTGGCGGTCGCCCTCTGGGCCAGGACCGGATGGCGCCCCTCCCTGCGCCTGCACCGCCCGAGCCTCGCCTGGTACTGGGGTTTCGTGAGTGTGATGTTCCTGAACGCGCTCTGGGGAAAGGTGCTGTTCGGCTTCGACATCTTCGCCATCACCCGACGCCTCGGGGCCGAGGCGACCGGACTCTACAACATGGCGATGAAGTGGGCGCTCATCCCCATGGAACTCGGCGCGGGCTTCCTCGCCGTCATGGCGCTTTCCCTCTACTCTAAGGAGCGCGCCCGGGGGCCGGACGCGATCCGCGCTGCATACGGGGAGGTCACCTTCCATATCGTCCGCTTCTCCATCGCCATCGCCGTCCTGATGGCGATTTTCATGCAGGATTTTTTCCGCCTCGCCTATGGGCCCGAGTGGCGCGGCGTCCCCGCGGTGTTCCTCGCGCTGGTCCCCTACGCGATCTGGCGTCCCCTCTACCAGAACGTTTGCCAGGGGCTTCAGGCGCTCCAGCGGCTCTGGACCATTTTTTGGGTGATGTGTCTCCAGGGGGTGGTGGCCCTCGTCGCGCTCTGGTGGCTGGCCCCTCGCGGACTCGTGCCCGCTGCGCTCGCCGCGGGCGGTGCGATCGGTCTCGGACACGTTCTTCTCGAATGGCGGATCTGGCGCGAGACGAGGTATCCCCTCGGCTTCATTTACCTGCCTCCCATGCTCCTGGCGGGCGGGGCGGTCGCTCTTCGCTTTGCCGCTGAGGAAGCCATGCCCCTCGCGGCCAAGGTCGCGCTCGCGGCAACATACACGACCTTCGCGGCATGGGAATGGCTCGCCGGACGCCGACGGTTCCATCATGCTGCTTCAATGGGTTAATCGTTGGATTCCTCTCGGGTTTTCTCACTCCTCACTCCTCGTTTCTCATTCCTGTGAAGGCTTTCCTCCTCGCCGCCGGGTTGGGCACGCGGTTGCGTCCGCTGACGAGCCGGACGCCGAAATGCCTGCTTCCCATCGGAGGACGCCCGCTGCTCCAGATCTGGCTGCAGCAGCTCGGCAACTGGGGCATCACCGACGTGCTCGTGAACACGCATCACCTCCGCGAACAGGTGGAAGCGTTCGCCTTGGCATGGCGGGGATCGGCGAGACTCCACCTCGTCCACGAGCCCGAACTCTTGGGAAGCGCCGGCACGCTGCGCGCGAATCGCGCCTTCGTGGAGGGGGAGGAAAGTTTCCTCGTGCTTTATGCGGATAATCTCACCGCGTTCCGCGCCACGCTCCTGTCGGAGCGCCTCGAACGCGAGCGAGAATCCGCGCCGCTCGCGGCGATGGCGTTGTTCCGCAGCCCGCGTCCGAGCGACTGTGGCATCGCCGGGCTCGATGTCTTGGGTCGAGTGACCTCCTTCGTGGAAAAGCCCAGGCTTCCGACCTCCAACCTCGCGAATGCGGGGATCTACGCTTTCACCGCCGGCGTTTTCGACAGGATTCCTCCGAAGCCGGTCGCCGACATCGGCCACGATCTGATCCCGCGCCTCGTTCCGAGGATCGTGGGGGTGGAAATGAGAGAACGCCTGCTCGACATTGGCAGCATCGCAGCCTACCTCGAGGTTCGCGATACCTCGTTCGAGGAATGGGCGGGTGCTCCGGTTTCCTCGGCGACCAGCCAGACCGGCCGCTCGGCGGCCTCCTCGAAGGTCCGATAAACATATTCGCCGAGCAGCGCAGTAGTCAGGAGTTGGGTGCCCAAGAGCACCGCCCCGGCGGACAATACCAGCCCGGCGATTGCTCCGCCGGAAGCCAGTGCCCAGGCGAGCCCCGCGAGACCGAGCAGCCCCACGAGCAACCCGACGGGAAAACAGAGCCGCAGCGGTCGCGCGTTGTACGCAAAAATTCCGTCGGCGAAGAGGCGGATCTTCTTTGCGAGCGTCCATTTCGAACGCCCGCGCGAACGCACCGGGCGGTCGTACTCGATTACGCTCTGGCGAAAGCCCAGGCTCATCAGGAGGTTCAGGATCGAGACGTTCCGTCCGCTCTGGCGATTGATGGCGTCAATGGCTGAACGGCGCGCCATGAAGACGTCGATGCCGCCGGAGGGCATGCGCTGCGGAGTGAGCCAGTTCATCGCCGCGTAAAACGAGCGGGCAAAGAACCGGTCCATGGCCCCGTCCGCGCGATGCCGCCGCGCGCCGAAGACGAGGTCGGCGCCCGTCCGACAGGATTCGAGGAAGCGTGGAATGAGATCGGCCGGGGTTTGCAGGTCTGCGGCAAGGTTCATCGCGTATTTTCCGCGGACCGAGCGAAGCGCGGCCAGTAAAGCCGCGTGGTTCCCGTAGTTTCTGGCGAGGCGCACACCGCGCACGCGCGGGTCCGAGGATGCAAGAGACCGCACGATCTCCCAGGAATTGTCTGTGGAACCGTCATCCACGAGAACCAGTTCCCACTCCACCTGCGGCAGGCGCTCCATCGCTCCGGTCACCGCGCGGTAAAGCTGCGGGAGGTTCTCGGCCTCGTTGAGAAGGCCGACCATCAGGGAGAGTTCGGTCATGGGGGTGAGGGCTGCGTGTGATTGCGCAGGATGAAGGATTTCCGCCGCTCTTCCGGCGTGCGGATCCTCAAGATTCGCGCCGGCACGCCGGCCACGATGGCTCCGTCCGGGATGTCGTCAACGACGACCGCTCCGGCCCCGACCACCACGTCCTCGCCCACCTTGCGGCAGACGACGCTTGCCCCGGTGCCGATAAAACTGCCCCGTCCGACCTCGACGGCGGCGCAGAAACTGACGCCCGGACCGAGATAGACATTGTCGCCGAGGATGCACTCATGCTCGACCACGCTGTTCGAGTAGAGAACGCAGTTGGCCCCGACGCGCGCGAAGGCGTGGACGACCGCGCCCGGGCAGAGCACTGAGCCCGCGCCGACCTCGGCCCTTGAGTTCACATGGGCCGCGGGAGAGACGGCGCTCGGCGTTTCGAGGCCCAGGGAACGGAGGCGGGAGAAAAGGGCCTTGCGCACGGGCATGTGATTGCAGCTCACGCCGACCAGCGCACCCTGGATGCGCCCCTCACCGGCGAACGCCTCGATTCGTTCGATGGGAGTGTATACGGGAAGCCCCAGCAGCGTGGAACCCTCAAGCGCGCCGTTGTCGTCGAGGAAACAGGTCGTTTCCCAGCGGCCGGCAAGGCCGTCGGCAACCGTGGCGCACACCACCTTGCCGTGTTCGCGGGCGCCGAGGATGGCAAGCGCTTTCATGGGCGTTTCTTCTCGACGACTCGTTTTCCGAGAAAAAGGGCATCGAGGCCCGAGCCGTAGAAGGTCGAGATCGCCTGGTTCGGATTTTCCACGATGGGTTGGCCGCGGATGTTAAAGCTGGTGTTCAACGACACGGGAACTCCGGTTCGACGACCGAGCTCAACGAGAAACCGGTGGTAGAGGGGCTCGGTCTCCGCGCGGACGGTTTGCACGCGCGCGGTGTTGTCCGCGTGGGTCACCGCAGGGATCCGGGGCCGGGCCTCCGTCCGAACGCCGAAGGTGCGCGTCATGAACGGCGACTCCACGGGTTTTTCGAAGAAATTCCCCGCGCTTTCCAGGGGAACCGACGGAGCGAACGGGCGAAAACCTTCGCGGAATTTCACGACCGCGTTGACCCGGTCCTTCATCTCCGCGAGGCGCGGGTCGGCGAGGATCGAGCGGTGCCCGAGGGCGCGCGCCCCGTATTCCATGCGCCCCTGGTGCCATCCGACGATCTTGCCCTCGGCGACCATTCGGGCCGCTTCGGCGGCGGGGTCGGGACACTCGCGAGAGGAAGAACCGACCTCCGAGAGGGCTCTTGCGATCTCGTCCTCGCTGTACTCGGGACCCATCGCGGCCGTGGGGAGGGCAGGAGGAAGGGGAAATCCGCGCTTCCAGGCGGCAAGGAGGGCGGCGCCGAACGCGAGACCGTTGTCGCCGGCCACCGGAGGGACGTAGAGAGCGTCGAAGAGGCCCGCCTCGGCGATCTTCTGGTTGAGGACGCAGTTCATGGCGACGCCGCCAGCGACGCACGCCCGGCGCAAGCCGGTTTCGGCGCGGTAATGCGTGAAGAGACCGAGCGCGGTTCTTTCGAGGAGCGCCTGAGCGCTGGAAGCGAGGTCCATGTGGCGCGGTCCGATCTCCTCCCATCGAAGCCGGGCGGGCCCGAGCCACTCGAGCAGCGTGGAGTTGAACAGCGGTTCCTGGGTGGAAAGCGGCGGCTCGCCGGGCCCCGCGCTGCGGAAGCCTGCGCCATCCAGCTTGTAGTCGGCCTTCAACGGCGTCAGGAGCCCGTCGAGCGCAACCGTCGGGCGCCCATAGGACGCGAGTCCCATCACCTTGTACTCGTCCTCGCCGAAATCGAAGCCGAGGTGCTGCGTGATCGTTGCATAGAAAAGCCCCAGCGACTGTGGAAAGGGCCACCGGCGCAGAGGGCGAAGTCCACGTTGGTCCGCGACCGAGACCGTCGTGGCCACGCCGTCGCCGCTGTAATCGTAGGTGACGACGAGCGCCTCGTCGAAACCGCTTCCGAGAAAGGCGGCGGCCGCGTGGGCCTCATGGTGGTCGCACAGCTCGAACTTCGGCGCGTGTCCGTGGACGAAAAGGAAGTACTCGCGAAGGCGGGCCTCGATGTTCCGGTAGGTGATCCCGGGAAAAACGACCAGATCGATGTCTTGGATGCGCAGCCCCGCCGCTCGCAGGCAGTAACGAATCGAATGGGTGGGAAGGTTTCCTGGCGCGTGCTTGATGCGGGTAAAGCGTTCCTCCTCGGCAGCGGCGACGATCCGTCCCTCCACGGCAAGCGCCGCGGCGGCGTCCCAATTGCCCATGCGCACTCCCCCGCAAATTCCGAGGATCCTCATCAGAGGCGGGATGCTACCGCCGGGGGGCGGCCCCTGTCGAGGAAGGCCAATCCCACAGGGTGTCGGGGGGGTCTTCGTCGAGCAATTCCACGGTTTCGCGAAGAGTGACGCTTTGCCAGCGGCCGGCCGCCGCGGCGTCAAGCACTTCCCCGAAAAGCGTGGCCACGCCAGGCCCCTTTCGCCGCAGGCCCGCGAGTTTCGCCGGTTCGTGGTAGAACTCCTTGGCCGCCTCGTAATCGGAAAGCGTCGCGGCGTTCACGAACCAGGGGATCGGATGGAAATCCATCACCAGGAGAGGTTGGCTGGAGGGAAGACAGGCCGCCTCGAAGCCTTTCGGGTGTCGCGCCGGGACGCAAAGGTGGAAGAAATCCATGTAGTGGATTGGAATTTCCCACAGCCCCGTTTCGCGACGGAAGGGGGCGACCGCCTGTCCGGGAGCGAAGAGGTTGCTCTGGTAACGGATGCCCCAGTTCGGCAGGAGCCGCACCAGCCGCGTGTCAGAGTGCAGCGAATGCGAGCGCAGGCCCACCGCCCCGGGGTGTTGCTGCCGAAGCTGCTCGAAAGTCGATGCCCAGTCCGATTCTCCGTGAAAGTTCGGGTGGAGCGCCATCTCGTGCCGGCCGCCGATTTTCAGCTCCGGTGTATGTGTGCAGAAGAGCGTGGCCCGCAGGCCGCGCCCATCCACTTCAGCGAGCATTTCGCGAATGATCTCGGCGGGCGCCCACTCGACGTCGATGGTCAGCGCCAGGAGCGGAAGGGAAGACGACATGACAATCAGGCGGCCGTGCGCAGGCATCGCGCCGGGTTCCCCGCCCACGTTTCTCCCGAGGGGACGTCTTCGAGCACCACAGCGCCCATGCCCACCAGGGAGCCTTCGCCGATCCGGACGGCGCCGCGGACGGAACAACCGGAGCCGAGATAGGCGTTCCGCCCCACCCGGACGCCCCCCGAAAGCAGGACCCCGGTGGCCAGCACGGAGAAATCGGCGATCGTCGCGTCGTGCGAGATCACGCAGGCCTGGAGAATCATCACGTGCCGCCCGACTCGTACGCCACTGCCCAAGACCGTGCTCGCGAGGAGAACGCTCCCCGGACCGACGATGGCCGAAGGCGAAGCTGAGGCGGCGGGGTGGATTACCGAAATGAATGCGGACTCCGGGACGCCCGTGCGCTCGATGATCGCAAGTTTCGTCCCGTAGCTTTCAGGCGAACCGATCGCGTTGACGAACACCGCATCGGCGAGTTCACGGGCCCGGGCGATGGGTCCGATGACCGGAACGCCATCCACGGCGAGGTCGGAGGCGGCCTTGTCGTCGAGGAATCCTCCAATTTCCGGGAAGCTCGGATCCCGCGCGCGTAGCAGGCGAACGGCATCCACGATGTCCCGGGCGTTGCCGTTGACACCGAGGATGAAAAGCCGCTTCATAGCGAGGCATCAAACCGGCACAGAAAGCCATTTGAAAGCAGAAAACACATCCTCGGATCTTCGTGTGGCCGTCGTTGGCCTCGGCCACTGGGGCCCAAATCACGCCCGTCATTTCGGGAGACTCGCACGCCTCGCCGCGCTGTGCGACCGCGACGCGACGCGGCTTCATGCGGTCGGCAAGCTGCACCCCGGCGCGGCCTGCTTCACGAGCTTTTCCGACATGTTCCGCCAGGTGGATCTCGACGCGGTGGTGATCGCCACCCCGACCTCCTCGCACGATCCGCTCGTGGCCGCCGCGCTGCGGCGCGGACTGCATGTTCTTTGCGAGAAGCCACTTGCGCTGCGTTCATCGAGCGCCCGGCGCCTCATCGCCGAGGCCCGCCGCCGCCACCGCGTGCTGATGGTGGGACACACGTTCCTGTTCAACGGAGGGATCCGCCACGTGCGCGAACTGCTCCGGAGGCGAAACCTCGGCCGCATCTACTACCTGCACTCCAAGCGCACTCACTACGGACTGTTCCGTCCCGACGTGAGCGCGATCTGGGACCTCGCCTCGCACGACGTGGCGATTTTCAACTATCTGCTCGACGCGGAACCGACGGAAGTTTCCGCCGTGGGCTTCGACTGGCTGCGCAAGGGGCTCCAGGACCTCGGCTTCATCACGCTCCGCTATCCCGGCGGGGTCGCGGCGCACATCCACGTGGGCTGGCTCGATCCCAAGAAGGTCCGCGAGATCACCGTGGTCGGCGACCGCCGGATGGCGGTCTGGCAGGACGGCGGTTCGCCGGGCCCCGTGACGCTCTACGACCGCTACGTCGTGCGCGGGCGTCCGCTCGTGCGGGAGTTCGGCGAGTTCCAGCTCCTCCCGCGGGAAGGGGACATCACGATCCCCAACCTTTCTCTCGAAGAACCTCTCCTGGTCCAGGCGAAGGAGTTCGTCGCGGCCATCCGCAAGCGCCGGGCGCCGCTTTCGGACGGGCGCTTTGCCGCGGAGGTCGTGTGCGCCCTGGAGGCGGTGGACGCTTCGATTCGGAAGCGCGGGCGGCCGGTCCAGATCCGTCGGGCATCATGAAGCGGCGCACCCCGTCAGCTCCCGTCTTCGTCCACCCGCAGGCGATCGTCGAATCCCGTCGGGTGGGCAAGGGGACCCGCGTGTGGGCGTTCGCGCACGTCCAGGAGCACGCCGTCGTCGGCGCGGACTGCAACCTCGGCGAGCATTGCTTCGTCGAGAACGGGGCGGTCGTCGGCGACCGGGTCACCGTTAAGAACGGCGTCTTTCTTTGGGAAGGGATGCGGGTCGCCGACGACGTCTTCATCGGACCGAACGCGACGTTCACCAACGACCGTCATCCGCGTTCTCCGCGCTCGCGCGCGGGAAAGTTGCGTTATGCCAACCGCCAGTGGGTGGCTCCGGTCATTTTGGAGAGCGGGTGCAGCGTCGGAGCGAACGCCACGGTCATCGGCCCGGTGCGACTCGGCCGCCGCTGCATGGTCGCCGCCGGGGCCGTCGTGACCCGTGACGTGGAGGCGGGCGCCCTCGTAGCGGGAAACCCCGCGCGCCTCGTGGGACGCGTCAACGCAAGGGGCGAGCGTCAAGCGCCACGAAGGGCGGGAGGCCGTCGTCGCGCATGAACTCCGTACAGGGCGCCACTTTTCTGGTCACCGGGGGCGCCGGCCTCGTGGGCTCGTACATCGTGGACCACCTCCTCGCCGGCGGGGCGGCGCGCGTGCGCGTCCTCGACAACTTCCTCCGCGGCCGCGAGGAGAACCTTGCACAGGCCGCGGCGACGGGGCGCCTGGAACTGCACCGTGGCGACGTGTGCGATGCGGCGCTCGTGGACCGCCTCACCTCAGGCTGTGACGGCGTGTTCCATCAGGCGGCGATGCGGATCACCCTTTGCGTGGAACGGCCGCGCGAATGCCTCGACTCGATGGTGATGGGCACGCTCAACGTGATCGAGTCGTGTCTGCGCCACAAGGTTCGCAGGCTTATTGCAGCCTCGTCGGTCAGCGTCTACGGGCTTGCGGAGGAGTTCCCGACCCGGGAGACCCACCACCTCTACGCGAACCGGACCCTGTACGGCGCCGCGAAGGTCGCCAACGAGCAGATGTACCGGGCGTTCGCGGAGATGAACGACCTGCGTTACGTCGCGTTCCGCTACTTCAACGTCTACGGCCCGCGCATGGACCGCACCGGGGCGTACACGGAGGTGATGGTCCGCTGGCTCTACGCCGCGATGGACGGACAACGCCCGAAGATCTTCGGCCGTGGAGAGCAATCCATGGATTTCGTCCACGTGGACGACATCGCGCGCGCCAACCTCGCGGCGTGGGAGAGCGACGTCACCGACGAGGTCTTCAATGTCTGCACCGGGCGCGAGAGCACGCTGCTCGAACTCTGGCGGATCATTCAGGAGGTCGCCGATGCGAAAGGGATCGAACCGGAATACCAGCCGCCCCGCACGGTCGGACCGGTGGGCCGCAGGGTGGGGGACCCTGCCAAGGCGCGCGACCTGCTTGGGTTCGAGACTCGTGTTTCGCTCGAGGAAGGGATGCGCTCTCTGTACGAGTGGTTGAAGTCCGCGCCCCGGATGGAGGTCCCGCGTTGAAGGTCCCGGTCGCCAGGGTGGACCTCGAGGACGCCGACCTGCGTCGCGTCGAGGAGGTTTTCCGGTCGGGCTGGATCATGCAGGGCCCAAAGGTCGAGGCCTTCGAGAAGGCCGTCGCCGATTTCTGTGGAGCGCCGCATGCCGTCGCCGTCACATCGGGGACCACGGCGCTCCACCTCATGCTGCACGCCGCGGGGATCGGCCCGGGCGACGAAGTGATCGTGCCCTCATTCTCCTGGATCGCCACCGCCAACTGCGTGGCCTACTGCGGCGCGAAACCGGCCTTCTGCGACGTGGACCTGCAGACCTACAACATGACCCCCGCGCTCGCCACAGCGGCGATGGGCCCTCGGACGAAGGCGATCCTCGTGGTCCACCAGTTTGGAATGCCGTGCGACCTCGACGGTTTCGCGCGGCTCGCCCGCGAGCGAGGCGTGGCGCTGTTCGAGGACGCCGCGTGCGCGATCGGCAGCGAGTACGGCGAGGCGCGTATCGGCGCGTTCAAGGCCTCCCGCGCCGCCTGCCTCTCCTTCCACCCCCGGAAGGTGGTGACCACGGGGGAGGGGGGCATGCTGCTGACGGCGGACGCCGACCTTGCCGGGAAGGTGCGCCGCCTGCGGAACCACGGCCAGGAGGGAGGCCACTTCGTCAACATCGGTTACAACTACCGGATGACCGACCTCCAGGCCGCCCTCGGCATCGGCCAGGTCGCACGCCTGCCTGTAACGCTCTCGAAGCGGCGCGCGATCGCCGAGGTTTACCGAAAGGAGCTGGGGAGCGCCCGGGGAATCGCCCTTCCCGCGGAGCCTTCCGGGTGCCGCTCCAACGTGCAGTCCTTCATGATCCGCTTTCCCGAGGGGGGCCGCGTCGTCAGGGACCGCGTGGCCTCCGCGCTTTTCTCACAGGGAATCGCAACCCGTCCCGGCATCGCGCCGATGCACCTCGAGCCCTGCTACGCCGGCACGTGCACCGGACTGCGCCTTCCGAATTCCGAGCGCCTCGCGGAGGACGGGCTCGTCCTTCCGCTCTACGCCTCGATGGAACCGTCGCAGGCCGCGGAGGTCGCGCGCGCGATCGCCTCCGCCTGCCGCGACTGACCGGGGCGCCTCGCGCGTTGCCCCGGCGGCCCCTTTGCGGGAGAATGCCGCCCCATGGCCGGCGAACCCTCCCTCTGCATCTCGACGCTCGACCTCGCCTTCTTCCAGCGCGGGGGGGTGGTCACGAAGTCCCTGGCCCTGGCACGCGTCGCCGCGAGAAGCGGGTTCGCCCCGTTCTTCCTGACGCCCTCGGTCGATCTTCACCGCACCGCCCGCCGAACGCTTGCCGGGACCCATCCCCCCGCGATGCGGGAAATCGCGTTCGAGGGGTATCGCTGCGTCCAGATGGGCGCCCGCTTCCCGGAACTCGAGTGCCGCGCCCACCGTTTCCACACGAAGCGCCTGCGGCAGTTGCTCGGGCGCGGGACCGCCTGCGTCATGGTCAGCGGCAACAACCACGCGGCCCGTCCGTTCCTCGACGTCGGACGGCCATTCACGATGTGGCCCGGATCAACCTTCTGGGAGGACTGCCGCCACCGGGTGATCAGCGCGCCGTGGGGACTTCGCAAGGTTCTCGACCTCGCCGGCCGTCCCTGCTCCGAGCGGCTCGAACGCCGCCTCTTCGCGGCCGCGCGCAGGATCGCGGGCGACACGCGCTACACGCGGGATTGCGTGCTGCGGCTCGACGCCTCCTGGGCCTCGAAGACCTCGGTCGTGCCCGTGCCCGTGGACACGGACGTGTATCGGCCGGGGGAGGGGACCCCCGAGCGGCAGATCCTCTTCATCGGACGCCTCGCCGATCCGCGAAAGAACCTTGCGCTGCTCCTGGACGCGTTCGCGCTGGCAGGAAGTCGCGCGGCCGACCTTCGCCTTGCGTTGATCGGCAGCGGCGACGCGTCCGTGCACGCGCTCCTTTCCCACCATCGCTGTGCGGGCCGCATCAACTGGCTGGCGAACATCACGGAGCAGGAGAAGATCCAACAACTGCGCGCCTCCCTGGCGCTGGTCATTCCCTCCTTCCAGGAGGGGTTCGGGATCATCGGCGCCGAAGCCCTCGCGTGCGGTACGCCCGTGATTTCCACGCCGTGTGGGGGCCCGGAGGACTACGTGGTGACCGGACAGACGGGGAATCTCCTCGGCGCCTTCGATGCACCCGAGATGGCGGAGGCCATCCTGGAAATCGCGAACGACCCGGAGCGTCGCCGCCGGATGTCGCGGGAGGCGCGCGCCCTCGCCGAGGCCCGGCTGAGCGAGCGCGCCGTGGAACCCGAGCTCCGCCGCCTGGTCGAGGCGGCCGTCCCATCCTGAATCAGGCGGAGGGCTTGCGCGCCTCCCAGAAGAGGAACCAGCCGAAGTGGGCGTTCACCCAGGCATCGACCCGGGCGGCGAGGGCAGGGGAGGCGCGGCGGAGGAGGGGCGAGACCTTGGGCAGCGCGTCCGAGCCCGCCTCCTGCAAGATGCGAAACCGCGGACTTTCGAAGCCGGACAGGAGTTCACGCGCCTCGGAAATCGTGTAATGCCGGGCGATCGCGCCGTCGGTGAAGCTCCGGTTCACTTCCTCGAGCGTCATGCGGAGGAGCTTTCCTCGGACGATCCCATGCTGGATGCCGCCGACGAGCCAGTAGCGGACGCTGCGCCGGTGATACACCATCGCGCGAAAGATTCCGCCCGGTTTCAGCACGCGAAAGACCTCGGCCACGATCGCAGGGGTGTTCGCGGAATGATGGATCACGCCCCATGACCAGACTTGATCGAAGCTCGCATCAGGGTAGGAGAGGCGCTCGCCGTCCGCACGGACCAGACCGACCTTCAGCCCACGCTGACGGAATCGCGTGCGCGCGAGCGAGACCGCGGTCGCCGTCAGATCCATGGTCGTCATGCACGCGCCGGCGTCCGCGAAGAGCGCGGCGTGCAGCCCGAGGCCGCAGCCGATCTCGAGCACGCGCTGTCCGCGGACCTCGCTCCAAGGGATCAGGCGGGCGTAGGGTGCTTCGGAGGGGTAGCCCGGATGGCCGAAGGGCCGATGCGCCTCCATGGCGCGACGATCGCTCTGCTCGAAGAACTCGGAGGAGCCCGGAGGCGCGGTGATCGCGCCTTCCCAGTCGTAGCTCATGGGATGGCGCGTCCACCATGCAGCGTTGTCGCGTTGGGAGGCTTGCACGCCGGGTTTTATGCGGTAGGAATAGTCGGGCCACAACCTCGGAAAAAAGAAGCGTGAAATCGAAAATCGCCACAGCGCTCTGATCGTCAGAGGCCTCTTCACGCTTTCCCCCCGACAACAGAAATCGCCTTCTTCGCATCACTCGCAAGGATGACCTCCAAACGCTACAAACTGATCAGCTGCGAGGTCCTCTTCCGCGAGATGTGCGCCGCGATCGCACGAAGCCCGCATCAGGTGGACCTCGAGTTCGTGCCGAAAGGGCTGCACGACCTCGGGTGCGCGGGGATGCAGACGCGCCTTCGGGAAATCGTAGGGCGGGTGAGAGAGGAGGATTACGACGCGATCCTCCTCGGTTACGGCCTGTGCAACCATGGTCTCGTCGGGCTTGCGGCGCGGACCCTCCCGTTGGTCGTGCCGCGTGCGCACGATTGCATCACTCTTTTTCTCGGCAGCAAGGAGCGATATCTCGAATATTTCCACTCGCATCCCGGCGTCTATTTCAAGACGACGGGATGGATCGAACGAGGAACCGCAAGCGGAGAGCTAAGCCAGCTTTCGATCCAGCACAAGAACGGCATGAACCGCCCCTACGCCGAACTCGTGGAGAAATACGGCGAAGACAACGCGCAATTCCTTTGGGAGGAACTCGGCCGGCAGGCGAAGCATTACGGACAGCTCACCTACATCGAAATGGGCGTGACCGACGAAAGACCGTTTCAAGAACAGACCCGCAAGGAGGCCGAGCAGCGGGGGTGGAAATATGAAAGCCTTCCGGGCGACCTCGGCCTCATCCAGCGCCTGGTCAACGGCGACTGGCGCGACTCCGAAGTGCTCGTGGTGCCGCCGGGACACGCGCTGGTGGCGAAACACGACGAGGGCATTCTCGCCGCGGAACCGATTCGGCAGAAATAAGCGCGCGGCAACGAGCGGCGCGGGATTTTACGCGCCGAGGATTTTAACGAGGGCGCGCTTACGGCGGCGGCCGTCGAATTCACCGTAGAAAATCTGTTCCCACGGGCCGAAATCGAGGCGCCCCTGGGTGACGGCCACGACGACCTCGCGGCCCATGAGGGTGCGCTTGAGGTGGGCGTCGGCGTTGTCTTCGGCGCCGTTGTGAGCGTATTGCGCATGCGGCTTTTCAGGGGCAAGCCTTTCCAGCCACTTCTCAAAGTCAGCGTGAAGACCGTGTTCGTCGTCGTTGATGAAGACGCTGGCAGTGATGTGCATCGCATTCACAAGGACGAGCCCTTCACGAACGCCGCTTTCTCGGAGGCAGACTTCGATTTGTGGCGTGATGTTGAGGAAACCGCGTCGAGTCGGAATCTCGAACCAGAGCTCTTTGCGATAGCTTTTCATGGGGGCCTCGGCGCAACAAATCCTCGGAGCGAGCCAGCTTATCCGCGTCGGAGGGATTTCGCCAAGCGCGGGATTGCGTTCCTTTTATTGCATAGAATAAATATTGTGCGACGTTACGTGTCTGCTGAAGATCATGCGATGAGAAGCCTCAGAATGGTCTTCTCCTCTTTCATATTTGGAGATCCGCCGCGCGGGCGACCGCCCGAAAATCTTCGGGAATCGGCGCCGTCACCCGGATTTCTTGATCGGTTGTCGGATGACGGAGGCCGAGCTGCCACGCATGCAGCATCTGCCGCTGGGCGGCAACCTTCCGGGAACGTTCCCGCGCTCCGCCGTAGAGAAGATCACCGACGACAGGATGCCCGAGCGCAGCCAGATGCACGCGGATCTGGTGGGTTCGTCCCGTATGGATTCGGCATTCCAGCAGGCCGATTCCTTGACCGCAGATCAGGAGCTTCCAGTCGGTGATCGCCTCGCGCCCTTTCTTGCTCACCGCCATCCGCTTCCGATGGACCGCGTGGCGTCCGATCGGTGCGGCGATCCGTCCGCTGGAGGTCTGGGGGACGCCGTGGACCAAGACCAGATAGATTTTCTCGAGGGCTCGAGCTTTCAGAGCTGCCGCCAGCGCTCGATGCGCCGCATCGGTTTTGGCAACCAGCAGACATCCACTGGTGTCCTTGTCGAGACGATGCACGATTCCGGGCCGCTCCTCGCCACCGATCCCGCTGAGCTGACCGCGGCAATGATGGAGCAGCGCATGGACCAGCGTTCCTGTTGCGTGCCCTGCACCGGGATGAACCACCACGCCTGGCGGCTTGTTCACCACGAGTAGGTCGGCGTCCTCGACCAGGACCTCGAGAGGCCGCGCCTCCGGAACGAGGCGCGCGGGTTTCGGCGGCGGGAAACGAAGTTCGATGCGGTCCCCTGCCCTGACGTGCGCCCGGGCAACGCTCGGGCGGCCATTCAAGAGGACATGTCCCTCGACGATGAGCTTCTGCAGCGACGAGCGTGAGCGTTCGGGAAACCGTGCGTGAAGCCATGCGTCGAGACGGCGCGCGTCCTCCTCGGCGATCAGGACATGCGTCATCGCGCGGCGCCCCGTCGGGTCTTCAGGGCGCCTTTTCCGCAGGCGCGGTGGCGAAGGCGACGTTCCAGATGTCGGCGGCGCGGCAGGTGTCGAGCACGGCGATCACATGGCGATAGCCGGCGTCTTCATCGGCGCGGAGGATCACCGCCTGATTGGGAAACTGCGCCACGATCCGTTTGAGGATTTCGAGAAGTTCCGCCTGGTCCACGGCGCGGCGGTTGAGGATCACGCGGCCGTCTTTCGCGACGTTGAGCACAATTTCGCCCGGCAGCCGCTTCGGTTCGAGTCCCTGCTTTGCGGTCGGCACGCGCACGTCGAGCTCAGTCTCGTAGCGAGCGACGTTCCAGGTGAGCAGGAAGAACGTGAGCAGGAACAGGATCACGTCAATCATCGGAGCGAGCTGCAACCCGATGGGCTCGGTGCGGGTTCGTGCGCGGAAGTTCATGGGATGCGACGGGCCGGAGGCGGACGCCGCGGAGGTTTTAGCCTTTTCCGAGGCGGGAGATCATCGAGCCCACGAGCGGTGTGGCGGCAGCCTCGAGGTCCGAGATCAGCCCCTGCACTCGCCCGCGGAACCAGGAATAAAAGAACATCGCGGTGATGCCGATCACCAGGCCGGCTGCCGTCGCCACCAGCGCCTGCGACACGCCGCCGGCGAGAAGCATCGTGCGCATGGGCGTCGCCTCGCTTGCGATCGAACCGAATGAACGCAAGATGCCGACGACGGTGCCGAACAGCCCGAGCATCGGCGCGAGCACGCCGACGTCCATCAGATAAACAACCAACTGCGTGAGCGCGGCGGACTGGCGGTTGCCCTCGGACTGCGCCACCTCGCGGATCGCCGCGCCGCCCACTTCGGGGTTCTCGGCGGCGAACGCCATCGCCGTTTCGATCACGCGCGCGAGCGCTTGCGGCTCGCGACGCGCGGCGACGGCGAGCCCGTCCCAATCGCCCTTTTGGATGAGGTCTCCGGCGCGCCGCGCGAACGCTTCCGTCGCCACGCGCGACCCGCGCAACGCCAAAAAGTAATAAAGGACCAGCGCGACGGCGATCACGGACACGACCAGGAGCGGGATCATCACCCATCCGCCCGCGACGAGGAGTTCCCAGAGGCTGAGCTCGGAGAGCGCGGGCGCCGGCGCGGCGGGCGTGGAGCCCTGCGCGTAAGCGCCGAAAGCAGGGACGAGAAACGAAACGGTTGCGGCAAGAAATTTCATAACGGCCTCCGGCGGCGATTAGACGCCGGGAAAGGGCCCGGCGCAATCCGTTTCGCGGACGCGCCTCTGCGAGGCGTGAGCGGATTTTCCGGCGGCCGCTTGCGAACGGCGGACGGCTCGCATGAGCGCGGATCCACTCCTTCCGTTTCATCCTTCCGTTTGTTTTTCAGCGAGGAGGACCGCCGTCCTCCGTCGGCCTCAGTTCCCCTCATCCGTGAGCGACCGTTCTCGTCTTCTCCTCACGTCCCCATCCTCCGTCCGGCGCGCCCGCGCTTTTGGGTTGTCGAACGCCGCGTCCCGAGCTAACGAAGGCGCTGCCATGATGTACCAGACCATCCTCCTGTTCGGCGCGCCCGGATGTGGCAAGGGAACGCAGGGAAAAATTCTCGGCCAAATTCCGGGCTTCTATTTCCTCTCCTGCGGCGACGTGTTTCGTGGGCTCGATCACCGGTCCAAGCTCGGACACATCTTTCTGGAATACTCGAGCAAGGGCGAGCTCGTGCCTGACGAGTTCACCGTGAAGCTCTGGCAGAGCCATGTGGATGGCCTGGTGCAAAGCAAGCGTTTCGCGCCCGATCGCGACGTCCTCGTGCTCGACGGCATCCCGCGCAGCGTGAATCAGGCGAAAATCATGTCCGATCGCCTCAACGTCGCGAAGGTCTTTCATCTCGATTGCCCGAACCGCGCGAAGCTGGTCGATCGCCTGAAGCGCCGCGCGCTGAAAGACAACCGCCTCGACGATGCAAACGAGACGATCATCCGTAATCGCATCGCGGTTTATCAGAGTGAGACGCGGCCGGTGCTCAAGTTTTACAGCAGGAAAATCATCGTCACGGTGGACGGCACCTGCACACCGCTTGATGTGGCGCGCTCAATTCTTGCGCACCTCTGAACGTGCGGGCGGGCGCCTCTCCCCTCCCCTGCCCCGCCGGGGCGGGCTTCGGCGTTTCGTTGAGCCAGACGCCTGTAGCGCGCGACGCGCCGATCAGGACTCGAAAAGGCGAGACGCTCCGGCAATCCTCGTCACGAAGGGACAGGCTGATCTCCGCGCCGGTTGACTTTTTCGCCTCGCTTGGAAAGGTTCGACATCAATGAAAACGACGCACGGGGACCCTCAGGAGAAGGCCCTCCAGATCAATCGCGAGGCAAAACGCTACGGCACGTTCGTTGAGATCGGCGCCGGCCAGGAGGTCGTTCGCTGGTTCTTCCATGTCGGCGGCGCCGCCGGTACGGTCGCCAAAACGATGTCGGCCTACGATATGGCCGTGTCGGACGCGATCTACGGTGCCTGCCCCCGCTACGTCTCCCGCCAACGCTTGCAGGCGATGCTCGATCGGGAGTGGGACCTCCTTCTCCAGCGCCTCGACCGCAGCCGCGGCGCGCGCACTTGCTTTTTTGTCTTCGCCGACACCGTCGCCACGCGCAGCTTCAGCCACGCGGAAGACGGGCGCGGCTGGCTCGGCGTCCGCTTCCAGACTTCTCCGCGCGCGAAGCCGTCCGAGATCGTCATCCACGCGAGGATGTGGGATGTCGAAAACGCCCGCCAACAGGAAGCCCTCGGCGTCCTCGGAGTGAATCTCCTCCATGCCGCCTTTTACCTCCATGCACGGCCCGAACGCCTCATCGGCGCCCTGATGGACGGCCTCACTCGCGATCGGCTCGAGGTGGACCTCATCAAGTTCAGCGGACCCGCCTTCGAGAGGACCGACGCGCGCCTCCTCACGCTCCAACTCGTCCACCAGCGCCTGACCAACGCCGCGTTCTTCACCGCCAAGGGCGAGGTGGTCGAACCCGCAGAAGTGCTCCACCATCAGCCGGTCCTCATCGAACGCGGGAGTTTCCGCCCGTTGACCAATGTCACCCTCGACATGCTGACGCGGGCGCGCGCGCAGATGCGCCTCGACGCGCGCTGCAGGGGCCGTGCCTCGGTCGTCCTGATGGAAATGACCTTGCGCCATCTCCTCGGCACACAGCCTTCGATTGACCACGCGGACTTTCTCGCCCGGGTGGACACCTTGAGCCTCCTCGGACCGACGGTGATGATTTCGAACTACTCGCGTTTCCACAGCGTGGCGACCTATCTTCGACGTTACACCGATCAACCCGTGGGCATGGTGCTCGGGCTGCCGACCCTCGCCGCGCTGTTCGAAGAAAAACATTACAACGACCTCGAAGGCGGCATCCTCGAGGCCTTCGGACGGCTCTTCCGCGGCGGCGTGCGTCTCCACGTCTATCCGTGGCGTCACCCCCAAACAGGAGAGCTCGTCACCGCGACCAATTTCAAGGCGCCCTCCACGATGCGCCACCTTTACGCGCACCTGCTGGAAAACGGCGCGATCGAACCGATCACCGCTTTCGAGCCCCGCAACCTCGACATCCTGCCGGGCGACGTCCTCCGCCGCATCCAGCGCGGCGATCCCGCGTGGGAAAGCATGGTTCCCCGACTCGTCGCGGCGCGCATCAAGCGCGACCGCCTCTTCGGCTGGCGTGCGCGCCTTTCGAGGAAAACCGGCAAACCCGCGCGAAAAACCTCGGTGTCTGCATTTTGATTTTGCTGACCGTTAAAAAGCGGTTCCTCGCGGTTTTCAGTGGCTGGCCTGAAGTGGTTGAGCGTTGTAGGAGGCCATGGGGATGGGAAGTTTTCCTGCGACGAAGTAGAGCATGTTGATGAGGTAAAACTCGGTGCGGTAGCCGCGG
>JADZFN010000037.1 GCA_020849895.1 Verrucomicrobiia bacterium | reverse complement strand
GGAACGGGCTTTGGGCGGCGTTGTGTCGGCTGGCCAAGCCCACTGCGGGGATTGGCCAGCCTCCACGCCTTGCCCACAAGCCCGCCCCGCCAGCAACAGAGGGCAGGCCAATTTTCAAACACCCTCTAAGGCGCGCGGGACGGAGGAGACGTTTGCGCCGCGCCGGGGAGGATCGGTTCGACCAGATACCATTTTCCCTCGATCCATTCGAAGGTGGCGAAACCGCCCAGCGTCTCCTCGCGTTTGTCCGGGCGACGCACCTTCGTGGAAATCGCAAAGGTGAAGCTGGCTTCGCCGACGCGCCACACCGCCTGGCGTTCCACGCGGAGGACACGGTCCTTCAGGCTCTTTTCCTGGTGCTCGATCCACGCATCGCGGCTGCCGAACTCCTGAAGCGCGGTTTTTTGCGCTGCGGGATTGTTGATCTCGAAGATGCGACCCCAGTCCGCATCCGCCCACGCGCGCGTGTAGCGTTCGAACGTCTTGACGAGGTCGGGCGGCAGGGGCGCCTCGAGCGCTTTTCGATCGTCCGCGCCGACGCCCGACGTCTGGAGCGCAATCAGAAAGGCCAAGCCACCCCAAAACAGCTTCACGACGTCCTTTTACCTGCGGCGACCGCGCGCGGCAAGCCCGGGCGCGGCGCGCGCCGCCCGGATCAAGGCGGTGAGTTTCGCCGGATCCTTGCGGCCGGGCGCACGTTCCACGCCACTGCAGGCGTCCACCGCATACGGGCGGACCGCGCGAATCGCCGACGCCACGTTCTCCGGCGTCAGGCCGCCTGAAAGAAAAACCGGCCGCCCCATCCGCGCCGCGCGCCGCGCGAGCGTCCAATCCGAAAGGCGTCCCGTGCCTCCGCGCCGTCCGTTCTTCGCGAAGGCGTCCACCAGCCAGGCGTCCACCGGATAGCGGCGCAAAAGACGCAGGTCGGCGGTGTGGCGGAGACGAAAGGCCTTGATGGTCCGCGCCGGGAGGCGGCGGCAGGCCGAGGGCGGCTCTTCGCCATGAAGCTGGATCGCGTCGAGTCCGCATGCGGCGGCCGTCCGACGGATTTCCTCGGCAGGCGCGTTCACGAACACTCCCACCCGGGCCACTAACGGCGGCAGCCGGCGGCAGATGGCCGCCGCCTGGGCGCGCGTCACGCGCCGCGGGCTTTCGGCGGCGAAGATGAAGCCGAGCGCGTCGGCACCCGCCCGGACCGCGAGGCGCGCATCCCGCAGGTTCGTGATGCCGCAAATTTTCACTCGCACCATGGGCCTTTTCTAGCGCAGAATGGGGCACACCTCAAGAGAGGGGGGCGGCCCGGCTTCAAAAGAAAGGCCACTAATCAGTTGACAAGCTTTTCGCGGGACGGTTAAACCCCCTCTCCCAACGAGGAGAAAACACCCTATGGCCGAAAAGAACATTGAAGAGAAAGTAAAGGACATCATCGTCAAACAGCTCGGCGTCAACGCCGAACAGGTCACCCCGTCCGCCAAGTTCGTGGAGGATCTCGGGGCCGACTCCCTGGACGTCGTCGAGCTGATCATGGCTTTCGAGGAGGAGTTCGGTTCCGACATTCCCGATGAGGAAGCCCAGAAACTCCTGACTGTCGGCGATGCCATCCGCTACATCGTAGAGAAATCGGAGGGCGTGTAGCCTTCCGTCGGCAGCGGCGGCGCGGCCTCCGGATTCCGGAGGTCGCAATCGCCTCGCGAGAAGACGTCCATGGGAACCCCCAGTGATCATCTTCGAGTCGTGGTCACCGGCATCGGAGCCGTTACGCCTCTCGGCCTTGATTTTGCGACCTGCTGGACCAATCTGCTCGCCGGGAAGTCCGGCATCGGCAAGGTCGCTGCCTTCGACGTGTCGGCCTACGATTGCAAGATCGCAGGCGAGGTGCGCGGGTTCGAAGGCGCTCGCTTCTTCAAGTCACCGAAGGACGCCCGTCGTTGCGACCGTTTCGTCCAGCTCGCCTTGGCCGCCGCAAAGCAGGCGCTCGACGACGCCGGCACCGACTTGTCGAAGGAGAATCTCGACCGCGTTGGCGTGATGGTGGGTTCGGGCGTCGGCGGCCTCAAGAGCATGGAAGACCAGCACGAGATTCTGCTCAAGCGCGGCCCGAGCCGTCTCTCGCCGTTCATGATCCCCATGATGATCAGCAACATGGGTTCGGGGATCGTGTCCATGGAGCTTGGAGCGCGCGGGCCGAACATGGCGGTGACCACTGCCTGTTCCACGTCGGCCCATACGATCGGCGAATCCATGCACGCCATTCGCCGCGGCGAAGCCGACCTTATGCTCGCCGGAGGCAGCGAAGCCACGATCTGTCCCCTCGGCATCGGCGGATTTTCGGCCATGAGGGCCTTGAGCACCCGCAACGACGAGCCTGAAAAAGCCAGCCGCCCCTTCGACCGCGACCGCGACGGCTTCGTCATGGCCGAAGGCGCCGGCATCCTGCTTCTGGAGGAGCTCAACCACGCGCGGCGGCGCGGCGCCCGCATCTACTGCGAGATCGTTGGCTACGGCAACACCGCGGACGCCTACCACCTGACCGCGCCCTCTCCCGAAGGCGAAGGCGCGACGCGCTGCATGGCCATGGCCCTCCGCACGGCAGGGCTCGCCCCGGCCGACGTTTCCTACATCAACACCCACGGCACCTCCACGCAGATTGGCGACGTGTGCGAGACGAAGGCCATCAAGGCCGTTTTCGGCGACCAGGCGCGCAAGGTGGCCGTCAGCTCGACGAAGTCCATGACGGGCCATCTCCTCGGCGCTGCGGGCGCCGTCGAGATGGCCATCTGCGCAAAAGCCATTCAGGAGGACAAGATCCCGCCCACGATCAATCTCGATCATCCGGACCCCGAATGCGATCTGGACTACGTGCCGAAGGTCGCGCGGGAATGCCGGGTGAACGCCATCCTCACCAACTCCTTCGGGTTTGGCGGTCACAACGCCTGCATCGCCGCCCGAAAATTCGCCTGATCCCCCAGCGCCCCCTTCCATGAAGCCAGACCTCCATCCCCAATATGTCGAAGCGAGCATTACTTGCGCCTGCGGCCATGTGATGCACACCCGATCCACTCGCGCGAGCCTCCGCGTCGGAATCTGCTCGAAGTGCCACCCGTTCTTCACCGGCCAGCAGAAGTTCGTGGATACCGCCGGACGCGTCGAGCGCTTCCAACGCCGCTTCGCCAACAAACCGCCCGCCGCCGCGCCAAAGAAAAAGAAGACGCGGAAATAGTCTGCCGTCCGCAGTGAGGAAGACGCGCGCCGCGCGTCCGGAGGCCGAGTTTTTTCGCTTCCCCGTTTCTTGCGCTCCGGGCATCGTCTCCGCATGCCTCCCGCAGGCGAACACGCTCCCGCCGGCCACGCGGCCGTCGAAACTCAGGACCCGGCATTCGAGATCTCGCTCCGTCCGACCGTTCTCGGGGATTTCACCGGTCAAACCCGCATCAAGGAGCGCCTCGGGATTCTCGTCGAAGCCGCCCGCCAGCGAAAGGACGTCCTCGCCCACCTGCTTTTCATCGGCCCGCCCGGTCTCGGCAAAACCACGCTCGCCCACATCGTCGCAAAAGCCATGAGCGCCGGCATCAAGTGCACCAGCGGCCCCGTGATCGAAAAGGCGGGCGACCTCGCCGGGTTGCTCACTTCCATGGAGGAAGGCGACGTCCTTTTCATTGACGAAATCCACCGTCTCCCCGCCACCGTCGAGGAATACCTCTATCCCGCGATGGAGGATTTCAAGCTCGACATCATCATTGATACCGGTCCGAACGCCCGCTCGGTGCGCCTCAACCTCCCGCGGTTCACTCTCGTCGGCGCGACTACACGCAGCGGCCTCCTGAGCTCTCCGCTCCTCGGGCGTTTCGGCGTTCCCTATCGCCTCGATTACTACACGGCCGAAGACCTGCAAAAGGTCGTCCTCCGCTCCGCGCGCATCCTGAATGCCGACATTGACACCGAGGGTGCCTTCGAGATCGCCCGCCGCTCCCGCGGCACGCCGCGCGTCGCGAACAACCTCCTGCGCATCGTCCGCGAGTACGCCCAGGTGCGCGCCGGCAACCGGATCACCCGTGACGCCGCGCAGGCCGCCCTTTCTCTCTGGGGCATTGACGAAGACGGCCTCGACGAAATGGACAAGCGCCTGCTCGAAACGCTTGTGCACAAGTTCGGCGGCGGCCCCGTCGGCATCGCCTCGCTCTCGGTGGCTGCGGGCGAGGAAGCGGGCACCCTCGAAGAGGTGTATGAACCCTTCCTGATCCAGGAAGGCTATCTGCGGCGCACCCCGCAGGGACGCGTGGCCGCCGAGCGCGCTTTCACGAAACTCGGCGTGAAGCCCAGAGGCGGTCAAGCCACGCTTTTCGAACAGACCTGAGGCGCCTGCCGCTTCGCAGCGGCGAAGAATCAGAAACGGCGCGAAACCTCGGACCTTTTGGGGATCTCTCCCTGCCGGTTTCCATCGTCGGATTTCCATCTTGTCTTGAAGACGGCTATGAGCGAGGCTGGTCGTTCGGCGCGTGCCGACCCCCCCTCATGCCCAACGAAGACGTGCTCAACGTGGAAGGAACCGTGCTGCAGGTGCTGCCGGGCACCATGTTCCGCGTGGAGCTGCCCAACAAGCATCAGGTGCTCGCCCACATCGCCGGCAAGATGCGCAAGCGGTTCATCCGGCTTGTCGTCGGCGACCGCGTGAAGATGGAGATGAGCCCGTATGACCTCGACAAGGCGCGGATCGTCTATCGTCTGAACAAGGCTCCGGGGCCCGCTTCGCCTTCGGGAAAGTCATCTCCCTGACGGAAGGCGTAGCTCAGCGGCGCTTCGGCGCGCGATGCGTCATCAGATAAAGCACCGGCACCGCGGTGCGAGAGAGCAGGGTGGAGGCGATTTCCCCCGCGATCAGCGAGAGCGCAAGTCCCTGGAAGATCGGGTCCATCAAGATCACCGAGGCGCCGACGACCACCGCGGCGGCCGTCAACAGCATCGGGCGGAAGCGGATCGCCCCCGCGTCCATGCAGGCTTCCTCGAGGGTTTCTCCGTGCGCCAGGCGGAGCTCGATAAAATCCACGAGGATGATCGCGTTGCGTACGACGATGCCCGCGCCGGCGATCATGCCGATCATCGAGGTGGCCGTGAAAAACGTCCCCGTGATCCAATGCGCCGGCAGGATGCCCACCAGAGAAAGCGGAATCGGAAGCATGACCACCCATGGCGTGACGAACGAGCGGAACCATCCCACCACGAGGACGAAGATCAGCACGAGCACTGCCGCGAAAGCCAGGCCCATGTCGCGAAAAACCTCGTGGGTGATGTGCCATTCACCGTCCCATTTCATACCCCAGATGTTCGGGTCCATCGGCGGGTGGATGAAAAACATCTCCAGAGGTTTCCCGTCCGGGGCGCGCAGCTCTTTGAGCTTCTCCTGAAGGTCGAGGATCGCATAGACGGGGCTGCCGATCCGGTCGGTCACGTCGGCCAGCACGTAAGAGACCGGCATCAGGTTCTTCCGGTAGAGTGTGCGGTCGCCCGTTCCCTCCACCGGACGCACCAGGTCGGCGACGGGCACGAGCCGTCCCGAACGGTTCATCAAACGAAGCGAGGCGAGCGCATGGTCGTCGCGCCGCATTTCGCGCGGGAGGCGCAGGACGATCTCGACCGGCTCGTCCGCGTCGAGCAGACGAGCGAGGCCGACCGTTTCGCCGGAAAGCGCCGCGCCGAGCGCGCGTCCGATCTCGGCGGCGGGAATGTCGTTGAGCGAGGCTCGCGCCGGATCTACCTCGAGGCGGCGGCGCGGTTCGGGGCGTGTGACATAGGTGGCCACGTCGGTGATCCCCGAAGAGAGCCGAAGGCGGTGTTCGATCTCCCGCGCGAGGCGGTCGCGCGCCGCCGCATCAGGGCCGTATATCTCGAGGACCAGCGTGGAGAGCACGGGCGGTCCCGGTGGCACCTCGGCGATCTGCACATGTCCGCCGGCACGCAGGGCGAGGGCATTCAGCCGTTCGCGCAGGCTCTCGGCGATCGAATGGCTTTGCCGCTTGCGTCGGGCGCGCGGCGCGAGGTTCACCTGAAGATCGCCCTGATGCGGCTGATCGCGCAGGAAGTAATGGCGGACGAGGCCGTTGAAGTTGTACGGTGCGGCGGTTCCTACGTGCATTTCCACGTCGTGAACCTCGGGCGCCTTGAGGACCTCCTCGGCCATCGCCGAGAGCGTCGCACGCGTGCGTTCGAGGGGCGTGCCTTCCGGCAGATCGAGGATCACCTGGAATTCGCTCTTGTTGTCGAAAGGCAGCATCTTCAGACGCACCGCCTTGAGAGGGATGAGCGCCACGGAGATCAGGAGCAGGACCCCGAGTCCGGCGAGGAAGAGAAGGCGCAGGCGCCGTTTGGCGAGCAGCGGGCGCATGAAGCGGAGATAGAGCCGGGTGAGCGCGTCCTCCGGCACGCCGTGGGCGTCCACGCGATGGGGCTGCTCGTCGCGCCGCAGGATGCGGAGCGCGGCCCACGGGGTGACGGTGAGCGAGACCAGCAGCGAAAAGACCATTGCCGCCGATGCGCCGATCGGGATCGGGCGCATGTAGGGACCCATGAGGCCGCCGACGAACGCCATCGGAAGGATCGCGGCGATCACCGCGAGCGTGGCGAGGATGAGCGGGCTGATGATTTCTCGGATCGCCTCCCCCGCCACCTCGAGCGTCTCCCGTCCGCGAGAGGACGGGAGCGCGAGATGGCGGACGATGTTCTCCACGCCGACGATCGGGTCGTCCACGAGGATTCCGATGGTGAAGATCAGCGCGAAGAGTGTGATCCGGTTCACCGTGAAGCCGAAGAAGTGAAAGGTCGCCAGCGTCAGCGCGAGCGTCACCGGAATGGCGATGAGGACCACCCCCGCAGCGCGCAGACCGAGCGCCCACGCGATGAGCAGGCCGACCCCGAAGATCGCCAGCCCCATATGGAAGAGGAGCTCGTTCGATTTCTCGGCAGCGGTATGCCCGTAGTCGCGCGTCACCGTCCACTCGAGGTCGGCGGGAAACTGGCCGGCGTCGCGTAGGGCGGTGAGCTTCGCGAGGATCACGTTCGAGAGGAGCGTGGCGTTGGCGCCCTTGCGTTTGGCGACGGTCAGCGTTACCGCTTCGTGCGCGCCGGAGGCGTTCTTTCCGGCGGCGGGACCGAAGCGGATTTCGACGGCGCGCTCATCTTCGTCGGGACCGTCCGTCACGCGCGCCACTTCCCCGAGGGGGACCGCGCGACCGGCGTGGATCCCCACCACGAGCCGCGCGAGGTCGTCGCGGGAGAGAAGGAAACCGTCTGTGTCCATGGCGACGCGGAGGGGGCGCGATTCGAGGTGCCCGGCGGGAAGGCGGACATTCGCGGCGCGCAGGCGGTCGGCGAGCTCCGTCGGCGCGATCGAGCGGCGCGCCAGTTTCGCGGGATCGAAGAAAACCTGGAACTGGCGTTTCCTCCCCCCGATCAACGTCGTCTCCGACACGTTCGGGATGGCGTTGATTTCCTGTCGCAGCCGGGCGACCTGCGCCCGGAGGTCCACCGCGGAACGCCGCGCGCTGTGGAAGGTCAGCGCGAGGATGGGGACGTCGTCAATCGAACGCGGTTTTACCAGAGGGAGGCCCGCGCCCGGAGGGATGAAATCGAAATTGGACTGAATCTTGTTGTAGAGGTTAATCGTGCTTCGTTCGAGGTCCTGGCCCACCTTGAAGCGCACGATGAACATCGCGCCGTTGGGGCGCGCCGTGGAATAGACGTACTCCACGCCGGGGATCTCCCAGAATTTGCGCTCGCCCAGTTCGACGATCCGCTTCTCCAGTTCGGGCGCGGACGCGCCGGGCCAGGCAACCATCACGTCGTAGATCGGCACGACGATCTGCGGCTCCTCCTCCCGGGGGAGCTGGAGGAGGGAGAAAACGCCCAGCAGCACGCTCGCGAGGATCAGCAGCGGCGTGATCTTCGAGTCTGAAAAAAAGCGGACCATGCCGGAGAACCCGCCGGAGGAAGGAGCGGCTTGGGGAGGAGGGTTCATGGCGCGTTCTCTCCCTTCGAAATTCGAATCCTAAAATTCGAGGGAAATTCAAAGCCGGCAAACCGAAGAAAGGGGAGGCGGATCTCCGGTCCGCGCGGATGCGAGAGGCTCACTTCGGGGCTCCCTTCGGAGTTCGGGCTTCCGCCGCCGCGTTTTCTCCGGCGCCGAGGCGGAGGACGAACTCGTCGAGAAGCGGGCTTTCGAGACGTCCGGCGAGGAACGCCAAGCGCGCCCGCGAGGCGACGGTCTCGGCGCGCGCTTCCGCACGGGCGCGCTCGACTTCGAGTTGGACCGTGCGCGCCGCGAGGATGTCGGCGACGGACTTGCGCCCGTCGCGTGCGAGGCCGTGCGTGAAGCGAGTCGCCTCGCGGGCGTCGCCTGCGGCCGCGTCAAGGACGGCGAGGTTGCGCCGCGCCGTCTCCACGCGCGCCGCCGCCCCCGCGATCGAGGTCGCGATGGCGTCGCGGAGCGCGGCCTCCGTCTCTTCCACCTGCTTCAGGCGCGCTTCCGCGGCGCGCACGCGCGCGCCATGGGCGGGATCGAAGAGGTCCACAGTCGCCTTCGCGCCCAGCGTGTATTCGCTTCCGTGCTGTTCGAATGCGCGGGTGTGGTCGGCGCCTTCCGCGAAAAGGGAAACGTCCGGCAGGCGGCGCGCCTTCATCCGTCCGACCTCGGAACGCCGCGCCTCGACCGCGCTCCGCGCGGCGGCCAGGTCGGCGCGGTTCCTGAAGGCGTCTTCAAGCCATTCCTTCGTGGGTCGGAGGTCCGCCGAAACCGGAACGGAAACCGTGGGAGTCGCAAAAGGCCGATCGAGGTCCGCGCCGCGCAGAATGTTGAGCGCCGCGCGCGCCACGGCGCGTGTGGCGACGCATTCGTGGAGGCGTTGCTCCAGCGCGGCTGCCGCCACTCGCGCCGTGTGGAAATCCGCTCCGAGCGCAAGGCCTTGCTCGCGCAGGCTCTCGGCTTCGGCGAGATCCCGGCGGGTCCGTGCGAGGCTTTCGCGGGCCATCGCCTCGACGCGGTCGGCGCGTTCGACCTGGAGCCACGCCTCGATGGCGAGGAGCGCGGCCTCGGCGCGGACGTGTCGTTCGCGGGCGCGCTCCGATTTCAGCGCGTGGCCGGCGGTGCGGGACGCCGCAAGGGTCTGGAAGGCGTCGAAGAGAGGAAACTCCAGGCGCAGCGCCCCGTGAAAATCCGAGCGCGCGGACGGATGGTTCAGGCGATCCACCTGAAAGTCCTCCTGCTGGAAGCTCCGTTGCTCCAGCTTGTTCATGAAGACCCCCACCGGACTGTCGGTACGCTCCCAGCCCACGCGCGCCTGCAGGCGCGGGAGGAAGCCGGCCACGGCCAGGCTCTGCGCGGCGAGCGCTTCCTCCACCTGCGCGTGGCGCGCGCGAAGCTCCGGATAACGCGTGAGGACGCGCGCAAGGACTTCCGAAAAACTCAGAGGCTCGCCGCTCGCCGCCGGCGCGACGGCGTCCAGCGGCCCTTCATCCGCTGCGGAAGATTCCGCGGCGCTCGGCGGCGTTTCCGTTGTACCGGGCCGGGGCGCGTCAAACGCGCTCGGCGGCGGCGATTCGATCTTCGCGGGCGGGAGAGGCGGCGGTGCGGCGGGCGGAGAGGGCGGCGCCGCTTTGCGACAGGACGCCGCCGCGACCACCATAAGGCCCGCGAACCCTACGACGGAAAGCGAGCGAAAAACGTTCATGAGCGGCGACGCCTCTTTTTTTCGACCTGGGCTTGGCGACGGCCGGGCTCCGGGGCTGGAGCTGGTGGCGCCTCCACCGTGAGCAGGCGGATGCGCTTGTCGGCGATGGGGAGAAGGATGCGGAAGGTGGTCCCCCGTCCGGGCTCGCTGCTCACCTCGATAAGTCCGCCATGCTCACGGACAACTCTCTGGACGATCAAGAGCCCGAGCCCCGAACCCTCCTCTTTGGTGGTGAAGTACGGCTCGAACAACCGTTGGAGGAGTTCGGGGGGGATGCCGTCGCCGGCGTCGCGCACTGTCACGGCGATCCGGTCCCCGACGAGCTCCGTGCGGATGCGGAGGATGCCGCCGTCGGTCATCGCCTGGAGGCCGTTGCGGATGAGATTGAAGAAAACCTGTTTCATCTGACCCCGGTCGGCGAGGAGGCGTGGGAGATCGCGCCCGAATTCGCGTTCGACGAGCACGCCCTTTTGATCGAGCTCCGGCTGGAGGACGTGGAGGACCTCCTTGAGCAGGTCGTTCGCGGGACAGGGCTCGAGCGCGGGGCAGGTCGGGCGGACGGCGCGGAGGAATTGATGGAGGATCTGATCGAGGCGATGGACTTCGTCCGCGCAGGTGCGGACGAGACGGCCGATCTTCTCGCGGTCGCACGGACCCGGTTGGCGCGTCTCGCGTTCGATGAGTTGGAGATGGATGTTCAGCGAATTGAGCGGATTGCCGATTTCGTGGGCCACTCCGGCGGCCAGGGTGGTGATCGCCCCGAGGCGCTCCTGTTCGACCGTTCTCGCGGCGCGGCGATGGTCTTCGGTGACGTCGCGGGCGATGAGGAGCATCTCGCCTTCTTCGGGATCGTTTGCCGCCAGGCGGGTGACGGCAACCTGAAGGATGCGCCGGCGCGGCCAGGCGACTTCGACATGGCGGTGGAGGCTGTGGCGTTGGGCGTCGGATTCCGCGTCTGCGTCCGTGGCACGCCAAAACTCGGCGGGGAGACAGGCCTCGATCGAGTCGCCCGGAGCGAAACGTTCCTCGAGCCCGAGGAGCTCCCGCGCCGCGCGGTTGAGCCAGAGGGCGCGACGCTCCGGACCGAGCACGACGACTCCTTCTTCGAGCGCGTTGAAGACCGTTTCGAGAAAGCCCTTTTCGCGGACGAGCCGGGCGAGGATGGGCGCGACGCTCTGCGGGTCGAGCCGATCCATCCGGTCGAGGACCTTGCCGAAAAAGGTCGCTTTCATGGAGTCACGAGGCGGAAGAGCGGTGTCACATCCACCCGCGGCGGCGCATGTAGAACACCGTCAGGAGCGTGGAAAGCAGCGTGATGACGACCGCGGCGAGATAGCCCCAGCGGTGCACAAGCTCGGGCATGTTCGGAAAGTTCATGCCGTACCATGTGCCGACAACCATGGTGGGCGTGGTGATCACAGTGATCAAGGTGAGGACCTTGACGATCTCGGCGGTGCGGTTGGAGGAAATGCTCAAATAGAGCTGCATCGTGCCGTTGAGCGAGTCGCGAAACTGCTCGGCCATCTCGTTGTAACGGACGAGGTGGTCGCAGATGTCCCGGTAGTAGGGGACGAGCTGGGTGCGGACCATTTTGAACTCGCCGCGGGCGAAGCGGTTGAGCACCTCGAGTTGGGGGCGGATGATCTGCCCGAGGTGAAGCACCCCCTTCTTGAGCTGGAGGATCCGGTTCATCAGCGGCGCCGTGGCGCCGCCTTCAAGGACGAGAGACTCGATCTCGTTTACACCGTCGCCGAACTCGTGAAGCACAGGCAGGTAATTGTCCACGAGGGCGTCGAGGATCGAGTGGGCGACGCGGTCGCTACCGCGGGCGACCTGAGTGCGCTTCGAGCATCGGTCGAGCGCGGCCTGGATGCTCTTGAGCGGCTCGCGGTGCCACGACACGAGAAAGTTTTTTCCAAGGAAGAGGTTGAGCTCGGCGGTGCGAAAGTGTTCGTCCTTGCGATCGAAGTCCACGGCGTGGATGACGACAAAAAGGTAGTCGTCGTATGGTTCGACTTTGGGAAGCTGGCTGAAAGTGACGCAGTCCTCGATGGCGAGGGGATGGAACTGAAAAATTTTCTCGAGCACCCGTTGCGTTTCCTCGGATGTCGGATTCTCGAGGTCCACCCAGACGTGGATTCCTTCGTCCTTCAGAAAGATCGGGATCGTCTCGAGGTCCAGGTCCCTCTCGATGAGTTTGCCTTCCGCGAATACGAACGAATGCACCATCGCACTCGTTTTTTACGGGATGCTTGAAGCGTTGGCAAAGGCGAAAGCGGACGCAGTCAGCGGAGCGAGAAGTTCCCAACGCGGGGAGATCCCCTGCCGCCTGTGCCCTCCCGGAAACTTCAAAAGCGCAACCCTGCATTTCAAGCTTGAAGCTCCCGCGCGCGATGCCATAAGGAGGCCTTCCCTCGAAAGGCCTCCCCATGAACGATTCTCCTTCGAAAACCTCCGCCTGTTGCCTTGCGCGCTGCCGCGCCTGGGCGCACGCCTTGCCGCGCTGGGGGCTGGCGCTCCTTTTCCTCATCGCCTCCTACAACAAACTGGCCAAATACGACTGGTGGGTCCGCGGCCCGTATCGAGAAAAGTTCGCCGACGTCCTGCCCGCATTTCTCCTTTCGCCCTTTTTCCACGTCCTGCCGTTTGTCGAACTGCTCGTTGGGACGCTCCTCGCGCTGGGTCTCTTCACTCGAGGCGCGCTGAAGCTCGCCGGGTTGACGCTCCTCGCACTCATTTTCGGCGTCTATCTGATCCATGACTACGCCACGACCGCCGCCAACTTTCTCTACCTTTGCGCCGCGGCCGTCCTGCTGGCCACCGCCGACCACGCCGGACTCGGTCTCGACTGTCTTCGCGAGAGGCGTTGCCTTTCCACCGAAAAAAGAGAGGTTTCTGGAAGCGGCGGCGTCTGACCTTGTTTCCGAATCTCATGAAAAAAAGCACCGCCTTCGGCGTCATTCTCGGCAACCGCGGTTTTTTCCCTACTGAACTGTGCCGTGCGGGCCGCACGGAAGCCCTCGCGGCGATCAAGAGCGAAGGGTTCGAAGCGATCGTCCTCACTCCGAAGGATTCGCCTCACGGTTCGATCGAATCGCTCGCCGAGGCGCGCCTCTGCGCCGACCTCTTCCGTAAACACCGCGAGCGCATTGACGGCATCCTCGTTTTCCTTCCGAACTTCGGCGACGAACGCGCCATCGCCAATGCCATCCGCTGGTCGGAGCTCGGCGTTCCCGTCCTGCTTCAAGCCTACCCGGACGATGCGACGAAGATGGGTCTCGCCCACCGACGCGACAGTTTCTGTGGAAAGATGTCGGCGGCCAACAACCTCCGCCAATACGGCATCCCCTTCAGCCTCACCACCGAGCACACGTCGTCCCCGAAATCGGAAAGCTTTTTGATGGACCTGCGCCGTTTCGCAGCGACCTGCCGCGTCGTCCGCGGCATGAAGCACGCGCGCATCGGCGCGATCGGCGCGCGTCCCGCTGCCTTCAATACCGTCCGTTACAGCGAAAAGCTTCTCGAACGCTCGGGAATTTCCGTCGAAGTCATTGACCTCTTCGAAATGTTGGGCAAGGTCGGCCGCCTCCGGGATTCCGAAGGCCCCGTGAAAGCCAAGCTCGCCGAAGTCCGCGCCTATGTGTCCACTGCGGGCATTCCCGAAGCCGCCCTCCTGAAGATGGCGAAGCTCGGCGTCGTTATGGACCGCTGGATGCAGGAAAGGCAGTTGGTCGGCAGCGCGGTCCAATGCTGGACGGCTCTGCAGGAGTTTTTCGGCGTCGTTCCCTGCACACTCATGAGCATGATGAGCAACAATCTGCTCCCCAGCGCCTGCGAAGTGGACATCGCCGGCCTGGTCGGGATGTATGCCCTTCAGCTCGCGACGGAACGCCCCGCGGCGATTGTGGACTGGAACAACAATTTCGGCGGTGAACCCGACAAGTGCGTCGTCTTCCACTGTTCAAACCTGCCCAAGGAATTCTTCGCGGAAGCCCGCATGAGCTGTCAGGAGATCATTGCGGGCGCCGTCGGCAAGGAGAACACCTACGGGACCGTCGTCGGCCCGCTCGCCCCGGGCCCCATGACCTTCTGCCGCGTGAGCACGGACGACCTCCGCGGGCGCATCTCCACCTATGTCGGCGAAGGAGAGTTCACGAACGACAAGCTCGAATCCTTCGGCGGCTACGGCGTCCTCCGGGTGAAGGGGCTGCAGGAGCTCCTCCGCTGGTGCTGCCGCAACGGCTTCGAGCACCACGTCGCACTTTCCCGCAGCCACGTGGCTGAAGGCATTGCCGACGCGTTTGCGACCTACCTCGGCTGGGATTGCTATCGCCACGGCGGCGGCGGATCTTCCTCAGTCGTTTGACAAGCTCTGTTTCCGCGTTAGGTTGCGGCATCTCTCCCAAGTTTCATGCGCGTCGCCTTATGAAATCTCCTCGAGAGAAAAGAGCGCGCCGGTCCGCCCGGGGCTGCGAGGAGATCGTGGTCGGTTATGGAGACCAACACGTGCGCTTCAAGGCGTCGGGCCTGAAGATGCGCCGTTCCATCCTGACTCTTCCTTCGGCGTGGAAATTCGTGCCGATGTCGGAAATCGCCTTTGAGGTGAGCCTTCCGCGGCGTCGCGCTGCCGCCAGGGATTCAGCGCTCTGCCGCGGGATCGTCCTCGCCTGTCGGCCGCAAAAAAGCGCCAAAAATCGCTACGAAGTTGATCTTGTGCTCACTCAGGTGCCTCGCAGCCATCTCGCCCTTTTCGACGAGGTTCGCCCGCATCTTCCGCTCTGTCTGGAAATCAACTGTTCCGAATGCCGCTGGCACCGCATGGGATTGTCCAATACGCGCGGCGACTGCAAATCCATCCAGGAGTTCAAGCAGCAGGCTTCGGTCGCGCGGTGAGGATCGCACCGGGGTTCGAGCGCGCCCGGGAGAAGGCGCCGTCTTCCGGGGCGCCCCCCGCCCCGCTCCACGATCGGAAAAACCGCCGTTCCTGGATCGGCGAGTCAGCGAATGCCGCGCATCCTGCCGAGGCGTGACGGCCCGGAGGACGCACGAAACCGGCTTGCGCCGCGCGCCAAGGCCGCCTTGCATGAGTCGGTGAACGAAAGCGCGTCGCGTACCGCGGTGATCGTCGGCGCCGGAGTTTCCGGCCTTGCCGCCGCGGTTGTCCTCCGCCGCCGCGGCTGGCGCGTGACCGTGCTGGATTCCTCCGCACGCGTCGGCGGCGCTGCGCGCGCCTTCCGCCGCGACGGATTTCTCTGCGAGGAAGGGCCGAACACCCTGCTCGTTTCCCGACCGGAAACCCGGGCGTTCCTTGAAGAAACGGGGATGCTCGCAAAGGCCTGTGAAGCAGCGCCCGACGCGCAGAATCGCTTCGTCGTTTTCGGTGGAAGGCTCGTGGCGGTACCGGCGTCTCCGGCCGCCTTCTTCAGGAGCCCACTCCTCTCGCTTGGCGCCAAGCTCCGCCTTTGCGGAGAACCGTTTCGCCCTCGCGGACGCGATCCTGACGAAACCCTCGCCGGCTTCGTTCGCCGCCGTCTGGGCCCCGAACCTCTGCGCGAACTGGTGGGTCCGTTCGTCTCCGGCGTCTTCGCGGGCGATCCCGAACGCCTCCTCGTCCGACACGCCTTTCCCCGCCTCTGGCGCCTCGAACAGGAGCACGGCAGCCTCATCCGCGGAGCACTCAAGAAAGGGGGCGGCGCCGGCCCCAAGGGGAAGCTGGTCTCCTGGCCTGGTGGACTTCAGGAGCTGCCCGAGGCCCTGGCCCGCGAGACGGGCGACGTGCGCCTCGGCGCGGAGGTTTCCGCCTTGCGGCGCGAGGGCGGACGTCTCGTCGTCCGAGTTTTCGACGACGAACTCGGCGCGGACCGGGTGATCCTCGCCACCGACGTGGACACCGCCGCGCGGTTGCTCGCCCCGCATCTCGGCGACGCCCTCCGCCCCTTCCGCGAGATCCTCTGGGCGCCGATCGCAGTGGTGCACCTCGGCTTCCGCCGCGAAGACGTCGCGCATCCGCTCAATGGCTTCGGCGTGCTCATCAGTCGCGCGCGCGGTCTGCGCACGCTCGGAGCGCTCTTCTCCTCGACCCTCTTCCCCGGCCGCGCGCCTGAAGGGAAAGTCCTCCTCACCTGCTTCATGGGAGGCGCGCTCGATCCGGAAGCGACGCTCCTCGACGACGACGCCCTCGTCGGCCAGACGCTGCGCGACCTCGATCCGCTCCTCGGTCTCAAGGCCGCGCCGGCGTTTCGCCATACGGCGCGCTGGCCGCGGGCGATCCCGCAGTACGAATCGCGCCACGGCGAAGTCGCCGGCGCATGCGCCGCCGCGGAAGCGGCTCTGCCCGGCCTCCGTCTGCTCGGCAATTTCCGCGGCGGGATCTCGATGAACGATTGCCTCGGCAACGCCGTTGCCGCCGCGCGCGAGATGTAGCCTCCGCGCCGCGGCGAACCCTTTCGAGGGCATAGGTCGGGATCCCCGTGCGTGGCGGGGTCTTTGGGCAGGGGCCCGAGCTCGTCCAGACGGACGCGCATCCCGTGCTCGTTGATCCCCGTGCTCGCAAACGACTGCGCCGAGGCGCCGCAAGAACCGAGGATTTCCGCCTCATCCCTCCTCCTTGTTGCCTACGAGGACGTTCGCGCGCGGAAGGAGGAGCTGCATGCGCGCAGGGCCGCCCGCAGGTCGGCGACGCTCGGCTGGCCGGGCGCCGTGGGTTTGCCCAGCGCCGCGTAGGTGAGGAGCGAGCCGACGGCGGAGAGATAGACGCGCAGGGGAAGTCCCGCCGTCCCCATCCCGATCAGACAAAGCGGACGGTGCTGGTACTTGAGCATCAGGCCCACGAGCGTCGCATGGTCCTGCGGTGCGCGCACGAAGACCGAAACCTTTACGATATCGCCACCGGACGCGCCGGCGCGCCGTATGATGCCCTCGAGCGAGACGCGGGAAGGCGTGCGGCGAAAGTTGTGATGCGAGACCACGATCGCGCAGTGAGCCGCGCGCGCCGCCTTCCGCACCGCGGCGAGATGGCGGCTGCGGAGTTCCACGTCCACCATCGCGCAAACGGACGTCGCTGCGCCGAGGAGCGCGGCCCGTTCGGCGTCGTCTGCCGCCCAACCGCCGCCTTCCGAGGCGAGGCGGCATGTGGCGAGTGTCGGGGTTCCCGACTTTTCGAGGCGCTCGCAGAGGCGAAGCGCCTCAACGATCCCGTTTCGCGGATAAAGGTCGAGCCGCGCCTCGACGGCATCCACCCCGCGTCGTCCCGAGGCCTGACGCGCGACCGTTCGCAAGATCGCCAGATCAGCGGCGACGCCGACGAGGAGCGGAGGAGGTGGAAGGGGACGCATGGGAAAGACTCCAAAACGACGCGCCCAACCTATCCCGCCGCGCGAGCGGTTTCAAGGACGCTCCGGAAAATCCGAAAGCCAAATCTCGCGCTCCGAGAAGGCCTCGAAGTTCGAAGGCCGGGATGCCCGGCAAAACGCACCTCTCTAAGGACTCGGAGTCCGGGGTTCGGGATTCGGAGTTTCCCTCCCGTCCACGGCGAGGGTGAGGATCGCCTCTTTCATCCCATGGATGAGCTTCTTGTCCGCCGGACAGATCGTGGCGAGGACGCCGCCGAGGCGCGGCTCTTGACCGACCACAAACCAGTAGGGGCAGAGACGGACGCGTCCGCGCATCGTCACGAGACGCCCGGTTTCGAAATCAAACCATTCGTGTTCGACGAGTGGCGAGTGCGCGAAAGGCTGCAGGATGCGCGGCGAGCGGTCGTGCTCCTCGAGGGCCTCTTCCACCGCGCGTTGCCAGGCGTCGGCGGACAAGTCGCTTCCGATCCAGACTCCGCGCCCTCCCCAGGCGCGCGGGGAGAATCCGGAAACCTTGAGGACCAGATCGCGCCGCTTCTGAGAAAACTCGCCGAGCCGTCGCCAATCGTGGATTTCGAGGCGCGGGATCACCGCGTGCGGCGGCAGCGGCGTGGGATCGAGCAGCCATGTGAAGGGGATCACCTCCCGCAAATCGCGGAAATAACGGTCACCCAGTTCGCGCCGCCAGAAATCCGCGAGCTGAGGGAACCAGAAGAGCGCCATCCAGAGTTTCTCCTCGAGCTGCGGCTTGAACGGAGGTGTCACACGGACCCGGCCGGCGCGCACAGCGTCGGCAAGACGTCGCCAGTTCGCGACGTTGGGCAGATCGAAAAGTTCGAAGAACCGATAGACCGTCCCCACGCGTTCCCCGTCGAGAAAAACCCCCGCGTTCCGGTAGTCGAGATGCTCGGGGCGGCACACCCGGACCCGAAGGCCTGGAGCGGAGCTTGCCGCCGTTGTGTGCGTTGAGGGCGCCGAAACCGCGGACATGGCTTCGGCCAGCCACTCCATCTCGGGGCGATAATCCCGCGCCTCATCGGACACCACAATCGCCGCGAGCCCGCTCTCGTTTTCGAGAATCGCGCGGAATCCCTCGAGCATCCCGCGAGAGGCATTCTCTCGTGCGTCGAGCTTTCCGTAGGCCGTCTGCATCCACGCCGTGGCGCCGATGCCGCCGGGGACGGAGTCGAATTCCGTCGCGACAAACCCATGCTCCGTGAGGAGCAGATCGGGACGGAACACGGCAGGCAGGTTGTTCTTCCAGGCGGCCTCGCGGGCGAGCGCGACGATTTCCTTCGATTTTCCCGCGTCGAGATAGCGAGCGATCCATTCGGGCGCCTTGCCTTCGACGCTGCGGCGGTAGAGCAGGTTCGCCGCGCGCGAGAAAACCAGCAGCCGGGGCCCGAGTTCCTCGAGACGGCGAAAGATTTTC
Organism: Verrucomicrobiia bacterium; assembly: GCA_020849895.1. Taxonomy (GTDB): domain Bacteria; phylum Verrucomicrobiota; class Verrucomicrobiia; order JABWAM01; family JABWAM01; genus JABWAM01. The sequence continues at coordinate 27,068 of JADZFN010000037.1, read as the reverse complement.
GGGGCGAGCGGAAAACCGCGCGGGGCGATCCGCCAATCCTTGTCGGCGAAAAGTCCTCCGGCCGGCAGCGCGGCGCGTAACGCGGCAGCCGCCGCGGCACGATCTTCTCCGGAGGCTGAACTCAAGGAGCGCCGGCCTCCCTTTCGTTCGTCCACGCGCCTCGGTTTTCGTCGAAGTCGGTTTTCCTTCGGGACTCGAGTTTCGACATTTGCGCTTTCGTGAAGGGCCTCGGGCGCATGATGGGCGCCTACGCCTCGGCGATTGCGTAACGGACGGATGCGGCGTCGCCGCGGGACGGGCGCGCGGCGCCGAGGCGCGCGAGGATCGCCTCGGCCGCGCGCCGTGCGGCTTCCTGTTTCGGATGGCGGATGTGGCGGTAGCCGTTCACCGGTTCGGGGCAGCGCAGGACGGAAAGCCACGCCTCATACTCGGCCGCGTCGCGCGGGTCGAAGGCCGCTACGCGGCCCGCATACCAGTCACGAAACTCCCGCTCTGCGCGATGCCAATGGGGCAGCAGGCGGCGGAGGAATTTCATCCGCTTCATCAGGCGAAGTTGCCAGTTGCGGGTGCGGATATCGAACTCGAAGTTGAAGCGTCCGAGCGTGAAACGCGGGCGGTTGATGTGGCGATAGGCGATCAAATCCCCCTGCGCCGGGTCCACGCCGTAACGCTCGCGGTCGCGTTCGAGTTTCTCCGGACTCGTCAGGAGGTGGGCGACCCAGACTTCGTCCTTGATGAGCATGACTTTCGCGAGATTGTGGAGCACGGCGCGCGTCGCCGCGAAATCTCGTGCGGCGGTATCTCTGCCGAAGACGCGCGCGAGCAGATCGAGATAGCGCTGCGCGTAAGGCGCGTCCTGATACCAGAACAGGTCGGCGACGCGAATGGCGAGGTGGCGGAGGTCGTCCTCGCGAAGGCGGGGGTCCTGCTCGCGGAGGCGGAGGGCGCGCTCGGCGAGGTTCATGAGGCGGCGGTAGGTGGCCGCCGCGCGGCCGCGCGCGGGATGATGGCGGGCGAGAAGTTCCGCCTTGTGTTCGAGGGTGTCGCGGTAGCGCGGCGGGAGGCCGTCTTCGCGGAAGCGCGCCGGCTCGAGGGCGATGCGGCGGCCGAGCTGGAAGGCCTGCACATTCGCGCGTGCGGCGCCGCCCATCGTCTGACCGATCGCCCAGATCAAGTTGGCGCTCGAGACCGGCAAAAAACCCTTCTGGCAAGCGACGCCGAGGAGGATCACATTCGTGAAGAGTTTGCTGCCGAAATATTTCTCCGAAAGGAGCGAGAGGTTGAGGCCGAAGCAGTCGCCTTGCCGCGTGTAACTGCGGATCGTCTCCTCGATCTCCGCGGGATCGAAGTCCTCCCGTCCGAGAAGGGTCATGATCGTCGGCGTTTTGCCGGTGTTCACGACGGCCGCGGTGCGCTCGGGGCTGGCGACGCGCTGGTTGCCGCGCGGGTCCATGCCGCGTGCGGCTTCGAGGAGGTCCACGCCCAGGATCAGGTCGGCCTTGCCGAACGGGATGATGTTCGAGACGGGCACGTCGTTGCAGCGGAATGAAATCTGCGAGTAGACGCCTCCGTTGCGGATCGCGAGGCCCTTCTTGTCGCAGAACAGCACGCGGTATCCCTCGCGGAACCCCGCACGCACCAGCGTGGCGGTTGCGACTCCGATACCCATCCCGCCGACTCCCGCCAGATAGACGTGCCACGCGTCGGAAACGGAAGGACGCGACACCGGTTCGGGCAGGTTCTCGAGGTCGAGTCCTTCCAACGGCGACGGCGGCGGGGCGCTTCGCCGCACCACGACCATTTCGAAGGCGGGACAGGCGCGCGTCTTCGTGCAGGCGGTGTCCGCCACGCACCACGAAAGGTCGGTCTGCACCTTCGTGCCCTGGGGCGTATCCATGAAGGTCAGTCCGGGACAGCCCGTCAGGCGCGTGCATTCGAGACAGAATTCGCAGGCCTCGGGAGTCACGTTCACATGGACCTTCTCGCGGAGGTAACCGAGCTCGCGGATTTCCTTACGTTCGCGCTGCGATTCCCGACGGTGGTAGGTGATGCCGCATTCCTTGTCGGCGATGATCACCTTCACGCCGTCGCGCAGGATCGTGGTCTCCAGCGTCGTGCGATAGGAGTCGCGCTGCTCGGGATTGATTCGCGTCACTTCGACGTGCCCTAGGCCCATCATCGCCTCGACGATGCGGTCCATGCTCTGCTTTCGCTGCAGTTCTCCGAGGAGGTCGACCGTAAGGCCCGGCGTCGGCTGATGGCCCGTCATCGCCGTCGTCGAGTTGTCCAGCACCACGTAAGTGATGTCCTGCCCTTCCTTGATCGAGTTCGAGATGGCGACCTGGCCCGAGTGGAAGAAGGTCGAGTCTCCCATGAACACGACCTGCTTGTTCATGATGAACGGATCGATCCCCGCTCCGGTGGCGCCGCCGAGCCCCATGCCGGAGTAGTTGTGCATCAGCTCCTTGTTCGGCTCGAACATGAGCATCGTGTAGCAGCCCGTGTCTCCGTGAAAGAGGAGGTCCACCGGCTCGCGGCGATGGCGCCGCCGCATGTAGCCCGCGTCGCGGAAGTCCTTTTTGATCTCGAGCAGCACGCTCGACGAGTCGCGGTGTGGGCAGCCGGGGCAGAAGGTCGGCGTGCGCGCCACGAGGTCCACCTCGAAGCCGCGAAGCGAGGAGAGAAGCGCGGTCTCGCGTTCGATCCGCGCCGTCGTCTCCACTTCGCCGTAGCGGACGAAAACGGGCGCCAGCTTTTCGATCAGCATCGAGGGATGCAGGCCGAGCGTGGCCGGAATCTCTCCGCCGTCCGGCAGGCGCTTGCCCCACACGGGCGGGAGGTCGGACACGCGCATCCCGCGCGAGGCGTCCCGCGCCTGCGCGTCGTTGAGGATGACGACGACCTGTTCCTCGATGAAGGCGCGGCGTTCCTCGACGACGACGATCTGGCGGACGTGCGCTGCGAAGCTTTCCACCACATGCGGGTCCACCGGATAAGTGAGACCGAGCTTCAGGATCGGGAAACGCCCCTCCAGTCCCATCTCCGCGAAGGCGTGCTGCAGATAGCTGTAAGCCAGCCCCGAGGCGATGAACCCGAGCGGCGCGCCCGGGCGCGGGTTCAGCACGCGGTCCACGCCGAGGCGTGCGGCCTCCTGCCAAAGCAACCGGCGGCGTGCTTCAAGCTCCTCCTCCTTGCGACCCGTTCGAGGCGGCAGCAGCACCGTCTGCTCCACGGGGATCGCCGCCGTGCGGATTTCCGATGGGCTTAGGGCGTTTGTTTCCGGCCATTGATTGCGCCGCACCCGCACCGAGCCGCCGCCATCCGCCTGATAGGTCGTGACGAGATAGGTCACGTAAAACCCCGAGGCGCGCGAAAGCTTGAAGGCGACGTCCACCCCGTCCTTGAGCTCCTGGGGATCCGAGGGTTCGAGAACGGGCATGAAGAGGTGGCGCGCGAGGAAGCGCGAGTCGGCGGGTACCTGGGTCGAGTCGCTCCAGGGATCGTCGCCCACAATGACGGTCGCGCCGCCTTCTCGATGCGCGCCGGCGAGATTGCCCAGGGCGAGGGCGTCCGAGGCCACATGAAACCCCACGCTCTTCATCGCCGTCGCGGCGCGAAGGCCGAGCATCTGCGAACCGTTCACCATCGCAACCGAAAGCGCCTCGTTGTTCGCAAGAGTCGCGTGGATGCCGTGCGCGAGCGGCAGCTCGCGCGCCGCCTCGATCGCATCGAAGAAACCCGCGATCGGAGAACCGGGATAACCCGTCCAGAGATGCGTGCCTCCCTCGACCTCGAGCAGCCCTTTGAGCAACAGCTCACAGCCGGTGTACACCTCGAATCCTTCCTCTTTCAGGAAACGGGGGTCCACCTTGCCCGAAACGTTCTTGGCCATGAAAGATTCGCGTGAGGCGTTGAAAAGGAAGGGTCGCGGCGCCGCCGCGCCGCGTCAAAACACGTCCACGACCAACTGCCGCATCGTGGGCTGAACGCGGAAGGCGGGAAGCGGAGAGGAAAAGAGGTCGTCGGTGATCTGCAGGATCGCCCGGTCTACGGCGCGCCGCATTTCGTCGCGCACCAACAAACCGTCGTTGAAGAGCCACACCGAACGCCCGTAGGCGGGCGACTCATAGGAGAAGAAGCTGTAGGCGTCGCAGAGCGTGTTGTAGCGCGTGCGCCAATTCTGCGCGAACTGGTCGCTGTTCCGTTCGAACGAGAGCTGCTGAAAACGCGACGGCTCGCGGAAAACCATCCAGGACACGTCGCTGTTGAGCATGACCTGCGGGGCGGCGCCGGACGACTCCGTGCCCACGAAGCTCGGATGAAACGCCACGACCACCAGGCGGTCGAAGGGGGACCACGTGAGTGGCGTCTGTTCCCCGGGCGTTTTCTGGATGAACACCACCTCGTGCTTGGTCCGCATTCGGATTGCTTCTTCCAGTTTGTTCCGGAAAAGGTCCGCCATCCCTCGCCGATCGAGCACGGATCGCGCCCCGCGTGCGAACTGCGCGGAAACGTCGTCCGCCGGCGTCGGCGGGCTCGCGTTGGCCGGGCTTGCACCGAGCGCGTCGAACAAACCGTACCCTCCGTGGACCATCTGGGCGGCCACCTCATCGGATTCAATCACGACCACCACGCGATCTGCCTCCATCCACGCGCTCCCGGCGAGCGGCTTCTTCGAATACCAGAAGGCGGCCTGCTTCGGTTCGGGCGGCGGCGTGGTCGCGCACCCCGCGAACAGGAACGCGCCCGCAAGCGCGGCGGCGAGGCAGGAGGCGCGCGAGGTGCGAATCGGAAACGAAGGAAAAAGGCCGCCCATAGAAGTGGGACCGAAAAATCGGGTCATTTGGACCTCTAACGCAGACTTCCTGTTTTTTCAAGGGCTCTTTTTGCGCAGAATGGGACGGCGCAAGAGGACATGCCCGAACCGTGCCGCCCTCGAAGCCGTTCGGAGAAGGCATCTCCCGTTCGGCGCAAGGAACGACAGTCAGCCACCCGTCTTTCGGCCTCCTTCCTCCAACCTCCCCAACAGTCGGAGCAGGCCATCCAGGATCGTCAACGGATGCGGTGGACAGCCCGGAATGTAAAGGTCCACGGGCACGAGGCGGTCGCAGCCGTTGTGCGTCTCGGGATGCCCGAGATAAGGGCCGCCGGAAATCGCGCACGCCCCGACCGCGATCACGATCTTCGGCTCGGGCACCGCGTCCCACGCCTTCCGCAGCGCCAGACGCATGTTTTCCGTCACGGGCCCCGTCACGAGCAGGCCGTCCGCGTGGCGCGGAGACGCCACGAACTGGATGCCGAACCGTCCGAGGTCCCAGCCGATGGTCGTCAGCACGTTGACGTCCGCCTCGCAGGCGTTGCAGCCTCCCGCGCTCACCTGGCGGAGCTTCAGGCTCCGTCCGAAGAGCCGCCGCAGCTTCGCGTCGAGCGTCGCTGTCAGCGCCGCTTCGCGCGCCGCCTCGACGACCAGCTCTGCGCGCGTTCGCGCGGCGAGGCGGGGGTCCCGCGAAAAACGAATCTTCCACGGGCCGCGTTCCGTCGCACACGCCCCGCAGAAGAGGCACGTCCCCAAATCAATGGCGCAAGAGTCCGCTCCGAGATGGAGCGCGCCGGTCGGGCAAACGGCCGGATCCGGACCGGGTCCGTCTGCGTTTCCTCGCTCGATCACCGGCCGCCCGAGGAAGCGCGCAGGCAGGGCCGGCGGCAGCCCCTCCGGATACCGCGTCGTACGGCGCCCCTGCCTCGCGCGTTCGAGAATCGTCCGGATCATGGTGCGTCTCCCGCCTCCTTCGTGGTCATAAGTCGTGTCCGCAGTAGGAAAGGTTGAAGCTCTTGTTGCAGAGCGGGAAATCCGAGATTGCCTCTCCCCGGAGCGCGAGCGCCAAACCGAGCCAGTTGTGAAACGAAGGATCCACCACTTTGTAGCCGAGGAGCCGTCCCCCTTCGCCAACGAGGCCGACGTGACAGATTTCTCCGCGCCATCCCTCGATCAGCGACACAGCCGCCATGCCGGCCGAGGGCGGCGGGCATGCGATCCGCGGACTGCCCGCCGGCAGCGCGTTCAATTGCTCCCGGAGAAACGCGAAGGAACGCTTCGCCTCCGCCGCGCGCAGATAGGCCCGCGCGAAGACGTCTCCGCTGTCCCACGTGCAGACCGGTATTTGTTCGAAGCGATGGATTCCCGAAGGGAAGTTGCGCCGTGTGTCGCGTCCGATTCCGCATGCCCGCGCCGCGACCCCCACCAGCCCGAGACGCTCGCCTTCTTCGCGCGAGAGCCGACCCGTCTCCTCGAAGCGCGCCATCGCCGACGGCGTCGTCCAGAGCAACTCGCAGGCGCCGTTCGTGTCGCGTTCGAGCGCATCGAGTCGTGCGATCATCGCGTCGCAGAGTTCTCGATCGAGGTCGTGTGCGACGCCGCCCGGGCGCACCAGCCCGCGACCGAAACGGTTGCCGCACAATTCCGCGGTCAGGTTGAGCGCGTCGCCGCGCAGCCGCCCGCAAAAGGAGGCTGTCGGGAGGAAGCCCACGTCGTTGGCGAGCGCCCCAAGGTCGCCGATGTGGTTTGCGAGCCGCTCCAGTTCGAGCGCGATTCCGCGGAGGGCCATCGCGCGGCCCGGCGGCTCCCGGCCCGACAAGGCTTCGAGGAGTTGGCAGGCCGCCATGGCGTGCCCCACGGTCGTGTCGCCCGCCAGCGTTTCCGCGACGGCCAGCCACCTCGGTGAACCCGGAGGCGTCGCGTTCAGCGCCCGTTCCACGCCGCGATGCTGGTAGCCGAGCGAAATCTCGAGGTGCAGCACCTGTTCGCCGTGGCATTGGAACCGGAAGTGACCGGGTTCGATCACGCCCGCATGCACCGGCCCCACTGCGACCTCGTGAATTTCGCTCCCTTCGATGCGATAGAAATCGGCGCGTCCGATTTCGGGCGCGCCTGCTTTCCGCGGAAACCGCAGAGGCTTCAGCCAGGGATGCCCCCGGGGTTCGATCCCCCACTGCTCGTGGAGCTCCCGCTCGAACGCCTGCGCCTGTGGACAAACCGGAGTGATGGACTCGAAGGAATCGCCCACCGACACCGCGGCGATTTCGAGCAGGCTTTCGTCGTCCATCGCGAGCACCGCGAGCATCTCCCGCGATCCTCCGCCCGCGTACGCGAACCACGCCGCGATCCGCCCCCCCGCTTCGCACCCCTCGATCAACCACGCGCGGAACGCCGCCGCGCTCATGCGCGGGACGTCCTTCAGGGCGAACGCCCGCGCGTTGCGCGCGGGGAGGCCGGGGCCGGCGGCGGTCGCGCTCATCGCCCTCCTCCCAGCATGAGCCCCATGCCCTGCAGCGCGGAGTGAATCCACGAGGGGATCCACACGCCGAGCACGAGCGCGCCGAGTCCAAGCGCGAGCGGCGGAAGAACGGCGGAAATCGGTTCCCGCAAGCGGAGCGGCGTCTCGCCCTTCGCGGAGGGTTCCCCGAACACCATGCGCAGGAAGACGCGCGCCATCGCCACGAAGACGACCGCGAGAAAGGCGAGGAACAGGGCGGTTTCCGTCCACCGCGCGTGCGCAACGAGCCCCTGGAGGATCCGAAGCTCGCTCAGGAAAAGCCCGAACGGCGGCAGCCCCGAGATCGCCAGGAATCCCGTCAGCCAAAGCGCCCCCGATGCCGGTGCGGCGCGCAGGGCGCCGCGCACTTCGCTCGTCTGTTTGCTCCGCCAGATGGCGAGGAGGTTCCCTGCCGCGAGGAAGAGCATCCCCTTGGTGAAGGCGTGCCCCATCATGTGCAACCCGGCACCGAACGCCGCCGCGCCGCCGACGCCCCAGCCGAGCGCCATCACTCCCATGTGTTCCACACTCGAATAGGCCAGCATCCGTTTGTAGTCCGTCTGATGAATGAGGAAGGCCGCCGCGACGCCCATGGAAACCAGTCCGAGAAACACCAGCAACCCGCCCGAAAAATCCCCCAGGCCGGCCGCCACGCACACTGCGTGCGCACGCAGGATCGCCAGCAGCGCGCCGTTCAGCAGTGCCCCCGAAAGCAGCGCTGAGACCATCGAAGGCGCTTCGCTGTGCGCGTCCGGAAGCCACGTGTGCATCGGTGCAAGCCCCATCTTCGTCCCGTAACCCACCAGCAGCAGCACGAACGCCGCTTTCAGCCACGCGGGGTTCATCCGCGCGGCGTTCTCCGCGAGGACCGCCTGTGTCATCGGCACGTGGCTTGCGCCCCGCGGCAGCGCGCCGGCGAGGAAGAAGTTCCCCAGCAGCGCGAAGGCGATCCCCACCGAGCACACGAGAAGGTATTTCCACGTCGCCTCGAGCGAGCGGTGATGGCGATGGAAATAGATCAGCGGCGCGGAGACGAGCGTCGTCGCTTCCACCGCCACCCAGAGCAGGCCGAAGTGGCGGCTGACCGCCACCAGGCTCATCGTCGCCAGGAAGAGCAGAAGGCCGCCCGTGAAGGCCGCCTCGCGCGTGTTCTGGAACAGAAACCCTTCCTCGTGGTCCACGTGTTCGGCGGCGGCTTCGCGTGCGAGATAGCCCGCGCCGTAGACGCTCGCTGCGAGAAAGAGCAGGCTCGTCGCCGCCAGGAACGGCAGCTCCGCGGGCCCCAACCCCAGCCACGCCTCCGCGTCGTCGCCGGTCGCGCCGCGCGCCCAGCCCGCGATCACGAGAGCCGCGTGCGTGGCCGCTGTCGCCACGAGGAGCACTCGCCGCGGCCGGTCGGCGCGCGTCAGGAAAGCCGCGAGCGCGGCGCCCGCCGGAAGCAGGACGAGGGCGAGGGGCAGGTTCATCCCTTCAGCGACGACAGCCGGTCGGTGTCCAGCGTATCGAACTCCCGGTGGATGTGGCGGGCCACGAGACCCATCACGAAAACGGCCGCGAAGACATCGAGGAGGATGCCCATCTCGACGAGCAGCGGTTCTCGCTGGGCGAAGGCGAGGCCCATCGCGTAAATCCCGTTCTCCATCGCGAGGTAGCCCACCACCAGAGTCACCGCCTGTTTGCGGCAGACGATTATCAGCAGGCCCACGAGGAGCGTGAAGAGCGCCGCGGGGGCGAGGAGATCCGCTCCCGCAGGGCCGGTCACGCCCAGTTTCCGGCCCAGCGCCAACGCCAGCGGCATGAGCGCCACTCCGAGCAGGATCGAAGTCGTGTAGCCGACGAAGGGCGCGAGCTCGCGCCCCGCGCGCGCCCCGCGCGTCGCTCGCAGCAAGAGGAAGGGCAGCACGAACGCCTTCAGCGTTCCGCTTACGAGCGCCTGAGCGATCATCCGGAGCGTGATCGCGTCGCCGCTCGTCACGAGCGGCAGCGCCGCGAGGAGCACCCCTTGCGCCGCTACGGTTCGAATGCAGGCCGTCGCGCGACTCGACCCGAGCAGCTTCAGGTTCGTGAGGACCACGAGGATGATGAGGACCTCGGCGAACGTTTCCATTAGCTGCCTCCCTTCGCGTGGGCCGAGAGCAGCAGCGCCAGGACCGAAAGCGCGAATGCCGCCGCAAGGAAGTTCGGGACCTTCGCGAGTCGCAAGCGCGCCATCACGGACTCCGCCACCCCCACCGCGACGGAAAGCAGGAACATCCCACCGAGGATCGCCGCGAGCGCCGTCCACGCCCCGTCGTGCACCGGCGCCACGAATCCCGCGACGAGCGTTCCCAAAGCCCAGAACTTCAGCGCCGCGCCGTAATGGATCAGCGCGAGGTCGGGCCCGCCGTGGTCGAGGGCCATCGCCTCGTGGATCATCGTCAACTCGAGATGCGTGTTCGGATCGTCCACCGGCAGGCGCGCGTTCTCCGCGAGAAACACGATCCCGAATGCCGCCGCCACGAGGAGCACCGCGACGCCGCCCGGCGCCGCGAGATGGCCGGGCGTCAGGGCGTGATAGATCCCTGAAAGCGAGAGCTCGCCCGACGCTCGCGCCAGGGCAAGCAGGCCCACGAGCAGCGAGGGCTCGGCCAGGGCCGCGAACGTCGCCTCCCGGCTCGCCCCCATGCCCTCGAAGGCCGATCCCGTGTCGAGCGCTGCAAGGATCGTCCCGAACCGGGCCAGCGCCAGCGCCGCCGCGAAGAACAAGAGGTCCCCGTCGAATGCGAGCGTCGCCCTGCCTCCGCCCCACGGGGCCACGACCAGCGCCGCCGCCGCGCCTGCGACGCCCAGGCACGGACCTAGGCGGAAGACCCAGGTCGTTGTCGTGCTGTAGACCGCGCCCTTCCGAAGGAGCCTGGCCAGGTCGTAGTATGGTTGAAGGACCGGTGCGCCGGTCCGTCCCGCAAAGCCCGCCTTCACGCGGTTCGCCACGCCTGTCATCAGCGGGGCGAGCGCGAACGCGATCAGGAGATGGAGGATCGCCGCGGCGCTCATCGCAGTTTCCAGACCAGAAGCGCCAGCGCCGCGAGCGCCACATAGAGCACGTAAAGCTGCGCGCGCCCCTGTTGCAGACGGCGCACCCACTCCGCCGCCTCGCTCACCGCGCGGAAAACCGGAACGAAGACGCGGCCGCGGAAAAGGTCCTTGCCCGTGCTCGAAAACGCGCTCGGCGCGGGGAACCGCTTCTCGGGCGGCCGCGCCCGTTCGCCCGGACGCACGACGGCGCGGAACAAACTCGTCAGCGGTTCGCTGAACGACGACGCGGTGTACTGCATCCTCGCGGTGGGCGCTGCGTAGCCGCAGTCCCACGTCCCCGCCGCGCGCGTCGGCCGTCCGCGCCGCCGGCGCGCGCGGAAGAGAAACACCGTGGCCGAAAGTCCCACGAGCAGCGCCGAGCCGAGACAGACTCCCCACACGACTCGTCCGCAGCCTGCGAGAGAGGAGGCGGCGCCGTCCGGAAGCCAGGACATGTTGCGCACCAGCGCGCCGGCGGCCCGCAGTGCCAGCGGCGCGAAGAGGGACGCCGCAAGCGTCGTCGTGGCGAGCGCCTCCATCGGGCGCGTCATCCACTTCGACGCCTCGCGCGCGCCCGCGGCGCCCGGAGCGCGCGGTTCGCCGAGGAAAGCCATCCCTGCCGCGCGCGCAAAGCAGGCCGCCGCCAACCCTCCGGCCAGTCCCAGCCCCGCGATCGCGAGCGCGCCGGCGCCGAGTTCGCTCATGCCGCCGAAGAGGGCGAGACGAAGGGCGGCGAGCAGGATCAGGAATTCGCCCAAGAATCCGCCGAGCGGCGGCAATGCCGCGAGGGCCGCCGCGCCTGCGAGGAAACTCGCTCCGGTGACCGGCATCCGCTTGAGCAGTCCGCCCAGGAGGTCGAGATCGGTTGTCCCCGCCGCGTGGCGCACCGCCCCCGCGCCGAGGAACAGCAGACTCTTGAAACACGCGTGGTTCCAGATGTGGATCAGCGCGCCCGCCACGGCGAGCGCCGCTGCGAGAGGATGCCCGCCGCGCGCGGCGATCACCCCCAGCCCGAGGCCCGCCGCGAGGATCCCGACGTTCTCCACGCTGCTGTAGGCGAGCAGCCGCTTGAGATCGCGCTGGCCGAGCGCCAGCAGCACGCCGAACCCCGCGCTCACGGTCCCCGCGACCACCAGCAGCCAGCCCCACCACGCCTGAGGTTCTCCGAGAAAATCGAGCGTCCGGAGCAATCCGTAGATCCCCAACTTGATCATCACGCCTGACATCAGCGCGGAAACGTGTGACGGCGCCGCCGGGTGCGCCTCGGGTAGCCAGACGTGAAGCGGCGCGAGCCCCGCCTTCGTCCCGAAGCCGACCAGCGCGAGGAGGAAAAGCGCACCACCCGTCGCGGGAGGACCGAACGCCGTGAAGTCCATCGTCGTTCCTCGCCCGAGGATCACGAAGAAGGCGAAGAGAAACGCCGTCCCCACGTGCGAAGCCACGAGGTAGATCCAGCCCGCGTCGCGTGTCGAGGCGCGTTCGTGCTCATGCATGACGAGAAAGAACGAGGAGAGCGTCATCATCTCCCACGCTGCGAGGAAGAGCATCCCATTCCGCGCCGTGAGCGTGAGGAGCATCGAGGCGACCAGCAGGTTGAACCAGCCCCACGCCGTTCGCGCCCGTCTCGACGCCTCCTCGTCACGGAGGGAGCCCACCCCGAAGACCGCCGCGAGCGGCGCGAGGAACGCCAGCGCGAGAACGAACCACGCCGAGAGCGGGTCCATCCCCATCGAGAACGCCCCGAGTGGCACCGACCACGGGAGCGTCAACGCCGCCGGTGCCGCGCCTGCCAGCGTTTGCACCGCCGTCGCCCCCGAAAGCAGTCCCGCGACCGCCGTTCCGCCTGCTGCGATACGGCTCGCCCCGCGCGGACACGACCACGCCGCGGCAAGTCCGCCCGTGAGGAGCAGAGCGAGCAGGGCGAGCAGGACGGGGATCATGGCACGGTCATGCTTTCGCGCCCTTCGTCGAGGCCGCTTCCACGAGCCGGCACTGAGCGAGGATTTCGTCGGCGGCCGCTTGGCGCGCAAGCGCCGCGGCGAATCCCGGATGCTGGAGCCCGCGTGCCAGAAGCGACAAAAGATGAAGGTGACCTTTTACGGAGGGCGAGACGATGGCGAAGACGGTGTGAACCGGCTTTCCGTCCACTGCGCCGAATGCGATCGCTTCCCGCAGGAAACAGAGCGCCACCATCGCCCGCGGCACATGGAGCACGATCGGGCTGCGGACGTGCGGGATCGCGATGCCGTTTCCGATACCCGTGGACCCCATGGATTCCCGGGCAAGCAACACCTGGAGCAGCGCGTCGCGGTCCACTTCCTCGGGAAACGGCATCCGCGCCACGACCGCCCGGAGCACCGCATCCCGATCCGCGCCTTCGACGTCGCGATGCACGCCGCCGAGCTCGATCGCCGCGGCAAGGGAAAGGCGGCCCCAGGACGTGTCGTCGTCCGCCATAAGCCTCTCGGAAACCACGATTCCGCGCGCCGTCGCCCACTCCAACAGCTCGTCGCGGTTGAAGCGGTATTGGTCGTGGACAGCGTGCGCCGGCAGAAGCCCCTGCTTCAGCCAGCGATAGAGGGTCTTTTCAGGGACGTCGAGAGCGCGCGCCGCGTCCGTCGCGCTCAGTTGCATCGCATTCCCCGCATGGAAAACAGGATCGCCACGACGCCGATATACGATTTCGTCTCCGCCAAATCAACGGCGAACCCGCCCTCTCTTTTGCACGCGTTTCGCTTATTTCTCGTAGAGGCCCCGCCTCTTCAGCAGCGCTTCGATTTTTCGATTCGCCACCGGCCGTTCCAACATTCAGAAACCGCCGACGGGATACGTCCAGCTCGCCCGCTCCGGGCCGAGGACGTTCACCGCCGCCTCGATCCGACGCGCGACGTCGTCGGGCGTTTCCACGATGTTGGACTTGACGTCAATCCCTCCGATGCCGGGGCGGAGGTGCAAGCCTGTTTCGCGCAGCATCTCCAGATCGGAACGCGGTCGTCGCGTCAGCGACACGATTCCCCGAGAACGCCTTCATCTCCGCCAATGCGCGGCGCATCGCGGCTTCGGCTTCCGGCGCGAGCCGGGGCGAAAGCAGGAGACGCGTCTTGAGTTCCGTTCCTGCGGGGCCGGGGATAAAGTGAACTTCCTCCCGATAGCCCTCCTCGTTGAGCGCGGTGCGGGCAAAGCCGGAACGCAAGCTGTCGGCCGGCGCTTCCACGCAGAGCGCCACCGGCGTCCAGACGGGTGTGGTGTAACGCCCGTCGCCGCCGCCCGTGGGTGTGCTCGTCACCCAATGCTCGGCGGCGTTGGCACGCGTGGTGACCCCCAGCAGTTCGACGTGGACCGTCGAGGGCATCGAGAGCGGTTCGTGGCGCCACAGGAGGAGTTGGGGACGGAGCAGCATCGGGTTCTCGACCCATCCCGAAGGCTTGGGCATCTGGATCGTGAGATCTCCGTAGCGAAACGTGAGGTCGGATCGAGTGATGCAGTTCGACGTGATCGTCATCTCGTCGAGCGCGCACCCCGTGGTGATCCGCAGCGTTACGGCGGGGAGCGGCATCGCGAAGCCGCCGGCGGCGAACAGCACAAGGAGGAAACGCATGGAGAAAAATGGCGCGCTCGGAGGGGTTCGAACCCCCAACCCTCGGTTCCGAAGACCGATGCTCTATCCAGTTGAGCTACGAGCGCGTTCAGAGCTATAAATGGATGTTTTTAAAACTAAACAATTGACGTTGCTACACTGACATGCTACACAGGGCGAATGAAGCCGAAAACCAATCGTGTAGCAATGAAGTGTGTGGGCGAAAATCTGTGGCTGCGCCATGGCCGGTATTATGCTCGCTTGAAAAAAAGCGGCAAGGACATTTGGAAGTCGCTCCGTACTGTCGATCGCAATATTGCCGCCGCGCGGCTGTTGGATGTTAAGGCGAAAATTTCATCCCATACTCCCGATCCCGCAAAGGGAAAAATTCCCACGTTGGCCAACGCTTGCGATGTTTTGCTGGAACGCGCCAAGTTGGAAGTGAAACGTCCGCGAACATTGGAAACACTCCGTTCCTCCCTGAATTGCCTGAAAGAATCTACGCTCGGTTCCCTGCAAATTAATCGTATTGTCATCAATCACATCAAGGAACACGTGCTGGACCGGGCCGCACAATTTAGCGGTCGGACCGCCAACCACGATCTCACCGCCCTCCGCAAGGTGTTCAAGCTGGCGGTCGAGAAAGGCTGGCGTTGGGACGATCCTTCTCGCGAGATCGCTCAGCTTCCCCACAAAGAAAAGAAAGTGCCGGTTCCTTCTTTGGAGGAAATCAAATTGGTCTTGTTGGCCATGCGGGACGGACGCATGCGATTCGAGGCGCAAAAAGCCGCCGTTTTCATTGAACTCCTGGCACTTTCCGGGCTTCGTCGCGCCGAAGCGCAAGCCTTGGCTTGGGAAGATGTGGATTTTGAAAAGGGCCTGTTGATTGTTCGCGATGGCAAAGGCGGCAAACCCCGAATCGTTGACCTTTTTCCATCCCTTCGCGCATTTATGGAGCGTCTCTTGGGTGGCCATGGAGAATCTACCGGTCTCATTTTTCCCCGCAAGGGCGCTCAGCCCTACAATCCCAAACGCGCGTTGGAGACCGCTTGCAAGATCGCCGGCGTGCCGCGCTTCAGCTTTCACGGGCTGCGGCATGCATGGGCCACGGAACTCGTCAAAGCGGGCATCGATTTCGGGACGATCGCGAAATGGGCCGGCCACAACGACGGAGGGCTTTTGATCGCCAAGCGCTACGGCAACCACATGCGTCGCGACCACATGCAGATGGCGGCCCAAAAGGCCACGTTCAGCGTGAGCTAAGGCGAATGGTCAACGGCCGGCAGCGCGTGCGGAACGTTTTGCCTGTCGTTCGAGGAGTTCGTTGACCTGCTGTCGGACGTCCTCAAGGATCGCCCGGGTGTCCTCCCGCTCGGCGCGGGTCGGGCGAGGCGTGGCGTCCATGCGGAGCGGCCACTCGATCCTATAGCGGCGCATTTCCATCGCTTCAAGGGTGGCGCGAAGGGCTCCCCGCGCCACGTCATTCTTGGACAGGTCCAGTGCCTTGGCGGCCTTCTTGAGGCGTTCATCCATTTCCGCCGAAATCCGCACGGAGAGAATGGCATCCTTGGAGGGGGAGGAGGTTTTCACGGCTCCAAAATGGCCCCTTCGGGCGTCTCGCGCAAGCCAAATAAGAATGTTTGTAGTGTGAACAACTACAAACATGAACTTTCTGCTTGCGTCCCATGGCCTTTCGTGTAGCGTGGGGGCCGCCTCGCCTTCTCCCCAATACGCGTCCCCCTTCGTTGTCGGCGGCTGCCGCGACGAAAGCATAGCGTCCCTTCAAATGAGTCCTGGTCGGAGACGAGGCATGCATGATCCCCACGCCGCCCAGGCTCAACCCAGACTTTCCTCCGCTCGCCACCGGGCGAGACCATGAGCCTTTGCTCCGCGCCGGCAGGTCTTGCCACGGAACCCAGGGGGATGCGTCGGCCTGCCGCTTGGCATCCCTCCCCGTCTTCCTCGCGGTTGGCGGCCTGGAAGGAGACACCGAGGCGGGTCCCCTTCCACGGAGGATCCACGAGCTGGCTATGGGGCCTGCTCGGGTTCCTCGTGAGGGAGGGGCGATAGCGGGAGCGCGAGTTCATGCGGAAGAGGGGCTGCTACCCACCCGACCCTCTGAACTGTGCCGATGGCGCCGCCCCTGTCCCGGGCGAGAGCACGCCATTGCCTCGGGGCAGTTGCCCCAAGCCCGGCGGCGTCCACAACACGTGCTTCTTCAACTCCTGGAACAACGCACCTCTGGGTGCCGTCCCATTCCCACACTTCCCACCCTGAAGGGGGGCAGTGCCGTTCGCTCCGAGGAAACGGCCGAGGAGCCCCGGTCCGATCGCCCGGCAACTCTGCCACACCCTCGCCTTCTGATTTATGAATGCAACCCAGGAAACGGAACACATCCAAAAACTTGAACGTCGGGCGCGTCTCGTGGACGCGGCCGGCAAACTGGTGTGGTTGGATCGGAATACGGCGGCCGCCTACATGGGCATTGGCACGACGCATCTCGACATCCTCATCAAGCAACGAAGCATCCCGGCGAGCAAACTCGGAGGGCGTGTCCTCTTGAAGCGGCAGGACATTGACGAGTACCTGAAGCAGTGCAGTCCTGCGACCAGCGACAAGCCGTGAACCTCCCAAGCTTCGCTGCACGCCGACGCCATGTCGCGCGCAGGAAGCCTCGGGGCGGGACACCGCCCGAGCTTTCCTTGCGCCATCTTCAGGCTGGTACGCCCCGCGAAGTCCCTGTCGCCGGCGCGTCATCGTCCCCAGGTCGGTCGCGGGAAGGTCCCGCGCCACGCCCCGGAGCCGATCACGCGCCCCCTTCATCCCTCCCGACCGCCCATAGCCCCGCAGGCGACCAACCCTGGAGCCCCGGCATGAATGCCTCCCTACTCCCCGCGCGTCTACGTGTGCCCTGGGCCGGCACTGCGAGGGGATCTCCGCGAGGAGGCGCTCCGATCCGTCTCTCCGTTTGGCGGCGGCCACACCAAGGCGCGCTCGCTCGGCTCCGCCTCACCTCGGGCCTGCCCGGGCGGAGCGTCCCCCGTGTCGCGGTTCCCACGCCACGGGGGACCCTCCGCACGCCAGACCGCGCGTCACGACTCACTCCATCCACCCCATGAACGACCACCTCACCCCGCCGGGGCGTCCACCGCCCTTCCTACAGGAGCCCCAATGCCCGTGGATCAGCATGCAACTGGCCGTGCCCCGTGAGGCCTACCAGAAGATCAAGGCCCAGCTCAACGAACTCTCCGCCGTCCTGAGCCCCGTGAACCCCATGAGCCTCTCCATGTCCCACGACCCGCGACCGCTCACGGGAACAGTCCATGCCCTACCCAGGGCAAGGTCCCGAGCACGGCATTGGCTCCTGCCCGTGCGTGACACGGACTCCCCCATGCCGGACTGCGCCGACGCGCAGGGCCATGTCCATCGAAGCCGCAGGTCTCTCCATCGAGGAGCCCATGGTTCAAAAAGGGAACTTTCCGAAACGCAGGTTAGTCACCCCTTCGCGGTGACTGGAGCAAGTGGAGCCGACGACTCCGCCCGCAAGCAGTCTACGTCCTGAAAATTCCTCCATGGAGACCCAACGCAAACGGTTCAACTGGCGGGTCAGCGAGGGCGTCGCGGCGGAATTGATCCAGGCGCGTCGGCTCGCCGGCTGTCGAAGCTGGGACGAGTATTTTCTCTCCTTGCGGCGCTCATCCCAAACTCCCGCGCTTCAGAGCAGCCCCCTTCCTCCCGACGAAATCAAAGCCCTCCGTCGAGAACACCAAGAACTTAAAAACGAGTTGGCCGCCCTCCGCAACCTCCTCGAAGCCCAAGAGCAGGCGAGGCAAGCCGACGAGCACGAACACGCGGAGACGCGCGAGATGCTCCGTCGATTCTACGAGCTTTTGAGTCTGGCCTTGGCTCCGGAGGAACCGGAGCCTGAGAAGCCTCACACAATGACTCGCGGCCAAGCCGTCCTGGATGCCATTCGCCACCGGAGATCCATTTCATGAACCATGTCCTGGAACATTGCGGCAACTTCTCGCCGGAGGTTTTGGAGGGACTCATTGGCTACGGACGCGAGCAGGACAAGGGACGCGGGCGGCGAAATGCCGGGCACGACCTTCCCCAAGGGGACGGCTACGCCAGCAAGGAGGCCGATTTGGTCTTGGGCGGTTTCCTTCAGCGGCAGGCGGCCCAACGCGCCGCCCGGTCTGGACGATCTCTCGTGGATCTTCCCTTGCCGGACCGTGAACGGTTGGCCTGCCAGCTTGCCCGGGAACATCTGGCGTCCCACGGCGCTGCCGGACATGAGCACTATCAGCATTGGATGAAGCGGGTGCGGGCGCTTGCCAGGCACCGGCAAATTGCACTGCCGCCCCAAACCCGCCAAGAGACCGATTATCAATATGCCCGGCGGCTGCGACCGTGGGTCAAGGACCGCGGCGAATCGTGGCCCGAACTCCAACGCGCCGCCGGGATCCATCTGGTTTTCTCGCCCGATCCGCGCATTTTGCCTTCCCTGCGGGCCGCCGGAAGGGACGAAAGGTTCTGCCTGCGGACGGTCCTGGCGCAGACCATGAAGGAGTTTTCTGATTGGCGGCGCAAGCAACTTGGGCCGGGGCATACCTTGGGGTGGGTGGCCGGAACGCATGTGCGCGACAACGGGGCCGACCGCCATCCCCACGTTCACGTGGTCATGCTCAAACGGGACGAGGCCGGCAAGGAGGTCAACTGTTCGGTGGCGAACTTGAAGGGACACCAGGGAAGGAATGCCCCCGACCCCGTGCGAGAATTGAAACGGCTCTTCGCCAAGAGCGTGGAACGCGAACTGGAGCGAACCTTGGGGCCTTCGGCCGTCCGAGAGTTGGACAAGATGCCTTCCGCAAAATCCCCGCCCCCGCTGCCGACGATCCCGCGTGAGAAGCGGAACAATCACCCCCAGCTGCGCCATCTGGCGCGGAGTCTCCGCGCGGTTCTCGCCGCCACGCGCTCAGACTATGGTTATTCTCGTTATGCCCAATGGAATCCCGCGGTCGAGTTGGGGTCCGCCATCCGCCTCGCCGCCCTCGTGGGCAGGGCGGCGGCGTTATCCAGGAAGCATGTCCGTTCGCCGGAGCCAGACATCAACCTTTCGTCGATCCGCCAAAAAATCCGCGATTATCTTCGCCGCCCTACTCGCGGGAAAGGCCGTTCCCCGCCCGGCCCCGAAATCGGCGATTAAACGCCGATGCAACGCGCCAAAACGGAGCGGTAAGCGTCGAGCGCGAATAACTCTCCAAAGGACTACTTCGCCGCCTTCTGCTTCGCCCACCTCGCTTTTTGCGCAGCAGCGATGGCAGCACGGTGTTTGGCGGAGATTGTACGCTTGGCTTTGACGGGAACAGCTTTTGCGCCCTTCTTTCCCGCCTTCGACGCATGGAAGGCTGCCCAGCGTTTCTTCTGGGCCGCGGCGATCCTGGTACGGCCTGCCGCCGACATCCCGCGCTTCTTACGGCCGGATTTGGCTTTGGGAGCGCGGACAGCGGTTCCACCGAGGAGGCCCGTGATCTGGGTCAGCTTGGCGCGGAGGGCGTCGGCTTTTGCCTGATGTTCTCTGGCGAGCTTCTCCGAAGTTTGAAGCTGCTTTTCGAGGTGGTGGATAGATTTGGTGAGGTTCATTGGTTGGAAAAGATCAAAATCGTAGCCAGAGAAGAGGATGTCGCGAGAAACTGGAAAAGCAATCGGATGCGAACCTGCGAATTTTCTCAGGAAACCGACTGAAAATCGCCTGTTTTCAACCGCTATGGAATGGCTGTGAAAACTTTTGCGAAACGAACTCTCTTCCTCCGTCCACGTGCTTGGCCGATTCGATAACTCGCGAGAGAAACGCTTTGTTCTTTACGCAATCAGCCAGTTTAATTATCGGCCAGTGGAATTTTACAAATACTTCGATTAGTTTCCTGCGCAAACGTTCACATTTGTCCCAATCACGACGCCACCAGAGGTGCGGGACGATGGGGTCAAGAATAAACCAGGTATCTTCAGGCATAGCGTCATCCCATGCAACCTGATGAATGCGTTCGAAACACTCCTCCACCAAAGCTAACGAATCGGGCGGTGCATTCTGAAATCCAAGCGCAAGAAGCATGGCCGCAAAGTAATCCGCTTCTCGCCGATTGCCCTGCACCACTAGATTTCTAAAGCAAGCAACCCAAACACTCGTATCGAACTGAAGAAACTGATAGGTGTACGGGGCAATGACATGAGCCGCTGCAACAAGCACATAATGTGGACAATCTTTTTGTGCAACAACCCAGCGGGCGATGCTCTCCACATGGCACGTTAGCGCTCCACGTGAGTGTTCGGAAAGTGATCCTTTACCCATAGACATCCACTCCAAAACACCAAAAACAGCGGGCTGCTTCCATGCCTCCAGCGCACGTCGTAGCAAAAACTCCGATTTGCTTTCAAGCAGAGCCTTAACAATCCCGGCGATCAGCGAGTCAGCCAAATCACCGGACAAAATAAGGGATTCGACAAGCTCTCGTTTGCGATCTCCTGCGGCCGCCCAAAGTTCAGGCGACTTTCCTAGCTCCGGTTTTGCACGAAACAAGGTTGGCAAAAACTGCGGCTGCTCAACCGTAACATCTCGCGCAATGGTAGGATTAATAGCCTCAATCATTCCCGCCAGAATATCTTCACCCAGCGGATTTACCGGCGAACGGAACAACTGCACGAGAGTACGCCTTGCTGATTGCGGATCATTGTTGCATAAATCTCGGCCCCGGCTTTTTAGAAGCAGTGCCTCTGAATCAAATGCATCAGGGTGTGAGGTCGAAGCCAAAGCAGTTAGGATTTCGCCCTCTTCAAGTGGTTTAAATCCAGCAACCTTGCCTCCATTCGCAAAAAATGCGGATTTCAAACCATATCCAGTATCTTTGGACGGAAATTGTTCTGCCACCATGGTGATAATGTCATCCGCCGAGCGTTCGGATAAATTAAGAAATTGTTCGATAAGCAGCGCGAACTGCAAATACTGCTTTCGATTTGGCGCATCAGCGAAGTCCCAAAGCAGTTGTCGAAATGTGTCCCCGCTGGGTTTAGCAGCATCCTCCACGTCCCTCACAAACAAAGCAGGCTGCGCTTGGTTGCTCTTGATGAGCAGAGTCATTTCTTTAGACTGTTGAGCTGCCGTTGCAGAGATGATTTCGCGTACGAAAAGGTTGGGGGCGCATTGAACATCGAAGGGCTTACCACCGAATTCCCGCGATGACAATGCGCCGGTACAAAACGAGAAGGAGTTGCGAAGCTGCGGCCATTGCTGAGACCACACGCGAAACAGCGCTGCCTCGAAAGAACGCGAGCTTGCCGACCCAATCAAAACGCTGTCCTTACCTTGCACATAAAGCGTCTCGATTAAATCCGCAATTTGTATTGTTGAGATGTCGTCCAAAGCAAAACTACATGACTCTACAGTATTCACCTCGAAGTCAATCGGGATCTCATATGCCGAAAATGCCTTCGTCGGTTCCGTTAGCATTGACAGTTGAGGGCGGGCAAACAAGGAAGTCAGCACCTGCAAATCCGGAATGTCCATCATCGCACTGCTGGGGATGAAAAGAGTATGCGTCCACACGGAGCCAGGGCGTGGCATATCCGAGGCGTACCACGTTTTCGCCAGCGCATATAAGCTGACTTCCTCCAGGGGATAACCTGTAAGATATTCATCGAAACCCGCAACTACATTACTTCCCGAAAGGTCGCTCATTCGCAACAACAACCGGGCCACTTCATCATTGAGCTTAATCGAGCCGCTCAGAAGCCGGTGGCCTTCGGAATACCCATGCAATGTCTGTTGGATGACAATGCGATTCATCATATCAACAACCCAATCGATTTCATTGCATCAACCACAAAATCGGTTCGGTTATATCGTGATTGTTTTGAACGCCATGACCCACAATTTCGATCCGTTGCGCGGGCATTTTATTTTCCAGCGCCGTCATATCTTCTCCCTCGTATTTACCGCCTTGGGCGCTTATGCCATAAAAACCTACTTCAAATGACTTGCGATGGGAGGAAAGGAATTGTTTGAGCAATGGCAATTGCTGTGCGACCAAATCTTCAGGGTTGATATGCGACGGGGTCACCAAGTCCCACGCTGAAACCGTAATCGCCAGACGGAACGGAGGCCGGAAGTAAGGACGACGCATCATGAACTGCAACAGTTCAACAAGCTGCACTTGTGCCGGCGCTTTTTCGATATCCCACGGGACCGGAGTCGATGGCGGTGTGGCAGGAGACGGAGCGGTCATTTCTTCCGCAACACCGTTATCAATCATCGCTGCAAGGTCGTCCACTTCTTGGATGCGTAGCGGAAGTTTCATGGAATCAGGATGGATAAACAGAATTCCTCCATTCGCCTCCTGCAGGCATTTATCATAGGTGGCCGTAAGCTGGCGCATTGCCCATTGCTGTTTGAATGACTCGCCGGAGACGTCCGGAAAGGTCAAATGCACTTCCTCATCGCTCTCCCTGCGCCTGAGCCACATAGAAACAAAAGTCTCGCTGTCGGTGGGATTGCGGCCAACGGATTTGAGCGCAAGCCAGGCTTCGCGAATCCTGTTCAAGTACGCGCAATCGCCGTCCAGTTTTTTCAGCACCAATGCGGTCGGAGACTGCGTCTGCTGGATGGCGTACCATAAAGCGGCGAGAAAGCTGGTTTTGCCAGTGCTAGGCAAACCGATGAGCAAAAAGTTGTGTGACGTTGAGCCGTTCATACGTCAGCGCGTGCAGCGTTATATCGTGTTGTGAATTGATCGATTTCGCGAGTACCATCGTTATCCACTGGCGGCTCCAAGTCCAGAGGCTTACCTTGCGGCCAGTACGCGATCCAATCCGAAATAAATTCGCGAACGCCATAACCCATTTTCAAATGAGGAAATCGCGTCGGTCTCGCGGCGGCGCGATGGAACTTGAAATGGGGAATCCGCTTGCCAAAGGCAGCGGTAAAATCTTCCTGAACATTGGTGACGAATGCCTCGACTGTCTGCTTGTCTTTTGCGGCTTCAAAGTAATCTACCTTTGCCCAAACCACCGTCACATAACAGTCAGGAGACAACATATCGCTGTCGAGACAGGATTGAAGAAGGGACTTCGCATCCTGCACCATGCTCCATTTCTTGTTCGGCTGCATGCCCTTTTCGCAGTCGAGGAACACAATCAAATGGGCAGCGCGAAGCAGGAACGTCAGCCGCTTGCATTCGACAGTGGAATTGCGTGCGTGCTCGAACATCTCGCCCGACACGTCCGTAAACAAGAAATCCGTATGCACGTCCGAATCGGCACCTTCCTGAATCTTGAGATGCAGATATTCAGGATGCGGCCCAATATAGGGCGTCCGGCTCGTGTCCGGTTTTTCGTTTTCAGAATCCGCCCGCGACAAATGGCAGCGTTGCTCAAACGCAGGCAGGGTGTCGCAACCCGCAAATTGAATCGAAGCCACCGGCCCCGTTTGAAACAGCTCGTAAACAATCGCAAGCAACGTGGTTTTGCCGCAATCCACCGCGCCGGCGGTCACCACTAATCGCACGGGGCGGTCTGCGGCCATCGCTTGTGCTTGCGTTTCATCTAAAACAGTCCCCGGCGGAAGGTTGATGAGTTCCGGGACGGCTGGCCCGACTGGCGCGACGGGTTTGACTTCAGCCGGAACGGCGGCTTGAGCCGTGGTCTTGGGATCTGGAACGAGGTCAGCCATACGACTACTTCACTTTCGACCAGAAGGACGCAAGCATGCACTCGAGAAAAACCTGATAGGCAAGAAGCTGCGGTGCAATCTTTCCGCCGCGCTGGATTTTAGCGGTGCTTGGCAACGCCTGCGTCCATGCGCCTGCACCCGATAACTCCACGGACAATTTGATGCCGTGGGTTACCGGACAGATATTGAGCAACGCCGCCGGGAAGTTTTTAACCAGCCCTTGACGCCAATCTTCAGGCAGTGCCGTGATTGCATCTTTGAGCACGACTTGTGCAGGCGGTTTGATCTTCGCGAATTTCACAACCTTATCAAGCAGCGCTCCGCTTGCAGCAGGCCCCGGCACAATACGCGTCAAATCGGCGAGTTCTTTTCCCGCCATCACTGCCGTTTGCTCCACGGAATAATCCGACCAGCGTTTTGCTTTGTCCCGACTCGACTCCCCAAAGACCCACCAGAGCACGTTCGACTCCTCAGTCACAGCAGCTAAATCGCACTTCACCTGTTCCAGCACCGCCATCGTTTCATCACTGCTTGTTACCACATTAGGATTAGGCAGCGTTCGGTTCAGCGTCCGCACATGCAGATGTTTTGCCGCACGTTCCGCGATGTCACTCACCGACGGCGAGGCGCGTAGATTCTGCGCCGCGCAAGAAACCATTGCCAGCGACGCAAGATCTCCCAATGCTCTCTCGCCGCTTTCCATAATGGATACCAGTTTCGCACCCGCCAAGACGGACAACTCCTGATTGTTTTCCTTCATACGGAAAGCACCATCAGCCTCCTTGAACGGCGCGCGAAAATTTTCCAGAAAGCTTTCCTTGCCGTCGAAAAAGCCAAAGAATAATTCCACGAGCGAAATGATTTCCGCACGTCCAGCGGTGAAGGCTTCCACCCCCGCCCAGCGCTTTTGCAACACGTCGCCCGACAACTCGATTCCCGCAGCGAGGAACCACTCAGAGAATTGGCTGTGCATGCTCATGTGTCTTTTATTTCAAGTTGTTTCAAACGGATTCTCTTCCGTAAGGCCGTCACCGTACATTTTTTCAACCAGACTCCAGAGTGCGGCAAGCATCCCCTTTTCCCGCGCACCCTTGAACACGATTTGTGCTAATTCGTCCCGAGGCATGGCAGCAGCATCAGCTTTAACAAATTGAAGTGCTTTTGCAATCTCCATCTGTTTGTGGTATGCCAGTTTCAGGTAGCGAAAGGCTAATCTTTTCGATGGGTTAAACATGGCTGTTTTACTTCCTACAAATGGTGGGTTTTCGGTTTCAAGCGTATAAATTTTGTCCAGTGGCTGGTTGGTTGCTGCGATCACATCGCTTTGAACCGACCATTCTCGTTCACGTTCTTCTAAAAACTTAATTACGTTGTCGCGGGGGGCGTAAATCAAATCTTCAACGCCCTCCAATTTAAAGATTTTGCTATAAAAGGTCGCGGATGAACTTGTCGCCTCACCCCACAGCACAGGGCAGTTTTCTTTTTTCAGGACCTGTGAAACAAAATATACTAGCGCCGTGCCGACGCCACGAACTTTTATGATCGCATCTTCCTTTGGACGTATAATAAACGGGTGAGCCCCAAGGTAGTCCAGAATGATTTTGTTGCACCATGAGCGACGGAAGTGACAAAACCCGATGATTTCTGAGCCAGGGAACCAGTCGCAACGAATCACAACAAAACCTCCTACCTCGATATTGGGATTACTGGCTATGTGGTCGGTGAAATCCGTCAGGCTATTTGCATATACGCCCAAATTGAAGGATGCCTCGTACCGCTTCACGGCTAACTCGGCGTAGTCCACCGTGTCGGTTCGGTAGGGATTTTGATCCGTCCCAATCGCTTCGCGCCACTGGCGTGCAAACGCAAAGTCAGCGGCCAGCGCAAAGGAGGCCTTTGCGAGCTTCTTTTTGCCGTTGAGTTCAAGGGGCATGTCCATTCGAGATCGGGTGCAAAAAACGGCCTGCTCACTGATTTCAGAAACCGACACTACCATGAGACACGGCCAAGCCCAACAGAATTCAACGCGCCATTCCGCCCAAACTTGCACGCGGGGGGGGGATGAAGTAAGCGTTGAGTGCGAATCACCCCCCTGACTGGCCATCATGCCGTCCCTGTCGAAAGTCGGCTCCGCCTCCCTCCGCCGGGAAATGAATATCCCACCGTCCATCAGGCGGGTGGCGTTCGGCCTGCGGAACGCGCCTTCCTCCCGGTCCGGCATCATGTCGGGTCTCCCCAAGATGTGCCGCATCACCGTTCCCGCGCGGCAACTTCGTCCGACGCGGGACCGGACATGCGGATCTGTTTGCCCCCTTGCCATCATGACGACCTAGCCGGCACTCATTGCGTCCTACGGCTGCACGCTGCCTCCGGACTCCATTTCCGCTTGGCTGCGGTCGCATCATGGCGGCGCCCCTTTCCCGAAGGAGGCGTGATCCGCCAGTCCGGGAAACCCCGCGCGTACGCTCGGGGTGGTTCCCGGACCAGCGGAACACGCCCACGCCGGCCCGCCAGCGGGCACCCCGTCGGCTACTTCACGCAAACGTTTCACCAGCACCATGTCGCCAAACGAATCCCGCTCCGCCGCCAGTTCACCGGGGGCGAGGTGCGGCCCAGCCCATGTCCGATGGCATAGCCCATCTCCTTAAACCATGTCAGGGCGGCTTCGACAGTGGATTCGTTGAGGCTCATTCGGATTCAGACCGTATGTCACGATGGATCGGTTGGATGGGCATGAGTCTCTGACCTGTCCGGACAAAATGTCCGGATAAATGTCCGGATAGAAACCAGGTCTTTATGGTCACGGTGCTCCCCGGACAAAATGTCCGTCCAGGAATTCCGGGCGGCTGCATGGCGAAAGCTTCCATCATTTGATTTGGATCACGATTTCCCTCCAAATTCGGGGAGCTGCTCCTCAAATTCAGGGAGCTCGACGCCGAAATTCGGGTAGGCGCGCCAAAAACGTCGTCAGGTGTCGGAATCGCTTCGCCCGGCAAATGATAAACGGCTTTGGGATGGAATCCCTTCTGGGTAGTGTGTATAGCGACAGACAGAGCGTGCGAACAATTTCGATGACCACGCCTGCCACGCCGTCCCATTGAAAACTGGGAAAATACACTTGTGAGCACCCCTTACCACGCCAAGTATTTTGCCTATGAATTGACGAAGCGATGCGCTTCCGAAAATATCGAGAAGCTTTCCCAATCGCTCTGCAACGTCAGTGTGGATCTCAATCCACATCAAATCGAAGCCGCTCTTTTCGCTTTTCGTTCGCCGCTTTCCCGGGGGGCCATCCTGGCGGACGAAGTCGGACTTGGAAAAACCATCGAGGCGGGGCTGATCATCAGCCAGCTCTGGGCGGAAGGGAAACGCCGCATTCTGTGCATCCTGCCGGCCGCTC
>JADZFN010000036.1 GCA_020849895.1 Verrucomicrobiia bacterium | reverse complement strand
TATCCCGCAGACCTTTCTGGGGCGCGCAAGTTTGTCGTAGAGTTCAAATCACAAGCGATTGCGCCTAACCATACGCTGCAGCGAACCCGGCCTTCGCGCTGGGGTTGCAATCCACGTGTCCCGCGGGCCGGGTCGCTGAGCTTGGGTCGTTCGCCCTTGTGAAAGGAATTGAGAACGCCACGGTGTGGCGCTATATTTTCTGGCAATGACGACCACCATTCAGCTTGAGAAGATGTCCCGCACCGAGAAGCTTAAGGTCATGGAAGCTCTCTGGGAGGACCTCTCACGGAATGAGGCCGAGGTGGAGTCGCCGTTCTGGCATCAGGACGCCTTGAGGGAGACGGAGGCGCGGTATGCAGCGGGGCAGGAAACACCCGTTGATTGGGACGCAGCCAAAAAGGCGCTGCGGGACCGTTTTGAATGACGATTCGAATCCTTCCTTCCGCCGCGGAGGATTTGTACGCTGGGCGACTCTTCTACGAAGGACAGGGCACCGGCCTCGGCGAGTACTTCTTTGATTCCCTCTTCTCGGACATCGATTCGCTGGTTCTTTATGCGGGTGTTCACATGAAGGTCTTTGGATACCACCGGCTTCTCGCGAAGCGATTTCCGTTGGGCGCCTAATTGAGGCTTTCATGGAAATCGAAGTTCGTGACGAAAGGCCCGAGGATATTCCGGCGATTCATGCGCTGAACAAGCAGGCCTTTGACCAGGAGCAGGAGGCGAACATCGTGGATGCCCTGCGGAAGAATGGCGCTGCCAAACTTTCGTTGGTTGCCACGCTCCACGGCCAAGTGGTCGGCCACGTCATGTACAGTCCCATCACCATTGCCGGCAAGCATGAAGGGGCTGCGCTTGGTCCAATGTCGGTTCTCCCGCAATACCAAAGCAAGGGTATCGGTTCCAGGTTGGTCCGGGAAGGGAATGAGCGGCTGAAGCAAGCGGGCTGCCTGTACATCATCGTCCTGGGTCACGCGGGGTATTACCCCCGCTTTGGATTCAAGCCCGCTAGCCAGTTTGGTGTTACCTGCGAGTGGGGAGTTCCCGATAACGTATTTATGCTGCTGGTCCTTGACGAGGCACGAATGCGCGGCGTGTCCGGTAAGTCGTGGTACCGGTCTGAGTTTTCATCGGTCGTGTAGGCGCTCAACAATTCGCTCCAGCGGACGGCCTTGACGGGCCGCCGATGAGCTCAAACGATAGGCTGACGAAAGGAGAAGGCGACGAGCGCGCTCCTCCTCGAGTTCCTCGCTCGCGGCATCGTTCCACGATTCGCGGTCCCTGGGGGTCGCGGCGAGTTCCAAGAGCTTTTCCTTCATCTCTTCCACAAAGGGTTCGTCCCCGAAACCCCAACCTCGTCGGAGCCGTCTCCATGCCTCATGCTGGGATTCCAGTTCTCCCATTCGTTGGATCAAGTGCTCGCGATAGGCCCGTCGGGAGGAGCTTCGCCAGTTGGCCAGCCCCAACTCTCCATAGAGACGTTCCCAGCGGAGCTTATTCCGGCTTTGCACGGCACCTACCGGAGAGCCAACCTGCGCTGCTTCAAGGGTCGCGGAGAACCTCCATCGGCTCTCTCATCCTGCGAGCACGGACCGGGTTCAGATGGATGTAGTCGCTGACGGCGAGGAAGGAGCCGCGAGCCTTCGGATCCACCAGCAAAGCCTTGTAGCGTCCTTGGAAGAGGTGGCCCCAAGTCTTGTGTCGAACGTTGCAGCGTCGGGTGTAGGTCGAGTTGAGCCACTGCATGACCCGGTAGTCCCCGCCGCGCAGCTTCCAGACTTCACGGCATGGCATGAAAACTATGAGGTTCCGAGATCAGGAGGGCCGGATCGCTTCTCGCGCGAGGCGGCGCACGAGCGGCACGATCCGCCGCTCGAACCAGGGATGAGTGAGGAACCACTGTTGGTTTCTCGGGCTGGGATGCGGCAGAGGGAGGAACTCCGGCAGATAATCGCGCGCCGCGGCGACGGTTTCCGCCAGGTTTTTCCGTCGCCTCCGCCCAAGATAAAAGGCTTGGGCATGGATCCCGACGAGCAGGGTGAGGCGGACGCGCGGCAGAAGGGCTCGGAGGCGCGGATGCCAGAGCGGCGCGCACTCCGGCTGCGGCGGGAGGTCGCCGCGCGTCCCGCGTCCCGGATAACAGAATCCGATCGGTGCGATCGCGATCGTGCGCGCATCGTAAAATTCCGCCCGCGTCAATCCGAGCCACGCGCGCAGGCGGTCGCCGGAAGGGTCGTTCCACGGAACGCCCGTCTTATGCACGCGTCGGCCCGGCGCCTGGCCTACGATCAGGAGCGTCGCCGTCCCGGATGCGCGGATCACGGGGCGCGGCCCGAGCGGAAGATGTTTCGCGCAAACCCGGCAGGCGCGAATTTGCCGGAGCAGCCGGCGCATCGAGTCTTTCATCCCAGCGAAACCTCATCCCTCGGGACGGGCGGGGCAAATTCGGGTCCGAAGGCCGAAGGCTAAGAGGGTGTTTGAAAATTCGACTGCCCTCTGCGAGAGGCCATTTTGGTCAAAGCCAAGGCGCCGAGGCGCGAAAATCCCCGCAGCGGGCTTTGAGCGCCGAGGCAACGCTGGATTTGGCCAAAATGGCCCGCGCCCAGAGGGTTGCGGCGGGAACGGGCTTTGGGCGGCGTTGTGTCGGCTGGCCAAGCCCACTGCGGGGCTTGGCCCGCCTCCACGCCTTGCCCATAAGCCCGCCCCGCCAGCAACAGAGGGCAGGCCAATTTTCAAACACCCTCTGAAGAAATGAGCGGAACGGAAGGGCGCCGTAAAGCGGTTCCGACCGCGCCGAAAACCGCCGTCTTCCGCGCGGCCTACTTCGCCGCCGGAGTCGGGCTCATGCGGCGGATCTGGTATTTCTCAATGAGATGGCGCGCGTCGGCGTCGGAGGTCGAGAGCACGAGAAGGTCGTTGGCCAACCCCTCCAGCATGCCCTGCGCCATGCGGGCGTTCGCAGCCGTCTGCCTGCCCTGAAGGATCTGCTGGGTCAACGCGTCGTTCTGGCGGACCTGGTTCTTCAACCCGCCCCAGTACATGAGCGCGTTGAAGATCAGAAAGAAATTCAAGGCGAGCGCGAGGAGGATGAGCGCGAGCCCCGTCGGGCTCTCCGCTGCCTGGGCGTAAGGTTCGTCGCCGTTCACGTTATTTCGGAGGCGTCGGCGCCACCTTGATGCCGTAGCGTCCGAGGAGCGCCTGAATCTCGGCCTTGTGGGCGATGGGAGCGAGGTCTTGAACGATGCCCAGGAAGACCTTCTCGCTCGCCTGTCCGCGGTTGATGTCGTCCTGCAGTTGCGCCAACTCCCGCTGGCGCGACAAGGACTGGTGTTCGAGGATGCGGCTCCATACCCCGAGCGCGACCAGCGCAAAGGCGAGCGCCGCGGCCGTCGAAGCCAAAGTGATCAGCCAGCGCTGTTGGGCGGGAGACATGAAGAGACGAGGAGCATGCCTCTCGCACGGCCGCGTTCAAGCTCAAAACGCCCTCCGCGCGTTCGCGCATTCGGCGTGTTTGCGTTTGCAGCCTTCGGCGCGCCGTGGTAACCGGTGGACCACATGAAGACGCCCCGCCTCCTCCTCGCCCTCTTCGTCCTTTCTTCGCTTGCGGCGTTCGCCGCCCCCGCCGACAAGCCGCTGACCGCCTTCGAGACCCTTGCGCTCGCGCGCAAACAGCTCGGTGAGGCCGTCGGCACCAACCTCCTCTCGATGCGTTGCGAAAACGCCAAGCTCCGCCCGCGCTACTGGTGGATCCGTTTCTTCGACGCGTCCCTCTTCCTCAAGGTCCGCGCGGTCCAGATGATCGGCCCCGAAATGGTCCGCAACGTCGAACCCGCCAACATCTTCGACGGCGGCGACCAGCGCTTCGTCATCCGCCGCGAGGAACTCAAGTACGATTCGGAGAAGTGCATCCTCTTCATCGAGCGTTGCGCCCGGGAGAGCGGCGTCCCGCTCCATTCGCTCGACATCCTCCTCGAAAAACCGCATGAGGGCGAGACCAGTCCTCTCTGGACGTTCGAGTGGTTCGACGAAAAGCGCGACCGCCTCGGTACGATGAAAATCTCCGCAACCACGGGAAAAATCATCGAAATCGTGGACCTCAAGATCAAGTCTCCCCGCTATCAGGATGCGACTCGAAAGAGCCTCGGCGAAAATGTCGAAGACACCTTCCTCGGCATCGGCGCCGATATGGAGGAGTTCTTCACCGGAAAACGCACCGTGGACAAGGAGGGCGCCGAGGAGAGCGCCCCCGCCAAGGACGCCCCGCCGGCGCAGAGGAATTAGCCGGGCTTTTTTCGACGAGAGGGAATCGCGATGTCCGCCTCGGGCGCCTCGTCCAAGGCCGAGAAGGTCCCGCCGCTCGATTTCCGGAGCTCCTGTCTCTTCGCGCTGCGGTTCGCCCTCGGCAAAGAGCCTTCTCGCGCGGGCGCCTACGACAAATACCAGGCGCTCGCGCTCGCCGCCCGCGATCGCCTCATGGACGACTGGCTGCGCACCGAGGGCCGCATCCGCGAAAGCGGCGCGAAGCGCGTCCATTATCTTTCGCTCGAGTTCCTCATGGGGCGCGCGCTCCAAAATGCCGTCCTCAATCTCGATATCGAGGAGCCGGCGCGCGGGATCATGCGCGAGTTGGGGATGGTCCTCGAACAGGTGTACGAGGAGGAACACGACGCGGGGCTGGGGAACGGAGGTTTGGGCCGACTCGCCGCCTGTTTTCTCGACTCGCTTTCCACGCTCGGCATCCCCGCCTGCGGCCACGGCATCCGCTACGAATACGGGATCTTCAGGCAGGTGATCCAGGACGGTCGCCAGATTGAACAGCCGGACTACTGGCTCTTTTGGGGCAACCCGTGGGAGACCCCGCGCCCCGAGGGCATCCGCCGCATCCGGTTCTACGGAAAGACGCGCGCCTTCACCGACGAGAAAGGGCGCTACCGCGTCGAATGGATCGGCACGGAAGATATCCTTGCGCTTCCGTTCGAGACGCTCGTCCCCGGATACCGCAACGGCGTGGCCAACCCGCTCATCCTCTGGTCCGCCAAGTCCGACGAGGAGTTCAACTTCGATTATTTCAACCACGGCGACTACATCCGCGCCGTCGAACAGCGCAACTCGGACGAGACGATCTCGAAGGTCCTCTACCCAAACGACAACACCAGCGCGGGAAAGGAGCTGCGGCTCAAACAGGAATATTTTTTTGTTTCCGCCGCGCTTCAGAGGATCCTCGACGAATTCCTGAAGGAGCACGGCGATCTCACCCTCCTTCCCGACAAGGTGGCCGTCCACCTCAACGACACGCACCCCGCCGTCGCCGTCGCCGAGCTCATGCGCCTCCTCGTGGACGAACACGGGCTCGAGTGGGACAAGGCGTGGGGCTTGACGTCGCGGACGTTCGCCTACACGAACCACACCCTCATGCCCGAGGCGCTCGAACAATGGGAGGTGGGTCTTTTCGGACGGCTCCTCCCGCGCCATCTCGAAATCATCTACGAAATCAACCGCCGCTTCCTCGAGGAGGTGACCTCGCATTTTCCGGGAGACACGGAGCGCGTGCGGCGGATGTCGCTCGTCGCCGAGGACGGTCCGAAGCGCATCCGCATGGCGCACCTCGCCGTTGCCGGCAGCCACTCTGTAAACGGGGTCGCCGCGCTCCATACTGAGCTGTTGAAACGCCACCTCTTCCGAGATTTCGCGGAGATGTGGCCGTCGCGTTTCAACAACAAAACGAACGGAGTCACCCAACGCCGATGGCTTCACCAAGCCAATCCCGCGCTCTCCCGCCTCATCACCGACGCGATCGGCGAAAAATGGCGCACCGATCTCGGCGACCTGAAGCGGCTCGAACCGCACGCCGAGGACGCTGCGTTCCGCGAGGCGTGGGCGGCGTTCAAATACGGCAACAAGGCCGTGCTCGCGGCGCAGATCCTCCAAACCCTCGGCGTGGAGGCGGACCCGCAGGGTCTCTTCGATGTTCAAGTCAAGCGCATCCATGAATACAAGCGCCAGCTCCTCAACCTCCTGCGTGTCGTCGCCGTTTGGCTGCGGATGAGGGAATCGCCGGGGCGCGACTGGACGCCGCGCGTGGTGATTCTCGGCGGCAAGGCCGCCCCCGGCTACTTCATGGCCAAGCTCATCATCAAGCTCTGCCACGACGTCGCCCGCGTCGTGAACGCCGACGAAATCCTCGATGGGCGTCTGAAGCTCGTCTTCCTCCCGAACTACGGGGTGTCGTTGGCGGAACGCATTTTTCCGGCGAGCGATCTTTCCGAGCAGATTTCGACCGCCGGCACGGAAGCCTCCGGCACGGGAAACATGAAGTTCGCGCTCAACGGCGCGCTCACTCTCGGGACTCTCGACGGCGCGAACATCGAGATCCGCGACGCCGTCGGTCCGGGGAACATCTTCATCTTCGGCCTCACGGAGTCGGAAGTTGCCTCGGCGAAGGCCTCGGGCTACGACCCGCGTCGCATCTACGAGGCGAACGGCGAGATTCGCCGCGTGGTGGATCTGCTGGCCTCGGGTTTCTTCTCGCCGGAGGAGCCTCGCCGATTCCGCCCGATCGTGGATTCCCTTCTCGGAGGCGATCCGTATATGCTCCTCGCCGACTTCGCGAGCTACCTCGCCGCGCATGATCGCGCGGAAACGCTCTACCGCCATCGCGATTCGTGGACCGCCGCCTCGATCCGCAACGTGGCAAACATGGGCTTTTTCTCCAGCGATCGAAC
The DNA here is from genome assembly GCA_020849895.1 of Verrucomicrobiia bacterium. Lineage (GTDB taxonomy): Bacteria > Verrucomicrobiota > Verrucomicrobiia > JABWAM01 > JABWAM01 > JABWAM01. The sequence continues at coordinate 103,809 of JADZFN010000036.1, read as the reverse complement.
GATCCGCCAGTATGCGGAGGGCATCTGGGAGGCGCGCCCGATCCTTCCGTGAGTTTTCCCGCTTTTTTCCAAGGGCGCTTCCGCCGGCCGCGCGTCTTCGCCGCAGTGGCTGCGCTGCTTCTGCTCGCCTTCGCCTTCGGTCTGTGGCGCCTCCTCGGGACGCGCCGGGAAACGTCGCTCCTCGCCTGGGGAACGCCCGGGGAACGGGTTTCGATCGAAAAACTTCTGGGCGAATTCGCGCGCCGGCACTGGCGCGTGAAAACGACGCTCGAAACGGTTTCCGATCCGACGCTCGCGGCCGAGGCGCTCCTTGAGCGCGCGCGCGAAGGAAAGGCGCCCGACGCCGCCTTCGTTCGCGCCGGAGACCTCGACGCCCTCCTCGCCGCGAAAGCGCTTCAGCCGATCGTCTCCGCCGCCGGCAAAGAGTCCTCAGGGCAGATCACCGCGCTCCGCTCGGCCTTCGAGCGCGACGGGAAGACCTTCGCCTTGCCCATAGGCTGGTCGGCTCTCATGCTCTATTATGATCGCGCCCTTTTCGAATCGCGCGGAATCCCCCTCCCTCAGGAATTCTGGGACTGGGGCGACCTCCTCGCCGCCGCCCAGACGCTGACGCAAAATGACGGCGGCGGCGCAGGGACGATTCGTGACGGACTCGCCCTCGAAGGTTCCGCCGAAGAGATCGCTGCGTTCATTTGGCAAAACCGGGGACAGCTTACCGACGAGAAGGGGGCGTGGACGCTTACCGATCCGCGCTTCGCACAATCCAACGAGGAGGCGCTCCGTTTTTACGCGTCGCTCGTCAACGAACATCGCGTCGCCTCTCTGCCGGGCTCCGGCGACGCCTTTGCGCGCTTCGCCTCGAAACGGGCGGCAATGGCGATCGGGTCGCGCGCATGGGCCGCAAAGCTCGCAGAAATCCAAGCCCTCGATTGGGACCTCGCCCCTCTGCCGAAAGGGCGGGAATCCGCAACCTGCCTCGAGGCGTTCGGGGTCGGAACGCCCCGCGGCGCGGGGTCGCTGGGCGCGGGCGCACAGCTTGCGATCTTCCTCGCCCGCGAAACCGCGCAAGCCGTTCTCGCTGCGCACGGAGGGATGGCGCCGGCGAGAGTGCCGCTCCTCAGTTCGAAAATTTTTACCGATTTTCCGCCCCGTCGGCCCGCGCGAAACGCAGCGCTCGTCCGCAGCCTGCCGTTCGCGCGAACGCTCGGTTTCGGTCCGCGCGCGCGAGAGGCCTCCGCGCGCCTCGCCGCCGAGGCGCGCGCCCTGATGGCCGATCCGAAGGCTTCCGCCCGCGCCGCCCTGGAGCGGCTGCAGGCGGATCTGGAGAAATTGAGGGAAAGCCCCGCGCCTGGACGCTGACGCGGCCGGAGGGCGGCCATCCGCCACGCGCCGCCTCTCGGCGGTCGAATCAGCCTCCGGTGCAGCGGGGCGAACTCTTCCGCAATCTCTCCGGCGCCTCCGGCGAATCGGCAGAAGGGCGCACGGACCACCAGCTCAGAAACGATCCCGCAACGAGCAGTGCGCAACCCAGCCAGAGGATCGGCGGAGGCGCCACACGAAGGTAAAGCCCGGCAAATCCTATGGCCAGCAGGGGCGTGAAATAGGAGGCGATGACGACGAGGATCAGGTTGCCCCGGCGCATCGCCTGATCCCAGAGCGTATAGGAGATCCAGGTGAATGCTCCCAGAAGGGCGGCTTCGACCGCCGCGCGGAGGCTGGGCGTGGGCATCGTCGCCCCGGAAAGGAGAAATGCCGTGGCGACGAGCGCGCCGGTGCCGACGAGGAAAACGTCAATCCCACCGTCTCCTTCCGCGGACGCCCAGCGGCGGGTCAGCGTCGAGTAGAGCGCCCAGGCGATCGCGGCGAGGAGAGCCAGCGCATAGGCGGCAGGATGCTCCGCCAGGTTTTCAAGGAGGCGCGCCGCACCGACGCCGTCCGTTGGACGCATGCCGAGTTCCACTCCCGCGAGGCAGAGCAGAGTCGCGGGAAAAAGCCATCGGCGCGCGGACACGCGGAGAAAAATGACGGAGAAAAGGACGGTCAGCGCCGGCCAGAGGTAATGGACGAGGGCGACTTCCAGGGTTTGCTGCCGGCTGCGGGCGCTCCCAAAGGCGAGATAGCTGGTGAGCACGTAGGCTGCCATCGCGCTGCCGCAGCCGATGAGATAGTTTTTCGGCAGCCGGCGTACACGCGCGCGGCGCGTGCGCGATGCGGCGAGGCGCGCCAAGCTCAACCCGCCGGCCACCGTGTAGGCGGCGGCCGCGGCGCCGAGGACGCCGAACGCTTCAGTGGTCGAGCGCACAAGGGCGATGGAGGTGCTCCAGAGGAGGATCGCCGCGAACCCGCCGAGCGTGGCGACGAGCGCCGCTTGGGAGGAGCCGGGAGAATTCACGCGGTGAGAAACGCCGCCCCGAGTTTCCGCCGCTCCGTACGCAGGGGGTTCATCGTCTTCCGTCCCCTTTTGTATCCTCGATCCAAACGAGGTCGCCGAGTTCGACGCGGTCGAAGAGCGCGATCACCGCGTCGTTATGCATCCGGATGCAACCGCGTGAAACAGGCTTCCCGACGAGCTTCTCCGAGTTCGTCCCATGGATGTAGATATAGCGTTCGTACGAGTCCACGAGCGTGCCCTCCTCGTCCGCGCCGGCGTTTTTCCCGGGTTCAAGCCCCTCGAGCCATAGGATCCGACTCGTCACGACGTCGGGCAGCGGAGGGAGGGCTTCGACCGCACGGCCGACGGCGACGAAAGGCGGGGGCGGCCGCGGCGGCGGAGGCCTCCATATTTCGCCTTGGAACTCGCGACTGTCGAAGATTGCGCCCTTCGGCAGGCCTGCGCCGATCTTTTTCCGGATGCGATGCAGGCCGCGCGGAGTTTGATAGCTGTGCTGTTTCTCTCCCAGCCCTTTTTCGGCGGTCGAGACGGGCCACGCGACCGGTCTTCTGCCGTTTTCGAAAAGGAGGAGCGTTTGGTTGGAAGGACGGACGATGAGGACGCGCGCGGTCCGTGCGACCCCACGTTCACCGAGGTGTTCGAGGAAAGCCTGAGGGAGCCCTTTCATGGCGAAAAACCCGGCCGCCAGCCACGCAAGCGCGGTCGGCGGCATCAATACGCGATCGCCGAGGCCACCGGGTAAGCGGCGAGCTTCTCGCGTCCCTTGAGGAACCTCAGCTCGATGAGAAAGGCGAATCCCGCCACCTCGCCTCCGGCCTTTTCGGCGAGACGGGCGGCGGCGAGCGCCGTGCCGCCGGTGGCGAGGAGATCGTCCACGATGCAGACGCGTTTGGCGGCTGCGAAGGCGTCCTGATGGATCTGGAGTTCGTTCTCTCCGTATTCGAGGGCGTAACGCACCGACTCGGTCTTCCAGGGAAGTTTGCCCTTCTTCCGCACCGGCACGAGGCCCACTCCGAGCGCGTGCGCGACCGCGCCGGAGAAAATGAACCCGCGCGCGTCAATGCCGACGACGGCATCCACGCCCTGCCCGCGCGCCTGATCGGCGAACCACTCCACCGCGGTGGCGAGCAGCTTCGGATCGGCGAGGATGGGCGTGATGTCCTTGAATACGATGCCCGGGATGGGAAAATCCGGCACGTCGCGGACGGCGTTCTTCAGGCGCGTAAGGGAGTCGTTCATGAAATCCGAGGGCGGCGAGGCGGAGGCGCTTCCGCGGCGTCCCCTCCGACGAACACATCTTCCCCATCGAGATCGCGCGAGGGGATGTCCTGCTGCTGGAGCAGCGCGCGGATTTTCCGGAGGGCGAGGTTCTGGATCTGGCGGATGCGCTCGCGGGTGACCTTGAATTTGCGCCCGATGATTTCGAGGGTGAGCGGCTTTGCGCCGTCGAGCCCGAAGCGGGCGACGAGGATCGCGCGCTCGCGTTCGTCGAGCTCCTCGACGATTTCGAGGACATCCTTCCGCAGGGCCTTGTCGCGCAGCATCTCGAAGGGGTCGAGCGCCGACTCGTCGGCGACGATCTCCCCGAACGCGGCGCGGTCGTCGTCGCCCACGGGGGCGTCGAGCGACGAGGGGCGGAGCGAAACGGTTTTGAGCTGAGAGATCTTGTGCTGCGGGATACCCATCTCCTCGGAAATCTCCTCGTCGTTCGGTTCACGTCCGAGGACGTCCGCCATCTTTGCGGACACCTTGCGGATGCGGGAGAGCTTGTCCACCACGTGCACGGGAAGGCGGATGGTCTTGGACTGATTGGCGAGCGCGCGTTTGATGGATTGCTTGATCCACCAGGCCGCATAGGTGGAGAGCTTGACACCGCGGTGCGGATCGAAGCGCTCCACGGCCTTCATCAGGCCGATGTTCCCCTCGGAGATCAGGTCTTCGATCGGGAGACCAAGGTTCGCGTAGTCGTGTGCGATCTTCACGACGAGCCGAAGGTTGGCCTGGATCATGTGCGCCCGCGCCGCGGCATCGCCCCGGCGGATGCGCTTCGCGAGGGAGATCTCCTCCTGCCGCGTGAGCAGGGCCGTCTGGGCGATCTCCCGGAGGTAGATCTTCAGGCTCCCTTCGTCGGAATCGTGACGGGGAGGGCTCTTGGCGGATTCTCGGGGCATGGGCGAATCCCCGGACGGCGGGTTGCACGAACCGGGTTCTCGGATAGATTGCATGCCTACCAAAAGCGCCACGCGAAGTCAGCCCCATTTCCCGGCGCAACGCTCCGCCCCCCCTTTTTAAACCATGGCTCCCATCGTCGGCATTGACCTCGGCACAACCAACTCCCTCGTCGCCACGGTGGAGGCGGGCATGCCTTATGTGATCGCCGACGCCGAAGGCCGCCGCCTCACTCCTTCGGTCGTCCACTTTCCCGAGGGCGACGCCGAACCCCTCGTGGGCGTCGAAGCGAGCCGCGCCCGCGCGCTGCACCCGCGCGAGACGGTCTACTCCGTAAAGCGTTTCATGGGCCGGCGCGGCGCCGAAATTCCCTCCGAGGAGATGCTCCTCTCCTACCTCGTGCGCGGGTCGGACGCCGGCCCCGTCGAAATTCCGGTCCGCGGGCGCGCATGGCGTCCCGAGGAAATCTCGGCGCGCATCCTCGCCAAGCTCAAGCGCGACGCCGAACGCATGCTCGGCGTCGAGGTGTCTCGCGCCGTGATCACGGTTCCCGCCTACTTCAACGACGCGCAGCGCAACGCGACCAAGAAGGCGGGTGAACTCGCCGGCCTCGTCGTCGAGCGCATCATCAACGAGCCGACCGCCGCGGCGCTCGCATACGGCCTCGACAAACTCGGCATCCGCTCGAAGATCGCCGTGTACGACCTCGGCGGCGGCACGTTCGACATCTCGATCCTCGAGCTCGACGGAGGCGCCTTCCAGGTCCTGTCCACCCACGGCAACACCCGTCTCGGAGGCGACGACCTCGACCGCCGGATCGCGGACCATTTGCTCACCCTCGTCGCCGCCGCGTCCGGTGCGCCCGCAAAGCCCGCGGATGATCCGGTCCTCGTCGCGCGCGTCCGCGAAGCCGCCGAGAAGGCCAAGCGCGAGCTTTCCGACAAGGAGGAGACCGAGGTTTCGCTCCCCTTCCTCGCCGCGGACTTCAGTTTCTCCACCCGCCTTTCCCGGGAAAAGGTCGAGGCGCTCACGCACGACCTCGTGGAGCGCACCCGCGCCAACTGCCTGCGCGCCCTCGCCGACGCGAAGCTTCAACCTGCCGACCTCGCCGCGGTCGTCCTCGTCGGCGGCCAGACGCGCATGCCGCTCGTGCGCCGCCTCGTGGAAAAAATCTTCGGCCGCGAGCCGAACACGACCGTCAACCCCGACGAGGCCGTCGCGCTCGGCGCCGCGATCCAGGGGGAAATCCTTTCGGGCGGATTCAAGGACATGCTCCTGCTGGACGTCACCCCGCTCTCGCTCGGCATCGAGACATTCGGCGGGCTGATGAACGCGATCATCCCGCGCAACTCGACGATCCCGATCAAGGCGGGCGAGATGTTCACCACCGCTGTGGACCGCCAGCGCTCGATGCTCATCCACGTCCTTCAGGGCGAGCGCGAGCTGGCGAAAGACAACTGGTCGCTCGGGCGCTTCGAGATCGCCTTTTCTCCCGCCCCGAAAGGCGTTCCGCGCGTCGGCGTCCAGTTCGAGATTGACGCGAACGGCATCCTCCACGTCCTCGCCCGCGACGTGAAGACCGGCGTCGAGAAGGTCGTCGAGATGAAATCCGCTGTGGACGTCTCCGACGAGGCGGTCGAAAAGATGATCTCCGAATCCGTGGAGCACGCCTTCGACGATCTCGCGCAACGGCAGTGGATTGACGCGAAGATCAAGGCTGGCGACATGCTCAAGGCTACGCGCCATGCGTTGGGCGAGGTGGGCGCGACGCTCGATCCCGTTGAACGCGGGAAGATCGAAGTCGCCCTCCACGAAGTGGAAGCGGCGCTCGAGACCGAGGACGCGAAGACGAAAGTCGGCAACGCGACCCTGCTCAAGCAGGCGAACGGCGCCCTCGACGACGCCACCCAGCGCCTCGCCACTCTGTTCCTGGACGCCTCTCTCTCGCGCGCCGCGAAGGAACCGTAACGAGGACGATTCGGAGGGCGCTTGCGAACAAGCGGCAGAGGCGCGAGGCGCGCCGCGCGCGTTCGGCCTATCGGACGAGCAGCACCGGCGCTTCGCTCGTGCGGATGACGTGGTTGGTGACGCTGCCGAGAACGAGTTCGCGCAGACGCGTGTGACCATAAGCGCCCATCACGATGAGATCGAATTTCCGCCCGCGGGCGGCCTCGACGATCCGTATCTCCGGCGCCCCGTCCAGTGCCAGGGAATCCGCGACGACGCCCTGCTGTTTCGCAAGGTCGAGCGCCTCGCCGAGCAACTGCGTCCGCCGGGTTTCGTCCCCGCCGCTCGCGACGGTGAGCACCGTCAGACCCGCTTTGAGCGCCCGGGCGAGTTCGAACGCGGTCCCCAGGGCGCGGCTCGCGTGCCCGCTGCCGTCGTAGGCGGCGAGGATGCGGCGGACGGGATGAAACGCGGCGGGCGTGATCAGGCAGGGCTTGACGGATTTTCGGACGACGCGCTCGACGTTCGAGCCGAGCCATTCGCCCGTCGTCTCGAAGCCTTCGCCCCGCTGTCCCATGACGACGAGATCGGCCGTGCGTTCGGCTTCGAGGATTTCGCCGATGAGCCGGCCCATCGGCGTTTCGGCGGAGCAGGAGACGCCCTCGCGGGCGGCGGCGAGGGTCACCGCTTGGGCGGCGCCGCACGCCTTCTCCTTGAGCACCTCCTCGAATCGGGGGACGAGGGCGCGGAAAGGCTGAGCGCCCGTCATGCCGGAGAGATCGGCGAGCCACGGCCCTTCGAGCAGACGGGTGTCGGCCACGCTCAGCGCGCGCAGCCGGGCCCCGAACGCTTTCGCGAGCCAGATGGCCGCGCCCGCGGTCGCTTCGGCGTACTTCGACGCGTCCACGCAAACCAGAATCGTTTTGACCATAAAAACCTCCGTGGCTGGAGCCTACTCCCATCCCGCCGCCGCGACAAGAAAGTTGGGCGGGAAACACTCCGGAATTCCATTCCCCCTATTTCCTCTTTTTCTTTCCCTTCCCTTCCTCCTCATCCTCCGCTCCGGGGAGATATTCGGCGAAGCGGATTTTCTCGATGGATTTCATGTAGGCTTCCTCGCCTGAGACGATGCCGTCTTCGAGGAGGGTCATGATCGCGTCGTCCATGATCTGCATCCCTTCGGCCTTGCCGCTCATGAGGACGTCGGTGAGCTTTCCCGTGTTGCCTTCCCGGATGATGGAGGACACCGAGAGTGTGCCGACGAGCACCTCGAACGTGGCGATGCGCCCGGGCTTGTCGCTTCGTCGCAGCAAGAGCTGGGCGACCACCCCGCGGAGTGAGGAGGCGAGCATCGTGCGGATCTGCGGCTGACGGTCCGACGGAAAGACGTCAATGATGCGGTCCACCGTCTTGCGCGCGTTGTTCGTATGGAGCGTGCCGAAGACGAGCAGGCCGGTCTCGGCGGCGGTCAGCGCCAGCGCAATGGTCTCGAGGTCACGCATCTCGCCGACGAGCACCACGTCGGCGTCTTCGCGCAGGGCCGCCTTCAACCCCGCGGCAAAGCTCGGCGTGTGGACGGGCACCTCCCGTTGGGTGATCACGCTGAGCTTGTTGCGGTGCACGAACTCGATCGGCTCCTCGATGGTCACGATGTGCCGCGCGAAGTTCTCGTTCATGTGGTCAATGAGTCCGGCCAGCGTGGTGGACTTGCCGCTGCCCGTCGGGCCCGTGACGAGCACCAACCCGCCGCGCAGGCGGGCGAAGGACTTCACCACCTCCGGCGCGCCGAGCACCTCGAGGGGCAGAATGCGCGTCGGGATAAGGCGGTAGAGCGCGCCGATCCCGTGGACGTGGCGCATGTAGTTCGTGCGGAACCGCGCGTGCTCGTCTTTCTCGTAGGCAAAGTCGAGGTCTCCGCGCTCCTCGAAGAGCTTCCATCGGTCTTCGCCCGCCGCTTCGCGCATGAGGTCCACGATTTCGTCGTGCGACAGGGGATGCTCCGTCAGGGGGACGAGGTCGCCGTAGAGGCGGATGTTCGGGACCTGCCCTTCGCGCAGGTGGAGATCGGACGCACCTCGCTCCACCATCTTGTCGAAAAAAGCGTCAATCTTCGCCATGGATCATTCCTCGATGAGATGCTTGAACCGCTGTTTTTCGGTCGCCCGGTCGTAGGCCTCCTGGGGCGCGATCAATCCGCCTTCCATCAGCTCCGCGAGCGAGTCGTCCATGAGTTTGCAGCCGAGCTTCTTGCCGGTCTGGATCACGCCCGGAAGCATGAAGGTCTTCCCGTCGCGGATCAGGGCTTGCGCGGCGGGGTTGTTCACCAGAATTTCGAGCGCGAGGACTCGCCCATGACCATCCAGGCGCGGGACGAGCTGCTGGCTGATGATGCCGCGCAGAGATCCCGCGACCATCGTGCGGATCTGAGACTGCTGCTCGATGGGGAAGACGTCGAGGATGCGGTCGAGCGTCCGCGACGCGCTGCTCGTGTGCAGCGTCGCAAAAACCAAGTGGCCTGTCTCCGAGGCGGTGATCGCGAGCTGGATCGTTTCCAGGTCGCGCATCTCGCCCACCATGATCACATCCGGGTCCTCGCGCAGCGCGGCGCGCAGCGCGGTCGAGAAGGAGTTCGTATGCGTATGCACCTCGCGCTGGGTGATCTGGCAGCCCTTGGGCTCGAACACATACTCGATGGGGTCCTCCATCGTGATGATGTGGTCGCGCCGTTCCGCATTCACCTTTTCCACAAAGGCCGCGAGTGTCGTGGACTTGCCGCTGCCCACCGCGCCCGTCACGAGGATCAGCCCGTTGTGAAACTTCGTCAGCGCCTGCAGCGACTCGGGGAGACCCAGCTCCTCCATCGTCTTGATCTGCGTATTGATGATGCGGAACACGCCGTCGAGTCCCAGCCGCTGACGGACGACGCTTGTGCGGAACCGCCCGAGGCCCTCGACCGCATAGCAGAAGTCGAGGTCCCCTCGTTCGTCGAGCAGCCGCTTCTGCGCGTCGGTGGTGAAGCCCATCATCAGGCGGCGTGTCTGGATCGCCGTGAGCGGCGGGGCCTTGGGCCACATCGTTTGGAGGCATCCGTGCCGTCGCATCATGGGCGGGCAGTTCACGCCGAGATGGACGTCCGACGCTCCGTAAAACTGGCCGATGCGCAGATACTCGTTGAGATGGGCGAACGCGCCGTCCGGATCCAGACGCACCTCGAAGTTCACGTCCGTGGGAACGCGGACCGCGTCGTCCGAAGCCGTGACCGTGGCCGTCGGCGCGCGAGCCGCCTGGGCGGCCTGGGCATCCGGAACGCCGGCGTCGCCGTTCTCGAGGAGCCACGCGACATGTTCCTTCCCGAGCCAGCCCTGCTCCATCAGCCACGCGGCAAGGTCCAAGCCGGGCCGACTTTCCTCGGCCGCGCGCGCCTTCTCGGCTTGTTCGGAGGCGATCCATCCGTGGCGGACCGCGCCGGCGAGAAGGCTTTCGGAGAAGGGGGAGGCCATGAGGCTTGGGGTTGTGTCGCGCCGTCTCTCCTGCATACTTGAGGCTTGGAGACGGCGCAAGCGCGCTCTACTCCATGACGCGATGAGCGAACTCAACGAACGCGCCGAGAAGGCGGCGAAAATTTCGGCTCGACCGGACCGCTACAAGGTCTGCGAAGGGTGCGAGTCCATCGTCGGGCGAAACGCGAACGCCTGTCCCAACTGCCATGGCTATCGCTTCGACGAGTCCGGCGAGAGGGTGCGCGCCCAGGCCGCCGTCCTGGCCTCGCGCCCGCAGATCAGCGTGACGCCGGATGACCTCGAAACCTAGCCTCCCGCGAGCCGTTCCGCCTCAGAGGGTGTTTGAAAATTCGCCAGCAACAGAGGGCAGGCCAATTTTCAAACACCCTCTCAGTGGCGGAAGTGACGGCGACCGGTGAAGACCATCGCAAGGTCGCGGGCGTCGGCGGCGGCGATGACCTCGGCGTCTTTCACGGAACCGCCGGGTTGGATCGCCGCTTTCGCGCCGGCGTCGGCCGCCGCAAGAAGGCCGTCGGGAAAAGGGAAGAAGGCGTCCGAGGCGACGGCGCAGCCGTCGAGGGAAAGCCCCGCCTCGCGGGCCTTCCATACGGCGAGGCGCGCGGCGTCCACGCGGCTCATCTGCCCCGCGCCGACGCCGAGCGTGCGATCGGATCTCGCGAAGACGATGGCGTTCGATTTCACGCGCTTGACGACGCGCCAACCGAAGCGCAGCGCGCGCATTTCGTCGGCGGTAGGCGCGCGTTTCGTGACGATCTTCCATTCGGTCTCGGGTTGCGGGACGGCGTCAGCCTGTTGAACGAGCAGACCGCCGGGACAAGAGCGCGCCTCGAGGCTTCCGGCGGGAGGAAGCTTCGCCGTCTTCTGGATCATGAGGCGGAGGGTTTTCTTTTTCTCGAGAAGGGCGCGAGCGTCGGGCGCGAACGCGGGGGCGATGATGACTTCGCTGAAGATCTCCGCGATTTTTTCGGCAAGACCGAGATCGAGCGGGCGGTTGACCGCGATGACGCCGCCGAACGGCGCCTGGCGATCGGTGGCGAACGCCAGGTCCCACGCCTCGGCGAGCGCGGCGGCCTGGCCGACGCCGCACGGATTGTTGTGCTTGAGGATGGCGACGGCCGGCTCGTCGAACTCTCCGATGAGCTCCGCGGCGGCGGCGAGATCGAGGAGGTTGTTGTAGGAAAGCTCCTTGCCGTGAAGCTGCTCGAAGTGGCGAAAGAAATCGCCGTAGAGCGCAGCCTGTTGGTGGGGGTTTTCCCCGTAGCGCAACGCCTGTATTTTGCGGAGCTGCGGGGCATAGACCTCCGGAAGCGCGGCGCCGCCCTCCGCCTCCGCCAGATACGCCGCGATGGCCGAGTCGTAGCGCGCGGTGGTCGCAAACACCTTTTGCGCGAGACGGCGGCGCGTCTCGCGCGTGGTGTCGCCCTTCGCCTTCAGCTCGGCGATCACCACCGGATAGTCCGCGGGGTCCACGATCACGGTGACGCTCCGGGCGTTCTTCGCGGCGCTGCGGAGCATCGCAGGCCCGCCGATGTCAATCTGCTCGATGGCCTCCTCGCGGGCGCAGCCCGGCCTCGCGACGGTCGCTTCGAAGGGATAAAGATTCACGACGACGAGATCAATCGGGGCGATCCCGTGCTCCTTCGCCTGGCGGACGTGCTCCGGATGATCGCGCAGGTGAAGCAGTCCGCCATGGATCTTCGGGTGAAGCGTTTTCACCCGGCCGTCCATCATTTCCGAGAAACCGGTATAGTCGCTCACCTCGCGTACGGAGAGGCCCGCTTCGCGAAACGCGCGCGCCGTGCCGCCCGTGGAGAGGATTTGAAATCCGGCGGCGACCGCTGCGCGGCCGAGATCGAGGACGCCGGTCTTGTCGGAGACGGAGATGAGGGCGGTCTTCATGGGAGGATTGTCAGGCGAGAATCCGGAATCGGAAACGGAGAAGCAAGCCGTCAGAGGGTGTTTGAAAATTGGCCTGCCCTCTGTCGAATTTTCAAACACCCTCTCAGAAAGGCTCGCTCACCGCACGAGATTCGTTTTTGGTAAGGGTTTTGCTGCATCATGCATCGAGCCCCTCTCATGCCGCTGGCCTCTTGCCCCTCGCTCCTTCCATGAAAGTCGCCCTCGTTCACGATTGGCTGACGGGCATGCGCGGAGGGGAAAAGTGCCTCGAGGTGTTCTGCGAAATGTTCCCTGACGCGCACCTCTTCACCCTGCTCCACGTGAAAGGCCGCGTGTCGCCCACGATCGAGCGGATGGACCTTCGCGTCTCGGCGCTCCAGCGGCTGCCGGGCGCCGCGACGCATTACCGTTACTATCTCCCGCTCCTGCCGGCGATCGTCGAGACGTGGAACACGGGCGGCGAGGAATACGATCTCGTCCTGAGCTCCTGCCATGCGGTCGCCAAAGGAGTGAAGTTCCCTCGGGCGAAACGGCGGGTGTGCTACTGCTTCACCCCGATGCGCTACATCTGGTGTCAGACCGACCATTACTATGCGGGCGACTGGAAACAGCTCGCGCTTCGCGCGGCGCGCGCCCCGTTGCGCGCCTGGGACCTGCGCGCGAACCGCCGGGTGGACGAGTGGATCGGCATCTCGAAGCACGTTGCCGACCGGATCCGCCGTTTTTACCGGCGCGAAGCGACCGTGATCTATCCCCCGGTCGACACGGAATTCTATCGGCCGCCTTCCCGCGACACCCGCGAAGATTTCTGGCTGATGGCGGGCGCGCTCGAACCGTACAAGCGGGCCGACCTCGCCCTCGAGGCGTTCCGACGGTGGCGGCGCCGCCTCGTGGTGGTGGGGAAAGGAACGATGCTCGAGCCGCTGCGCAAGGTCGCGCCTTCCAATGTGGAGTTCCTCGGATGGCTGCCGGATGCGGAGGTGCGCGGCCTCTATGGAAAGGCGCGCGGCCTTGTTTTTCCTGGCGAAGAAGATTTCGGGATCGTCCCGCTGGAGGCGCAGGCCTGCGGTTGTCCCGTGGTGGCGTATGGCGTCGGCGGCGCGCGGGAGACAGTGGACGAAGGCAGGACCGGCGTCTTCTTCAGCGAACCGACGGTCGAGGCCCTCCTCGCCGCGCTCGAACAGGCGGATCGCCGGGAATGGGACGTCCGCGCCCTGCGCGTCCAAGCGGAGCAATTCAGCCGCTCCCGTTTCCGTTCCGAAATCGAAGCGCACCTCCTCCGTCCGCGCGGCCGTTGAGAAAGGCCTGCGACGCCCGGAACCGCCGCGCCCAGATCCCGGATCACTTCGGCATGCCGTCGAGGATTGCGGCGGGATTCGAACAGCCGAGGCGCGTCGCTCCCGCGGCGATCATGGCGGCGGCGGTGGCCCAATCACGGATGCCTCCGGAGGCCTTCACCCCGACGCGCTTCGAGACGGAGGCGCGCATGAGGCGAATGTCCTCGAGCGTCGCGCCGCGCGGCCCAAATCCCGTGGAAGTCTTCACGAAATCGGCGCCCGCCTCCTCCGAGAGTTCGCAGGCCAGTTTCTTCTGGTCGTCGTCGAGATAGCCGGTCTCGAGGATCACCTTGACGAGCGCCTTCGGATTGACCGCTTTCGCGGCCTTGACGACTCCTTTGATGTCGTCGCGGACGAAGTCCTTCCGTCCGTCACGAAGCTTTCCGATGGACAGGACCATGTCCAGCTCGAGGGCGCCGCGTTTGGCGGCTTCCTTCGCGCCGGCGGCCTTGATGGCGGGGGTCTCTCCGCCGAAGGGAAAATCGAGGACGACCGAGGGCAGGACTTTGGCGCCGCGGAGGGCCTCGACGACGTCGTCGAGCCAACAAGGCAGAACGATCACGGACTTCACCTGGTGTTCGATGCCGAGGCGGCACCCGGCGAGCACGTCGGCGCGGGTGGAATCGGCGCGGAGCACGGACAGGTCCATCATCTGGGCGACTTCCGAGCGTTTCATGGTTTTCTCCCGGGTTGGAGGGGCGCGGCGCCGTTCAGGCGGCGGAGGGCGTCGAGCACCCCCCGGCCGCAGCGGCGTCGGGAAACGTGGCCGCCCGCGCGGCGGACGGCCTCCTTGACTTCGTCAATGGCGTTCGCCGGCGCGGCAACGTGCCGCGCGTGGGCGCCGTCAAGCATGGAAAGATCGTTGAAGTGATCCCCCGCGGCGAACACTGCGGCGGGCGGCAACCCGAGCAGACGGGCAATTTCACCGAGAGCGGTTCCCTTGCTGTAACCGGCGTGACCGAAGCGGAAATACCGGGCGTTGCGGACGATGCGTAGATTCGGCACGCGCTCGCATTCCTCCAGAGTCCAATCGTGGATCCGGTCGGCATCCTCGGCGGATTTCGCGATGATCGAGAGGGGCGACCATTCGTCGTGGTAGAACTCGGCGCCGAGCTCCATCGTGATCCGTCGGCGGACGCGTTCCACGCCGGGCTGGGCGGCTTCGAACAGGGCGCGGTGGTCCTCTCGGCAGGCGCGGTTCCAGGAGGCGTGCTCTTCGTAGCCTCCCTTCACGCGGCGGTGGATATTCCGCTCGACGGAAACAATAAAATCGGGCCGAAGCTCGATCTTGAGCGAGGCGAGGATCAGCAACAGATCGGGACAGAGCCGTCCGGTGTTGATGACCCATGCCGCGCCGCGGGCCTTCGCCTCGGCGAGATGCGCCAACAGGCCCGGATCCACGGGGTGTTCCGCGGATCCTTCGTAAATGGTTCCGTCGAAATCGGTGGAAATGAGGCGGATCATGGACGGGGCGGCAGGACGGGCAGGGATTGTAGTCTCTCCTCCTCGCGCGCACAATCCCGACCATGCCTCTCCCGGAAGGCCCCCGTTCCTCGTTGGCGGTTGTCTACCGCCGCTACGGACCGCCTTTGGAGGCGATCGAGATCGAGCGCCAACCGGTGCCGCCTCTGGAGCCGGATCAGGTCCTCGTCGCGATGCGGCGCGCCATGATTCATCCCGCCGACCTCAACACGATCGAAGGGACCTACGGGATTCCGCGCCCACCTCCGGCAGTCGGCGGAGGCGAAGGCGTCGGCGTGATCGTCGAGGTGGGACCGGGCGTCGAGGCCGCACGCGTCGGACAGATCGTACGCCCTCCGCCGGGTGCAGGCGTCTGGCGGGAGTTTTTTTGCGCCGCCGCGGCAGAGGTTCGCCCGCTGCCGGAGGGCCTCACCCTCGATCAGGCGGCCGGA
The DNA here is from genome assembly GCA_020849895.1 of Verrucomicrobiia bacterium. Classification (GTDB taxonomy): domain Bacteria; phylum Verrucomicrobiota; class Verrucomicrobiia; order JABWAM01; family JABWAM01; genus JABWAM01. Next base: position 88,631 of record JADZFN010000036.1, on the reverse strand, counting down.
CTGACGGTGAACCCCTCCACTGCGTGGCGGATGCTCGAGGATTTCGTGCGCCTCGAACCCGGCGATTGGATTGCGCAGAACGCCGCGAACTCCACCGTGGGCCGCTGCGTGATCCAAATCGCGCGCCATCGAGGGGTGCGGACGCTCAACCTCGTGCGGCGTCCCGGGCTCGAAACGGAACTCGAAGCGATCGGCGCGGACGCGGTGCTGGCCGAGGGGGCAGCCTTCGCCCGACGCGCGAAGGAGATCGCGGGCGGGCGGCCGATCCGCCTCGCGTTGAACGCCGTCGGCGGCGAGAGTGCGATCCATCTCTCTCGCGCGCTGTCCGACGGCGGGACGCTCGTCACCTACGGGGGGATGAGCCGCCAGCCGTTTACGGTCGGCGCTGGGCCGATGATCTTCAAGGATCTGCGCTACCGGGGGTTTTGGGTGTCGCGCTGGTTCCGGGAAGCGCCGCAGGAGCGAGCGGACGCAATGCTCGAAGAGCTCGCGGCGTGGATGCGTGCCGGCAGGCTGAAAATCCCTGTTGCACGACATTTTCCGCTCGCCGAAGCGCGTGCTGCCGTGGAAGCCGCCCTCTCCAGCGGCCGCTCCGGCAAAGCGATGTTCGCCATCGGCGAATGATCGCGTGCCAACCGGAGCAGGGCGTCGTTCTTCGCCGCCAATTCCCGTTCGAGGAAAGGCCCATGTCCTCGGGGGAAAGACATCTCCCGTATTTTTTTTTGTAATTTTTAAAAAAAGTCGGAAATTGGGGCCATGAGATCTCCTGAAATCCGAAAGGGACCGCCCTAGCCCTCTTGGGAAGCTTTGGCAAGAGACCGTCCGGGAACTTTCCGATGAAGGAATGAAAGGGTGAACGATGCCGACGAACGAGCAAACCGAAGCCCGGGGAAAGAGCATCCTTCACCGCCTGGCGCCGCGTCTCGAGGGATGGCACGTGCTTCTGTTCATCGTGCTTCCGGCGATCACCACCGTCGCCGCGGGTTGGATCTATTTGAAACACCGTCGAACCGAAGCGTTCCGCGTCACGCAGGAAATATTGGACAGTGTTGCGGAATCGAAGGTCGAACACCTCGCATCCTGGTTGAAAGAACGACGCCGAGACGCGGATTTGGCGTCCAAAACTCCTTCCATCCAAGCCTTTGTGGCGAATCCGGCCGCACCCGCCCTGCGTGCCGAGGCGCTCAAGTGGTTGGAAAAATTGCGCGCTTCCTACGGATACCGCACGGTTGCCATTCTCGATGCGCGAGGCAATCCCATGCTCGTCGCGCCTTCTCAGAATTCACACCTCTGCTCGAAGGCCGCACAACAGGTTCCCCTCGTGCTTCGGACCCGGTTCGTCGTTCCACAAGACTTCCATAGCGATTCGGCCACCAACTCAATCTTCTTCGGTTTTCTCCGAAGGATCCGGAGCGAGGAGGACGCGCGGCACGATCGCCCGGCCCAGGCGGTGTTGCTGCTGCACCTGGATCCGGACGATTTTCTTGAACCGCTTCTGATGAGCTGGCCGACTCCCAGCCGGACAGCGGAAACGCTCTTCATTCAACGAGAAGGCCGCCAGATCGTCTTTCTGAATAGGGCGCATCCTCGCAGAGGGGCCGAACGGATGTTCCGTCTGCCTGCAACCGGGAATTCGCAGTTGCTTGAGGCGAAGGCGCTCCAAGGCGAAACGGGACTTCTCGCGGGAGTGGACTATCGCGATGTTCCGGTCCTGGCAACCGCTCGCCAGATCCCGAAAACCCCATGGACCTTGATCGCCAAGATGGATCGTAAGGAGGTTGACGCCACGGTCCAAAGAGAGTTCGGACTTGTCGCCCTTATGGGCGGTCTGACGCTGACGTCCTTCGCTTTGGGGGCGAGTTTGTTGCGACGTCAAGAGAGGTGGTCTCTCGTCCAGCGCGAGTTGGCGACGCGCCGACAGGCGGAAGAAGCGATCCGTCGAATGAACCGCACGCTGCGCGCGCTTCTCGTGTGCAACGACCTCCTGGTTCGCGCCCGGGACGAGTCGAAGCTTCTTCACGGCATCTGCCGGGTCATTTGCCGAGAAGCCGGCTACCGCATGGCATGGGTCGGCTATGCGGAGCAAAATGAAGAAAAGACCGTGCGTCCGATCGCATGGGCCGGCGACGAACAAGGGTATCTGAAGGTCGCAAACGCCACGTGGAGCGATGTCGAACGCGGCCGCCGTCCCGCCGGGTCTTCGATCCGTACCGGCACCACGACGCATATTCAGAATCTCGAACACGAAGCGCGAGGCGCCCCTTGGATTGAAGAAGCCTTGAAGCGCGGGTTTCGTTCCAGCGTCGCTCTGCCGCTCAAGGACGAAGGCGGACGCGCCTTCGGCGCGCTGGTCATCTACGCCGGAGAGTCGAACATCTGGCCGCCGGACGAAATCCTGCTGCTCGAGGAACTTGCCAAGGATTTGTCCTTCGGCATTCGTACGATTCGAGCCCGGGCCGCCCATCAACAGGCGGAATCCATGTTGGTTGAAAACGAAAAACGCCTGCGCCATCTCGGCGACAACCTGCCCGACGGCATGATCTACCAACTGGAGGAGAAACCTGCGGGAGGCGGGCTTCGGTTTGTCTATGTCAGCGCCGGTGTGGAAAAGATGCACGAGATTGATGCCGGAACGGCCCTCAAGGACGCCCAACGGCTCTTCAGCCAAGTTCTTGAGGAGGATCAGCCAAAGATCGCAAAGGCCGAGACCGAAGCCTTGGCCAAGATGACGCCTTTTCGTGTGGAAGTGCGCCTTCGTCTGCCGTCGGGAGCGGTTCGGTGGCGGCTCTTCGCCGCCGCCCCACGTCGCACGACGGAGGGACACCTGCTCTGGGATGGGATCGAACTGGACATCACGCGGCTCAAGGAAATCGAGGCGGAGCTCCTTCAGGCACAGAAGATGGAGGTGGTCGGCCGGCTCGCCTCCAACGTCGCGCACGACTTCAACAATCTGCTCATGATCATCAAGGGGTTCAGCGACCTCGGCCTGAACGCGCTGCCGCCGGGGCATCCCGTCCGCAAGAACCTTGAGGAGATTCTCAATGCCGGCCGTCGCGCGACGATTTTGACGCAGCGGCTTCTGGTCTTCAGCCGGAGGATGGAAATCCGCCCTCGGACGCTGAATCTCAATCTCCTCCTCGGCGAGATGGAAGCGCTCATGAGACAGATCCTCGGCCAAGAGCTGCAACTGGTCTTTCGTCTGGACCCCGGATTAGGTTCGGTGAACGCGGATCCTGGACAGATCGAGCAGGTGATCATGAACCTCGCGATCAACGCCCGCGACGCGATGCCCAAGGGTGGCACGCTGACCGTCACGACCTTCCACGCCGAACTGACCGAAACAGACCTCGTTGGATTCGCGGAACGGAAGCCTGGAGCCTATGCCGCCTTGAGCCTCCAGGATACCGGCTCGGGGATGACCGAGGAGGTCATGGCGCATCTGTTCAAACCGTTCTTCACGACCAAGGAGCCGGGCAAGGGCACGGGCCTGGGCCTGTGCTCGGTCTTCGACATCGTCCAGCAAAGCGGCGGCCTCATCCGCGTCCGGAGCGAGCCCGGGGAGGGCTCGACCTTCACGGTCTTTCTTCCGTGCCTTGAGGAAACGACCGGAAGTTCGCCTTCGCCGAAAATTTCCGCCCGCACGTAGATCCCTTCAAGCCTCACACGCGACCGCCTCCCGGAGGCGACGAACACCGGGCCCGCGAACGGAGGCTCCGGGGAAAACGCGGAGGGCGGATCGCATGCGGCCAACCACAGACGCGGACAGGTCCGAACCCTTTCCGGACTCAAGAGCGATCAGGGCAAATCTGCCTTTCCCGCCATTCTCTGGAGGCGGGCCTGATGCCATTCCCAAACAGTGAGGAGCTGGCTCATCCCGAAATCCGGGAGCGAGATTTGTTCGGCAAAGAAAGAGGCGAAGGCGGGCTTTTCTGCGTAGTGCAGACAGAAGTTGAACCCGTTCACGTAAGGAAGGATGCGCGTGCCGCGCGTTCTCGGATGGAATGCGGCGCGCATGTCGTGGCGGACTTCGGCGCCGAACGAAAGAGAGGCCACGTATTCGGCAAACCCCTCGGAAAGAGCGCGATTGGCCGCCCGGCCGAAGGCTTCGCGGACGAACACATGAGTGATCTCGTGGGCGAGCACCCGCCCGAAACTGCGCGCCTCTTCGCTCCCGACGCGAACCTCGCTGAAGTCGGCGTGATGGACCGTCGAACCAAGCACCTTTTCGCCGCGGCGGAGGGCTTCGTGTCCGCCCGGGTTTTCCACAAGGCGGAGACGGATCGGGAGGCGGCCGACCTCGCGATTCGTAAGACGGATAAAGTGGGCCCGCGTGATGGCATAAATCTGTTCCGCCTGCGCCGCGAGGTCCGCGGGCAATCCGTCGGTTTCGAAACAGGACCTCGAAGTCGGCGTCGCGAGGGGTGTGCCCTTCCCCGAGGAGGCTCCCAGAAGGAATCCTCCGAGGGCGAGGAGGGATGCGAGGAAAAACCGAATTCCCGCATGCAATTTTCCCTTCAGTGGAAAGCCGTGGGAGGAAAGGGATCGTGTCATGCCTCTCAAGGGAGGCAGGATCGGTGCCAACTTGAGGACGCCTCTTGAGGATCTGCCTCAAGAGACACGACTTCACCTCGTGCGAGCCGTCTCTCGCCAAAGATGAAATTTTTGCATGCAAGAATTGCGCGCCGTGCAAAAACCTCGACGAATCCAATGGACTCTGCATGATGCTTGAAAAACCCAGACAACGATGCGCTTCGAACGCGTTCTTGTGGTCGATGACGATCCCCAAATCGTCGAACTGATCCGCAATTTTCTTGCGCCGAGCCGCGAAACGCTCCGGTGCGCGGGCACACTGGCCGAGGCTCGCCAAGCCCTTTCGAACAAAGGGTTCGACCTCGTGGTCTGCGACGTGCAATTGCCCGACGGCAACGGGGTGGATTTTCTCCGTGAAACCGGCGCGCAAAAGGACCCGCCTGCGTTCATCATGATGTCGGGTTACGGAACGATCGAGTCGGCGACCGAGGCGATGCGGAACGGGGCGGCGGACTATCTTGTCAAACCGTTTCAGTCCAATCAGCTCGACGTTGCGATCGCGCGGCTGGAGCGTTGGCGACAGGTCGAAGGCGAAAACGCCTACCTTCGAAACGAAGCCGCGGCGGGAGGCCTCGGCGAAATTCTCGGCAAGAGCGCTGAGATGGAAGCCGTGCGCCAATTGATCTCCCGCGTGGCGGCGACGGACGCGACGGTGCTCATCCAGGGGGAAAGCGGCACCGGCAAGGAATTGGTCGCGAAGGCGATCCATCGAGAAGGCCCGCGACGGAATCGCCCTTTCATCCGCCTCAACTGCGCGGCCATTCCGGAGAGCCTTCTGGAAAGCGAATTGTTCGGACACGAGCGCGGCGCGTTCACCGGTGCGCATACCAAGCGCGCGGGGCGGTTTGAGCTGGCGAATGGCGGCACCCTGCTCCTCGACGAAATCTCCGAGATGTCCATCGCCCTTCAGGCCAAGCTGCTCCGTGTGATCCAAGAGCGCGAGTTTGAGCGCGTTGGCGGCACGCACACACTGCGAGTGGACGTGCGCCTCCTCTCCACCACGAACCGCGATCTCGAAGCCCACATCAAACGGGGCGCGTTCCGCGAGGATCTTTACTATCGAATCAACGTGATCCCCATCCGCCTTCCGCCGCTCCGTCGGCATCCTGAAGACCTCGAGGAACTGCTCCACCACTTTCTCGCGCGCTTTGCCGAGCACCACGGCAGGCCCCAGCCCGAACTCCGCGCGGAAACCTGGGTGGCGCTGCGCGCGGCGCCCTGGCCGGGCAACGTGCGCGAACTCCAGAACTGCGTCGAGCGCGCCCTCCTCCTTTCGGGCGGCGACCGCCCGCTCGCGCCGGACGATTTCGACTTCCTCGCGCCGGCGGCGGGGGAGGCTCCGCCGTCGCCGTTCGGCGAGGACCTTTCCCTCGCCGGCATGGAAAAGCGCCTGATCCGCGCGGCCCTCGAACGCTCCCAAGGCAGGCGCGCCGAGGCGGCTCGCCTCCTCGGCATCAGCCTTCGCACGCTTCAGTACAAGCTCCGCGACGCTCTCAGACCGGTTTGAGGCTGGCGAGGGCGCGCATGTATTGGGCGCGCTCGAACACGGCGGGGTCAGGACATTTCTCCTGGCTGAGCGATCCGCGCATCTCGCGGACGGAGGCATACTCGCGGACTTCCATCCAGGCGCGCAACCCTTGCTCGATGACACGGAGGTGGTCAATCCCGCGCATGAGGAGCGCCGAACAGATCTGGACCACGTTCGCGCCGACCATGAGCATCTTGACCACGTCGAGCGCCTGATGCACGCCGCTGGCGGCGGCGAGATCGGCGCGAAGATGCCCGTGGAGGATGGCGATCCAACGCATCGGCAGGCGCATGGCCTGCGGCGTGCTCAACAGGACGTGCGGACGGACTTCGACCGCCTCGAGGTCAATATCCGGCTGGTAGAACCGGTTGAAGAGCACGAGCGCGTCGGCGCCCGCGGCGTCGAGACGGCGCGCCATGGCGGCCATGTTGCTGAAGAAAGGGCTGATCTTCACCGCGACGGGGACCGTGACCGCGGATTTCACGGCCTGGAGGATGTCGAGATAGGTCTGCTCCACTCGCGCGGAATCGAGTTCGGGATCGGTGGGGATGTAATAGATGTTGAGCTCGATGGCGTCGGCGCCCGCTTCCTGCATCTGGCGGGAGCATTTGGTCCAGTTGCCGGGGCTGATGCCGTTGAGGCTGGCGATGACGGGGATCCTGACGGCCTGTTTCGCTCGGCGGATGTGCTCGAGGAGTTCCTCGGGACCGAGGCTGAACTCCTCGGGCTCTGGGAAAAAGGAGAGCGCCTCAGGGAAGCTGTACGTGCTCTGCGTAAGATGGTGGTGGAGCTCGAGGCGCTCGTGGCGGAGCTGCTCCTCGAAGAGCGAGTGCAGGACCACGGCGCCCGCGCCGGCGTCTTCCATCTTCTTCAGGTTGTCGAGGTCGTCCGAAAGGGGCGAGGAGGCGACGACGAGCGGGTTGCGGAGGGTGAGGCCGAGGTAGGACGTGGAAAGGTCGGGGCTCATGGGATTCTCCTAGGGGGTTGAGGATCAGGCGTCATTCGAGGGCGCGGGCGCCGGCGTGCCGCCTCCGGGCGCTGCCGTCTTCTGGGCGCCGAGATGCTCGTAAAGGCGCCAGCGCTCGTCCACGTCGCGCTGGGCCTCCTCGAAGAGGCGCTTGGCGACCGCGGGACGGCTCTTGGTGAGCATCTTGAAGCGGTTCTCCATGAGGAGATTTTTTTCGACACCGATCTTCGGAGGACGAGAGTCGAGCATCAGCGGAGTTTCTCCGGCGCGGGCGCGGTCGGGATGGTAGCGGTAGAGGAGCCAGCGCCCGGAATCCACCGCGGCTTTCTGGTGCTGCATCGCGGCACCCATGTAGTTGATCCCATGGGCGATGCAATGGCTGTAGGCGAGGAGGAGGGAGGGGCCGTCGTATGCCTCGGCTTCGAGGAAGGCCTTGAGCGTGTGCTCGTCGCGCGCGCCCATGGCGACGCTGGCGACGTAGATGTGGCCGTAGGTCATCGCGATGAGGCCGAGATCTTTCTTGCGGGCCGCTTTGCCGCCCGCGGCGAACTTCGCGACCGCCGCGCGCGGCGTGGCTTTGGAGGCCTGGCCGCCCGTGTTCGAATAGACCTCGGTGTCGAGGACGAGGACGTTCACGTTGTGACCGCTGGCCAGGACGTGATCGAGGCCGCCGAAGCCGATGTCGTACGCCCAGCCGTCGCCGCCGATGATCCAGACGCTTTTCTTGACGAGATAATCGGCGAGGTGCGCAAGCTGGCGGACCATCTCGCCTTCGAGGCCGCGGAGCTTCTCGCGGAGGAGGGCGACGCGCGTACGCTGCTCGTAAATCCCGGCCTCATCGGTTTGCTTCGCGGTCAGAAGGGCGGTGACGAGGTCGTCTCCCACCTGGCTCGCGAGGCCGCGGAGGAGGTCGGCGGCGTATTCGGCCTGTTTATCAATCGAGACGCGAAAGCCGAGTCCGAACTCCGCGTTGTCTTCGAAAAGCGAGTTGGACCAGGCGGGGCCGCGGCCTTCGGTGTTCTTGTGCCAGGGTGTGGTGGGGAGGTTGGCTCCGTAGATGGAGGAACAGCCGGTGGCATTGGCGATGACCATGCGGTCGCCGAAAAGCTGGGAGATCAGCTTCAGATACGGCGTCTCGCCGCAGCCCGCGCAGGCGCTCGAGAAGGCGAAGAGCGGTTCCTGGAGCTGCTGCTGGCGGATGCTGCCCACCTTGATGCGGCGGCGGTCCACGGGCGGAAGTTTCGTGAAGAAATCCCAGTTCGCGCGCTCGGTGTCGTGATGCGGCGCGATCGGACGCATGTTGATCGCCTTGGTCTTCGCCTCGGACCGGCTGCGCGCAGGGCAGACGTCCACGCAGATCCCGCAGCCCGTGCAGCCGTCCGGCGCCACCTGGATCGTGTATTTCGCGCCCTTGAAGTCCGGGTCGCGCGCGTCGCGGGATTTGAAGCCTGCGGGCGCGCCGTCGAGCGCGGCGGGTTCGTAGCCCTTGGCGCGAATCGTCCCGTGGGGACAGACCATCGCACACTTGCCGCATTGGATGCAGAGCTCGGCTTCCCAAATCGGGATTTCCTGGGCGAGCGTGCGCACCTCCATCCGCGCCGTGTCGGTGGGGAAGGTGCCGTCCACGGGCATCGCGCTCACGGGCAGGGTGTCGCCGAGGCCGCGCACCATCGCGCCGAGCACGTGGCGCACGAACCCGGGAGCGTCCGCCACGATCGGATCGGGGTCGGGGATCGTGCTGGTGGCCTCCTCGGGGACCTTCGCCTCGAAAAGGTGCGCCAGGGTGTTGTCCACCGCCTTGAGGTTCATCGTCACGATCTCGTCGCCCTTCTTGCCGTAGGTCTCGCGGATGGAGTCCTTGATGGCGGCGATCGCCTCCTCGCGCGGCAGCACGCCCGAAATCGCGAAGAAACAAACCTGCATCACGGTGTTGATGCGGCTGCCCATGCCGCTCTCCCGCGCGACGGCGTAGGCGTCAATCACGAAAAAACGCGCCCGCTTCGCCACGAGCCCTTCCTGCACGGAACGCGGGAGATGCTCCCACACCTGATCTGCGGGATGCACGGTGTTCAGGAGGAAAGTGCCGCCCGGCAGCAGCGCCTTCAACATGTCGTAACGCCCGAGGAAGGCCGGCTGATGGCAGGCGACGAAATGCGCCCGGTCCACGAGGTAGCTCGAACGGATCGGCTGGGGACCAAAACGCAGGTGGGAGATCGTCACCGCCCCCGCCTTGCGAGAGTCGTACACGAAATATCCCTGGGCGTGGTTGGGCGTGTTCTCGCCGATGATGATGATCGAATTCTTGTTCGCGCCGACGGTGCCGTCGGAGCCCAGCCCGTAGAAGACGCTGCGACGGACCTCGTCCGGCTCGACGGAGAACGCGGGATCGAACGGGAGGCTCGTCTTCGACACGTCGTCCTCGATGCCGACAACGAAGTGGTTGCGCGGCTTCGCCCGGTCGAGCTCGTCGAAGACCGCCTTGACCATCGCGGGGGTGAACTCCTTGGAGGAAAGGCCGTAGCGTCCGCCGACGACGGTCGGCGCCTTCTTGAAGGAGGTCCATCCCGCCTCGCTGCCTTCGTGGAGCGCAGCGACGACATCGAGATAGAGCGGGTCGCCGATTGCGCCGGGCTCCTTTGTGCGGTCGAGCACGGCGAGCGCGCGGACGGTGGCGGGGAGGGCGGCGCAGAAGCGCTTCGTGTCGAAGGGGCGATAGAGGCGGACTTTGAGGACGCCGAGCTTCGCGCCTTCCGCGTTGAGGGCGTCCACCGTCTCGGTGGCGGTTTCGGCGCCGGATCCCATGAGGAGGATCACGCGTTCGGCGTCGGGCGCGCCGTGATATTCGAAAAGCCGGTACTGGCGCCCGACGACGCGGGCGAAGCGGTCCATCGCCTTTTGGGTGACGTCCGGACAGGCGGCGTAGAAGGGGTTGCAGGCCTCGCGCGCCTGGAAGAAGACGTCGGGGTTCTGGGCGGTGCCGCGGAGGAGCGGGCGGTCGGAAGTCAGCGCGCGCCGACGGTGGGCCAGGATGAGCTCCGGATCGAGCATCGCGCGCATCTCGTCGTCGGAAAGGGGCGACACCTTTGCAAGCTCGTGCGAGGTGCGGAAGCCGTCGAAGAAATGGAGGAACGGCACGCGCGCCTCGAGGGTGGCGGCCTGCGCGATGAGCGCGAGGTCCATCGCCTCCTGCACGGAGTTCGCCGCGAGCAGCGCCCAGCCCGTCGAACGGACGGCCATCACGTCCCCGTGGTCGCCGAAGATCGAAAGCGCCTGTGCGGCGACGGTGCGCGCGGCCACGTGGATGACGGCCGAGGTGAGTTCGCCGGCGATCTTGTACATGTTCGGGATCATCAGCAGCAACCCCTGGGACGACGTGAAGGTCGTCGTCAGCGATCCCGTCTGGAGGGCGCCGTGGACCGCCCCGGCAGCGCCGCCTTCGCTCTGCATCTCCACCACGCGCGGCACGGCGCCCCAGATATTTTTCTTCCCTGCGGCCATGTGGGCGTCGCAGGTTTCGGCCATGGGCGAGGAGGGCGTGATCGGGTAGATCGCGATGACTTCGTTCGTGCGGTAGGCGATGTCGCCGACCGCCTCGTTGCCGTCAATCGTGATGGGGCGCGGTTCCTTCTTCATGGGAGGTTCATCTAGCAGATGGAGTGATAATCGAAAAGTCTTTTTTTAGAAATTCTCATAAGAAGTCTCCGGAGGAGACGCCCGCGCGCGTCCGGACCTCAGTAGGCGATGACCACTCCGAGATGACCCCGGGAGTTGTAGCGCGGATTGAGCCCCGTGTCGTAGAGCTGCCAGCCGTAATCGAAGCGCACGCTCAGCCAGGGTGCGATCGCATAGCGGACGCCCGGGCCCGCGCTCGCAAGCTGCACGTGCGGATCCTCCCCCGGAAGGAGGCGGCGGTTCTCCGCGGCGCCGTAATCGAAAAACCCGAGGAACTGGAGCTGGTCCACCGCTGAATCCAGCCCGACCCCCGCACCGAGGCTCACCGGCGGCGTGCGGATTTCAGTGGAGACCAGATAGCCCTCGTCGCCGTTCGCCTCGCGCTCGTCGTAGCCGCGCACGCTGCTGAAACCGCCCACGCCGAACTGTTCGCTCGCGAGCAGATTGCCGTGCGCGACCTGGAAGGCGCCCTTCGCCATCCACGAAAAATCCCACGGCAGTTGCGTGACGCGCTCGAGACTCGCCTTGCCGTAGCGGTATTCCGCCAGGGCGCCGGCGCGTGCGGCGACGAAGTTCTGGTCGAAGTTGCGCGGCGTCCAGCCGCCCGGGCTGTACACGAATTCGCCGGTCAGGCTCGTGGCGCCGTAGGCGTCGCGCGCGGTGGCCGTGTAGTCGAACACGAACTGGTCCACGTCCGTGGTCGTGCCGTAGATCTGCGCCCCGCCGAACTCGAGGTTGTTGTTGCTCTGCTTGAAGTCGAAGCCTGCGCTCGCCTCGTGCGTCAGCCAGGCCGGCGCCGGCAGGGGGGCCGCGTAGCGAACGCTCGTCTGCCAACTGAACCCCTTGAGGTTCAGCGGCGGCGCCACGTCGCCCACCGTGTCGGCGCGGCTTCCGAAAAACGTCAGGCGATGACGCCACGGCAGCGGGATCACCCAACTGCCGGAGTGCCCCGTCAGCTTCTTGAAGTCGCTCGACGTCGTGAATTGATAGTTGAGCTGATGATCCAGATCGAAGGCGTTCCCCCAGTTGAACCCCGCCAGCCAACGCTCGTCCCCCGTGAGGTCGTTCCCCGTATCCTCGTAGCCGGTGTAAAAACGCACCGGGAAACGGTCTTTCGCCTTGAGGACCACGTCGGTCTGTCCGCGATCCTTGCCCGGCGTGAAGACGGCGTCCACCGTGCGGAACGGATTCGTGTTCAGCCAGTCCACGTCGTCCTTGAGCGCCCTCTCGGAAATCGGATCGCCCGGACGCAAGCGCACCTGCTCGGCGATCCGCTTCGTCGAAAACCAGCGGTTCTCCTCGACGCGCACCTGGCCGACATGCCCCTCGAGAACGACGAGCTGGACGACGCCGTTCGTGATGTCCTGCTCGGGCACGACCACGTCCACCACGGGGCGGTCGCATTTTCGATAATGCTGGATGACTTCGCGCACCATCGCGTTGAGCGACGCGCGGGAAACGGGCTTGCCGAGGTGCGCGCGCGCCACGGCCTGAAAGGACTCCATCTCGAGAAGGCCAAGCTTCTCCGTGCGGATGCCGTCGAAAACAGGCGCCCCCGCCTTTTTCACCTCGGCCGGCGACGCCACAAAGAGCGCTCCCCGCAAGGCGGCGACGAGAGGCTTGTCCGCGTCGGGCGCCATCGAAACCGGCTTCTCGGTGGGCGTCTCCACGCGCCCCGGCCTGGCCTCCGGCTCTTTGGGTTTAAGGCGGTCGAAGTCCTGTGCGGAGACGGAAAGCGCGGCGACGCCGACAGCGAGAACGCCGAAACCCTGCATCCAACGGCGCGAAACGCCTGGGCCGAGAGAGAACTTCATCCTCGGAACTCCTACCAGAAGTCCGTCGTCCAAGACAATCCGTTTCAAAAAAAGCGCGTCGTAACGGAAGACGCGGGCCTCGAGTTGACAACCCGCAGGAATCTTCTATCTTGATTCGGGACTAAAAAAGTCCTTTTTACACCCTCTTCTGACGACCATGCAAATCACGCGTGCCGGCGAATATGCGGTTCTGGCGGCCACCCACTTGGCCCGCCAAGGGCCGGGGCGCGCCGTGATGATCGAGGAAATCTGCGAAACCGAGAAAATTCCGCGCAGCTTTCTCGCAAAAATTCTGCAAGCCCTCTGCCGTGCCGGACTCGTCCGCTCCCAGCGCGGCGTCCACGGCGGGTTTCGCCTCGCGCATCCCCCTTCCAAGATCAGCGTTCTGCGTCTGATCGAGGCCATCGAGGGGCCGATCGCGCTTCAACGCTGTCTCGACGAGACGGAGTCCTGCCGGCGCGCCGACGCCTGCACCCTCGCCGACATCTTCGGCGAAGCGCAGCAACGGTTGACCGAGGTTTTCGCGAAGACGACCGTCAGCGACCTTCTGCGCTCGAAGAAGGAGGTCCTGCGCCGCGTGCAATCCCTCGGCAGCTCGCGCCCCAACGGCACGAAGGCGCCCCGGCTCGCGGCGCCGCCCCTCGTTCCTCTTCAAACCTAGATCCCACCGGAGACCCCTATGCCCAACGAAAAAGAATACACCCTCTACAACGAGAAAGTGATGGACCACTTCATGAACCCCCGCAACATGGGGGACCTTCCTGCCGCCGACGGCGTGGGCGAAGTGGGCGCCGCCGCCTGCGGCGACATCATGAAGATTTCGCTCAAGATCGAAGACGGGCGCATCAAGGACGCCCGCTTCAAGACCTTTGGTTGCGGGTCGGCGATCGCCTCGAGCTCGATGGCCACGGAGCTGATCAAGGGACGCACCGTCGAGGAGGCGATGCACTTCTCGAATCAGGAGGTGGTGGATGCGCTCGGCGGGTTGCCTCCGGTGAAGATCCACTGTTCCGTGCTCGCGGAGGAAGCCCTCAAGGCCGCCTTGGACGATTACGTGAAGAAACATCCCGAAGTCGCGGAGCCCGCGCCGACCAAGGGTTGAGGACGGCTCCGTCCCTGGACTCATGGTCATGCGCCCCCCCGTCTTTCTCGATCATCTCTCGGCGACGCCCGTGGACCTGCGGGTCTTCGAGGCGATGAAGCCCTACTTCACGGAAGCGTTCGGCAATCCGTCGAGCCTCCACCGCTACGGCCTCCAGGTGCGCGAGGCGCTCCAGAAGGCGCGCACGCAGTTCGTCTCCCTCATCGGCGCAGACAGCCCCGACGACATCCTGTTCACGAGCGGCGGCACCGAGGCGAACAACCTCGCCGTCAAGGGGGTCGCCTACGCCAACCAGCGCAAGGGCAACCACCTCGTCCTCGGCGAGACCGAGCATCCGAGCGTGCTGGAGTCGGTCGCTTTCCTGGAAAAGAACGGGTTCGCCTCCACGAAGGTGCCCGTGGATTCTCAGGGCATCCTCCGCCTCGACAAACTCCGCGAAGCGATCACGGACAAGACGATCCTGATTTCCGTGCATCACGCGAACCATGACATCGGCGCGATCCAGCCGGTCGCCGAGATCGGGAAAATCGCCGCCGAACGCGGCATCGCGTTCTTCTGCGACGCCACCGCGAGCGCAGGGTGGGCGCCGATTGACGTCAAGGCGATGGGGATCCATCTGCTCTCGTTCGCCCCGCACCGTTTCTACGGGCCGAAAGGGGTCGGCGTGCTTTATCGCAACCGCAAGGCGCGCCTCGTCTCGATCCTGCACGGCGGCGTGCAGGAGAATGGACGCCGCGCCGGCACGGAAAACGTCCCTGCGATCGTCGGCGGCGGCCTCGCTGCGGATCTTGCCCGCAAGGAACTGCCCCAGCGCGCCGCGAAGGTGCAGGCGCTTCAGAAACGCCTGATGGACGGCCTCTCCGCAAAGATCCCTTATCTCAAATTCAACGGCCCGCCGAGCGGTCCGTTGCGCATCCCGACGAATGTCTCGCTCGCCACCGAGTTCATCGAAGGCGAAGGGCAGCTCCTCCTCCTCGACCACCTCGGCGTCTGCGTGGCGAGCGGCGGAAGCTGCGTCTCGAAATCGCTTAAGGTCTCGCACGTGCTCACCGCGATCGGACTCGACCACGCCCTCGCGCAGGGCTCGATCATCATGACCCTCGGCAAGGAGAACACCGAGGAGGAAATGGATTACGTAATCGAGACGATGGCGAAGGTCGTCGAAAAACTTCGAGGGATGTCGCCGATGTGGGACGAGTTCCAGCAGGAGAAAATTGATTCCACCGTCGCCCCGCGCGGCATCGGCAAGTCGTTCACTGAACACGCCGCGCGCGTCTCCGGCCACCGCGAGGAGCGCGCCGCCCGATAACCCTTCGCCGTCCGTCCCTCTCGCTTCTCCAGATGAGAGGGCTGCCGTCCCCAGCAGCCTCCCATTCCGAGATCGCCCGTGCGGACGCAGGCTCTCCGCCTCCGAGCTTCCGCCTCCGCAGCTTCCGGCTTCTTTCCCTCGTCCCTCGTCGCCTGTTTCCCGTCTCTCTCCACGCCTCCGGCCACTCGGCCCTTTGGCCACTGGGACACTCTCCTTCTCATCCCTCATTTTTCAGCCTCCAGTTTCGATCTTCCCTCGCTGCCAAAGCGCAACCTCTTGCCTTGCAGGAAGTTCCGGAACTGTGCTAGGCTTCTTCCGTCACCATGGCGAAAAAGGAGATGAGCGCGCTTCCGCGCGATCTGGCGGGGATCATCGCGATCTGCGGCAGCATTTTGCTGGCCTGCGCGTTGTTCTCCTACGATTCGCACGATGTCGCGCTGCTGCACTCGCCGCCGACGTCGCACAACTGGATGGGGGTCGTGGGCGCGTGGACCGGGTTTGGCCTCTATCAATTCATCGGCTGGAGCGCCAACCTGTTGCCGTTAATCCTGGCGCATCTCGGGATCGCGACGCTGTGGCGCGGCTATCGTTTCAAAGAGGGCGCCCTCTGGGCCGGCGGCTTCACCCTCAGCATGGCCTGCCTGATCCAGTTGGGATGGAGCGGTACGAGTTGGGCCAAGCTGAACAACAACTTCTTCGGCGTCGGCGGTCTGGTGGGGCTTTACGTGGGAGAAAAGGTTTTCTGGAGCCTCCTCAAGCATGGGGCGGTCATCATCTTCGCGATCGGAAGCGCGGCGTGCATGTGGTTTGCGCTTCAGGTGAAGCCCGCGGAAATCGCAGCCTGGGTTCGTGAAGGATGGGATGCATGGAAGCAGCTCCGACGTTCCGAACTGATTCGCAAGGGCGACATGAGCGAATCTCTCGACGCCCGCATTGACGACCTCGAGGAACGCCGCAAACGCCTGCGAGACATGGAAAAGGAGATGGCCGAACGGATCACGGATCCTTCCGAGCGCGCCGAGCCTTCCGCGCGGCGCGCACACGAGTCGCGGGTGCGCCGCGGCGCATCTGCGGAATCGGCGTCCGAACCCAAGCCCGCGCCGACGCCCAACCAGGAAGGTTCCGAGACGGAATCCACCCCGCCGCCGTCCGAACCGCCTGCGCCGGCCAAACCTCCGCCGACGGAGTCTCGGATCCCCAAATCGAAATCGAGACCGCCCAAGCCCGCGCCGCGCCCGACCGCGCTCGGCCCGTATCATCTCCCGCCACTGGACCTCCTCAAGCACACCTCCGAGGAGCTCTTCGCCGCCGACAGCAAGGAGCTCATCGCCCAGCGGGGCGCGCTCATCATCCAGACGCTCAAGGATTTCGATCTCGACGCCCAGATGGGCGACATCACTCAGGGCGCCACGATCACCCGCTTCGAGATCGTCCCCTCTCCCGGCGTGCGCGTGGAGCGTATCGTCAACCTCCAGAACAACCTTACGCTCGCCCTCCGCGCCGATCGGGTGAACATCCTCGCCCCGGTTGCGGGCCGCGGCACGGTGGGCATCGAGGTGGGCAACGCCTCCAAATCATTCGTCACCGTCCGCGAGCTGCTCGAGAGCGAGGAGTTTCGTGCCACCAAGGCGCGCATTCCGCTCGCCTTGGGCAAGGATGTCTACGGGAAAACCCTGATCGCCGACCTCGCCGAGATGCCGCACCTGCTCATCGCGGGCTCGACGGGCGCGGGAAAGTCCGTCTGCATCAACGCGATCCTCACGAGCCTCATCTATCATTTCAGCCCCGAAGACCTACGACTCCTCCTGGTGGACCCCAAGGTGGTCGAACTCCAGGTCTACAACGAGTTGCCGCACCTCATCTCGCCCGTGGTCAGCGATCCGAAGAAGGTGATCACCGTCCTCAAGTGGGCGCTCCGCGAGATGGACCGTCGTTACAAGATCATCGCCCGCGCCGGCGTTCGGAACATCTGGGCCTACAACGTCCGACCGAAACCGAAGAAGGCGCCCGAGCCGCCGGCGCCGAAGGACGACGCCGAGGCCGCTCCGCCGGATGACACCGGGGGCGGTGCCCAAGGCGAGCTTTTCCAGAAGGAAGAGCTCCCGATGCCGGACAAGCTCCCTTATCTCGTCCTCGTTGTGGACGAGTTGGCCGACCTGATGCAAACCGCCCCCGTCGAGGTGGAGGACGCCATCACTCGCATCACCCAAAAGGCGCGTGCCGCCGGGATCCACATCGTGGTGGCCACCCAAACGCCGCGCGCCCAGGTCGTCACGGGCACGATCAAGGCGAACCTGCCCTCGAAGATCGCGTTCCGCGTCGGCTCGAAGGTGGACTCGCGCGTGATCCTCGATGAGAACGGCGCGGAGAACCTGCTCGGCAAGGGCGACATGATGTTCAAGTCGTTCGATTCCGCCACACTCCGCCGCGCGCAGGGTGCGTTCGTGAGCGACGACGAGGTGCGCCTCGCCGTCGAGCATTGCGCGAAGCAGGCGCCGCCCTCCTGGGACGAAGAGATCGCGGAAACCGTTTCCAAAACGTCCTCGGTGGAGGGCGAAGAAGAGGAGATTGACGAGGAAGAGGAGGAACTGCTGCAGAAATGCATCGAGGTGTTCCGTCAGGAACGCCGCGCCTCCACCTCGCTGCTCCAGCGACGCCTGCGCCTTGGCTATACGCGCGCGGCGCGGATCATGGACACCCTGGAGCAACGCGGCGTCATCGGCCCGGGCCAAGGCGCCAAAGATCGCGAAATCCTCCTGCGGCTCGACGATCTTCCTCCGCACCCCTCCTCCTCCGCCGAGGTCTGACACGGGTTTCCGCCCATTTCCAAAGAGTGCCTCCAGTTTCGGCAAGGGAGAGCTCGCGAGCCGCTCGTTTCAGGCATTTTCCTTGCCTCCCTTCCAGCGCCGCGTTGAAGTGTCTCCTCTGGATTTCTCCTCCCCCGCATGAAGATCTCCGTCATCGGTCTCGGCTACGTCGGCCTCCCGCTCTCCCTCCAGTTCGCGCGTTCGGACGTCGCCGTCCTCGGGCTCGATGTGGATCCCCAGAAGGCGGCCCGCCTCAACCGCGGAGAAAGCTATCTCGCGCACATCCCTTCCGCGGACGTCCGCGAGCAGGTCGCCGCGGGACGTTTCTCCGCCTCGACCGATTTTTCCCTCGTGCGCGACGCCGAAGCCGTGATCATCTGTGTGCCCACGCCGCTCACGCGTCAGCGCGAGCCGGATCTTTCCTTCGTGCTCAACACGGGACGCGCCCTGGCGTCGCACCTCGCGCGCGGCATGCTCGTCGTCCTCGAATCCACCACGTTTCCCGGCACGACCGACGAAGACCTGCGCAAGGTCCTTGAAGAAGGCTCCGGCCTGAAAGCGGGCGCGGACTTCCATCTCGCGTTCTCCCCCGAACGCGAGGACCCCGGCAACCCGAAGAGTCGCGTGGCGGAGATCCCCAAGATCGTCGGCGGTTTCACCCCCGCCTGCCTTGAGAAAGCCGCGGCACTCTATCGGCGGGCGGTGCACACGGTGGTGCCGGTCTCCTCCTGCCGCGTCGCCGAAGCGGCGAAGCTTCTCGAAAACATCTTCCGGAGCGTGAACATCGCCCTCGTCAACGAGCTCAAGGTCGTCTACGCCCGCATGGGCATTGACATCTGGGAAGTCATCGAGGCGGCGAAGACCAAGCCCTTCGGCTTCATGCCCTTTTATCCGGGCCCCGGCCTCGGCGGCCACTGCATCCCGATTGACCCCTTCTACCTCACATGGAAGGCGCGCGAATACGGCGTGACGACCCGCTTCATCGAGCTCGCCGGCGAGGTGAACACCGCCATGCCGGAATACGTCGTCGCCCGCGTCGCCGAAGCCCTCAACGCGCGCGAGAAGGCGCTCAAGGGCCGTCGCGTCCTCGTCATCGGCCTCGCCTATAAACCGGACGTGGACGACATCCGCGAATCCCCTGCATTCCGCCTGATGGACCTCCTCAAGGAGCGCGGGGCGGAGATCGCCTACTACGATCCGCATGTGCCGGTCGTCCCGCCCACCCGCGAGCACATGGCCTGGCGCGGTCTCCGCTCCATCCCGTGGACAAAGGCCGCCCTTTCGGGGTTCGACGTCGCGGTGATCACGACTTGTCATTCCCGTCTCGATCTGAAGCAGCTTCAGGAATGGTGCCCGCTTCTCGTGGACACTCGCAACGCCATGGCCGACGTCCCCTGCCCGCCGGGCCAGGTCTGGAAGGCATGAGCCCCGCGCTCCTCGGCGCGGGATCCTGGGGCTCCCACCAGCATCCATCACAGATCCGACGAACTCCCCAACCTGTCCACTCAAACCCGGTCAGGCTACAGGCGCGAACATTTCAGGCACACGCAGCTGACATCAGCGTGGTGCAGTGAAATGCCTTCAATCCGCTCCAGCCTTGTCCGGTCTCTGACGGTTCGGCGGGAGATGTCTCAGCGTCCGTCGAGGGCGCCCTTGCGCCACGCGTAAACGAACGCCGCCGCGAGGATGCCGAGAAAGGAGAGCATCGCGACGAAGATCGTCCAGCCTCCTTGAATCATGTCGCGAAAAACGACGGCCCACGGATAGAGAAAGACCGTCTCGATATCGAAAAGGATGAAAAGCACGGCGATGAGATAGAACTTCACGGAGAAGCGGATGCGCGGCTCGGCCATCGCCGCGGGCAACCCGCATTCGTAGGCCTCGTCCTTTGCGGGATTCGTGTGCGCTTTTTGGGCGGTGAGGGCGGAGAAAAGGAGCACGCCGCCGCAGAAGCCGATCGCCGTCAGCAACAGCAACCCGATGCCGATGTAATCCTGGATCACACGGGGGATTTGCGACAGCCGGACCGAAGGTGCAAGCGAATTCCAAAGCGCCTCCGACAAAGCGGTTTGGCTGCGCGACGGAGCCCCCGGCCGTCGCGCGGTTGGAAGAGGCGCGCGAGATGACTTCCAGCTCCGGGACGGAGCCGAGCGTGACCGTTTGCCGCGTTTTTGATGATCAACCCGCCGCCAGCGCTCGGGCGGCGATGTCTCTGCGGCAGTGTTTCTTGTCGAACGCGATGGCGTCGGCGGCCGCGTAGGCACGGGCCGTCGCCTCCCGGAGCGTCGGGCCGAGCGCAGTGACACCAAGCACGCGGCCTCCGTGGGTGACGGTCCGGCTGTCTCGAATCGCAGTGCCCGCGTGAAAGACGCAGGCGCCCGGCTTTGCCGCGGCGGCATCCAGTCCCGAGATCGGATCGCCTTTGAGGAACGCACCGGGATAACCGCCGGCCGCGAGGACGACGCAGACGGCGGCTTCGAAAGTCCATTCGAGCGCGACGTTGCCGAGCCGCCCTTCGCACGCGGCGAGGAGGACTTCGGCGAGGTCGCTTTTCAAACGCGGGAGCACGACCTGGGTCTCGGGATCGCCGAAACGGCAATTGTATTCGAGGATCTTCGGGCCGTTTGGGGTGAGCATCATCCCGGCGTAGAGGACGCCGCAAAACGGAATCTTTTCCACTTTCAGGCCGACGAGCGTCCGTTCGAAAACCTCCGTTCGAACGCGCGCCTCGAGTTCCGGAGTGAACACCGGCGCGGGCGAGTAGGCGCCCATCCCGCCGGTGTTCGGCCCCTCGTCGCGATCGAAGACCCGCTTGTGGTCCTGCGCGCTTGCGAGGACGCGAAAATCTAATCCATCGGTGATCGCCATCACGCTGACTTCAGGCCCCGTGAGGCATTCCTCCACGAGGACCTCGCGGCCGGCGTCACCGAACGCCTTCTCGCGCATCACCTGGCCGAGTGCGCGCTCCGCTTCGGCGTCGTCGCGGCAAAGAAGGACTCCTTTGCCGGCGGCGAGTCCGTCGGCCTTCACGACGAGCGGCTTCGGATGCCTCCTTGCAAAGGCAAGGGCCGACGCGAAATCCGAAAACATCTCGGCGCGCCCGGTGGGGATGCCGTGTCTGAGAAAAAAGCGTTTGGAGAAAACCTTGCTCCCCTCGAGACGGGCGCCGTCGCGCTCCGGGCCGAAGACCTTCAATCCCTTCGCGCGGAGGGCGTTGGCGAGACCGGCAACGAGCGGCGCTTCGGGGCCGATCACGGCGAGATCCACTTTTCGAGCCTCGGCGAACCGCGCGAGGCCGTCGGAGTCCTCGGCCGGCAGAGAGAGCTTCTCCACCTTGGAATCGCACGGGGCGGCGGGGTTGCCGGGACTCCAGAAGATGGCGCGGACTTTCGGGCTCTGGGCGAGCTTCCAGACAAGGGCGTGTTCGCGGCCGCCGCCGCCGACAACAAGGACGTTCATGCGCGCCATGCGCTACCAGAAGGCGGAAAGGGTTTCAATCCTTCGAGAAGGAAGGCCGCAGGCTTCCCGATCCCGAACGCGCGCCCTTTGGTTCGTCGCCGGACGGCGCGAATTCGCGCGAGCGATTTCGAAAAGGAAGACGAGGCGCGCGATCAGCGTTTTTTTTGGAAGGCGGTGGGCGTCGTCCCGGTGATCGCGCGAAAGCAGGTGGCGAAATGCTGCGACGAAGGGAATCCCAGCTCCATGGCGACCGCGGTGACGCTGATCGTCGGGTTGGCCAGAAGCCTTTTCGCCTCGGCGATCTTGCGTTCCAGAAGGTCGCGCTTCACGCCTTTGCCGGTGGCCGCCTTGTAATGACGATGGATTTGGCGCGCGCCGAGCGGCAGCCCTCGGAGGATTTCTGCCACGGGCGTGGACGAATAGAGATGGAAATTGAGGAGCCGCCCCACGCGATCCGCCCAGGGCTCGGAGGCGGGGAGGGACGCGTCGCCGGCGGCTTCGGCGAGGCGCAGGATCAGCGCCGCGAAAGCGTGGAGCAAACCTGGATGCGCGGCGGCGCCCGACTCGATCGCGTGGCGCATCTCGCCGGCGACCACCGCGAGGGAGCGCCCCGCGGGAAGGAGGCGGCTTGGGCCGGGGCGCTCCTCGGCGGCGCGCGCCACGGCGAACACGCCGTCGTAGCCGCGGCGGGGGCAGGCGAGGCGGAAACGGCTTCCCGGGCGGAGGAGCAGGACCATCCCGCGCCGCGCGCGGCGGATGGGATCGCCTTCGAGTTCCACGGCGAGTTCGCCGTTTTGAACCACGATCACCTGAAGCTGGTCGTAGTCGTAGGTGGCGAAGCGGTAGCCGGAGGGCTGTTGCTTCAGGCCGGCGTGAAGGATGAGGCGCATGTCTAAAAAACGTAAGAAGGTTTGTCCCGGAAACGGACGCCTATTCTCGAATACCTGTCATGATGGGCGTCGCTCAAGTTCCAAAAACAACCTTTCCTTCCATGACCCCCCGCGAGAGCTATCGTGAAACACTCCTTTTCGGTCAACCCGATCGCGTTCCGCTCCACCCGGGTGCGGGGCGCAAGTCCACACGCACGCGCTGGCACAAGGAGGGTCTTCCCGAGGAGATTACGGATCCCGAAGCGATTAATGAATACGCCTACCGCCAGGCCGGCGGCGAGCTTCTCTGGCCGAAGGGCGGCGAGCAGTTTTCGCTCGAACATCGCATGATCCCCCAGTTCGAGGAGAAGGTGCTCGAGAAGAAGGGCGACACCCAGATTGTTCAGGACTGGAAGGGCAACGTTTGCGAAATCAGCGCGGAATTCGGGGTCGAATATCTGCGACAGGCAATTGATTTCGTCACGCGGCGATGGATCAAGTGCCCGGTCGAGAACTGGAAGGATTGGGAGGACATGAAGCGGCGTTATGACCCCGACGATCCTGCGCGGCTGCCGCCCGACGCCGCGGAGCGGGGGAGACGGCTCAAGGGACGCGATTGGGTGATCGGAATCAACATCCACGGTCCGTTCTGGCAGCTCCGTGAATGGATGGGGTTCGAGCAGCTTTGCGTCGCGTTCTACGACGAGCCCGAGCTCGTCGGCGACATGCTCCAGTTCTGGCAGGACTACGTGGCGCGTCTGCTCGAGAACGTTTTGCGCCACGTGGACTATGACTTCGTCCACTTCAGCGAAGACATGGCCTACAAGCAGTTCTCGATGATCTCGCCAAAGATGGTCCGCCAGCACCTCCTCCCGAGCTATCTGCGCTGGGGGGAGATTCTGAGGAAACACCGGGTGCCGATCTACGATATTGATTCGGACGGATTCATCGGAGAACTGATCCCGATCTGGATCGAAGCCGGAGTGAACGTCTGCGATCCGATCGAGGTCGCCGCCCTGAACGACATCGTGGATTTCCGCCGACGGTTCGGCCACAAGATGGCCTACCGTGGCGGCGTGGACAAACGGGCGATGGCCAAGGGCGGCGATACGATCGTCAAGGAGATCGAACGTCTGCGTCCTGTGATTCGCGGCGGCGGCTTCATCCCCGGTTGCGACCACGGAGTGCCCAGCGACGTCTCCTGGGCGGACTACGTCCGTTACGTGGGGCTCCTTGCGAGAGAAACGGGCTGGCTGTAGATCTTCCGGCTGCATGCCTTCGCCGCGCGCCGTGATCTTCGACATGGATGAGTTGCTCATCCAGTCCGCGCCCATCTGGCGAGCGGCGGAACAGGCGTTGTGCCGCGCAATGGGAAAGGAGTTGACGCCCGAAGCGGAAATCCAATGCAAAGGGATGAACGCGTTCGATGTTGCGCGAACCCTCCACGCCCTCTTGGGGCCCGCGATGTCGGTGGAGGCCTGTCAAAAAATCATGCGCTCGGCGGTGATCGAGGCGTTTTCGGGGCTTTCCGGGCGCCTCGCACCAATGCCCGGTGCGGTGAGCCTGGTGCGGCGGCTTCACGGCCGCCTGCCGCTTGCGGTGGCTTCCGGATCGCCGCTTCCGGCCATCGAGGCGGCCTTGGAACGGATCGGGATCCGGTCCTGCATGCAGGCGGCGATCAGCAGCGAGTCGGTCGTGCGCGGAAAGCCGCAGCCCGACGTGTTCCTTGCCGCCGCGGCGCGCCTCGGAGTCGCGCCCCAGGATTGTCTGGTCTTCGAAGACAGCCTAGCCGGAGCGCAGGCGGCCAAGGCGGCGGGGATGCGCTGCTACGCGGTGCCGAGCGCGGACGCCGCGGAAATTCGACGCCTCGCGGATGCGACTTTTGATTCGCTGGAGGAAGTGACTGAAGCGCATCTGTTTTCGTGAAGGGAACGGCGGGAGGCGTGCGACGATCTCGCCTTTGGCCCAGGTTTTCTCTTGAATCCGCTCCCGATGCCGTTGCGTGTTCGCCAGACGATCCGCCGCCCGGAGGACGCCCTCCTTCGGCGGATCGGAATTTCGCTGCCTGAAGGCCTTCCCCATAAGGAGTATGCGCTCTGCGACGGTCCGGTCTCGGTGGTGCTCGACGCCTCGGGAGGCATCAATCTCGTCGAATATCAAGGGCCGCGCCGCATGGATGGGCCGCGCCGCGGGGCGTTCTATTCGAACGGGATCTGGCGCCGCGAGGCCTTTTTCTCCGAGCCGGTTTTGACCTTCGCCTTGGAGGCGAAGGGCCGCCCGCAGGACGTCGGATTCAAGAATCTGTTCCTGATGCCGTTCGGAGTGGTTTCGCGCGCCTCGGCCGACAGCCTGACTTTCGAGCGCTCGATCTGGATTCGGGGGAACGCGGTCTTGTTCGAGTGGAAGGCTTCCGCGCCGGCGCGCGTCGCCTTCGAGGTGCGCGAAGGTTTTCTGGCGCATCACAACGAGGACGACGCGGCTTGGGAAACGCCCGCGTTCGACGAACGGATTCATGCGTTGCGTTACGGTCTGCTGCGCCGTTTCCAAGACGGGTTTGCGTCCAAGGTCGGTCCGCGCGAGCGCCACGAAGCCTGCTCGTGGATCGGATCCTTCGCCCCGGCCGTCCATGAGTCCGACGGCGTGGTCCGCCGCCTTCAGGTCGAGTTCGGGCCCGGGGCGCCCGCCCGTTTCGCGATGGTTTTCGGCGAAGACACGCATGAGACGGAATGGCGTCTGCGCGACGCCTGGGCGTCATGGACGGCATGGTTTCAGGAGCAGACGGCGCGCTACGCGAAGCTCGCCGAGGCAACCCCGCGCCTTGAAGTCGAGGGGGCGCCTCCGGCGCTAGCGGAGATGATGCGCGTGGCGCCGCTGTTCCAGGAGTCCATGCGCTGCGTGCGCCACGAGACTCAGGTCGGCCTGCGCGCTGCCACGCGCGGATACGGGATGTGGAACGGCTGGGATGGGGAATGGCCGGCGATGGTGCTCAACGCCTGCGGCAGCGACGACACCGTGCCGCGTTATCTGAACTTTCTTGACGCCGTCCGCGGTCCCAACGGCGCGATCCCGATGACGGTGGGTTATGATTTCGGGCCGGTTTACGGCCGGAACTTCCGCGCGCCGGACCCGGACCGTCCCTTAGGCGACGGCTACCAGATCAATCACGAGATGTGGGGGATTTCCCTGCTTCATCAGGTTTTCTTTCGTTCGGGCGACCGCGCTGTGCTCGAGCGGTTCTATCCCGGATTCGCAAAATCGCTCCGCGTGATTTGCAGCCACGCCTCGAGGTTCGGCCTAGTCGGATCCTGTTTCGGCGGCGCCGACCGTCCCGAGCAATGCGCGCGTCCCTCTTTTGAGGATCCGCGCGAGAACAACACCCTCACCAGCCGCCTCTGCGGCGTGGAGGATATGGCGGCGTTGTTCAGCGGCCTCATCCAAGGGGCGGAACTCGCCGCCGTGCTCGACGACCGCGCGACTGTTCGGGCTTGTGCGCGGGTGGTGGACCGCCTCGAGAAGCACTTCCTGCGCCTCTACTTCGACGAGCACGAAAAATTCCTCGTGGATTCGGTTTGGTTCAAGGACGACCCGTCGCATCGGAATCCCTTCCTGCGCCTCACTTCGCTCCTGGCGTTTCAGGGTTATGGCGAACAGCTCCTGCTCGATGTGGTCGAACCCCTCGCGGAATGCGCACGGACGCGGTTTCGCCATCCCGCCCTCGGCCTCGCCGTCGCGCCGCGGGATCGGCGGGAGGAACCGGTTTACGAACGTTGGAAGGACAACTGGGTCCAAAACCAGACGCGCGAAACGCTGAAGCTCGCCCGCCTCGCGGGCGACCAGGAACTGCTCGATCTCCAGGTGAACGCCTTCCTGAAGCATTACGCGGCCGATCGTCTCATCCATGAGAACCTTTTCCACGCGTCGCCCGGCGGACGTTACAAACCCGAATCGCTCTACCAAGCCACGTCCTGGTGGCAGGGCATGACGCTTTATGCGTGGTGGATGGGGTTTCTCGATGCGGTGGCGGGGATTCGCTTCGAGCGCGGCCCTCTGGAATGCGTCCCTGGAGACGGCGGACGGGACGTCGCGCTCACGAATCTTCACTGGAACGGACATCGCTGGGCGGTGCGGGTCCGCGGGCGCGGCCGTTGGATCGCCTCCATGAAGGTCAACGGCCAGGCGCGCGTCGGGACCCATCAAATCCAGCCTTGCGGCCCGGCATTCGATCAGAAGGTGACGATCCTGAAGACGGATCGCCCTCCGAATCATCCGGTGATTCTCTCCGCGGGAGCGTGCGCCGTGCGCGAGACGAAGGCCACTCCCGGACGCTTGCGCGCCGTGTTGGACTCGTCCGGATTCGCGCGTCTTCACCTCTGGAGCCCGACGCGCCCGATCCTCAAGGTCAACGGGCGGAGGGTGAACCTCCGTTGGTCGGCCCGCAGGTCCGAAGCGACATCCACGCTGTTGCTGGAGGGACGCCTCCGCCTTGATCTCGCGTGATGGCCGGCTTCGCCGGCTCATGTCGGGCGGGCCCTGAGATCAGGGATGCGGCGCGGGAGATCGCTGTCGTGGGGCGCGAGGTTGACCTGCGAGATGCGCCTCGAACGAGCGGCGACGCCCATCCCGCCCTTGCTCCGGTCTCGAAAAACTGCTCCACGAAAGGGATGCCCCTCCGCATCGAACGCAGGCTCACCGGCGTCCTCGTGCCCGTTTTTGCGTTGCGAGGACGCCACGATCTCGGAATCGGCGATGTCGGCGCCGTGCGGGAGATGACGGATTGGTGTGCGGAGCGCGGGATCGGCGTGCTTCAGCTTCTGCCGATCCACGAGACGGGCGACGACCATAGCCCGTACAACGCCATCAGTTCGATCGCGTTGGATCCTACGGCGCTCGATCTCTCGCCGGAAGCTCTTCCCGAGCTCACCCGACGCGATCGGCTGCGCAACCTGAAGAAAGGAGAGGTGGAGGCGTTGACGGAGGGTCCGGTGCGCTATCGGGAGGTGAAAGCGCTCAAGCAACGGTTGTTGCGCGCGGCCTTCGACGCTTCGACGGAGGAGGGAAAAGGGAAAACGGCGAAGTCCGCGGCTTTCGAGGCGTTCGTTAAGGCGGAATCCTCATGGCTGGGTGATTACGCCTTGTTTCGCGCGCTCATGGGAAGAAACGGGTGCGGGGCGCTGTGGGAATCCTGGCCCGAAGTCCACCGCACGCCGGAGTCGGCGCGCGCCTGGGTGGCGGCCCTTCCGACGAAGGCGCGCGCGGAATTCGTCCGGGAAGCGCGCTTCCACGCGTGGGTGCAGTGGGTGGCTTTCCGCCAGTGGACGGCGGCGCGGGGGCACGCGCGGCGGCGCGGCGTGGCCCTGATGGGCGACATCCCTTTCGGGATCGGGCGTTGCAGCGCGGACGTCTGGGCGGAGCGCGCGCTGTTCGATTTGCGGTGGTCGTGCGGCGCGCCGCCCGAGACCTTCTTCAAGCCGGACCTGTTCACGGAGAAGTGGGGCCAGAACTGGGGTGTCCCTCTCTATCGCTGGGACCGGATGAGAGAAGACGGCGGCGCATGGTGGCGCCGGCGCGTGGCGGCCACCGCGCGAATCTTCGACCTCTTTCGCGTGGACCACGTGCTGGGGTTCTACCGCGTCTATGCCTTTCCGTGGCCGCCGCAGGAGAACGGCGACTATGTCCACCTCGACCTCGAACAGGCGAAGGCGAAAGCGGGAGACCTGCCGCGCTTCTGGCCCGAAAGCGACGAACGCGAAGAGTCGCGGGCGTCGAATCGCCTCCATGGCGAAGCATGGCTGCGAACGGTTCTTGAAGCCGCGGGAGAGAGCGGTGTGGTGGCCGAGGACCTCGGTTTTGTGCCCGACTACGTTCGCCCGTCGCTCGCTTCGCTCGCAATCCCCGGGTTCAAGATCCCGCTCTTCGAGCGCATGACGGATGGCGCATGGACTCCCGCGGAATCCTATCCCCCCTTGTCGGTGGCGACGTTCGCGACTCACGACCACGAGCCGTTGGCGGCACTGTGGGAAAAATGGGCGTGCGACCCGAAGGGCGCCCTCGAGGCGCGCCGGGCCGCGGACTGGGCGGGGTGGGGGAAACGCGACCTGCCGCCGACGCTCGCGTCGGAACTGCAGGCCGCCTTTTGCCGGAAGCTGCTCGGAAGCCCGAGCTGGCTCGCGGCGTTCATGATCACCGATCTTCTCGGGCTCAAGCAGCGCTTCAACGCGCCCGGGCCGATGAGCGAGAGCAACTGGACCGAACGTCTGCCCTGCGCGGTGCGCGACCTCGGAAAAGAAGCGGACCCCGCGGCCCGGCTCGCCGCGATCGGCAGCTTGCAACGGTGATCCTCGCGCGAGGCGTCTCGCCGGAGATCGAATGCCGTGGCTGCGAAATTCGTGTTGGCGAAGGCGCATTTCCCGCTACGCTCTCTCCATGCCCGGCAACGTGGTGAATCGCAAGGTGCCCGACGATTGGTTTCAGGGCGAGGTTCCTCCGAACGTGGAGTTCGGCGAAGGGCTTTGGCTCGAGACGGCGCAAGTCTTCCGCTTTTGCAAATCCCGACGGTCGCCCGCGGTGCGGATCGGCAACTGGTGTTCCGTCTTCGCCGGCTGTTCGTTCGCCGTGAAAGGAGAGGGGTTTTGTTCCATCGGCGATCACACCCTGCTCAACGGCGCGCTGATCATGTGCGAAGAGGAGATTTCCATCGGGACCCACTGTCTCATTTCGTGGAACGTCGGCATCGCCGATTCCGATTTCCATCCACTCGATCCTGCGGCGCGGCGACGGGACGCGGAGTTGATGAACCCTTATTTCGCCAAGGGCGAACGTCCTCCGATCCCGACCCGCCCCGTGCGCATCGGAAACAACGTCTGGATCGGAATGGGCGCCATCGTTTTGAAAGGCGTCACGATTGGAGACAACTCCGTGGTGGGCGCTGCCGCCGTCGTCTCGCGCGACGTCCCCGCAAACGTTGTCGTCGCCGGAAATCCGTCGCGCGTGGTGAAGCATCTTCCGGCCGGCAAGGGATAGGGGTCTTTCCTCTCAGGGCCTGTCGAGGCGTCTCGCCGTTCCCTGCAGATGATTGAGCGCCATCCAAGGGCCCAAGCGGCAGGAGCGGCGGATCGCGGAAGTGAGGAAGCGTTTGGCGCAGCGGACGGCGACGGGGAGGGATCGGCCGAGGGCGAGATGGGCGGTGACTGCGGCGGAAAAGGTGCAACCGGTTCCGTGGGTCGCGATCCCGCGGATGCGGCGCGTCTCCATCCAAAAGCCGTTCGTGCCGTCGGTGAAAAAATCTGGTGCGGAACGCGTGCGGCGGAGGTGCCCCCCCTTCATGAGGACGGCGCATCCGTAGCGTGCGGCAATCCGTCCGGCCGCGGCCTCCATTTCCGCGCGGGATTCGGGGCGGCGACCGTCGTCGAGGATCGCCGCTTCGTCGAGGTTGGGCGTTACGAGATCGGCTCGCTCGGCGAGGAAGTCCTGCAGCGCGCGGATCGCGTCTTCGCGCAAAAGGCGCGCGCCGCTCGTGGCGACCATCACGGGGTCCACCGCGAGATGGCGGATCGCCGTCCGATGGGCGCCGATGGCGCGAGCGACGGCGCGGATGATGGCGGCGGAATAGAGCATCCCGGTCTTCACGGCGACGTCGCGAAGCCCGCCGAGGCAACAGGCCGTCTGTTCGGCGACGATTTCAGAGCGGACCGGTTGGATGGAAACGACGCGGCACGGGGTTTCGGCGACGACGCAGGTGACGGCCGCCATGCCGTAGACGCCGTGGGCGGCGAAGGTCTTGAGGTCGGCTTCGATTCCGGCGCCGCCGCTGCAATCGGATCCGGCGACGGTCAGCGCCGTCGGAGGGCGTGAGGTTGGGGCGTTTGGAGGGCGTCGCATGGGGGGGGAAATTCAGCGAATTTCAGGATTTGAAACGGGTCGCACAAGCTTCAGGATCGCCGGCAACTCCATGAACGTTCCGCTTCTCGACCTGAGCCGTCAACATCGCGCCATCGAAACCGAACTCCGCGAGGCCTTCAACGCAGTTCTACGCCACGGCAAGTTCATCCTCGGTCCGGAGGTGGCAGAGTTCGAAAAAGAGGTCGCGCCGCATTGCGGAGCGAAACATGCGATTTCCTGCGCGAGCGGCTCGGACGCGCTTCTGTTGGCGCTCATGGCGTTCGAGATCGGGCCCGGCGACGAGGTGATCACCACGCCGTATAGCTTCTTCGCGACGGCGAGCTGCATCGCACGGGTCGGGGCGAAAGCGGTGTTCGCCGACATTTCGTTGGACGATTACAACCTCGACCCGGAGGAGGTGAAAAAAAGGATCACCCCGCGGACAAAAGCGATCCTCCCCGTCCATCTTTACGGCCAGGCGGCGGACATGACGCCCTGGCTCAGCGAGGCGAAGCGGCGCGGGATTCGCGTGATCGAAGACGCGGCCCAGGCGATCGGCGCGAGCGATCTCGGGCGTCCCGTGGGGGGCTTCGGCGACCTCGGCTGTTTCAGCTTTTTTCCCTCCAAGAACCTCGGTGGATTCGGGGACGGCGGCCTGCTTACGGCCCATGACGACGCCCTCGCCGAGAAGCTCCGGGTGCTGCGCGTGCATGGGGCGAAGCCGAAGTATCATCACCACCTGCTCGGGGTGAACTCGCGCCTCGACACGATTCAGGCGGCGCTCCTGCGCGTGAAGCTTCGTCATCTCGACGGATGGGCGTCGGCACGTGCGCGCAATGCGGCGCTCTATACGAAGCTTTTTGTCGAGGCGGGTCTTGCCGCGAAGCCGTCGGCGCGCGCTTCGGGAGCTTCCGAGGAGGATGATCGGAAACCGATCCTTCTTCCTGAAACGCGCCGGACGCGGCACGTCTTCAACCAGTTCGTGATCCGCACGCGCGCGCTCGAGATGCGCGACCGTTTGCGCGCACACCTCCAAAAGGCCGGAGTGGGAACGGAGATTTATTATCCTGTGCCGCTCCATCTGCAGAAATGTTTCGCCGCGTGGGGGTATCAGGCGGGCGACCTGCCCCGGGCCGAGAAGGCGGCTGCCTCGACGCTGGCGCTGCCGATTTTTCCCGAGCTGACGGAAAGGGAAATCCGCGACGTGGTCGAGACGATCGCCGCGTTCGTTTGAGAGCGTATTTTCAATTGTTTTCCGAAAAAACGCGTGGATCGCACGCGCGAGAGGCTTGCGGTCGTTTCTCGCAGCGCCGAAGTCCAGTTGGATGAGCGGTTGGAGCGAAGGCAATGGCTTTTTATTGACGGACGACGCCTATTGACGGGCGACGCCATCTCTTTCATGCTTCCAGTGTGAGCATGGTGTTTGATCCTCTCTCCGAACGCCTCGAAATTGGCCAGACCTCGAACGGCATGAATCGCAGAGTGATGCAGGCGTTCGGTGCCATCCTGCTGTTCGCGATTGCCCTTGGAGACTACGCCACAGGGATCGAGGTCCACTTCACCTGTTTTTACCTGATCCCGATCCTCCTCGTGACATGGTTCAGTGGTCGGCGCGCCGGTTTCGGCATGGCCCTGTTCAGCGCGCTGCTCTGGCCGGTGATCTTTGTTTTCGGGGTTCCGGTTGGTTTGACCAAGGGGACCCTCCTTTGGAATGCCCTTAACCGTTTGATCATCCTTTCTGCCTTCGCATGGTGCACTTGGGCCATCAATGAGCGCCGCTATCCCAACGACCGGAAGAGGCGATTGTAAGCGCGGAGAAGTCGGGCCGCACTCGAACGGGGTGTCGCTCGATGGCCTTCTGAATCGGACTCATTATCCGCTGGGCATCCCCGACATGGTCCTGAACGAAAGCGAACGTGGGAAGCCAACGTTCGTTCCATCGCGCGAGCGGTCCGCTGGGTCGCCTCGGTTTCGCTCCGCCCTTTCGATGCTCCTTGTCGGCGCGCTCGCGTTGGGCGCGATGGGGTGCGGATCTTCGGCTTCCCGGAAAGCGATTCAAGCCGCGGAAGCCTTCTCCGAAGCTCGTGAATACGAAAACGCGTTGAAAACCCTCAACGAGGCGGTGGCGGCTCATCCGAAGGACGCCAGGCTGCGCGAAGCGCGACTGGCAGTGCTCCTCGAAGTGGAGCGGCTCGATCTCGCGCGGCAGGAGCTAGCAATCCTGGCCCGCGCCTTCCCGAAGAAACACTTTTTGAATTCGGCGCTCCGCCACGACGACCCCCGGGTGCGCAGGGGCGCCGCCCAGCTTCTCGGGTCGCTCGGGGACGTTTCGATGGCCGCCGCACTGGTTCCCCTGCTCGAAGATTCCGTCGTGGAAGTGCGTCGAGCCGCGGTCGCCGCGCTCGGCAATCTTCGCGACCGCCGTTCCGCGCAGCTCTTGCGCGTCGCGTTGCGCGATCCGAGCTGGAACGTGCGGGCCGACGCTGCGGAAGCGCTCGTCAAACTCCGGGATCAGGAAGGCGTCGCGCGCCTCATCCCGCTTCTTTCCGACGAGGAGAGCTACGTCCGTTTCGTGGCGGCCCGGGGGGTGCGCGAGCTCGCCGAACCGAGCCAGCAGGAGATGCTCGAAGAGCTGCTCGAAGGGACCAATGCTTTCGCGCGGGTGGTCGGCGCGGTCGCGATCGCCCGCTTCGGCAATCCGCATGCCGTACCCGTGCTTCGCGGCGCGCTTGACGACAAAGACTGGGCGGTGCGGCGCGACGCGATCAGTGGGCTTGCGGCTCTGGACGACCGCGCGTCCGCGCCGGCGATCCGCAAGCGCCTGGCTGATCCGGAACCCAGGGTGCGACTCGAAGCGCTTGTGGCGGTGCGGATCCTGCGCGACGCGGACGCCCGTCTCGATCTGGAACGCATGGCGCTCGACGCGCGGGAAGACCGGAATCTCCGCCACGCGGCGCGGCTGGTTCTCCGCGATCTGACGGAGCTCGCGAAGACCCCGACGAAGGGCGGAGCGACGCCTGCGCCTTGAGCCGTTCCCGAAGCGGTTTCGAGCGCGGACGCGACTCGCGCGCAGCCGCCCGAAACGCCCCGTCCTCCCCATGAACGATTCGCCCAAGGCCCTCACCGCGCTGGAGGTGTCTCAGGGGATGCGGCGTAGCATCGTCGGAAGCGGCGTCTGCGCGGTTTTCATGGTCTGCGTCTCGCCGCAATTCCTCAACGGGTTTCTGCTCCGGCTTCACGCCTCGGAGTTTGAGGTGGCGTTGTTGACCACCCTGCCGATGCTGGGGCTGGGTTTGCAATTCGGGATGATGCTCTTCCTTCATCGCTTGAAGGAACGACGCCCGACCTGGTTCTGGCTGGCCAGCATACATCGGCTGCTCTGGCTGGTTCTCGCGGCGCTGCCGCTTCTTGCCGGAGGGTTGGGCGCGCCGGCCTCGGTCGTCCTCTTTCTCGGCGTTTTCTTTCTCAGCAGTGCTCTGGGTTCGGCGTCTTCGCCGATGTGGCTCTCCTGGATGGCCGATCTCGTGCCGAAAGATCGCGCCGGCGCTTTCTGGGCGCGGCGGACGGCTCTCGTCAGTCTCCTGCAAGTGCTCGCCATCCCGGCCGGATGGGGTGTGGACCGCTTCACCGGCGGCGGCGCGCTCTGGCCCTATGCCCTGCTGTTTTTCATCGGCGCGTTCTTCGGCCAGGCGGATGTCGCGATCCATAACCGGATCGTCGAACCGCCCGTGCCGCCATCTCAGGGCGGCACACTCTCCGCGTTGAGGCAGGTGTTCACAAACTCCGACAGCCGCCGCCTCCTCGTTTATCTCTGTTCGGTGAATTCCGTCATCTTCCTCGCGAGCAGTTTTCTGGTCTTATATTTTCTCGAGCGGGGGGTGTCGCAATCGTTTCTCGCCCTCGCGATGAGCGTGATGTGGGTGCTGCGCTGGATCACGGCGCGCTACTGGGGGTTTCTCGGAGACCGTTTCGGACATGCAGCGACGCTTCGCCTGTGCGGCGTCGGACTCGCCCTCTGGCCGTTCTCGGTGGTCGGTTTCGGAGAAACTCATCCCCGCGCGACGCTTCTGGGGATCTACGTCTGGATGGGATTGTTCAGTGCGGGCTACGAAAGTGCGCTGATGGCGCTGCTTCTCCGCGTGACGCCGTCCCGCTCGCGGTCGCTCGCGCTTTCCCTGATGCAGGGGATGGGCGGCCTCTGCGCCGCCGTGGGGCCGCTCATCGGCGGCGGGCTTTTGGTCGCCATGAAAAGTTGGGAAGCCGATCTCCCCTTCGGTCGCTACGAAGTCCTCTTCTTCCTGGAGGGCATGCTGCGGCTGGTGACTCTCGGGACTTTGCCTCTGCGCTTTCGCGAGGCGGCGAGCGCCACGCCGGCGATGCTGATCCGCCGCCTGATGGACGCGAACCCCTTCAAGGTGCTCCACCACAGCTACGTCCTGGAAGAAGGCCTTCGGGAATCGGTGCGTGTGGACGCCGTGCGCGGGATCGAGGAGTCGCCCAGCTCTATCGCGAGCGAACCGCTGCTCCGTGCGTTGCGCGATCCCAGCTTGAACGTTCGCCGCGGCGCGGTGCGGGCGCTCGTCGCTGTCAGGGACCCCGTCTGCGGGGCAAGGCTGATCGAGGCGGCGTCCTCGTCGGAACTGCAAATCCAGACGGAGGCGATCGAGGCGCTCGGCGAACTCGGCGACCGCACGGCGACGCCTTTCCTGCTTGCCGCGCTGGAGGACCCGTCGCTGCGCCTGCCCGCGCTGCGGGGGCTCGCGGTTTTGAAGGACCCTGCCGCCCTCGCCAAGGTGCGGTCGCTTGCGCTTTCTCCGGAGGAAAACGAAATCGTCCGGGCGACGGCCTTGGAGGCGTGGTGCGCATCGGAAGACGACGCCGCGGTGGCGCCGGGTCTCGCGTTTCTGC
Source organism: Verrucomicrobiia bacterium (assembly GCA_020849895.1). Taxonomy (GTDB): domain Bacteria; phylum Verrucomicrobiota; class Verrucomicrobiia; order JABWAM01; family JABWAM01; genus JABWAM01. The sequence continues at coordinate 53,728 of JADZFN010000036.1, read as the reverse complement.
GCGCGTGCCGCGCCGAGATCCCGCGCTGGCAGGCGGCAATTGCGCTCGCGCGGATGACCGTAGCGCCCGAGGACTACTATTCCGCGCTGCAGCAGGAGCTGAAGGTTCCGGGCAGCGCGGTGGCGGATCCGCCGATGAGCGCGTCGCGGCGAGTTTCCGGTTTCGGTCGTGAAAAACGGTCGTCTCGAATTGCAGAACAGCTTTTTCGCGAAGCGCAACAGGCCTATGTCGCGAGACGATGGAGGGAGGCGGTCCTCGGGTTCGTTTTGGCCGCGCTCGTGACTCTCGACGTGGCGCAGGTCCCGCGAACCGAAAGAGGATTTTCCTGGCGGGAAGCGATGGCGAAACCGACCGGCGAAGCGCTCGCGCGAACGCTCGCCGCCCTCGCGCCCACGCGCTCCCGTTTGCTGAACGGGTTTCGGCTCGCCGAAGCCCTCCTCGATGCCGCGCGTTCCGAAACGACGGTCCTCACCCGCGAGGAAGCCTTGTTGGCTTGGTGTCTCGCGCGGAAATTCGCCAGGGCGTGACCGGCCCCTCCTCCTTCGGAGGCGCTGTTCCACGGGCGCGGAACAAGCGTGTCGGACCAGGAGTGGTCCAGCCGCTTCCGCCGGGAGGGATCCGAGGTTGTGCAGGAGGAGTGCCTGGGGCGTCCCGGCATTCCGTTCCTGAACGAGGCCGGCTCATCCTCCATGCACCCTCGTCCCACGGAAGATTCAGGGCGCGCTTGACGTCGAGTGCGGGCGAGGGCGAGGATGCTTTTCGCGATGGTCCCCGTTTGTCCGTGCTGCCACGCCGCGCTGTTCCTCCTGCGCTATGAAGGCGTCGAGGTGGACCATTGCCTCGCCTGCCAGGGGTTCTGGCTCGATGCGGGCGAAATCGAAACACTCGCGAGCGCGGCCAAGGGCGCCCCGCTGGCTTCCCATTTCAAGTCGCTCCTCAGCGGAAAAGGGCGCGTTTCCGCAAGGCTTTGCCCCCGCTGCGACGCGCGGCTGGTCGAGTTCGGCGCGGAACTTGGACGCTCCGCCGGCGCGGAGACGCTGCGCCTCGATCGCTGCCCGTCCGGACACGGGTTGTGGTTCGACGCGAGAGAGCTCCCTCGCCTGCTCGCGGCCCTTTCCGAAGCGCCCGGCGGCGAGGCGCTCGTTCGCGCGCTCCCCGCAATTTTCGGGAAGTCGCTTGCGGGATCGTGATCGGCGTTTTGGCTTGCGCTGCGCGGGGATGCTGCGGGAGGATCGCCGTCTTCAGGGAACTTTCCGTAGAACCCTTCACCGGAATTGCCTCCATGATCTCCGCCTTCGCCGTGATTGCCGTCATTTTCGTGGCCATCCTCGTCCTGACGCTGCTCTGGGTGGCTGGGACCTACAACGCGTTGGTCCGCCTGCGCAATCAGATCGAGAACGCCTGGGCGCAAATTGACGTGCAGCTCAAGCGGCGGCACGACCTCATCCCGAACCTCATGGAAACCGTCCGCGGTTACGCGAAGCACGAACAGGGGACCTTCGAAAAGGTCACCCAGGCGCGCAACATGGCGATGAACGCGAGCGGCGTGAAGGCGCGCGCCGAAGCCGAGAACATGCTTTCCTCGACTCTGAAGACCCTCTTCGCCGTCTCGGAGGCTTATCCCGAGCTCAAGGCGAACCAGAATTTCATGCAGCTTCAGGAGGAAGTCGCCTCGACGGAGAACAAGATCGCGTTCGCCCGTCAGTTCTTCAACGACAGCACGATGACTTACAATACGCGCATCGAGAGTTTTCCGGTCAACCTTATTGCGGGGATTTTCCACTTCGTTCGCCGCGACTTTTTCGAAGTCGCCGCGGATGCCGAACGCGCGGCGCCGAAGATCCAATTTTAGCGGCGACGAGCCTCTTCCGCTTCGGCGTGAGCCACGCCTCCCACAAATCGAAACGGCGCCGGCTGGGCGCTGGGGACGGCCGAGGCGCTGTTTCGAGCGCCGTATCGCCCGGCTGACCGCGGCCTTTCCGCCATGTGGGAACAGATTCAGGCTAACCGCCGGCGTTCACGGATGCTGGTGGCCGCGATGGCGATGGTGCTTGCCGGTCTCGGGTTTTTCGCCGGCGAGGCGTTTGCCCCGCGCGGCGGCGGCCTCGCCGGCCTCGCGGTTGCGGGGCTAATTCTCGCGGTGCAGGCGGGGATTTACTTCGGCGCGGCGGAATCGGTCGTGCTGCAGGGGGTCCCGGTGCACGAGGTGAGTCGCGAGGAAATTCCGCGGCTTCACAACCTCGTCGAGGAAATGCAGATCGCGGCGGGATTGGCGACTCCACCGCGGATCCTGCTCGTGACGGACCCCGCGCCCAACGCCTTCGCGATCGGAAGATCGCCGGAGAAGTGCGCAGTAGCGGTCACCACGGGGCTTCTCCAGCGCCTGAATCGCGACGAGCTCCAGGGGGTCCTAGCCCACGAGATCGGACACATTCGCAACCGCGACGTCCAGTTCATGACGCTCGCGGCGGTGATGCTGGGCACGATCGTGATCCTTTCGGATCTGTTGACGCGCACGATCCGTTTGGGAAGAACGGGACGGGAACGCTCCAGTTCGCGGGGCGGAGGGCAGGCCCAGGCAGCGTTCCTGATTCTCGCGCTGATCTTCGCGATCCTGGGTCCCCTCGTCGCCCAGATCCTGTATTTCGCGTGCTCGAGGCGGCGGGAGCATCTTGCCGACGCCTCCGGCGCGCAGTTCACGCGTTACCCCGAGGGACTGGCTTCGGCGCTCGAGAAGATTTCGGCGTCGTCGATGCAGGTGGCGTTTGCAAGCCGGACCACCGCACCGATGTTCATCGTCAACCCGTTTCAGGCGGCATCTGGCGTCCAGGGATTGTTCTCGACGCATCCGCCGACCGACGAGCGCGTGCGCATCCTCCGGGGGATGGCGGGGGCGTCGCTTGCGGATTATGCGGCCGCTTACGCCGCGGCGCACGGGGGAAGCGTGATCGGAGCGCGCTCTCTCGCGGAAGCGCCCGCGTTCGAGAAGCGCGAGGCTTCGGGAGAAGGACCTCTCCTCGGCGGGCGGGCGGCGCGCGATGCCTCTGCTGTTCTTAGCGGCTATGTTCCGGTCGTCTGCGGCTGCGGGCTGGAGACGCGCGTCCCCGCGAGCCACGGGGCATCGAGCATCCGGTGCCTCCGTTGCGGCGCGCGGCTGCCCGTTCCCGAGGCTTCCTCGGTCTCGACCGAAGCGCCTCCGGGATCGGACGCGCCCGCCGCGCCCCGCCGCCTCCAATTCCAGCGGCAGGGGAGCGGCTGGGAATCCTTCCGCTGCGCCTGCGGGCGCGTGATGCAACTCAGCCCAGGTTTTCTGGGAACGCAGGTCCGCTGCTCGAAATGCGGCAGCGAGATCGAGGTGCTGCCGAAGGCGGCGTAGGACGATGTCTCTGGCGCATCGTCGTATCTCTCGCCTTTTGGAATTTGCGAGGGGCGCCTGCCGTCGGATATGAAGAGGGCCCGCCATGGACGCTTCCCGCATCGTCAAACGCATCTTTTGGGTGACGCTTGCGCTGAATCTGGCGGTCGCGGCGGCCAAGTTCGTTTTTGCGGCGTGGACGCATTCGTTGAGCATCTTTTCCGACGGTCTCCATTCCCTCATGGACGGCAGCTCGAATGTCATCGCATTGGTGGCGCTGCGCATCGCCGAGCAACCGCCTGATGAGGATCATCCCTACGGGCACCGCAAGTTCGAGACCCTGGGCGCGATGGGGATTTCGGCGCTGCTCTGCCTTGCGGCTTGGGAAATCCTCACGGGCGCATGGCAGCGGATCGTGCATCCGGTGAAGCTCCCCGAGGTCAACGCCTGGGTCCTCGCGGGAATGGTGGGATTGATCGGCGTGAACATCATGGTCGCTCTCTACGAACGGCACTGGGGGCGAAAACTCCAGAACCCGCTCCTCCTCGCGGACGCCGAGCATACGAAGTCCGACGTGCTGGCGACCGCGCTGGCGCTCGTGGCCATGTTCGCCGCGTTCTTCGAGTGGTACTGGATGGACACCGTGTCGGCAGTGGCCATTGTGGGGTTGATCCTCTGGGCCGCCTACGGGATCGTCCGCGATTCGGCGATGACGCTCAGCGACGCCCGACGCCTCGATCCGCTGCCAATTCGTCATCTCGTCGAGGAGATCGAAGGGGTGCGCAACTGCCACATGGTGCGTTCTCACGGCACGCCGACGAACGTGCACGTGGACCTCCATATCGTGGTCTCTCCGAAGCTTTCCTCCCAGCGCACCTTCGAGATCGAGAACGCCGTCATCGCGCGCATCAAGCAGGCCTATCCCCAGGTCGCTGAAGTGACGATCCGCCACCAGACGCGCATGCCGGCGTGTGAGAAACCCGGTGCGACGGCCCAGGGCGCTTCAGGCGGGTAGGTCCACGAGGCGATACCAATTGTCGCGCTGCCGCGGCGCATACCCGAGGTCGGCGATCAAGCGGCGCATCTCGGGAAGGGTCATCCGCCAAGACGCGCCGGCCGAGGAGACGACGTTTTCTTCGAGCATCGTCGAACCGAAGTCGTTCGCGCCGTATTGGAGCGCGACCTGGCCGATCTTCGCCCCCTGGGTGACCCACGACGCCTGCACGTTATCGAAGTTGTCGAGAAAGATGCGGGCGAGGGCCTGCGTGCGAAGGTAGGCGTGAGCGCCGGCGGGTTCCGCGCGGAGCCTCGTGTTTTCCTCCTGAAAGGTCCAGCAGATAAAGGCGGTGAATCCGTTCGTTTCATCCTGGAGATCGCGCAACCGTTGGAGGTGTTCGACGCGGTCGGCGGCGGTCTCGACATGGCCGAACATCATCGTCGCCGAGGAGCGCAACCCGAGGCGGTGCGCCTCGCGCATGACCGACAGCCACGCATTCGTGTCGCACTTGAGCGGGGCGATGCGCCGACGGACGTGGTCCACGAGGATCTCGCCTCCGCCGCCGGGGATCGAGCCGAGCCCCGCTTCCTTGAAGCGTTGGATCACCTCGGGCACCGGCATCTTGAAGACCTCGCTGAAATGGTTGAACTCAGGCGGCGAAAAGCCGTGGACGTTTACGCCGGGGAATTTTGCGCGCAGGAAGCCGAGCATCTCGAGGTAGAAATCGAGACCGAGCTTCGGGTGATGCCCCCCCTGGAGCAGGATCTGGTTGCCGCCAAGGGCGACGAGTTCCTCCACTTTTTTCCCGAGTTCCTCGTGGGTGATCACGTAGGCGTCGTCGGCGCCCTCGACTCGGTAGAACGCGCAGAACTTGCAGTACACGTCGCAAACGTTCGTGTAGTTGATATTCCGGTCCACGAGGTAGGTGACGATCTCGTTGCCCCGTCCGCCGTAGGCGTTCGCTTTCTTCATTCGCCGCCGCGCGTGGGCGAGCGCGCCGAGTTCGGTGAGAGGCAGCCCGGCTTCGAGCGCGAGCGCTTCCTCGCCCGAGAGGCGGGCGCCTTCGAGTGTTTTGCGACAAAGGTCGTCGAGCGCGGCGCGGGTCATGAGCTCCAATCTACGCGATTTTCAGCGCTGTCAAAACCCATGGAAGCTCCGGAGCTCCGGCCAGAAAAAGAGCGTCGCATGCATCAGGAGGCAGGATTGCCCCGCCGCGACGAGGTCGTCGAGGAGGATTCCCCAGCCGCCGGGCAGCGACTGCAGGCGGTGGCACGGCCAGAGCTTGAGCGTGTCCATGAGGCGATTGAGGAAGAAGCCGGCGGCGAGCGTCCCGAGACTGAGAGGGACGAGCCACATCGTAATCGGGAACGCGACAATTTCGTCAATGACCACTTCTCCGGGATCTTTTCGTCCGAAGTGACGTTCTCCCGCGGTGGCGAGGGGAACGGCGGCCAATCCGAGCGCGACGGCAGCCGCCAGATAACCCCACGCGGGAAGCGGCTGCAGCGCCCAGCAGAGGAGCATCCCCGGAAAAGTCCCCCAGCTTCCGGGGCCGATCGGCAGATAGCCCGCGCCGAACCCCGTGGCGAGGAGACGGATCCACCCCGGCGCCCGCGCGTTCGCCACGGACTCGGAATGGAGAGGGGCGACCGTCTCCTCCTCTTTCATTTTTATTTCGCTCATGAACTTCGCCGAGGATGATTTTGCAGCAAAACCCGATGCGGCTCTCATGCCGCCTTCGCACGCGGAGCGTCTCGCCTCGCCGTCGTTCCTTCCGCTGTGACCAGAGCCGCCTTTCAGGCGCCTTTCCCGGAAGACGCCGGCGGCGTTCCCCAGTTGGCCACTTGCTGGAGAAAGATTTTGAGTTGGGCGAACGTCGCATGCGCCCCGAGCGCGTCGGCGTGCTGTTGCACGAGGCGGAGATTCTCCTCTTCGCGAAGGGAGTTGAGCGCGCAGGTTCCGCGCGGAGTGATCGTCGCGTTGCGCCAGCCCATCATCCCCGAGCCGCGCACGGCGGCTTCCGACGGGAGCCCTTGTTCGATGAGGCCGGCTTCCCAGAGCAGGAGGCAGTGCTCCGTCGCGGCGGGCGGGAACCGTCCGAGCAACGCACCGTCCCTCTCGAGGCCGAGAAGGATGCTGCGCACGATCTTCATGTCCGGTTTCATGGGATAACCTGAAGGGAGCCTAACCCTCGAGCGTCTTTTCGCCAAGCCCTGTCTGCCCGGTCGGCGTCCTGCCGTTGCCACGCACAGACGGGGTTGCTATACCTTGTCTCCATGCCCAGACCCTTTCCCCTCGCGATCATCACGGATGAAGTCTCTCAAGAACTCGACAAGGTCCTCGCGTTTGCGCGCGACTTTCGTCTCGACGGGCTCGAAATCCGCAGCATGTTCGGACGCGCCTTCAAGGACCTGACGCCCACCGATCTGAAACAGATCCGCAGCCGGGCCGACGCTTCGGGGCTCAAGCTGCCTTGTTGCGCCAGTCCCGTCTTCAAATGCGAAGCGGACCAACCCGCGCAAGTGCGCGAGCACATAGACATTTTCAAGCGCAGCCTCGACGCCGCGCATGCGCTGGGCAGCGGTCTCGTGCGGGTGTTCGCGTTTCTGCGGAAGAACACCCCTTCGACCCGCGACGACCTGCGGCATGCCGCCGATCATTTTCCGCCGCTGATCGAGCTGGCGCGCCAGGCGAAGGTGGCGATCGGCTTGGAGAACGAATACACGACCATGGTGGCAAGCGGGGCGGAGACACGGGATTTCCTCGCGCAGCTCGGCGATCCATCGGTCGGGGTGGTCTGGGATCCGTGCAACATCGTCTTCATGCCGGGCTCGGGCGACGTCGTGAAAGACGATTACCCGCGCGTTGCGGGACGCGTGATCCACTATCACGTCAAGGACGCGAAGAAAGAGGGCGGGAGAGAGCCGCAACATTGCGTCGAGTTGGGGCAGGGACAGGTGGATCATCCCGCGCAGATCGCGGCGTTGAAGAAAGAGGGGTTCGAGGGGTGGATCTCCCTCGAAACCCATTGGCGACAAAAGGCGCTCTCCGCCGAAGAGCAACATCTCCCCGCGGGCTACGCCTTTTCGGCGAACGGAGAGCCGGCCAGTCGGGTTTGCATGGCGCACCTCGCGCGCTGGCTCGACCAGGCCTGACGGTTTTGTGGAGGGACATGTCGAACCTCCCTTCTCATCCTCCCGAGGAGGGCGACGCTCCGATGCCGGCGCCGTTGTCGGCCGAACTGCGCGCCCTGGACCGCCGCGTGCTTCCGCACGATCTTGAAAACCTGATCGTCCGCCTCTGCGCCTGGAAGCCGCAGTCGTTGCGGGAGATTTCCCGGTACCTGCGGCGCGACGACATCTATCTGCAGAATACGGCGCTCAAGAGGTTGCTTGCGGACGGGCGCCTCGAGTTTCTCCATCCGGAACAGCCCAATCATCCACGTCAGGCGTATGTTCCCGGAAAAGGCAAAGGCGCGCGACGCCGCGCTCGAACAATGCGTCCCCCATCGCGGTTGCGCGCGGCGTCGCCTCCATCCGCAGCGCCCTCCGTATCGCCTCCGCCTTCCGAAATGGAGATGCCAGAGATCGGGGTGAACGATTAGCAAGAAGGTGTTCCGGACCTGGCGTCCTCCGGTTTGACCTTTGGGTGAAGGTCTGGAACTTTCGCTAGGCGTGACTGTGCGCGCCCGACGTCCTTTCCTCATCCTCCGCCTCCTCCGTCGGTTGGCGGCGCTCGCCGTCCTTTTGGCCGTGAGCGCGGCGGCGTGGCTGCATTTTCACGGCCTGCCGGGCCGATGGCGCGCCGCGGTCGTTCACGAGCTCGATCGCCAGGGCGTGGCGCTGACTTTTCGATCTCTTCATTGGGACCTCTTTCGCGGAATCGTCGCGCGCGAGGTCGTTTACACCCCCTCGGGCGGTCGCCCTTGGAGGGCGCGTATGGAGATGCTGTCGTTCAACGTCAACCTCGCGTCCCTCGCCGCGGGACGGTTCGCGCTCAACGAGGCCGTCGCCGAGGCGGAACGAGTGACGCTGGATTCTGGAGACGGCGAATTGCCGCTCGAGATCCGGCGCGCCGAGGCGACGGTGAAGCTCGGCGGCGGCGGCCGCGTCGAGCTCCGCCGCGCCGAGTTGGAAATTCCGGGCATCCGGATCGGTTTCGAGGGGCGCCTCGTCCTTGCGGGCGCCTCGGAGGCGCGCGTCGCTTCCGCCTCACCGGCGGCGGCCGGCGGATGGCGGACCGCGCGCGCCTGGGCGGCGCGCCTCGCCGCCTTTCATCATCCCCTCGACCTCCGGTTGAGGGGAGATCTCGATCCCGCCAATTCTTCCGCCGCCTCGCTCGAAGGATGGTTGGACGCTCGCCCTTTTGCATGGGACGTCTGGCGCGCCGCACGCGTTCACGGGAAGGTGATCCTCCGCGACGGGCTCGTCACGCTCCAGTGGTTTTCCGTCGAGACCGAAGAAGGGCGCGCGACGCTTTGGGCCGAGTGGCCTCTCCGCGAAGGGCGCGCCCGTTTCGAGTTTTCGGCCGACCTCGTCCCTGGAGAGTTCGTGGATCGCGCGGAAGCCGCCGCGAAAGGCCGCGGCGAACTGCCGAGAGTGGACGGGCGCATCGAGGCGCGTCTGCGCGGCACGCTCGATCCCCGAGCCGAGAGCATCTGGCGCAGCGTCGAAGCGGACGGAAATGCGGCCGTTCGCAACGTTTCCTGGCGAGGCGAGACTTGGCGCGAGGCGCAAATGGACCTCCGCTTCCTCGGCGGCGCGATCGAGGCGCCGCGTTTCTTCGTCGCCCAGGACGCCGGCCGCATGATCGGCGCGGTGTCCTTTGATCCCGCTTCCGCCACAGCAACCTTCGATGTGACCAGCACCTTGGATGTTTCGCGCTTCATGCAGCTTCTCTATCCCGGCCCAAAAAACTGGTTCCGCGGTGTGCGCTTCACTCGACCGCCTCTCGTGCGTCTCGCAGGAACCTGGAACGTGCGCGATCCGAACGGTCTCCATGCAGAGGGCGATTTTGACTGGCAGGAGTGGTTCGTCAACGGCGTCGTCGTCCGTTCCGCGAAAGGGCGCGCCCGGTTCGACGGTCGCCGGTTCACCTTCCTCGGCGTGGACCTTCAGCGCGACGAGGGAGGGGTAGTCGGAAATTTCACCCTGGATTTCGACAAGCAGGTTGCCGAGGTCGCGCTGACGACCTCCGTGGATATCGCTCCGCTCAGTCGCATCCTCGGTCCGAAGGTCGAAGAGGCTCTCCGCGATTACCGTTTCCTCACTCCGCCGTTCGTCGAGTGGAAAGGCGCGATGGCCCTCGACTCCTCCCGCGCCTCCGACGATTTCGAGGCTCGCGTCGTGCGCGCCGGCCGCTTCGGTGTCTGGCGGTTCGAGGGAACAAACGTCTCGGCGACCGCCCGCTTTCGCGGAAAGAGCCTGGAAATCGCCCAGCTTCGCGCCGGGCTTTATGGCGGCGCTCTCGAAGGGGACGCCCTCTTCGATTTTTCCACTCCACGACAGGACTGGGCTTTCCGTCTCAAGACCGACCGCGTGGACTTCGAGCATCTCACCCGTGCGCTTTGGGACTACGAGGGCGTCAAAGGCCTCATGAGCGGCGCCGCCCGGATGAACGGGACGATGCGTTCCTCCGCCGACCTGCGCGGCGCGGGGCAGGTCACCGTTGCCGACGGCGTGCTTTGGAAGATTCCGCTTTTCGGCGAGCTTTCGAAGTTCATCCCCGTCCTCGGCACGCACACCGCACGAAAGGCCGCGGCCCGCTTCACGGTGGGCGACGAACGCGTCCATGTGATCGAGATGGATATTGACGCGGGGATCCTCTCGCTGACCGCGAAAGGCGACTACAAATTCGACAAATCCCTCGACTTCATCGTGCAGGGACACTTTCTGAGGAAGGTTCTCCTCGGCTATCTTCTGGATCCCTTTACGAAGCCTTTCGAGTATCATCTTGGCGGCAAACTCAACGACCGCGTCTGGAAACCGCGCTTCATCCCCAAGGAGCTTCTCCTCCAGTTCGGCGATGAGTTCAAGGATGCCTCCGGCGCCGCCGCTGCTGAAAAGAAATGAAGAAAGCAAGGAACGCCCCAGACGCGAAGGTGAAGGGTCGGTCCGCGCCGCCGCGCGGATGCCGCCGCCCCTTCGTTCCCCCTTCACGGCGGAGCGGCTGATCTTCTCATGCGCCTCTCGCTCGACCATCGTTTCCTCTACGCGATCCTCGACGCCGCTTACCTCGGCGGACGCGATCCCGGCGCCGTCGCGGAACAGCTGGTCGAGGGCGGCGTGGACCTCCTCCAGGTTCGCGCCAAAGACGCCTCCGACGCGGTCGTCCTCGAAATGACCCGCGCAGCGCTCGCCGCATGCCGCCCCGCGGGCGTCCCTGTGATCGTCAATGACCGCCCCGACCTTGCCGTCGCCGCCGACGCCGATGGCGTTCATGTCGGACAGGATGATCTTGCCGTTGCCGAAGCGCGGCGAAGGATCGGCCGCGACCGCATTCTCGGAAAATCTACGCATTCCTTCGAACAGGCGGTCGCGGCGCAAGCGGAAGACGTGGATTACTTTGCGGTCGGCCCGATTTTTGCGACGCCGACCAAGCCGACCTACGTCCCTGTGGGCTTGGAGCTGGTGCGACGGGTGGCGCCGGTCGCCTCGAAGCCGTTCTTTTGCATCGGAGGAATCAAGAGTGACAATGCCGGGCGGGTGCTTGCCGCCGGCGGGCGAGGGATCGTGGTGGTTTCCGGCATCCTCCAAGCCTCGAACCCCACTTCGGCCTGCCGCGCCCTCAAGGCCCTCCTCGACGTTTGCTGCTGACTTCCCACAGCGGGCCTCCAACGGAAGCCCGGGGAACGCTTGACGGCATGTAGAAAAGATGTCTAGGGTTGCCCTTCATCTTTTGTGATTCCCATTCCAAGCGCCTGATTCTGAACGGCTTCGGGCGACACTCAAATGTTTGGCAAGTTTTTCGGCCTCTTTTCCAACGACATTGGCATAGACCTCGGTACGGCGAACACGCTCGTCTACGTGAAGGACAAGGGTGTGGTGCTGCGGGAGCCTTCCGTCGTCGCCGTCCAGGCGGGCACCAACGAAGTGCTCGCCGTCGGGGAGGAGGCGAAACGGATGCTCGGGCGCACTCCGGGCAACATCGTGGCGATTCGTCCGTTGAAGGACGGAGTGATCGCCGACTTCGAGGTGACCGAGGCGATGCTCCGTCACTTCATCCAGAAGGTGCACAACCGCCGCAGCATGGTGAGCCCGCGAGTGGTCGTGGCGGTGCCGAGCGGGATCACCGAAGTCGAGCGACGCGCCGTGAAGGATAGCGCATCGCGCGCGGGCGCTCGCGAGGTCTATCTGATCGAGGAGCCGATGGTCTCGGCGATCGGCGTGGGGCTGCCCGTGCAGGAACCCGCAGGCAACATGATCGTGGACATGGGCGGCGGAACGACCGAGGTGGCGATCATTTCGCTGGCGGGGATCGTCTTCTGCCGGAGCGTGCGCGTGGCCGGAGACGAGTTGGACGAGGCCCTCGCGCAGTACATGAAGCGGGTCTATAATTTGATGATCGGGGAGCGGACCGCCGAGGAGATCAAGATCAAGATCGGCTCGGCGTATCCGCTCGAACAAGAAACCAGCATGGAGGTTAAAGGACGCGACCTGGTCGCCGGTCTGCCAAAGACCTTGACGATCACTTCGCAGGAAGTTCGGGAAGCCATTCAGGAGCCCATCAACACCATTGTCGAGACGGTGCGCTACACGCTCGAACGTTGTCCGCCGGAGCTTTCCGCGGACCTCGTGGACCGCGGGATCGTGCTCGCGGGCGGAGGCGGGCTGTTGCGCGGGATGAACAAGCTCCTGGAAGAGGAGACGGGCCTCCCCGTCCACGTGGCCGACGACCCGCTCAGCGCGGTCGTGACGGGCACGGGCATTGTGCTCAACGAACTCAATTTCCTGCGCAAAGTCTCGGACCATGAGCGACGGTCGGGTCGTTAAGTAGGACGTGCGCAAACGATCGTTGCTGGCCGCCGCCGGGTTGCTGGTGATCCTTCTCGTGATCATCCGGCTGCAGGTCCCCTTTGCCCTGCGCGTCAAGGACGCATTGAGCGAAGGGTTCCTTCCCTTCATCGAGTTCTCGACCCGGTTTCAGGGCAGCCTGCAGGAGCTTTCCCAGCGCACCAAGCGCTATACGCGCCTTCAGGTGGAAAATACGGATCTCCGTCGGCAGCTCAGCGAGCTTTCGTCGCGCGTCGCGGAGGCGAGCGAGCTCGAACGCGAAAACCGGAATTTCCGCGCGATGCTCGACTTCAAGAATCGCAGCGAGTTCAAGCTCATTCCCGCCCGGGTGATCGAGCGGGATCCTTCCAATTGGTGGAGTTCGGTGCTTGTGGATCGCGGCGCCTCGGACGGCGTCACGCGGGAATTGCCCGTCCTGACCATGGACGGGCTCGTCGGGAAGGTGATCGAGGTCATGCAGAACAACGCACGGGTCCTGCTGATCATAGACGAAAACTGCAAGGTTTCCGGATGGCTCAAGGAGAGCGGCTACTACGGCATCGTGCAGGGCAACGTCCTTTCCGGCAGGGGCGGAGCGCAGTGTCGGATGCTTTTTGTGGACCGGTTCGCGCAGTTGCAGCCGAACGACAAGGTCTACACGTCGGGCCTCGGGGGGGTCTTTCCGAAGGGCATCCTGATCGGGAACGTGACGAGCGTTGCGCCCGCCGGCGACTCGCGCAAGGCAGCGCTCTATCAATCCCTCTACGTGACGCCCGCGGTGGACCTGGCTCGGATTGACGAAGTCTTTATCGGAGTGGGCGCGAAACCGCAGGGAACTCCCGCCGCGCTGCCTGCGGCGCCTCCCGTGCGGCCGCGGCTGCGTTCGCAACGGCCTTCCGCTCCATGAACCGGCTGCTCATCCCCTTTTCTCTGGTGGCGGTTGCGATTCTCCTCGTGGCTTTGCAGTGCACGGTCACCTGGCGTTGGTCGCCTTGGGGGGTGCGCCTTGAACTCCTTCCGCCGCTGCTCGTGTATATGGCGTTCACCGTGAATCTGCCGACCGCGTTTTTTCTCGGGGCGTTTTCGGCGTTGCTCTACGACTCGCTCAGCGCGGGCGCCATGGGCGCCAGCGTGATTCCCTACCTGGTCAACGTGACCCTCTTCAGCGCGCTTCGCCCCATCTTCTTCCGCAGCCGGCTTTCGACACGGTTCTTCAACGGCGTAATTGCCGGCTTTTTCACGCTGCTTCTCCAATGGCTTTTCAGCGGGAAGGCCGTCGCCGTGCCGTTCGGCGCGGTCCTGCCGAAGATCCTCCGCCTTGCGACTCTGTGCGGGCTGTTGAGTGTGGCGTACTTCCTCGTCCTCGACGCGGCGTTCCGCGCCTCGGGCCTTAATCCGGGCCGCTTTGAAGAGGACGCGCCATGAGCTTCTCATCTTCCGGGGAACGCACCCCTTGGCGCATCTTTCTCCTTTTCCTTCTCATCGTGACGGGTCTGGCCGTCCTGCTGATCGGCATGGCTTTCCGCCAGCTCGTGCAGGGCGAGGATTGGACCTCGCAGATGGCGCAAAGTTCGACGCGGGTGATGAGACTCCCCGCGCCGCGCGGGCGGATCCTCGACCGCAACGGCGTGGTCCTCGTGGATAACCGCCCCAGCTACAACGTGGCCCTCCTCCTCGACGAGTTCGGCGCGGGCCGAAACCGCGAACGTCTCCTCCGCCGCGTGCGCGCCAGCGTGGAGGTCCTGCACAAGCGGATGAAAATGCCGGTGAACGTGAACGATCGCGTGGTTCGCATCCACTACGACCGCCGCGGCCCTCTCCCGCTCACCGTCTGGAACGACCTCAGCCCCGCGGCCTTTGCGGCCTTTCTGGAGCGCAGCCCCTGGACGCCGGGCGTGGACCTCCAGATCGAGCCAGTGCGCGTTTATCCCTACGGCCCGCTCGCATGCCACGTCCTCGGTTACCTCGGCAAGCCGGAGGGTCGTGCGGCCGCCGAAGAAGACTACGACACCATCGGGCGGCGCGCGTTCTCGCAGCCGGTCGCCATCGGCAAGGCGGGGATCGAGGAGACGATGGACAAGGTGCTGCAGGGGACGCCGGGGCAGCGCGTCGTCCGCCTCGACGCCGCGGGCTTCACCGAAGCGGAGGTCTCCCGCGTCGAGCCGACTCCGGGCAACGACGTGGTCCTCAGTCTCGATGCGGAGATCCAGGCGATCGTGGAAGAGAGTTTTGTCGGCTATCGCGGCGCGTGTGTGATTCTCGATCCACGCAACGGAGACGTGCTGGCGCTTGCCTCCATGCCGTCGTACAATCCGAATCTCTTCGTGCCCGCCATCCGCCGCGCGGATTGGAATGCGCTGGCTTCCGACCCGCAGCGGCCGATGCTCAATCGCGCGACACAGGCCTACTACTCGCCCGGCTCGACCTTCAAGGTGATAGGCGCACTGGCCGGTCTCGAAACCGGATTGATCACCGAGAAGACGGTCTTCCAGTGTCCGGGAAGCTTTTCGCTCGGGAACATCACCTTTGCCTGCTGGGAGAAGGGCGGGCACGGAGACATGAATCTCCGGGAGGCGCTCACGATGTCCTGCAACGTTTTCTTCTACAACCTGGGTTTTCGGATCGGCGGTCCGCCGCTCTGGGCCATGTCGCACGCGTTCGGCCTCGGAGAGAAGACCGGTGTCCCGCTCGATGGAGAGTCGGGAGGGCTTCTCCCGACCGAGGAGCTCAAGCGGGCGCGCAACCCGCGCGACCGATGGACCCCCGGCGATTCCGTGAACATGTCCATCGGCCAGGGGCTGCTGAACGTGACTCCTTTGCAGATGGCCGTGGTGGCCGCGGCGTTCGGGAATCAGGGGACGGTTTTCAGGCCTCGGCTCGTGCTGCGCGTGGAGACGCCGAACGGGAACGAAGTGGTGAAGTTTCCGTCGGAGTTTCGCAACCGCCTCCCCGCGAGTCCGGAGCATATCCAGTTCATCCGCGAGGCGATGCTGAACGTGGTGGCGGACGGAACGGGCAAACGCGCGGCGCTGCCGAAGATCAAGATCGCGGCCAAGACCGGCAGCGCCCAGTTCCACGTCAGGGACCGCCTCACCGGAGAAACGCTTCAAAAGACGCGCGCGTGGATGATCTCGTTCGCTCCTTGGCCGGAACCCCGCTATGCGATGGCTCTCGTCGCCGAGGAAGGGATTTCGGGGGGGACGACGATCGGGCCGTTCACCCAGGAGATCTACAAGAAGATTTTCGAGATCGAGCAAGGCCGTCGGATGTTGGTCCGCCCGCCGTCCGTGGCGGCCATGCCCGTCAGCGACCGTCTCACCGGCAAAGAGGGCGAAGCGAGCGGAGAAATTCTGAGCGACACGCCGCCGTCCGCCCTGCCTGCGGCTCCTGTGGACGAAGCGTCCGACGAGGCTGCGCCGGCCTCCTTTCCCGCCGAACCCGTGGGAGGCCGTCGATGATCCGACGCCGCAAAACGAGGGAGTTTTTCCACGAGCTCCTCGCGGACTTCCGCTGGGGCCAGCTCATCGCGGTGCTGTGCCTCATGACGTTCAGCCTGCTCTTCATCTACAGCGCGACGGTGCGCTCCGGTGAGGGCGTGCCCGACGAGGTCAAGAAACAGGGGCTCTGGTTCGCCCTCGGACTCGTCGGCTATTTTTTCGCTTCACTCCTGGACTATCGTTGGGTTTGCCGAAAGGCCTGGCTTTTGTACGCGGGCACGTTCGCCCTGCTGATCTGGGTTCTGCTCAAGGGCAAGAAGATCTATGGAGCGAGGCGGTGGATCACGTTTGAATCGTTTGCCATCCAGCCTTCGGAGTTCGCCAAGCTTTCCGTCCTGCTGATCTTGTGTTGGTATCTCGGGCGCCGCGCGGGAAAGCTTCGCGACTGGCGCTCCCTTGCGGTCGCCTCGCTTTTGGCGATCGTGCCGGCGGTGCTGATCCATCGCCAACCTGACCTCGGCACCGCAATCTCGATCCCCGCCCTTCTTTTCCTGCTCCTTTTCCTCGCCGGCGCGTCCGCACGTTTTTTCGGCATCCTCGCTCTCGTCGCCCTCCTGGCTTCCGGCCTGGTGGGTTGGGAGACCTGGCGGTACACCCAGTTTCGGCACGAGCGGAGCGCCAGAGTCGTGTCTGCGGAGGCTCGCTACCCTTCGATCCTTCATCTTAAAGAGTACCAACTCAACCGCATCCTTGGCGTCGTGGCGCCCGACGAGCTTGATCAACTCAACGAGGGATGGAACATTCGCCAATCGCTGATCGCGATCGGGAGCGGCCGCTTCTCAGGGAAAGGCTGGGGCAAGGGCGATGTCACTCGCGGCGGTTACCTTCCGCGCACCGTGTCCCTCAATGACTTCATCTTCGCCGTGTTCGCCGAGGAGAGCGGTTTCGTGGGCGGCGTGGCGCTCTTGGCGCTTTATTCCGTGCTCCTCTTCAGCGGGGCGCGCGTGGCCATCCGGGCCGGCGACACCCTCGGCATGCTCCTCGCCGGAGGCGTGACCTTCCTGTTTTTCTTCCATATTTTTGTGAACATTGGGATGGCTTTGGGGCTCCTTCCCGTGGTGGGCGTGCCGCTTCCGCTCATGAGTTACGGAGGTTCCTTCGTGCTCGTGTGTCTGACCGCGCTCGGCCTCATTCAAAGCGTATGGCTTCACCGCAACCCGTACTGAACATCCCTCCTCCGCCCGTTTCCCCTTTCGTCCCTTCCTGAAATCTCACCCTATCCGACCATGCTGAAATTCATCTTCAACAAACGCCGAGCGAGCAACAAAGAGATCGTCATCAATGCGGAGGCCCTCGAGAAGCGCGTCGCGCTTCTCGAAAACGGCCGCCTCGAGGAGTTCCACATTGAGCGCACCAACGAGCAGCGTCTCGTCGGCTCGATCTTCAAAGGCCGCATCAAGAACCTCGAACCCGGCCTCAAGGCCGCCTTCGTGGACATCGGCTACGAAAAGAACGCCTTTCTCCACTATTGGGACATCATCCCCGAATCCACCGAGACTTCCTTCGAGGCCGTCGAAACCAAGGGCCGCCGCCCTCGCGAGGCGTCTCCAACCGCCAAGCGGCCGACCATGGACGACATCCCGCGGCTTTATCCTCCGGGCACCGAGGTGATCGTGCAGGTGACCAAGGGCTCCATCGGGACCAAGGGGCCTCGGATCACGACCGACATCAGCTTGCCGGGACGCTATCTCGTGCTCAATCCCTTCAGCGACCAGAGCGGCATCTCCCGCAAGATCGAGGATTCGCGCGAGCGGGTCCGCCTGAGGGAAATTCTGCGCGGCATGACCGTGCCCGAAGGGATGGGGGTGATCTTCCGCACCGCCGGCATGGGGTTGAGCCGGCGCTACTTCATCCGCGACCTCGCTTTGCTGGTCGAGGAATGGCAAAAAATCGCCGAACGCATCAAGGTCGCGCCGACCCCCTCGATCGTCTTCACCGAGCCGGGCCTCGTCCATCGCACGGTGCGCGACTTCCTCACGGAAGACATTGATCGCATCATCGTGGACAGCCCCGCCGAGCACGACCTCATCGCCGAACTCGTCGGGCAAGTCTCCACCCGTTCGAAGGCCAAGGTGAAGCTCTACGACGAGCCCGTGCCGATCTTCCAACGCTTTGGCGTGGATCAGCAGATCGAGGACGCCTTCAAACGCCAGGTCTGGCTCAAGTGCGGCGGCTACATCGTCATTGACGAAACCGAAGCCTTGGTGGCCATTGATGTAAACACCGGACGCAACACCAGCGGAAGGGATCTCGAACGCACGATCCTCACGACCAATCTTGAGGCAGCCGAGGAAGTCGCCCGCCAGCTCCGCCTCCGCAACATCGGCGGACTGATCGTGATTGACTTCATTGACATGAAGGGGCGCCGCGACCAGCAGGAGGTGACTCATCGCCTCCGGGAAAGCGTGCGACGCGACAAGGCCAAGACGCACATCCTGCCGATCTCCCCGTTGGGCCTCGCCGAAATGACGCGCCAGCGGCAGGAAGAGAGCATCCGCGATGCCGTCTTCGAATCCTGCCCGAACTGCCGCGGGCGGGGCGTGGTGAAATCCGCCGAGAGCATGAGCGTCGAGATCCAGCGCCGGATTTCCGAAATCCTCCGCAAGCGCAGGGGACACGGTGAGGAGATGCCGATCCGCGTGATCGTGCATCCCGAAGTGCTCGAACGCCTGCGCAAGCACGACGAGGAACGCCTCTTGGAAATGGAACAGCGCCTGTCGGGCAAGCTCAGCTTCCGCTCCGATTCGGCGATCCACAAAGAGGAGTTTCGCGTGATCAACCCGGTCAACGGCGCCGAGTTCGAGTGATCCTTCCTTTGGCCGTTTGGAAGGGCGCGGATGAAATACGAATGGCCACGGACAGAGGAGTGCGCGGATTCCTCGATGCGGAATCCGCGCGTGCGATCGCGAGAATCAGGGATCGCATGGGCGGCTGAAGCGGGTCAGATTCGCGTCAGCGGATCTGACTCTCGTCTTTCGTCATCCGTGTTTCCTCCATGGTTTCGCGCCTCCGTCCCATGAGGATCGTTCTGGCGACCCGGAACCGGCACAAGAGCCGAGAAATCGCCGCGATTCTCGACCGCGAGATTCTCACTCTCGATGAGGTGGACTTCGAGGACGAGGTCGAGGAGAGCGGAGTCACTTTCGAAGCCAACGCGCGTCTCAAAGCGCGCGTCGTCGCGCGCTTCCTCCGCGGACGTGGGGGAGAGCCCGCCCTCGTCGTCGCCGACGACTCCGGGCTCGAGGTGGACGCGCTCGGGGGCGCGCCCGGAGTGTTCTCCGCCCGTTATGCGGGGAGCCCGTGCGACGACGCCGCGAACAATGCGAAGGTCCTCGAGGGCCTGCGGGGCGTGCCCGCCTCCCGCCGGGGAGCGCAGTTCCGCTGTGTCCTCGTAGCCGAGTTTGCCGGCGGACCGCGCGATGGGGAGACGCATGTCTGTGAGGGAGTTGTGCGCGGGAAGCTCGGCCTCCACCCGAAGGGGAGGCGCGGATTCGGCTACGATCCGCTCTTCTTTCCTGAAGGCCAAGCGCGGACGATCGCCGAGATGACCGCGCGGGAGAAGAACGCGATCAGCCACCGCGGCGCGGCCGTGCGCGCCCTCCGCGAGTGGCTGGAGCAGGCGTAACTGGCCCGTGTGGGATCTCCCGCGCGGGGCATGTCCCCGTGGCCACAGCGAGCCCCGGGGGCACTCGTCAGATGGCGGCAACCTCTTCATTCGGCGGACAAGGGGAGGTATCTCCCGAGCATGTGCCGCAGCGCGGCCTCCAGCGTGGGAAGACGGAACGAGAAGCCGTCCTCCATCAGGCGCGTGGGAAGCGCTTGGACGCCGTCGAGCAGGAGCGCGTCGGCCATTTCGCCGAATACGACGCGAAGGAGAGGGGCCGGGGCGCGCCGCGACGCCGGGCGCCCCAGGACGCGCCCGATCGCGGTCGCAAAGGAGGCGTTGCTGACGGGATAGGGGGCTACGGCGTTCAGTGGCCCCGTCAACTCCCTGCGCCAGATGGCGCGCAAAATCACGTCGAGCGCGTCGTCCATCGCGATCCAGCTCACCCATTGCCGGCCGTCACCGATCGGGCCGCCGAGGCCGGCGCGGAAGACGGGAAGAAGCTTTCTCAGGGCTCCGCCGCGCGGAGAGAGGATCATGCCGAAGCGCAGGTGGACGACCCGTATCCCGGCGCGCCGGAGCGGCGCCGCTGCAGCTTCCCAATCGCGTGTGAGGTCGGCCAGAAAGCCGTTGCCGGCGGGTGCGCCTTCGGACACCGCCTGTCCTCGCTGTCCGTTCCCGTACCAGCCTGTGGCCGACGCGCAGATCACGACGCGTGGAGGCTGGGCAAGGGCGGCGAGGCGCTCCGCGAGCCGAGCGGTGAACTCCACGCGGCTTGCACGCAGCACGCGCTTCCGTTCGGCGGTCCAGCGGCGGGCGGCGAGATTTGCCCCCGCGAGATGAACCACCGCGTCGAGGCCCTCCCAGGCCCCGACGGGTCCGCTTCCGAGGTTCAGCGCATCGGGAAACTCGGGGTGCGGGAGGTGGAGAAGTCGCGCAATGCGGTGGCCGCCCGCGATGAGGAAGGGGACGAGGTGGCTTCCCAGCAGACCTCGGGAACCGGTGACGAGGATCCTCATCGAACGGTCGGGGGCCGCGGCATGCGCGCGGAGATCGTGGCGGATGATCGAGTGACGGTAGCGAAAGATTCTCCTGAGTTCCGCGCGGATCCATTCCGCGCCGAGGCCGAACGGAAGGCGAAACTCCACGTCGTCGGTGAGGCGGCAGCCCCCAAGGTCCTCCTCCTCGAACCGGTGCGTGTGAATCCATGGCGAGAAGGGGCCGCGCTGCCGTTCGCCAACGAACCGTGTCGGAGGCTGCACGTCCCGGGGCCTCCCCGTCCAGCGGAGACGAAATGGCCCGTGCTGCACGCGCAACGCGAATTCCGCTCCATCGCGGAGTTCGGGCGGAGTCGAGAGCGGCGCCGCGTCCTGCCAAGAGGGCGTCAGACGCTCGAAGACGCCGGGGCGGATGTGCCACCGGAAGGCCGTCTTGACGGAGACGCCCAAGCGGACGCTGCGTGTGAATCGCACCGTCTTCATAGACGATTCTCCGGTCTCCTTCCGCCGCTCGCTTCCTTCAAACCTCCACGACGAGGCCGTCGTGCGCGAGGGCCGCGCCTTCGGGAAGGGCGGCGTTCGTGGCGGCGTGGTCGAGATCGTGGCAGATGTGTGTGAAGAGTGCGCGCCCGGGGCGCACCTCGCGCACCACCTCGAGCGCCTGTTCGATCGAAAGATGGGTCGGATGCGGGCGATGGCGGAGCGCATCGAGGATGAGCAGCGGGATCCCGCGGAGACCCTCTCTCGCCGAGGGCGGGACAGCGGCGCAATCGGTGTAGTAGGCGAACACCGGGCCGGAAGCGTCGGCAAAGATCAGTCCGAGCGTTTTTGTGGCGCCGTGAGGGAGTTCGTGCGGCGTGATGCGAAAAGGGCCGAGGTCGAAGGGGCCGGTGATTTCTCGGAGATCGAGTTCGGGCAGTCCTTTGTAAGGCGGCGGACGATGGACCGCGTAGGGAAACATCCGTTCGATGCTCTCGATCACTCGTTTCGGCCCGTAAGCCGGCAAGCGGCGGTCGTCGAGTGCGCAGAAGCGGCGGAGTTCGTCGAGCCCAGTGAGGTGGTCGTTGTGCTCGTGGGTGTAAAGGATCGCGTCGAGACGGCGCACGTTGGACCGGAGGCATTGCTCCCGGAAATCCGGCGTCGTGTCCACGACGAGCGAAAAGCCGTTTCGCTCGATGAGGATCGAGGGGCGCAGTCGGCGGTTGTGCGGGTCCGTGGAACGGCAAACGGCGCAGTCGCACGCGATCATGGGCACGCCGTGAGAGGTTCCCGTTCCCAGAAAGGTGAGTCGGGTCACGCCCGCCGACCGTCCGTGAACCCGCGGGTGATGTCAAGGAACGCACGCCAGCTCCGGCGCATGGAGTCGCGCGGCCCTCGACCGCTTCCTCCCTCTGCATCTCGGGGAGCTTCCCTCCATGATCGGATGCAACCGCTCACGGGTCTCATGGGTCCCGGTGCGGTGGACGCAGGCCGCGCCCTCATGAGGCCCTCCAGGTCCGGCGGGTTTCTGCATCGAAGGAGGCGCGGAGAGGGAAACGATCTGACGCCGTGGCGCCGCCGGCTTCCGTTCTGACGGGCCGCTGGCGGCCTCGTTCCACGTCCATCCGCCGTTCGGTCTTCGAGAAAACTTGACAATATGCGCAATAACGCATAGATATGGGCATATGAACGAAGCGATGGATCGGGCGCGGGTCTGCGCCGAGGTGCTCAAGGCCCTGGCTCACCCGATCCGCATCCTTCTCGTCGAGGCGCTGCGGGGGAGGGACCGGTGCGTGAACGACCTCTGCGGCCTCGCGCCGGTCGATCCGTCGAACATTTCCCGCCATCTGGGGCGGCTGAAGGCCGCCGGGATTCTCAGCGACCGTCGCGACGGGACGCGTGTCCTTTATCATCTCGAGACACCGTGCATCCTGGAGGCCTGTGGCTGCGCCACGCGTGTCGTGCGGTCCGAAAGCGCTCGCCGGCAGCGTGTGCTGCGCTGCGGGAGACGGTAAAATTCATGAATCAGGAAACGATCCGCGACAAGGTGAGGGAAGGTTATGCCGCGATTGCGCGGGGCGGCGGATCGTGCTGCGGGCCGAAGAAATCCTGCTGCGGCGCCGACGACGATTCGCCGGAACAACTCGCCCGCAAGATCGGGTACTCTCTCGAGGAACTCGCCGCGCTGCCTGAGGGGGCGAACATGGGGCTTTCGTGCGGCAACCCGACGGCGCTCGCGTCGTTGCAGCCGGGCGAGGTGGTGCTCGACCTCGGGGCCGGCGGGGGATTCGACGTCTTCCTCGCCGGGTGCAAGGTGGGGCGGAACGGGCGGGCTCTCGGTGTGGACATGACTCCGGACATGCTGGCGAAAGCGCGGCGGAACACGATCGCCTACCGGAAACAGAGCGGCCTGGACAACGTGGAGTTCCGCCTGGGAGAGATCGAACATCTGCCCGTGGCCGACGCAAGCGTGGACGTGGTGATCTCGAACTGTGTGATTAACCTGTCGCCCGACAAGCCGAAGGTATGGCGCGAGATCTCGCGTGTCCTCAAGGCGGGTGGGCGAGTGGCGGTGTCCGACCTCGCGCTGTTGCAGCCGCTTCCCGCAGCCGTGGTGGAGATGGTCGAGGCGCTCGTGGGGTGCGTGGCCGGAGCGGTCCTCGTGGAGGAAACGGAGCGGATGATGCGGGCGGCGGGGCTGACCGATCTTGCGCTGAACCTCAAGGCGGATTTCCTCGACGCGAAGGCGGACTGGAACGACCCGCTTTACCGGGCGATCGCGGAGAAGCTGCCCCGCGGCGCGAAGGTTGCGGATTTCATCACCAGTCTCGAGGCAAAGGCGCACAAGCCCTCGCGATGAGGCGAGCGGTACCTGGCGGTTTGAATGTTCCTCTGCACGCTCGTCGGCGTGGTGGTCGAACGGCTGCGCTCCGCCACGGTCGCCCGTGGAACGCGAGAACAACACCTGCCGCCTGACGGTGGAGAATCCGATTCCCCCGATGGGACTCTTGATCCTGCAACTGAAATGAGGGATGTCGTCGGTGACGGCTGCTTCCTCGGAGGCGCGGGATTGAGATCGCCTTGCCGCCACCTTTGAGATAGGGGAAACCGCATGTGTGGAATCGTTGCATATGTCGGAGGCCGTCCCGCAGCGCCGCTCCTCGTGGAGGGGCTGCGCCGTCTCGAGTACCGCGGTTACGACTCCGCGGGACTGGGCGTCATTCAGGGAGGAAAGATCGCGACGCGCAAGTGCGCGGGGCGAATTGATGCGCTGGCGGCGCGGCTCGCGGAATATCCCGTCTCGGGAACGGTCGGAATCAGCCATACCCGCTGGGCCACCCACGGGCCGCCCACGGACGCAAACTCGCATCCGCACTTCGACGCGTCCGGTCGGATCGCGGTCGTTCACAACGGGGTGATCGAGAACTGCGCCGAACTGAAGCGTTTGCTCGAAGGGCGCGGGCACGCGTTCGCGTCGGAGACGGATACGGAAGCGCTCGCGCGCCTGATCGGAGAGTTCTACACCGAGGCGGGAGAGAAGGGGGAGGCCGCTTTCCTGATCGCCTTGCGCGCCGCGCTCCGCCGGGTCGTCGGCGCCTACGGCCTCGCGGTCCTTTGCGCGGATTGTCCCGACACGGTCTTCGGCGCGCGCCGGGGGAGCCCGCTTGTGGTCGGTCTCGGGCGCGGAGAACACTTCCTGGCCAGCGACGTGAACGCCGTCGTCGCACATACGCGGGACGTCATCTATCTCGGCGACGGGGATCTCGTCGCGCTGCGCGCGGACGGATTCGAGGCGGCGCGCCTCGACGAACGAGAGGCGAAGATCGAGGTGCACCGCATCGAGCACGACGCTGGCGCGGCGGAGAAGGGTGAGTTCGCGCACTTCATGCTCAAGGAGATCTTCGAGCAGCCGCAAACGCTGCGCAACGCGCTGCGCGGGCGGTTCAATACAGAGGACGCCACCTCGGTTCTCGGCGGGTTGAACATGACGGCCCACGAGTTGCGGCGGGTGGATCGCATCCAGATGGCCGCGTGCGGCACCTCCTGGCACGCGGGGTTGCTGGGCGGGATGTGGATCGAAGAGTTCGCGCGGATCCCGTGCGAAGTGGATTACGCGAGCGAGTTTCGCTACCGCAACCCGCCGCTGGGGAGCGGTACGCTCTTCGTGGCGATCACACAGAGCGGAGAGACGGCGGACACGCTCGCCGCGCTCCGCGAGGCGAAACGCAAGGGGGCGCGCGCGCTGGGGATCTGCAACGTGGTGGGCAGCAGCATCGCGCGCGAGGCCGACGGTGGGATTTATCTGCACGCAGGTCCGGAGGTCGGAGTGGCTTCCACCAAGGCGTTCACCTCGCAGGTGGTGGTGCTGGCCCTGCTCGCCCTGCACCTCGGGCGGTTGCATCACCTTTCCGCGCTGGAGGGGGCGCGGCTTCTCCGCGAGCTGGAGGCAATGCCCGGAAAGATCGAGCGGGTCCTCGCGCGGAGCGAGGAGATCCGGCGGATCGCCGCGCGTTACAAGGACGCGGCGAGCTTCCTTTTCCTCGGGCGACGGTTCAACCATCCCGTGGCGCTCGAAGGGGCGCTCAAGCTCAAGGAGATCTCCTACATCCACGCGGAAGGCTATCCCGCCGCCGAGATGAAGCATGGCCCGATCGCGCTTGTGGATGAAAAGACGCCGAGCGTCTTCCTCTGTCCGCGGGACGGCATGTACGAAAAAATCCTGAGCAATCTCGAGGAGGTCCGCGCGCGGCGCGGTCCGGTGATCGCGGTGGCCACGGAAGGCGACGACGACCTTGCGAAGAAGGCGGACGCCGTGATCGAAATTCCGGAGGCACCGGATCCGCTCGTTCCGCTCCTGGGAAATGTCGCCCTCCAGCTCCTCGCCTATCACACGGCCGTCGCGCTTGGACGCGACGTGGACCGTCCGCGCAACCTCGCCAAAAGCGTTACGGTCGAGTAGCCGTGAGGGATCTCGGCCTCTTTCCCTCCGTCCCCATGGACCTTCGCCTTCTCGAAAAACAACCTCCCGTTCGCGGCTACTGGGATGTCGGCGACCAGTTGAAGCGGCACATCTATGAACGTGCGCTCGAGGCGTTCGCCCGCGGCGATGCGAGGCGCGATGCGATCCGCGCGCGCCCCGCGCTCGCGGTGCGGCAGAGAATGATCCGACGAGAATTTCTTCGCGGGATCGGCGGACTGCCGCCGACCGGCGGGCGGGTTCCCGCGCAGACGACAGGCTTTGTTCGCGGAAAGGGGTTCCGGATCGAGAAGGTTATTTTCGAGTCGCGCCCGAGGACCTACGTCACCGCCAACCTCTACCTTCCAGACGGCCTCGATGGCCCGCGTGGAGCGGTGCAGTTCCTTTGCGGCCACCATATGTTGGCCAAGCACCAACCCGAGTATCAGGCGGTCTGTCAGACGCTTGCGGGTGCGGGATTGGTGGTGTTTGCCCAGGACCCGGTGGGGCAGGGGGAACGCTTCAGCTATCCCGACGACGCATCGCGCCGGGCGGGCATTGGCTGGGGCACTACCGAACACGACCACGCCGGCGCGCAGTGTGTGCCGCTCGGGGACGGCCTGGCCCGGTGGTTCCTCCACGATGCGATGCGCGGGTTCGATTACCTTGCCTCGCGTCCGGAAGTGGATCCGCGAAGGATGGGAGTGACGGGCAACTCCGGCGGCGGCACGCAGACCTCCCTGATGATGCTCGCGGACCCGCGCGTGGCGGCGGCGGCGCCGGCCACTTTCCTCATGAGCCGCGAGAGCTACATGCAGACCGGCCAGGCACAGGACGCGGAACAGATCTGGCACGGGTTCACGGCAGCGGGCCTGGACCACGAGGACATTCTGCTCGCGATGTGCCCGAAGCCGGTGTGTGTCCTCGCGGTGAAATCGGATTTTTTTCCCATTGAGGGGACGCGCCGGACGGTGGAGCGCTGCCGCCGCCTCTGGCGCCTTTGTGGCAAATCCGCCGACCTCGCCCTCGTCGAAGACGCGAGCGTTCACCGCTACACGCCGCGTCTGGCGGCGGCGGCGGCGGAGTTCTTCGCGCGGCATCTGCTCGGAGCGCGGACGGTTCACAGGCCGAAGGTTTCGCCGTTCCCGCCCTCGCGCCTCTGGTGCACGAAGTCGGGACAGGTGATGGGCGAGCTGCCCGGCGCGCGCGCCGTGCTGCATGAGAACCGCGACCGCCTCCACCAAGTCCTTGCGGCGCGCCCATCGCGCGAGCGGGCCGTCGCCTGGCTGCGGCGGCGGATTTTTCGCATGCGAACCCGGAGCGCGTTGAATCCGCGCTTCATCCCTTTGGGCCGGCTCGGCGCGCTCGAGGTCGAGGCGGCGTTTTGGTGGAGTCAGCCGTGCCTTTTGGGGCACGGATGCCTGTTTCGTCCGTCGAAACCTCGTGCTCATCGCCTGCCGGTGGTCCTCGCGATTTGGGATGGGGGAAGCGTTTGCCTGCGCCCGCATCTCGCGTGGATCCGGGCGCAAGGTCGTCTCGGGAAAGCCGTGCTCGTGCTCGACACGGCGGGGGAAGGTGCCTTGGCGCCCAACGCGCTGAATCCGTGCGGGTCTCGCGGGAGGTTTGGAGCCCTTCACAAGTTTTCGGACGACCTCATGTGGCTGGGCGACGATCTCGCCATGCTTCGCGCCTGGGACGTGACGCGCGCGCTTGACGTGATCGCGGAGTGGCCCGGCTTGGACCCGCGGCGGGTGGCGCTTCATGCGGAAGGATGTCACGGGGTGTGCGGCCAACTGGCTGCGTCTGCGGACCCGCGAGTGCGGCGCCTCACGGTCGGTGGCGGTTTTTGCAGCTTTGCATCCTTCGTGGGCGCGCGGCACTACGTCTCCGACGGCATCCGCTCGACGCTGGTTCATGGAATTCTTCGCTGGAGCGATCTTGGCGACTTCGCGCGCGACCGGCGACGGCGCGCCTGAAGTTCGGAGGTTCCCTCTCTTGTGAGCGCCGGCGGCGGGTGGTAGTCTCGTCCTTTCATGAAGCGAAAAAAGATCGTCCTCGTCGGCGGCGGCGGCAACGCGTGGGCGCCCGCCTTGGTCCGGGACATGCTGATGACCGAAGGGATCCGGGATTCGGAGTTTGTCCTGCTGGACCTTCAGCGGCGCGCCGCCGAGCTCGTGGCCGCCGTCTTGCGGAAGGTGAATGGAGATTTGAAGGCCGACGCGCGCTTCACGCCGACCGACCGCCAGGCCGCGGCGCTCGACGGCGCCGATTACATCATCATCGCGATCTCGACCGGCGGTCTGGACGCGATGGCGCACGACCTCGCCATTCCCGAAAGGTTTGGCGTTTTCCATACGGTCGGAGACACCTCCGGACCGGGTGGCTGGGCGCGCCTGATGCGGAACTTCGAAGTTTTCCGAAAGCTGGCCGGAGAAATCAACCGGCGCGCGCCCGGGGCGATGGTCCTCAACTACACCAACCCGATGACGACCTTGACAGCGGTTCTCGCCCGCCTCTGTCGAGGCCCGGTCGTCGGGTTATGCCACGGGTTGTTCGAGAACCTGGAATTCCTCAAGCGGTTCTATCGCCTCGAACGGGAAGAGGACCTGGCGGCGCAGTACGGAGGGCTGAACCACTTCTTCTGGATGACGGCCCTCCGTGCGAAAGGACGCGATCTCCTCTCGGATTTGAAGCGCAGAATTCGCACGAAGAGCATGACCGACCTGCTTCGCGCCAGCGCGCCGGACCCGATGGGATTCACTTCAAAGCGCGAGGTGGCCACGGAGCTGTTCCGTGAGACGGGGGTGATGCCCTATCTCGGCGACCGCCATACGTGCGAGTTTTTTCCGCAGTACATCACGAACCGCGCGAATATGAGGCGGTACCAGATCGTGCGCACCTCGATTTCGGAACGGCGGCGGGGATTTGCGGCCCGCGCCCGCCGCCTCCGCGCGATGCTCCTGGGGAATCTGCCGAAATGGATGCGCACGCGAAGCCGGGAGACCGCCGCGGACATCATTCAGGCGCATGCCCTCGGGCGGGTGTTCATTGACGTGGGGAACGTCCCCAACGTCGGCCAGATCGCGAACCTTCCGCTGGGGACGGTGGTGGAGACGGCGGTGCGCGTGGACGCCAACGGGTTTGCGCCGATCGCGTTCGGGCCGCTGCCGGAGAAGGTCCTCGGGTTCGTCGCGCCTTACGCGCGGGTGTTCGACCTTGGCGTCGAAGCCTGCTTCCGCGGCGATCGCGAGCTGGCGTTGCATGCGCTGCGGCTCGACCCCGTGACCTCTCACCTCAACGGCGCGCAAACGCGCGAGTTGGGGGTGAAGCTCCTCGCTGCGCATCGCCGTTTCCTGCCGCCCGCCCTTCGCTAAGAGGGTGTTTGAAAATTGGCCTGCCCTCTGTCGAATTTTCAAACACCCTCTAAGCGCGTTTTGCGAAGGATGGGGATTCGCTGCCGCCGCGATTTCAAACGGGGCGTGCGGCGTATAACACGTTGGCCTGATGCGCGCTCTCCTGGACTTTGAGGCGCAGCTCAAAGCCAAGCTCGCGCATCCTCCGTTCAAGCTCGTCGCCTTCGAGGGCAAAGCGATGCCATTCGAGGAGGATCGCGCGGCTTCGGCGAAGGGTGTGGGCCCAGTGTTCCAACAGGAATTTTTCGCCTCCTTCGATGTCCACCTTCATCAGGTCCACACCGTCCGGAAAACGTCGCGTGATCTCGGCCTCAAGGTCGAGGCTCGTGCGGCGCACCGTGCGGCGGGTGCAATAGCGGTGGAATGCGGAGGAATGGCCGTCCGCCTTGCTGATGTGAAACTCGATCGGCTCTCCGGGAGGCCCGATCAATCCGTCCACGAGATCGAACCGATCCGCGAGGCGGTTGAGGCGAAGCGTGGAGCGTGCGCGGCGCAGGCAGTCCGGGTTGGCGTCCACGAGCAGGCCGCGTGCGGGAGGCGATGCCGGGGCGCGTCGCCTGCGCTCGTGCTCGACGAAGAGCGTGAAGAATCCCGCGTTGCAGCCGAGGTCCACGAGCGTGCGCGGCGGATCGAGCGCTTCGAGCAGCGGTTGGTAGGCCCGTTCGAGAAGGATTTCCTGAACGAGTCGCGCCTCTTGCCGCGTGCGGATCGGGAACGAAATCCCGGTGGACAGATTCAGCGTGAGACCCGCCCAGGGCATCGCCCGCCACGCGAGGGACCGGAGGAAGCGGCGAAACATCGCCCGATTCTGACGGCGTGTCGCCGCCGCCGTCAAACGCCGTTTGCCGCTTCGCCCAAGGCTCGCCGCCACTGCGCGGCGACGCGTTCCGGGGAAAGCTCGTCGCCGAGGGCGCGCGCGGACGCCGCGGCGCGCTCGGCATAGCCGGACTTGTCGAGCACCTCGCGCATGCCCGAGGCGAGCGCTTCCGCGTTGCCCGGTGGGACGACGACTCCCGAATCCTCGCGGCGGGGATAAAAGGCCGCCCCCATCCGTTCCGTCATCACGACCGGCGTTCCGAGCGCGAGCGCCTCGACGGCGGCGCGGGAGAACTCGTCCATTCGCGAGGGCAGAACGACCACGGCCGCCGCGCGGATTTCCTCCATCACTTTTTCGGGGGGGAGATGACCGAGTTGAGCGAGGCGCGGCCCCAGGCCGCCGCGCGCGACGCGCTGCGCCCAGGCGCGCGACCACGCCGCGCGCGGATCGGTGACGCCACCGATCATTCGAAAGAGGAGATCGGGGCGTTCGCGCGAGAGCCGCGCCGCCGCATCGAGAAAAACGTCGGCTCCCTTTTTTTCGTTGATCGCGCCGAGAAAAAGGACAGTTGGAGATCCACTCCGCCGAAGTTGTGGCGCTTCGATCGAACGAAGAAAGCGGCGGGTGAGATTATGAGGGATCCACGTCAGCTTTTCCTGGGCAACCCCGTAATGACGCCGGAGGTCTTCCGCGACCATGGGGCTGTTCGCGACGATCCGTCTGGCGCGGCGGAAGCCGAATTGGAGGCTCCTTTTTTCGATAAAATGCGGACGCCCGTCCTGAAAACCGTAGCGGAGCGCCTGGATGCCGATGACGAGCGGGATGCGATTCCCGAGTGCGCGCAGGACGCCGGCCACGAGACCGTCCGGCTCCTCGCTGTAGGCCCAAACGACATCGAACGGCCCGCGCTCCGCGAGGGCGCGTCGGGCGCGCTGCGTGTCGGTGGCCAATTTCCGGTGGTGATAGATGAGCTTGATCCCTTTGTCGAGGAGAGCGAGTCCTGGATCGCGCCGTGTTTCGTGCCAGACGACGGCAGGAAGTCCGCCGATCTTTCCGTCTGCGAAGCGTTCCGGATGGGGCGATTGAGTGAGGGCCAGAACCTCGACGCCGAGGTCGCGCAAAGCGAGGAGGAGCTGGAGCGAGGTGCCGCCTTCTTCGCCGAGGTGGCGGATTTCCGCTTCGAGAGAACGGTGAAGGACCGCGACGCGCACGAGCCGAAGGTGCGGCGCGCGCGTGCGCGCGTCAACCTTCCCGTCGTGCGTCTTTTTCCGAAAAACGTCGGCGAACGACGTCGCTCGGTGCTGGGGCGGAGGGCGACGCCTCTTGCGCGGCCGCGGCGACCCACGCACGCAACGTGGCCGCGTCGGCGACGAGCTGTTCAGGGGCGTCCTTCCGCACGAATTCGAGCAGCAAGGCGCGTGGACGGGAGTCTTCGGCGAGCCTCTTCAGGAGCGGCATCCAGAGAGCCGCGCCTTCGGCAAGCGGCCGGCGTTCCGCGCCGGCCAAATGGTAAACATGAACGTGGACGAGGAAGGGAAGCATCTGTTCCAATTCCGCCAGGAGATCGCATCCCGTTTCGAGATAGACCTGGTAGAAGCTTCGGAAGTTCGGGTGATCCGTTTCGCGCGCGAGGCGCGCGGCGGAAACCGCCGTATCGGTGAGAAATCCGCGATGAAACTCGGTGGCGAGCGTCATCCCAGCAGCCTTGGCGCGGTCCGCGAGACGCCGCGCAAGATCACGCGCGCGCTTCCAATCTTCGGGCGTGGCCGTGGCCGAGGGCGTTCGGGTCGCCCAGATTCGGACGACGGGAGTCCCCAGGTGTCCGGCGGCGTCGAGAACGGGGCCGATCGCGTCTTCCGGCGTCTCGCCCATGCGAAAATAGGCGCCGTAGCTGGAGACCTGCAAGCCGGCGTCGCGCGTGCGCGCGCCGATCTCCCGCAGTTCCGCCGCGGAGAGCGTGGGCGGAGCGTGGACATCGCCGCCCCATTCGAGGACGTCGAGACTTGCGTGTTTCGCCAGCGCGAGAATTTCCTGAACGGAAAGCTTCCGAAAAGTGACGCTGCAGAGGCCGGTCGAAAGGCGAGGGGAGTTCATGGCGAGCGGCGGCGAGCTTGGCGTCGGAAGGCCATGCCGGCAACCTTCAACTTGTGGAGGTCGAACCTCCCGGAACGCGCGCGATCAGAAGGGCTTGAACCAACCCAGCCCGGTGAGTCCTGCGCCGACGAGCGCTCCGAGGGCAACTACCGTGGACGCAGGCAAGATGCGGCGTTTCGCGAGAACCGGCAAGACGGCGATGACGCACCAGAGCAGCAGTTTAAGTCCCGCCCACACGGGGACGGGATGCATCAGGTTCATCTTGGCCAGCAGCGCAAAGCCCGAGAGGAGGTTCGCTCCCGCGCCAAGGCCGGTGAGCATCATGCCCGATCGAATCCCTTGAGGCGCCAGCAGGGCGCCGTAGCCGAGAAAGACGAGCGATGCGCCGAGGAGGTGGAGGTAATGCCAGATTTCGTAGGACATGCAGGGCGAGAGGAACCTACTCTTGCTTTTAGGACAAAACAAATTCCGCGCGCCCGTTTTCTGCAACCTCCATTTCCCAGGGCGAAGCGGATGAAGGAAAATCAGTCTTCGGCTGCGAGATTGATGAGCGGGTGGATCGCTGCGGGTTTCATGCTGTCCGCGTGCCCATCCACAAAGATCACGTTTACACGCCCCTTGTGCACGAAAGCCATTTGGTTCGTGCTGCCTGCGTAGAATCCATATCCGCGAACCGCATCAGGGATGATCCGTGAACACACGATGGCCGGTTTCTTCGCCGGATTGGCGATCGCAGCCATGGAGCGGTAGGACTGACCGTTAGGACCGGTCCCCAAAACCATCGAGTTCATCCCGTAGCCGAATCCCAACTGCTTGCTGTTCCACGGCCCTGGATCCCAGGCTTCGCCGTTCCGGTTTCCGGGACACATCCCGATCGAATTCCTTCCGTTGAACGTCGCAAGCGTGTTGTATTGATCGCCTCCCCAAGTCGTTCCCAGAGCACGCCGGATGAGAACAAACCAATACGGACGGGTTCCCGAGGTGTTGTCAAACCACTCGTCCCTATACACTTGATTCTCATCTCGGAACATGAAGTTTCCATCGTGTTCGCCGGCCCATAGGATTTCCGCCTGCATGAGTTGCCGGAGGTTGTTCATGCACTGGACGCCCTTCGCCGTCTCGCGTGCAGATTTTAACGATGGCATCAGCAGCGCGGCGAGGATCGCGAGGATCGCAACGACGACCAGGAGCTCGATGAGAGTGAAAGAGAAGCTTGAAGCTTGAAGCTTGAATCGGGAAGGGGAAGAGGCGGCTTTGCCGCGGGAGGCGAGGCGGGCGACAACAGGAGACGTGAAGGTTAGGGACGACATGCGAGTTCCGCGAGACGCATGCAGTCTAAGCCGACTACGGTCCTGTGCAATCTCGGAAAGTGAATTCTTCGCGAAAACAGCAGGGAAGGGTTGTGCAAAAGGGAAATTGCGCGAACTCAAGTTCGTGCCGTTTGGCGCCGCGGAAAATATTTTTCGCTCCAAAGGGGGGGAAGAGAGGGGAGGAGTTTCCGAGAAGGCGAGAGAGGCCATGGAGTGCCGAAGAGGGGCGCGGGGTTGAAAAAAGGAGAAGGGAAGAGGGGGGATGGGTTGGTGCGATCCCCTCCGCCGAAGCCGTCGTTTTTGTGTGGCGACGATCTTCGGCGCGCGCGCCTCCGTCGGGTCGGGCCGGCGAGATTCGAACTCGCGACCTTCTGCGCCCAAGGCAGACGCGCTACCAAGCTGCGCTACGGCCCGACCCGACGGAGGTTTAACTCTGAAAAATTCTGTAATTCTGCTCTCGCTGTCACCCTGACTATTTTTGAGTGGTATACCATATTGGTATCCCGAAATCACGCTTTTTCCTTGTATCCCATGGTTCCGATGGTATTGATTGAGACCATGACCGAGTATACCAGAGTGGCAGAGCACCTGTTCATCAGGAAAAAGACTGGCCGATATTATGCCGTAATCAAGAAGAATAGCCGCATTCGACGGCTGAGCCTCAAAACCAAGGTCCGAGACATTGCCAACGCGCGCCTTTTCGACTTCCGTCTCTCCTTGGGGGCCGCTCCTTCCGAGGTCGCACGACACAAGGACATCCCCACTTTTCCCCAAGCCGTCTCTGAAGTGGTATCCTTGGCCAAGAAGCGAGTCGTGGCCCAGAAAATGGCTGCAAAGACGTTGATCGGCATTGAAGGTCATCTCAACAAGGCAGTGGAACGTCTGGGACATCTCAGGATGAGCAAAATCCGTCCCTCCCAACTGAAGGAATATCTCGACTCCCGGGAATTGGAGTGTTCTGGCAGGACGGCCCAGGTTGACATGACGCATCTCCGCAGGGTTTTTGATCTCGCCAAAGAACGAGGATGGATCTGGGCCAATCCCCTCTCCCAACTCAAGCGGTATAGAGCGAACACAAAGAAAGTCCATGTGCCGACAACGGAAGCGGTCACGAAGGTGCTCGCATACCTCCGAGGTCCCAAGTGTGTTACGGGCGCCGATGGCATGAAGGCCGCCGATTTTATCGAGTTGCTCTGCCTGAGTGGTTTGCGCTGCCAAGGGGCTCGAACCCTCCGATGGGAGCATATTGATTTTGACGCGGGACACCTGACGGTCACCGAAAAGGGGAACAAGACAAGGGAAGTCGATCTTTTTCCGGGGCTCCGTGCATGGCTTGAAGTGCGGCGTCAGCCCGAAGGACTCCTTTTCCCAAAAACTCATAGGCTCAAGAAGGGCAACCCCACTGAGTACTGCCCCAAAAAATCCCTGATCACCGCTTGTGATCAAACGAAGGTTCAACGGTTTACCTTCCACGCTTGCCGCCACTACTTCGCCACACAATGCCTCGAAACAGGGATTAGCGCTTCCACCGTTGCGGGTTGGCTTGGGCACACCGACAACGGCATTCTCGTCATGAGGCTTTACGGGAATCATCTGGCGAAACAGCATTTCGCGACCGAGGCCGTGAGGGTACGCATTCACTTCTCGCAGCCCCCCTCTGCCGTCGAGCCTCGCCTCCGTTTGGCCCAGTAGGCATCAATGTCGGTTCGGGCAATGCGAACGTTGCCTCCGGCCTTCGAAGAGGGGATTGTCCCCTCAGCCAGAAGTTTCCAAAGGGTGGATTCGCCGATGTTCATGTAGCAGGCCGCCTCGCAGGGCTTCAACCAAGTGAGTCTCGCGGCATTCTCGGCGATTCGAGCCTTCATCGTGAGGTCGTCGAGATCACCGGTGGTCAGCTTTGTCGTCATGGCTTCGAGGCTTGGCTGCCTTGATGTTCAGCGGCATGGGGCATCGTGATTGTTGCAGCTGTTGCACGCGCTCTCAGCGCGCCCGCTTTGCGTCATGGATTGCCAAGGGTGTCACAAGCTCCGCGTGCTTCATGGGGACATCTTGGAAAGAAACCCCGGAAAAAGTTAGGACAACATTTGGCATCAAATGTTGGTCATTCCGGTCCTCTCTCTTCGTGATAATTCGCGAGGATGCCGAAGCGCTCTCGACCGGCCATCCGAACAGCAGGCGCCTCTCGTTCCACTGTTTTTCCCGGCAAAGCTTTTCTGATTCGAGCATTGCGGCTTCTGCCCGCGCGGGCGCGAAGGCATCCGGATTGCCCGCTTCTGGAAAAGCTCGGCGCATGGATGTTGGCGCCGACCTGTCTCTGGCCGGTCGGACTCGACACGTTCGGCCTCCATGTTGCGAAGAACCTGCGGCGGGGCAGGCCACTGGATGTTCAAACGAGGTTGGTCCTTCAACTTCTTTCGGTGCCGCCTTCTCCGGAAGTGCGGGCGGTCATTGCACAATACGAGGCGGCAACGCGCATGCACAGCAAGAGCGGTTTTGTTCGCGCCAGACACAAGTTTTCCGTCGTCCAAGAGGAACGGCGGAAAAGCGAGGAGTTGGCCTCGGAATGGAACCAGATCAAGGCTGCCTTCAATGTCGCGAAGTACCGTGACTCCAGCGGGATGATTTACGAGGAGTTCGTGCAGGATCAGGACCCGAGGATGAATCTGCACCGGGACTGGAATGGCGAACGCACTCGTTTCCGCACGGCCTTCAGGAACTTCTGCCACCGGTGGAACCTCCGCGGCATGCGAGGCGACATACCGGTCCTCCTCAATGTCGGCGTCCACCTTACCCCCTTTGGCACCGTCATCTTTCTTCCCGCGTACTGGAGCCTGGATCACCAACGTGACTTCTGGTGGCAGCGAATCAAGGCCCTCCACCGTACACGAAGCTTGGCAAAGCAGGGTCTCAAGCTCAGCCGGAATCAGTCCGAGCGCCGCAAGGAAGCAGATCGTGCGAAGCGCCTCATGGCGCAGGCCGTCGCGCTTGGGCTCAAAGGGAGCCGTCGCGACGACTGGGTGATGCGAAAGCTCAATTGGGACATGCGCACCGAACCCCGCGCCCTGCGACGTCTCCTGAAGGAGGCCCTCTGAGGGGGCGTCATCTTGTCGCCGGTCCTCCGATCTGTCCAGGGCCGAGCATCCACCGAGTTCCTGTTTGACCTTCCACTGGAGGACGAGGAAGCTCTGACCACGCAAGTTTCCGCGCGGTACCCGTTTTCGGGCTGGAGCGGCGGAGATCCAAAACAACCTCGGAACCATCCCATGACCCTCGACGAAGCGAAGAAGGAAGTCGCAGCGAACATGGAGCCCGGTACAGACGCGGCGACAATCGAAAAGATCGCGAAGCTTTACCGCCTCCAGGTGAGCGACGCGCGGGCAGCGATGACCGAGGAGGAGTGGCGGGCTCGGAGCGCGGTGATCAAGTCGGATCTCCTCCACGAGTTGCTGCTAACCCATTAGACATCGAGAAGGGGCGGCGTCTCCGCGACACGCGGCTGGACGTTGCACGACCGGTTGAGTTTACGCCCCTGCGTTGGGTCGAGGCCAACCTCCGCGCGATGGAGATCGTCGCCTGCAGGCGAGCGGGCCGAGACTTCTCGCCTCCTTCGGCCTCCGAGCCTGAGGCGTTGCGCCAGTACACCGGCTGGGGTGGCCTGGCGAATCAGTTCCTCGACTCGCGTTCCCCCGGAAACGGAGACCGCCTCCAACGCATCCGGGAACTCATCGGCCCGGAAGGACTCGTCGCGATCACCGCTGGGGTCAAGAACGCTCACTACACGACTGTGAGGTGGTGAAGTTCGACCGGAGCCCATTCCGGTGGGAGAGATGCGGAGCTTGGCAACGCAGCTCATGGGGAACGTGCCGCCACGAGTTCCGGTCGATGGAGCGGAGGCTGAAAAGCCTCCGCTAGGAACGCGCAAGCTTGGAATCTTCGAAGTGGAGCGGCGAGCGCCGTTTGGCGGCCGCGGAGGAAAACGTCGCCACCGGGCGGAAGTCCTGCCAGGAGCTTCGCGCCAAGGTTCAGGCCCTCGCGACGGAAGTGGGCGTCCACCCGGCCACAAAGTCACCCGGGCAAACTTCCGACTCGCCCATTCCCTCTCGCGTGCGCACCATGATCCGATGGGTCCCTCGACTCCGTCATCCTTCTCGTTTGCGTGGAGTGGAACCCGAGCCGTAGGGGCGCGGTTGTTGCGGACTTGCACTTGCTTCTCCCCCCCTGTGACCAATGCGTCTACCGCTCCAACCTTCCGCATCCGTCTTCCATAAGAAGGCAACATGCTAGATTTTGCAGGCTATCGTCACACGGGGTTTTGTTCCTCCGAACATTTGCATCCTCAAGGATGCCTCAAGGGCGAGTATCGTCAGAAGCAGATCGTCGCATGGGAGGATCTCATGCCACCTGGACCAGCATGAGATGATGTCTTGATGCGTTGGCGGAACCTTGCCATCATGAGTGTGAAGTGCGGGTCGCCTCACCTCGTGCCATGAACTCACGGTTCCTGTGGATCGCGCTCCTGACGGCGTTCGTCGGAAACGGTTTGCTCACCCCCTTGGTCAAAAGCGCCCCGGCGGGTCCCGACGACAAAGTTACGATCAACTTTCCGAACGCGACGGTCGACCAGATCATCGCCCTGTACGCGGACCTGACCGGTCGCACGGCGATTCGCCCCAGCACCCTGACGGGCCGAATCGTTCTCCAGGCAAACGGTCCACTGAGCAAGGAGGATGCGATCATTGCCCTGGAGAATGTTCTCTCGATCAACGGTTTCTCCGTCGTCCGCCAAGGGGAGAAGTTCTTCAAGGTAGTCCTGTCGAAAGACGTCACACGGGAGGGGGTTGCCGTCAGCGCCGGCGACGACAAACTGCTGCCGGCGGACCAGGTGGCGAGCCGGGTGTTTCAGCTCAAATTCGTGGAGGTCAAGGACGTTCAGGACAGTCTCAAGCCCGTCATTCACACCTACGGTCAGATCACGCCATTCCCTCGCACCAACTCGATCCTGATCACCGACACCGCCGCAAACCTGATTGAGATCGGCAAGATCATCGACCACCTGGATCGTCCACTGGAGGCCAAGGTCAAGACCAAGTTCTATCAACTCAAGAACGCCAAGGCGAAAGACGTAGTGGCCCGGATTCTCGAACTCCTCGGCTCCACCGGAGTCACCCAACAAGGGCAGAAACCTGCCACGCCGGGTGCGCCTCCCGCAGCACCGGGGGCGGAAGGGCAGGCGGCTGCCGCCGCCGCGAAGGGAGGTGAGCTGACCTTCAGCGAGGAGGCCATCGTGGTGGGCAAGGTCAGCATTTCCGCCGACGAGCGGACCAACCAGATCATCCTGCTCACCCGTGGGGTCAACTTTCCCTTCTTCGACCAGATGATTGAGAGGCTCGACGCTGATTCGGCCGCGCCGGCCATTCTCAAGTCCATCGCACTCAAGTACGCGGAGGCCGAAGACCTCGCGGGCCTCATTAACCAGGTTTTGGGAAGGGGTGGGGCCTCCTCGCGGGCCAAGAAGGATCGACTCACCCGTGACACGGCGGGAAGCCCCTATTCCGCTTCGCCCCAACGCGGCTCTTCCGCGGGATCGACCTCGCCTTCCTCGTCGGGCCTTTCTTCGGCCAGCGGAACCAAAGTCAACAAGTTCGGCGAGGACCTGGTCGTCTACGCCGACCCGCGCACGAACTCCCTCATCGTGATGGGAACCGAGTCCGACATCGCATGGGTGCAGGACTTCGTGAAGGACGTGGACGTTCTCCTTGCCCAGGTCCTCCTCGAGGGGATTGTGGTCGAGGTTTCGCTCGACCGGGAAGACTCGCTGGGCGTGGATGTCCTCGCCCGCGCGAGCAGCGGCCAGCTCGCGAATGCGGGTTTGGTGAAGGGCCTGACCATCAACCCTCTCGACGCCGCGACCATCAGTTCGGCCGCCGCGCTCCCGACAGGTCTGCCTGCCGGCCTCAGCTACTTCGCCTCGCTCAAGAACTCCAAGGTGGACATTCTCGTCCAGGCGCTTGCCCAGAACAGCCGCGTCAAGATCCTGTCCCAGCCCATCATCCAGACGAGCCACAACGAGGAGGCCAAAATCGTCGTGGCCGAGGCGCGCCCGATCGTCACCAGCACCGCTACCGATCTCGTAGGAAATCAGGGCAATCTCCGCTCCAACTACGAGTACAAGGACATCGGCATCCAACTCACCATTCGTCCGTTGGTCAACCCCGACGGCCTCGTGGTCCTCGACATCCTCCAGCGCGTGGACAACATTACTAGTTTTCAGGTCATCGATAACAACCAGGTTCCGGTCATCGCCCGGCGAGAGGCGAGTTCGATTGTGTCCGTGCAGGACGGCAGCATGGTGATCCTGGGGGGCCTCATCGAAAACAAAGAGACGGTAACCCGGTCTGGCGTTCCAATTTTGAGCGACATTCCGGTGTTGGGCTACCTCTTCGGCTCCACGGACAAGAAGGGGACACGGACCGAGTTGATGGTAATGCTGAAACCCACCGTGCTGCGAACCGCCGAGGCGGCCAGCGCCGAGGCCACCCTCCGGCGTCGTTCTTTGGAGCTCTTCAAGAAGCAGGGGCTGCAGGACAAGATCCTTAGCCGCAAGAACCTCTCCGAACAGATCGATGCCATCGAACGCCCGAAGTCGATTCCTGCCAAGCCCGCGCAGATCAGGGAGTGACCTCATGAGCGCGTTATTTGCCCGCCGCATGCATCGTTCCAGATTCCTGCAAGGGGGCTTTACCCTTCTCGAAATCATGTTGGTGGTGGTGATCATCGGCATGCTCCTCACGGTTGCCACTGTGAAAATCCAGGGCAACGCGGAGAAGGCGCGCGTTACGGCGGCACGGAGCGATGTCGAAGGATCTCTCCGCACCGCCCTTGGTCTCTACGAGCTCGACAACGGCCGTTACCCGAGCACCGAGCAGGGTCTGAAGGCCCTCATTGAGAAACCCACCTCCGAGCCCATCCCGCCCAACTGGCGTCAGTACCTAGAGAAGAAGACCCTGCCGCGCGACCCATGGGGGCGCGATTACGTTTATCTTTCCCCGGGCGTCCACAATCCCGAAGGCTATGACCTGAGTTCCCTCGGCAAGGATGGGGTCGAAAGCGAGGACGACGTGCGCAACTGGTAGCGGTCGCCGTTTTCTTCCGCTTCCCCGATGAACTGGTTTGCGATCGAAGCGCGGGATGCAGCCGGCGTGCTGAAGAAGGACCGCCTCGAGGCGCGCGATTCCGCCCATGCGTACCGCCTCGTTGCCGAGCGCGGGTGGTTTGCCCTTCATGTCAGCGAAGAAGAGGCGCCGGCGACCGCCCCGAAGCAGAACGGAAAGGGGCCTCCCGTGACATGGCCGGCGGGAGGACTGCTTGCTCGCTTGCGACAGCCCCGGGCGCGCCGTTCGCTCACTCCCATCAAGACCGAACAACTTGCTCAACTCCTCCGCGCTGGGATGCGCCTGAGCGAAGCCCTGGCCGTGATGTCCCGTCGCAGCGCTGATCCCGCGTGGCAACAGGTGTTCGAGGACCTCCGCGCCGCCGTTGTGGGGGGCCGGCCCCTCTCCGCCGCCATGGCGGCCCATCCCACTCTCTTCGGCTCCATGTTCCGGGCGATGGTCGAGGCCGGTGAGATGAGCGGACATCTCGTGGATGTCCTTGAGCGCCTCGCCGCGTATCTCCAGCGACGCGAGGCGGTGCGCCAACGCGTGGTCAGCGCATTGATTTACCCCTGCATCATCATCACCGCCGGGCTGATGACGGTCCTTTTCTTCATGCTGGTGATGCTTCCCCGCCTTTCGGGGATGTTCAAGGACATGGGGCAGGCGCTGCCTTGGTCCACCCAGATGCTTGTCTGGACGAGCGACGCCCTCGCCCGATTTGGCTGGCTGATTCCCCTTGTGGGGGTCGCGGCATGGTGGGGATTCCGTGCCTGGATCCGCGCGCCCGAGCGGCGGCTGGTCTGGGACCGCACGCTGTTGCGGGTCCCCTTGGCCGGTTCCCTTCTCGCCCTTGGGGAGTTCAGCCGCCTCGCGCAGACCCTGGCCACGCTCCTGCGGAGCGGGGTCACTCTTGTGGAAAGCCTCCAGGTCGCCGAGGCGACGCTCACGAACTCCGCGTTGCGCGGCGCGCTTCGCCAGGCGCGCGTGGCTGTCCGCGAGGGTCGCAGCCTCCACGAGGGGTTGGGCGCGCAGAAGCTCTTTCCCGATCTCATGCTCGACATGCTCGCGGTGGGGGAACGCACGGGTGACCTCGGCGAGGCGCTTCAGCACACCGCGCAGGCTTATGAACGCGACCTCGACCGCGCGATCACCCGCTTTACGGCACTTATCGAGCCCGTCCTCATCGTCCTCATGGCGGCTTTCGTTGGGAGTATTGTCTTTAGCGTTCTCATGGCGGTCTTCGACCTCACCAGCGGCATCGGAAGGCTATGAGGCTCCACCGCGGACCATACGGGTTTCTTGCCATCGGGGTCTTTCTGATCCCGATGTTCTTGTTGGCGCCCCGAAGCGAAGCCCAACTGGGTTGGGGAACCCGACGGATCGAGGTCCGCGCCTCCCTCCAGGACACCAATGCAGTGGCGGTGTTCGCCTTCACGAACACGACCACCCACGCGATTGCCATCCACGAGGTGAGAAGCTCCTGTGGGGCCTGCACTGCAGCCGAACTCCCGAAGAAGCAGTACATGCCCGGCGAGACTGGATGCATCAGGGTGACCTACTCTTTCGGTAACCGCGTGGGGCAACAGGACAGCACGATCATCGTTCGCATGGACGACCTCGTTGAGTCCACCGTGGTTCTTAGCTTGCGGGTCTATATTCCAGAAATCTTTGAAATGCGGCCGGCCTTTGTGTTCTGGAGGATCGGAGAAGAACCGGTGCCCAAGGAGGTCTCCCTCAAAGTGGTTTACGAAAAGCCCATCCACCTCTTGGGCGTGAAGGCGGAGGGGGAGGTGTTTCAAGCCAAGATACGCACTCTCGAAGAAGGCAGGGAGTACGTGCTCACGATCACGCCGAAGGACACGAAAGCCGCCGCCAGGGCGCGGATCCTGCTGGAAACCGACTTCGCCATGGGAGCAAAGAAGGAGTTTACGATTCCCGCGATGATCCGGGAAGAATGGTCATCCCGGTCGCCATGAGTTGTCGGATACGCCAGGTATTCGCGTTGTGCGTGCTCGCCGCGCTCCCAGCGTCGGTCGCAGCTTTGTTTCATCCAAAGCAACCGCCGTGGACCTGGGAAGGATTCCGCACTTGTTCCCTCTGGGTGGACACGGAGACGGCAGCGCGGGGAGTGCCCGCGAATCCATCGGGCGTATTACGTCCGCTTCCCGGGGAATGGGATGTTTTTTTCTCCTCTCTGTTGGAGCGATGGAGTCCGGGCCGGCCGGTGATCGTGCGTTGCGACGCGAGGTCCTGCGTCGAAGCCGAAGTGGTCGCCCGACGCCTTCAAAAAGCCGGCATGGACCGGGTTTACGTTCTCCGCGAAAAAGGGCGATGAACCCCACCCTACGGCGGTGGTGGAAGGTGGTGATCGTCCTGATAAGGATCGGTGTGGGAGGCCTCTTCCTCGTCGCGGGAGCCCGCAAGGCTGCCGATCCTTTTCGGTTTCTCGTGGACGTTCTCAACTTCCATGCGGTCGGCTATCCGGTGGCGGTGATCCTCGCCTTGTTCATTCCATGGGTCGAGATCGTGGCGGGTCTCGCACTGGCATTTCGAACCTGGCGTGCTAGCGCACTCGGCCTCCTCTTTATGCTTCTGCTGGTCTTTACGGGGGTGCTTGTGTCGGCATGGATACGGGGCGTGCAAGTACCCT
The DNA here is from genome assembly GCA_020849895.1 of Verrucomicrobiia bacterium. GTDB lineage: Bacteria > Verrucomicrobiota > Verrucomicrobiia > JABWAM01 > JABWAM01 > JABWAM01. Next base: position 10,912 of record JADZFN010000036.1, on the reverse strand, counting down.
GCGGCTGCTTCGGAGCTTCAATCGTCGCGGCGTCCCCGGCTGCGGCCCTTGTCCGCAACGCCTTGTTGCTGACAGCGGTGGCTTTTCTTCTGCGCGAGGACAGGTCGCGAGATGCGGTCACCCAGGAAGCATCCCCTTCTCAAGGGCGATGCGTTGCGCGTGTGGAGCGGGGCGTCGCAAGCAAGGATGACGTAGGGGAATGAGGAATGTGCCACTCAAACCCGAGGGCATTGAGGCGGTGGACCTGTGCGCGCGAGAGCTTGGCGCGTCGTCGTCGTTGACGGGAGACCCAGTGTCCGAGGGGGGATTGAGGAGACCCACCGGCGGGAACACGGCAATGCCCTTTCCGTCTTCGAAAAGCTTGGAGCTGTCGAAAGTTCCGCTCCCATTGCCATTCGAACCGGTTCCAGACAAATCCAAGAGCCTCCAAGCGGCGTCTCTTGTCGACGGAGAGACGGCTCCTTCGCTCTCGTTGGCGACGAACCCACCGGGCAAGGCGGAGGTTCTGCGGCCACACGGCGGGAACCCGGCAATGCCCGAAGCGGCTTCGGAAGCATCGGAGTTGGGCCATCCGTTGGTCGAACGCCGTGTCCCGTAACGTGCCCTCGAAAGGAAACCGGGCAAGCAGCCGTCTTCGAGTCAAAGGGAGGCGGGAAAGGGTCCTTCGCTGAAGGGCGACCCAGTTGGCGAGCGAGGGGTTCCTCGGCCAGGCCGAAGGGACATGGAAGTGACCGTGCCGACGGCCAAAGGAGACCAATTCCAGGAACCGACGGATCCAGCGCGTGTTCCATGGCCCGAAATCGAATCCCAAGCGGAACAGTCTTCGAAGCCTGCCGACGGATATGCCGTCCGGTCGGGTTCGCTGGACCGCCACCCAGCGGGCCAGGTCCGGGTTTTCGCTCCAATTGGGCGGGACCGCACAGTGCCCCTTCCTTCGGCGGAAGGCCCCCAACTCAAGGAAATGCCTTTCCCACGATTTCACCGTTGAGCCTACACGCCATGGAATGTTGCGCTCCTTTTGACGTTTGGCAAAGTTCGTCCTGGGACGACTTGGGCGGAAGCAGATTGCAGCACGCAATGGCGTGTGCGTGCCGAGTTGTTGCCCGTGTTTTCGGACGCCACGAACGTGCTTCTGCGATCCGGCGATGACGGAGGCGGGCGCGCCTTCGCACGACGGATTTCGGGAAACCGCGACGGTGGTGCCGTGACGCAGATGGCCTATGCGCGATCGACGAAGAGGAATGAGATCGTGACCGAAGTTGTTGTGCAATGAGTGGATGCCGAGCAGGGGGGCATCCCCTGCAGTTCCAAAATTCTTTTCAAAAATTCTGTCGAAAAAGATTGACGCCCCCTCACGTCCATGATTAATGAGCAAACGTCATGCAAGTCTTCCGGTCCATCAGCGACTGGCGAATAGCAGCAGGTCGGAACAAGTGGCGGCTTGGATTGATCTTGGTGGGCTTGGGGTTGATCTGGCTGCGCGCGGCGGATTTCGACAGGGATGGACTGCCCGACGACTGGCAGGCGGCACACGGGTTTGCGACCAACGGCTACGCGGCGACCAACCTCGTGGGATGGTGGCAAATGGACGATGCTGGTCAGACCAACGTTCTGGATCGCTCGGGGAACACCGTCACCGGTGTGCTCAACAATTTCCCCGCATCCCCTTTCGTCACGGGCCTTTTCTCCAACGCCCTGTCGTTTGAAACGAACTCCTACGTGAGTTTTGGCACCAACGGGACCTTCTCGCTGACGGATGGATTTACGATGTCGGCTTGGCTGAGGGGAAGCAACGCGGTCGGGGAGGCCGTGCTGGCCCGTTGGGCGGGGACCAATACCAACGCCTGGAGCCTCGTGGTGGGCACGAACGGGATCGCCCGCTTGAATTTTATCGACTCAGGTTCGCAGGTACAGTCCGTGGCGGGGTCCGGCGGGGCGCTCAACGTGTTCGACAACCAGTGGCACCATGTGGCGGGTGTCTATTCGACGGCCGGTTCCAACGCGACGCTCTACGTGGACGGAACGCCTGAGGCGACCGCCACAATCACCAACTGGAGCGTCGGAACCGCGGCGCTTTTCGAGCTCGGGAACTCGAATCCTGCAATCACCGGGACGCCGTTTGTCCTGGACGAGGTCAGGCTGTACAACATCGCGCTCTCTTCAAACGGCGTCTTGGAGTTGCCCGCCACCTACAGCGATCCCGACGGCGACGGCCTCAGCAATTGGCAGGAATGGCAACTCGGCACGGACCCTTTCAATCCGGATACCGACGGGGACGGAATTCCTGACGGTGCCGACGCCTTTCCGACGGATTACTACAACGGGGTGCTTCCCATCCTGAGCATCGCGGGCGGCAATTTTCAGCGGGGATGGACCAACGCCTTCCTCGAACTGCCCATGACCGTGGAGGTCACCGGCACCAACGGTGCCCTCCTCGCGAACGCCCCTGTTGTTTTCAATGTGACTCAAGGTGGGGGGCTGCTTTCTTCCTTTACCAATGGAAGTCCGCTGGTCAGTTCCGTCTCCTTGCGTTCTGCGACGAATGGTCGAGCGGCGGCGTGGTACCAGTTTCCGTTCAACCCCGGTACGAACCTCGTAACGGTCGTGGCATCGAGCGGCACCAATCAGGTGCAGGTCATTTTTACGGCCCTGCCCTCCGTGAGCCCCTTCTTGGTGCATCGAGTGGGGGCCGCGCATTATGCCTCCATGGCGGTGGCGGACAACGGCACGCTTTGGGGTTGGGGAGACAATTCGTGCGGCGAACTCGGGGACGGACACCAAGCCATGGAGACCGCCCCCGTGCAGCTCGGGGCCATGAGCAACATCGTGCAGACCGTAGGGGGCTACATCCACACGATGGCCCTGGATTCCCAAGGGCGAATCTGGTCATGGGGCTATAATGGGTTTGGGGCGTTGGGGCGCGGCGGGAGCTGGAACACCCCCGCTCCGATGACTGCCGTGGAGCATTTCGTGAGCTTGGGAGCCGGCGTCTTTCACAGCGCCGGCCTTCGATACGACGGCACTGTCTGGACCTGGGGACGATACAACGAGGGGCAGTTGGGGAACGGTTCGACAACCGGCGTGCCGGCCCCGGTTACCAATTGGAACGATGCGGTGGGGATTGCCGTGGGCAACTACCACACCATGGCGGTGCGTGGCGATGGCACCGTGTGGGCGTGGGGCATGGGTTCCAACGGACAGCTGGGTGACGGAGGAACGACGCAGCGCGACACGCCGGTTGCGGTTTCGGGCATCAGCAATGTGTTGGCGTTGGCCGCGGGCGCTTACCATTCCTTGGCGCTCCGTGGCGACGGCACCGTGTGGGCGTGGGGATGCAACAACTGCGGGCAGTTGGGCGACAATAGCGGCACCCAGCAAAACTCTCCGGTCCAGGTGATCGGCTTGAGCAACATCGTTTTAATTGCCGCGGGGCAGTATCATTCATTGGCAGTGGGCAGTGACGGCACCGTGTGGGCGTGGGGGAACAACAACGTGGGACAGCTGGGCGACGGGAGCCGTTCTGATCGGTGGACGCCTGTGGCGGTTTCGGGCATCAGCAACGTTGTGGACGTGGCGGCTGGGGCCCTGCATTCGATTGCGAAACGCAGTGACGGCACGGTGTGGGCATGGGGCTATAACGATGGCGGAATGCTGGGCGACGGAACCCGGACGGACCGTTTGATTCCCATCATGCCTCTCTTCGATTCAGACCAGGACGGATTGCTGGACAAGTGGGAGATCGAGCATTTTGGAAGCATATCCGCCCAGACGGGGAGTGGTGATCCCGACCAAGATGGATTCACCAATTTGCAGGAGCAACAAGCCGGCACGGATCCGAACGTTGCGGACACCGACGGGGACGGAATTCCCGACGGGAGCGATCCGTATCCGTTGGATTTCTACAATGGGGTGATCCCGAGCCTCACCATTTCCTTGGGGAACGGGCAGCAAGGGCCCGCTTGCACGTTCCTGCCTCAGCCTCTGGAAGTTCTTGTCCAAGGCACGGGTGGGGTGGCCTTGTCGAATGCCGCAGTGGTGTTTTCGGTCAGCCAAGGTGGAGGCAGGATCGCCACGGGGACGAACGGTGCCGTGCTGGCGGTTTCTCAGCCGGTGCGATCCGCGGGTGACGGCAAGGCGTCCGTTTGGTTCCGCGAACCCTCGGTTGGCGGATGGACCAATTCCATTCTGGCAACGGCGACGAGCGGCACCAACGTTGTTCAGGTGTTGTTTGCTCTGCCTCCCCCAACCAATGCCGTGGCCCAGACGGGCGGTCGGCTCGGAGCAGGTGGTGATTTTTCGCTGTTCGTTGACACCAACCACGTGCTCTGGGGGTGGGGCGACAACAGCCTGGATCAACTAAGCGACGGGAATGCCGCGGCTCCGTCGTTGCCGGTCTTGATCGGAAGTGTGTCCAACGCCGTTAAAGTGGCGGGAGGAGCTCTGCATTCGATGGCGGTGGGTGCCGATGGCACAGTTTGGAGTTGGGGATATGGCGCGTTTGGTGAGCTCGGGCGAGGAGACAATCAAAACACTTGGGGACAGCCCTTCCCAATTACTGGGTCAGGTCCGGCGGCTGCCATCGCGTGCGGCGCCTACCATAGCTTGATGCTTCAGAACGACGGAACTGTATGGAGCTGGGGACGTAACTATGAGGGAGAGGCGGGCACTGGTTCGCCTAACGGCACCAGCAGTAGTCCATCCTTGGTAAGTAATCTCGCCGACATGGTTGCCATTTCGGCCAGAAACTATCACTCTCTCGCCGTCAAGAACGATGGCACGGTGTGGGCTTGGGGTGCCGGCTCGTCCGGACAGTTGGGCGATGGGGCTGCCGTGCAGCGCAATACGCCGGTATGTGTGGTGGGTTTGAGCAATGCGGTTTCCGTGGCGGCTGGACAGTTCCATTCTCTCGCCCTCTTGGCAGACGGGGGTGTCTCCGCTTGGGGGGGCAACTGGTTCGGAGACCTTGGGGACGGCTCGACTCAGCAGCGCAACACACCGGTCAGTGTGGCCGGCTTGAGCAACGTCATGGCCGTGGCCGCAGGCGCTTATCATTCTCTGGCCCTGAAGGCCAATGGGACAGTATGGGCTTGGGGTTGGAATGATGGGGGGCAGCTCGGTGATGGAACGACCGTGGATCGCAGCACGCCCGTGGCAGTCTCCGCGTTGAGCAATATCATCGCCATTGTTGCGGGTGACGAGCACTCCCTGGCTCTTCAGAATGATGGGACGGTTTGGGCTTGGGGCTATGGATACAGTGGGCGATTGGGGGAAGGCACCAATCTCTGTCGCACGGTGCCGGTCAAGGTCCGCTTCGACCTCGTGGACCTCGACCAAAACGGCCTTCCGGACTCTTGGGAGATCCAAAACTTCGGAGCTACGGGACAAGACCCCAACGCGGACCCGGATGGGGATGGCCTCACCAACCTTCAGGAATTCCAGCAGGGAACCAACCCCAACGACTTCTTCAACGGGTTGTTGCCGGTCCTGAGCATTGTCAGCGGCAATAACCAGTTTGGTTCATCCAACGCATTTCTTCCCATGCCGTTGGTCGTTCAGGTGAACAACACCAACGGGCTTGCGCTGACAAACGCCCCGGTGAGTTTTAGTGCATTGGCCGGCGGGAGCCTCTTCGCTGTCACCAACGGAGGTTCGACCTCCAGCACACTGAACCTGAGATCGGGAACCAACGGCCAGGTCTCGGCCTGGTGTTTTCTCACGTCCGAGGGCACGAATCTCATGGCGGCGACCGCGACCAGCGGGACCAACGCGGTCAGCGTGACGTTCACCGTCAATACGGGCGGGATGCCGACGAACGGGCTTCTGATGTGGCTGAAGGCGGACGTTGGCGTGACCAATGGATCGCCCTTTATGTGGGCGGATCAGAGCGGGAATGGGAACAACGCGACGCAGAGCGGCAACAACCAAAAGCCCAGCTTGATAGAGAATGCGATCAATGGAAAACCGGCGATTCGATTTGCGGGCGTGAACGGGGATGATTCCCTCCAGTTGCCGTCAGGATTTTCGAATTTCACGGCGGGTGTGAGCGCCTTTGTCGTGGCCCGTCCGACGGAGAATCGCAAGTGGGCTCGCTTCCTCGATCTTGGTAACGGGCACAACGGATCCGGTTACCAAGATATCATTTTGTCAAGGTATGGAGCGACAGATCATCTTGTCTACGATGTGGATACCAGCTCGCTCAATGGGCCCGTGGCCACCAACGCCATCGTTTTGGGAAAGCGGCAGATCTTGGAGGTGGTCCATGGCACGAATGGTGTTGTGCGCCTGTTCCGCGATGGGGCGCTTGTCGGCCAGGCTGACAATATCGCGCTTCCTACGAATGTCGTTCGAACTGCAAACTATATCGGGCAAAGCGAATACTTTTACTGGGCCGGAGGGGATGACGGATACTTGGACAAAAACTATTACGGAGATATTTCTGAAATCATCCTTTACAACCGTGAGTTGTCCGAATCGGAACGCTTGGCGGTTAGCGAGTATCTGAAGGATAAATACCTGAGCAACGCCCTGACCAACGCACCGGTTCCAACGCGTGGATTGCAGCTCTGGCTTAATGCGGAAGTGGGCGCCGGCACTACATCCGACGGCATGATCTGGATGGACCAGAGTTCGAATGGAGCGGATGCTTATCAGATTGGCAATAACAACTCTCCGGTCCTTGTAAACAATTCGTTTAATGGACACCCGGCAGTGCACTTCGATGGAAATGCGAAGTGGCTGAATTTGCCCTCCGTCTTCAACAACTTCACAAATGGGCTTACGGCCGTCGTTGTCGGTCGGGCCACGGCCCAATCCAAGTGGGCGAGGTTCTTTGATTTTGGGCAGGGGCCAAACACCAATGACCTCGCCCTGTGCCGGCAGGACCAGAGCAATGACCTCATGTTTTTCTCGAGAGTTGGAGGCAGCCTCATCGCGACGAATGCTCTGCAGTCGAGCAATGCTCAGATGTTCGAAATTCTCCATGGTACAAACTCCACGGCATCCCTTTATGTGAATGCGGTGAAGGCTTCGGAAGCGACGGGAATGGCGCTTCCGGCGAACGTGGTCCGAAACCTCAACTACCTTGGTAAAAGCGAGTTTTCGGCGGATTATGCATTCAACGGCGACATTGCCGAGATTCTCATCTACAACGTGGCGTTGTCGGGTGATGAGCGGAGTCAGTTGGAGCAGTACCTGCTGCATAAGTATTTTCCAGTCCCAGTAGCCAGTGCCGACGCGCGGACGGGAACTGATGTGGTGGTGTCGTGGGTCGGTGGCCAACCTGGGCTTGGGGGCGGACTGCTCGGCTACTGCGTGGAGCGGCGCGACGGCACCAACAGCACGTTCCAAGCGATCGCCACGGTTTCGAGCAACAACGTGTTTTATGTGGATACAAACCTGACGAGTGGGGTGCAGTACTCGTATAGGGTATGTTCGACGAATGACTTCGGGAGGAGCGATTATTCGCCTGAGGTGCAGGCTACGGCGGGAGCGCCCAATGTCCCCATGGAGGGGCTTTCGCTCTGGCTGAAGGCGGGTGGCGGGGTGATGCTGGCGCCATCCAACGTCGCCCAATGGGTCGACTTGAGTGGGAACGGTTTGAACGTTTCTCAGGATACGAGCTCGTACCGACCTCTGTGGGTGAACGCGGGAGACACGGGGCTTCCCGGCGTTCGATTTGACGGTACGGATGATGTGTTGACGCGCAGTTCCTTGGTCGGGAGCAATCTGGTCTCGGCGGCGGAAAGCACCCTCTTCCTGGTAATGAAACAGGATGGGTCGAAGGTCAACAACACGGTGCTTGCGTGGTGTTATGGAGATCCAAATCCCGTTGAGCATCGATTTCTGCTGCATGCCACCGCGGGCGACTCTTTGTACCTGCAGCATGGCGGTACGCCCGCATGGGGCGTGCAACCCTCGAACTGGGATTACACCTACCATGTGGTGCAGGCGTACCGCGACGGGAGTACTGGTGGCATTCGTGTGGATGGTGTTCTGTTGACGTGCACAAACGTGACGACACAGCTGGATGTGTCCCAGTCAGCCCAACTGAAGATTGCGAACGATCCATTCAACAACTATTTCAAGGGCGAGATTGCGGAAATCCTTGTCTACAAGCGGACACTTTCCTCCCAGGATCGCGCGCAAGTGGACGAGTACCTGGCGCGCAAGTATGGGATCCAGGTCCCGCGCCCCCCAACTGAGCTTACGGGAGCGGCAGTTGCGGCCGACGAGATTGACCTCGCTTGGAATGACAACTCGGATCAAGAACTCGGTTACGTGGTCGAGCGAAAGATCAGTGGAGGAACCTTCGCGCAAGTAGCCCTTCTTCTCCCCAACACGACCGCTTGGCAGGATCGGGGATTGTCGGCCTCAACCGGCTATACGTACCGGGTCAAGGCTCTGGGAGTTCGAGCGGACTCCGACTATTCCAACGAAGCGAGCGCCACCACCTTGGAAGGCGTGCCCGGCGCGCCCTCCGGACTGACGGCAACCCCGGTATCTGGTACGGAGATTCAGCTGGGATGGTCGGACAACTCGGGCAACGAGAGTACCTTCGTCATCGAGCGCAAGGCGGGAGCCGACGGCAGCTATGCGGCGACCGGTTACGTGGGCGCGGGGGTTCAAACGTATTCCGATTCGGGACTCTCTGCGGAAACGACGTATTTTTACCGGGTAAAAGCCACCAACTCCCAGGGCGAGTCCCCTTGGTCGAATGAAGTGTCGGTTTCGACCGCGGATCAGGCGCCTTCGGCCCCAACGGCTCTGAGCGCGACGGCGGTGTCCTCCTCTGAGATTGACCTGTCGTGGACCGATACTTCTTCCAACGAGACCGCCTTCCAGATCGAGCGCCAGACTGGTAGTGGAGGATACGTCCTCATCGCGGCCGTGGGCGTGAACGGGACCTCGTTTCACGACACCTCCGTTTCGGATGGGGTGACGTATTCCTACCGGGTTCGCGCGGTGAACAGCGCGGGAATGTCGGCGTGGACCGACGCGGCCACGGCTTCGACCGACGGCATGGCTCCTGTGGATCCGACGGGGCTGTTTACGCAGGCGACCGGAGCCTCGAGCGTGAACCTGACATGGAGTGGCAACGCCGCGAACACGACCGGCTACGAAATTGAGCGCCGCACTTCAGGAGGGAACTTTGCAGTCATCGGAACCGTTGGGGCCGGAGTGACCAGCTTCACCGACACGGGGAGAAGCGCCGGTACGGAGTATTTTTACCGGGTGCGCGCGGCCAACGGCAGTCTTTACTCCAGCTATTCGAACGAGGGGAGTGCAACGCCGTATACCGATTCGGATGGGGATGGGATGCCGGATGCGTGGGAGATCGCCCATGGCCTGAACCCGAACGATCCCAATGATGCTTCGGCGGATCCGGACGGGGACGGACGGACCAACCTTCAGGAGTACCTGCTGGGCAGCGATCCGCATGTGCCTGATGCGCTGGATTCGCAGGGTGCGCTAGGCTTCCGCCTCTACACGCCCCTCGAAGAGAACCCGTGACACCGCCTTTGCGTTGGCTTTCAGCGAACGGAAGTGCCTCTTCCCGGGGTGGGGGATGGTTCTTGTTTTGGGTAGCTGTTCTGTTCCTTGGCGCAGCAGGCGTCGTTTCCGCCCAGAACATCGAGGAGCTTCAGCGGGCGTACCAGGATCGCTATCATGCGTTGACGGGAGGGTACGTAGTGTGGCCGCTGAACTCGTCGGGGGTTGCCTCCGCGATGCCGACGGATGGTTTTTACGCGGTGGACATGCAGGATGCCACCAAGGCGGCGAAGCTGGTGGCCGATCTGGCGGGGAAGGTGCGCAACTCCTTCATTCTGAGCCAGGCGTTGGACGTGGGGGGCGCGGGTTTGGTGAACGCCGCCGGGTTGCCCACGCGAAACGAGCAGCGGGATCGGATTCCTTTGCCGAGCGACATCACGGCTGCGAACTATGCGGAGTTCCTGCCGCTGTTGGCGGAGCAGATCAATCGGCTGTCGATGAAGCCGAAGCTCTCGAATTCCGTAGGAGGGAGCGACGGAGGGCTGACGATCACGGCGTCTCAAAAGAGCCGTTCTTACATCGTCGCATACGACGATTCTCATTACTGTCCGCCTCCCGGACACCCGATTGAAAGCCAAACTGGCGGGCAACCGGTCTCGTTTCATCCGAACCTCGGGCAGCAGATTCAGTGGGGGGATTCGGTGCAAAGCGGGAACTGCGTGGACTGGTTGGGCACCATCTATGCTCAATACAACGTCCAGGAATTCTGCGCCGGGTCGGTGAGTGTGGGGGGAAGCGTGCCCGCGGTGACGGGCGGCTGCTATTTCGTGCGGATGGGTTATGATGGGCACGATCTCTTCGTCCCGCTTCAGGGGGCGATCCAAGGGGGGTCTTCCGCGTCCATCCGACTCGACGCTGAAGCCGGCGCCGCGCCGCACGATCTGGATGGGCGTGGGTATTGGTACTGGTTGCCCCCCAATCCCCACGTCATCTCGATTGACGGGTTGCTGGTGGCCAACGTGACTCCTGTCCCGTTCGACACATGCAACGCGCTGTCTGGATGCCCGACCGTCAGTGCGGCACGTGAGGGTGATGCCGCCCTTCAGATCAAATGCAACGGTGCCACGTGCATCATGGGTCGCGGCATTCCGGCGAACAAGAGCCTGGACTACTCGCTGAACCTTGGGCGCAGCTACTTTGGGCAGGGCGGGGGTCGGCTCTTCATCAAGGCCTTTAGTGCGGACGCGTCGTTGGCGACGCCGCAGGCGCTCCACTACGAGGTCTCGGGCGAAGACGTCCAGGTGGTTGTGACGAACGGGGGACCGCGTCAGGTGCGGATGCCCGGGGGCTTGGCGGACGTGGTGACCAACAGCGCGACGAGCTACGCGGTGCGTTTCTACGATCCGACGCAGGTGGGGACTTT
>JADZFN010000035.1 GCA_020849895.1 Verrucomicrobiia bacterium | reverse complement strand
CTGACGTAATCGAAGAGGGGTTGGATCGCCTCCCCGTAAACGCCCTGAGAAAACAGGCGATGTCGGGTCACCCCTCCACCACCGCCCACCAGGGAATTGAAGTACTCGAAAAAGTACGGGCGCACGCTCCAGCAGGCGTAAACATGCATCAGGACCATCAGCGCCACCAGGCTCCCCGTCGCGGTCCGCCGCGGAATCTTCCACCGGTGGGCGAGCCATCCTCCGACCCGCCAAGCCCCGGCACCGGCGCCCAGGCACAGGCCGGGCATCATGATCTGCAGGTAATGCGTCAATCCCTGCCGAACCGTTAGCGAGCAGACCAGCAACGGGATCCAGATCAGCAGCAGGATCGGCAGACGCCCTTCGACGCTCCGGGGCCGCCAGAGCGCGGCCACCTGCCAGCCGGTGGACGCCAGCAACGTGAGCGGCGGGGTGCTGACCGCGATCGCCACCAGGTAGTAGAACCACGGCACCGTCCGGATCCTGCCGAACCAGAATTCGATGGACCCGCCGCCTCCGGCGGTGGCGAGCGGGTCGGCGTACCAGCGGATCAGTTCCCACGGGCGGAACCACATGTAGGGCCACAGGAGGAAGGCGCTGAGGATCCAGGTTCCGAGCGAAACCGTGCCGAAGAGCGCGAGGGTGCGAAGAACGCCACCGGCACTTGAGACTCCAGCGGGCGGCCCTCCGTCGCCCTTACGGGCTATGGAGGGCTGCTGGTGCGCCTGCCCAACAGAAGATCGCGGCCGGACCCGTTGCATCAGGCGCACCAGCAGGAAAATCGCCACTGCCAGACCACTCGCGACGGCCGTGCGGTGGAAAAACGTGAGGCCGAGGCCGAAAAGTCCGGCGCCCCAGAGCAAGGGACGGAGGCTGAAGGCCGAAGGCCGAAGGGGAGAAGCAGAGCCTAAAGGGCAACCGCTCCGGTGGCCGTCCGCCGATTCATCCGAAGCGCCTCGAGGTCCCGTGAACGCCTTGAGGACCAGCCACCAGCCGACGAGGCAGAGGAGCCGGCTCGGAGCATCGTGCATGGCGATGCGATCGTGGCCGAGCACGGTCGGGAACGACGCGAGGAGTAATGCCCCGAAAAAGGCCGCGGCGACCGACAGGAAGCGAACGCCCACGAGGAACGTCATCACCACGATGCCGCTCCCCAGCAGCGCTCCCATCCAGCGAGCACCGACAAGATCGCTCATGTCGGATGGTTCGGCATTGAGGAGGACCTGCGGGATCAACCCGTACACATACTTGTAATAGGGAAGGTAGGGATAGTGTGCCCAACCCTCGGACTGGAAATTGCCCGACAGCAGCAGGCTGAGTATCGGACCGCTGTCCTTGGCCGCTCCCTCGTCGTAGCAGATGGAGGTGGCCGTCGGGAACGCGGCTCGCACGAGAAGGGAGCCTAGGAAGAGGAGTACCGCGAGGACGCGAACACGGCGGGACGACAAGGCGCCGGACGAGATTTCGCTCTGTTCATGGAAAGAGTTCATGCCAACCCTGCGTCCCGTACACAGTGCCAAAGCCGCGCTGCAAAGTCCTTCATGCGAGCTCGGGACCCTCAAACCCGGAGGCCTGCCTCGCGGGCATCCCTCTCGAACATGCGAACCGTGTCGAGCGAGAGCGCTTCGAGGTCCATCCCCTGGAGCTGGAGGGCCTTCTTCAGGATGTCGTTCGGGACCGTCACGATATGGCAACCGCAACGGTCCGCCTGGAAAATGTTAAGGGCCTCGCGGACGCTTGCCCAGAGCAGCTCGGCCGAGGGCAGTCCCTTCACGAGCCGCAGGCACTCGGCCATCACGGGAACGGGATCGCGCCCGGTGTCGGCGATGCGCCCCGCGAAGACGCTCACGATCGAGGGCAGGTCCTTGCGCAGGCTGCCCGCGACCTTCTCGACCTGTTGCGGAGTCAGCATCGCGGTGACGTTCACCCGCACCCCTTCCGCGGCGAGGTCGCGGATCAGCGCCAGGGCGAGCTCGCCGCGCGTGTTCGTGACGGGGATCTTGACGTAGACGTTCTTCTGCCAGGCGCTGATCTTCAGGGCCTGACGGCGCATCTCGGGAAACTCGTCGGCGAACACCTCAAAGGAGATGGGCTTCTGCGTCACGAACTCGAGCGCCGCCCGGGCGAAGGCTTCGTAGTCGCAGACTCCCGACTTACGCATCAGCGTGGGGTTCGTCGTCATCCCCTTGATGAGCGGGTCGGCGTTCAAACGGCGAATCCCCTCGAGATCGGCGCCGTCGGCGAAAATCTTGATCCGCAGGCTGCCCAGGGGGTTCGCCTTCATCCGACGCACCATACAAAGCGCCCCCCAGTGGCGCAAGGCACCCCTTCAACCCGGCTTACCACCTGGCAGAAGCGACGTTAATCCTCCACGCATTGTGGGGCTAATCCCATCCAAACCTCACGTCAGCTCTGGAGCCGGTGCTGCGCAGGATAACCTCCGCGGCTTGGCCGAGATCGCGGACGGTAAAGTCCGGAGGCTCGCGGAGTTTCTCCGCGTAACCCCGGTCGATGAAAACCGTACGACATCCTGCCGCCCTGCCGCAGTCCACGTCGCGCCAGCGGTCCCCCACCATCCAGCTCGACGCCAGGTCGACCTCGAGCTCTCGCGCCGAGCGGAGGAGCATCCCCGGTGCGGGCTTGCGGAACTCGGAGGGCTGCTCCCCCGAATCGTAGCAGACCTCGACCCGGTCGAGCGGGAGTTCGCGGAGCAGGCGCGTGTGCATCGCCTCCACTTCCTCGCGCGACTGCGTGCCGCGCCCAACGTCGGGCTGGTTCGTGGCGACGACGAGGAGGAACCCCGCCTCCTTGAGCCGCCGGCACGCGGGGAGCGCCTCGGGATAGAGGACGAACTCAGCCACGGTCGACGGCGGATAGGGCTTCCCGTCCCAAACGACGGAACAGTTCAGCACCCCGTCGCGATCCAGAAATACAGCGCGCTTCATTCCCGGTTTTCGCTCGGCCGGCGTCAACGCGCGCGACATGATCGCCGCTTCACCGCCGACTCCCACTTCGTGGCGGCCTTCTTCAGCTTCGGGTGAGAGACGAGTAGGTGCCACACCACTGCCTGGAAGGCTTCCGAGTGCGGGGTCACCCTCTCGGAGCTTACCGTCGGGATCACCACGCACGCGTCGGCGGCGCGGGCGGTGTAGCCCTCCTTGCGCCCGACGATCCCGAGCACCGCCGCGCCCACCTTCCGCGCCAGTTGGACGGCCGCGACGAGGTTGGGGCTGATGTTCCGCGCAAGGTCCCCTCCCCCCACCGAGAACACGAGGATCGCATCACGCCGTCCGAGGCGGCTGCCCTTGAGCCACTCGGAGAAAATCGTCGCCCAGCCCTCGTCGTTGGCGCGGGCGGTGAGTTCCGAGACGTTGTCGGTCGGCGCGTAGGCCTCGAAGCCGCAGATCTTACGAAAATCGTTCACCGCGTGGGAGGCGTTCGCGGCGCTGCCGCCGACACCAAGCAGGAAGAGCCGCCCGCCACGGGCCCGGACCCGCGCGAGCAACGCGACCATGCGCTCAAGAGCTGCGGGATCGAGGGCCGCAGCGATCCGCTGCGCCTCGGCGAGGTAGATGGTGGAGAAGTTCATGAGAAAATCGGGAAAGCGTGAAATCGGAAAAGTAAAAAATCAAAAAGGAGGGAGGGAATCATCGGTGGGCGGTCACCAGACGGCGGAACTCCTCGATGCCGCCCGGTGAACCGATTTCGTAGAATCGCTCGCGGACGAGGTAGCCGGCAAGCTCGCCCTTATGCACAAGCCCGGTGAATATCTGGGCGAGGTCGAAGCACTGCCTGGACTCGAAGGCCTCCAGCGCGGAGGCGTTCAGGGCACTCAGGCCGTAGTCAATGTGTCGCATGTCGCGCGAGGGGGCAACCTTGTCGTAGGCGAGGATCCGTCCGCGCTGGAAGCGGACGTTGCTGCGGTCGTACTTTCCGCGGTTCGCGTACACGGTCATGAGCGCGGACTTCCCGGAGACCTCGAAGGCCGACTGCACGGCCGGCATGTCCACCGGCAGGTAGGAGTCTCCGTAGAGCACGAAGAACGCGCGACCGAGGAGCGGGAGGGCATTGCGCAGGGCGCCACCGGTGCCGAGGAGCACCGGACCGTCGAGCGAATACTCGATTGAAAGGCCGTACTGCCTGCCGTCGCCGAAACGACGCCGGATCATCTCGCCGAGATGGCCGACACAGAGGACGACGTGGCGAATGCCGTTCGCGTGCAGCAGGTCGAGTTGCCAGGCGAGGAAGGGCCGCCCGGCGATCTCGAGGAGCGACTTCGGCACGCGCTTCGTCAGCTCGCCCAGACGGGTGGCCATACCGCCCGCCAGGATCGCCACCGGCAGCGGCTCCGGAGCCGATAGCACGTCCCTCGGGGAAGTTTTCCTTCCAAGAGCCATCAGGATCAGCCGGAGATCACGACCTTGGTGCCCTCAAAGTCGAAGCGGAAGCGGACCTCGCGAAGGCCCTTCTCCCGCATCGCGTGGCGGAGGCGGACCTTGTCGCCGGCGTAGAACATCAGGAACCCGCCGCCGCCGGCACCGAGGAGCTTGCCGCCGAGCGCGCCGTTGGCGAGGGCATGCGCGTACCACTCGTCGATGCGCGGGTTCGTCATGCCGGAGGAACGCCCCTTCTTGCGGTGCCAGTGGACGTTCATCAACTCGGCGAAGGCGGGAAGGTCTCCCGCCTCGAGCGCGATTCGGCTGTCCATGGCGAGCTTCTTGATGAAGTGGAGGTTCTCGATCATCTCCGCGTCACCGCCACGGCTCTTCGTGTCCTGCTCCTTCAGGATGGAGGAGGCGGCGCGCGAGTAGCCCGTGAAGAACAAGAGGAGGTTGTCCTCGAGGTTCGCGCGCGTCTCGTCGGAGACTTTGAGCGGGGAGACTTCCACGTGGCCGTCCTTCAGGAAGCGGAAGCAGGTGATTCCACCGAAGGCGGCGATGTGCTGGTCCTGCTTGCCGATGGGTTCTTTGAGGCGTCCGATCTCGATCTCGCACGCCTGCTCGGCGAGCTCGTACGGATGCACGAGGTTTCGTCGCCAGGTGTGGAGCGCCTTGAGAAGGGCCGTGGTAAAGCTGCCCGAGGAGCCAAGGCCCGTGCCTGCGGGAATGTCGGCCATGCTGGCCACCTCGAGGTTGGTCTCGCGGATGCCGGTCAGACGGAAGGCCTCACGAATGATCGGGTGTTCGATCTGGTCCGCGGAGGGGACGCGCTCCATCTTCGAGTATTTGATGATGAGGTCATCCACGAAGGTCTCGTGGAGCGTGATGTAGATGTAACGATCGATCGCCGCGGCGATGAGGAAACCTTCGTGCTTCGAATAATAGGAGGGCAGGTCGGTGCCCCCTCCTCCGAGACTGATGCGAAGTGGTGACCGCGTAATAATCATGGAAGGAAAACCGGAAAAGTGGGAAACGAAGAAGAGGAATAAAGGCGAGAGGACACGAAATCTGGAAAGCGAAAAACGGCTCTCACATTTCTCGATTTTTCGATCTTTCGATTTTCTGCCGATCAACGGCCTTTGGCCTTGCGATTGATGGTGGTCATGGTGGCAAGGAGTTTGCCCGCTTCTTTCAGGAGGCTCTCGGCATCAGCTTGTGGACCGATCTTCGCACGGCCGCAAATCTGAAGCCAGTACACGGTCTCCGAGGCCTCCTTCTCGGCGACCCCAGTCTTGTGGATGAAATCGTCCTTGGATTCGGAACGGTTGACCTCGCGGTAGTTGGCCCGATCGAGGTCGCCGCCTTGAGCAGCTGGTGGCCGACCCGGTCGTTGACTAGGTTGCGGGAAAGCCCGGCGACGAAGCGAATCACCGCGAGCGAGAACTCCAGCGTACGGTTCTCGAGTTCGGTCTTCATGGCCGTTCAATCTCCTTTCTCATTCACCGCCTTGCTGTTTCCCAATTTCCACTCTCCCAGTCTATCGCTTTTCCGATTTCTCGATTTTCCGATTTTCCGATTTTCCGCTTTGTTCGTACGCTTTCGCCACAATCTCCAATGCTGCCTTGGCGTCACCTAAAGTGGGTACACCACCTTCACCGGTTGCGATTTTTCTCGCGAAGCTTTCGAACTCCGCGCGCCAGGAGGTATCCTCGCCGGGAAACTCCCACGTCTCGTTGTCCGGCGGCCCCATCTCGGGCTTCATGCGGTAGAAGGTGAGGCGCTCAACCCCGTAGCTACCGCCGAGGCCCTCGACGTGGAGTTTCCCCACGCGGCCGTAGAGCTCGAACGAGAAGAGATTCTTCCATTCGGTGCACGAGGCATGAAGCCACGCCGCACGGTCCTCCTTTGTACGCAGCAGCAGGAAGCCGTTGTCTTCCACCGGCATGTCCCAGAACCACGTGTGGACCCAGCCTTCCTGTCTGACGAAATCGCCGAGGAACCAGCGCGAGAGGTCGATGAGGTGCACTCCTTGGTCGAGAAGTTCGCCACCTCCGGCGACCTTCGGGTCGGCGCGCCACTCGCGGTCGTAGCCGACGCGTCCCCCATGACCGTAGCGGGCGCGGAGGAACATGAGCGGCCCGAGCGCCTCCGAGTCCACGATCGCACGAGCCTTCAGGAAGGCCGGGTGAAAACGGTGATTGAAACCCACCTGCACGTGAACGCCTGCCCTCTCCGACGCGGCCAGCACCGGGACGAGTTCGTCCGGGGAGCGCGCCGCCGGCTTCTCCACGAGCACGTGCTTGCCGGCGCGGATCGCCTCGAGGGTCACGGGCGCGAGGCTGTCGTTCGTCGTCGCCACGATCACGGCCTCGACGTCCGGGTGGCGGACGACCTCGCGCCAGTTCGCGGTGGCCACGGCGCCGGGGCGCATCGCCGCTAAGGCTTGCGCACGCGCCAGGTCCTTGTCGACCGCCGCGACGAGCGCGTGGTCCGCACCGAGCGCGTTCACGCGCTTCTTCCCGATCAGCCCGCAGCCGACGACGGCGACCTTCACGACTCCCCCCAGGGCTTCCCCCGGTCCTTCGGCAGGATGCGCCGCAGGGTGTAGATGTCGGACGCGGCGATCTCGTCGCGGTGCGCATGCAGAGTGGGCCACGGGTCCCACTGGGCGCTGATGAGGCGGCCGGTGATCCCGTCGCTCTCGGCAGATGCCAGGTAGACGCAGAGCTTCGCGCCGAGTTCCAGGGGAACCCCGCCGCTCTCCTTCTGCTTCAACGCGCGCGCGTAAAACCCCGCGCCGACCGCCTCCTTGCCACTGGCGAAGACCTGGTCGAGGAGGCGGGTGTTCAGCGCGCCGGGAGCGATCGCGTTCACGTCCACGCGAAAGGGCTTGAGCTCCTCAGCAAGCGTCTCGACGAGGCGCACCACGGCCGCCTTCGAGGCGGCGTAGGCGCTGATGTTCGGAAGCGGCGCGGTGGCGCCGCCGCCGGAGAGGTTCACGATCTTGCCGTAGCCCGCCCGCTTGAAGTGCGGCACGAGCGCACGGCACGGCAGGAGCGTCCCGTAGAGATTGATCTCGACCGCGCGCACCCACTCGTCCCAGTCCACGCTCTCGGTCGGGCCCATGGGGCCGTAGATGCCCGCGTTGTTCACGAGCGCCTGGAGCGGGCCGAGTTCGCGGAGGGCGAACTCGACGAGTTCGCCGACCTCCTTCGGCGAGGAGACGTCGCACGGGCGCGCGACCACCTTCTGCCCGGGTTTCGCGAGGGCACCGAGCTCGGCGGCCGTTGCCGAGAGGGCCCTGGCGTCCCTCGCGCACAGCGCGACGGAGGCGCCCTCCAGGAGGAACTGACGGGCAATGGCCTTGCCCAGCCCCTGACTGGCACCGGTGATGAGCGCGTGGCGTCTCTGGAGTTTCATGCGGAGCGTCCGACGCGGACATACTCGACGCCGGGCAGGGATTCCATCTCCTTCTCGAGGAAACCGTTGGCGTCCACGACGAGCGCACGAGCCATGCGGGGGAGGAGGCCCCTCCACGGCACGCGACGGAACTCGGGCCACTCGGTGCAGACCACGGCGGCTTCCGCACCCTGCAGCGCCGCACCGGCCTCCTTCGTGAGGGTCACCGCGCGGAGCGCCGGAGGAAGCTCGCGCACCGCAGGGTCGAACACGGCGACCGCCGCGCCGGCGGCGAGGAGTTCCGCGCAGAGTTCCACCGCCGCGCTACGCCGCAGCGTGTCGGTGTTCGGGGTGTAGGTCAGCCCGAGCACGGCCATGCGTTTTCCCTTCAGCGGAGCAAGGCGCGCCTGCACCTGGCGGAAAGGCCAGCCCCGGTGGCGGTCGTTGCTCACCAGCACCGCCGGGATGATCGCTGGCCGCTCGCCGCTCTTCTCTGCGATCCGCACGAGCGAAACGAGGTCGCGCGCGAGGGTGCCCCCCGCGAACGCGCCCCCGGGCCGCAGGTAGGCCTTCGGCCCGATGCGCGGCTCACTCTTCAACCCGAGCGAAACCTCCGCCGCGTCGGCCCCTACCTTCTCGCACAGCGTCGCGAGCTCGTTCATGAACCCGATCGAAAGAGCGAGGAACGCATTCAGCCCGTGCTTCACCATCTCCGCGGACTCCGTCCGCATCCACAGGATGCGCGGGGCGAACGGGGAAAGGAGGGTCTCCAATTCGGGCAGCGGCTTTCCGCCACGCGTGCCGACCACAATCCGCTCGGCCTTCGAGAAGGCCTCGATCGCCTTCCCGAGGCGGAGATTCTCCGGGGAGCAGGCGAAGCGCAATGACGGGTGGGCGCGCTCCAGCTCCCGGCAGGTGCCCGCCGGCAGCTGCGAGGAAACCAGAACGATCGCCCCCGCGCGCAGGTGCGGCAGACACCGATCCAGGCGGGAGATCACGAAAGCCGTGTCCGACTCGTCCCGGTCGTTGACCGGAGTGTCGTAGGCCACCCAGAGCACGTCAGCCTCTCCACAGGCCGCGCGGGGGTCCTCCCCAAAACTCAGTCTCCCGGACGCAAGCCCCGCCGCAAGCAGTTCGTCGAGGCCGGGCTCCAGGATCGGCGCGTGACCGAGCTTCAACCTCTCCACGGTCTCCCGATCGAAGTCGAGCCCGCGAACGCGAACGCGACGCGCGCAGCAGGCAGCCGTCACGCAGCCGAGATGCCAGAGGCCAAGGACGGCGACGTTCATGAGCGGTCCAGGCACCCCGGGTTCTGCCCGAGCCAGTCGAGCGTGCGGACGACGCCCTCCCGGATGCCGAGCTTCGGTTTCCAACCGGTCGCGACAATCCTCGCAGTGTCGAGGAAGATGAAGGGGTTGTCGCCGATCCAGCCCCGGTCGCCACCGGTGAACTCGAACTTCGGTTTGAGGCCGAGGTGGGCGCAGATCCAGCCCACCGAGTCCGTCACGCGGCAATACTCCGCCGTGCCCAGGTTATAGATGTGAACCTTCCTGGGTGCCGCAGACCCGAGGCGGATCGCATGGAGCATCGCGTCGAGGCAGTCGTCCACGTGGAGATAGGACTTGCGCTGGGAGCCATCCCCGAGGATGCACAAGCGCTCGGGGTGCTCACGAAGCTGGCGAAAGAAGTCGAAGACGTGCCCGTGGGTGTAGCGCTCCCCGAGGATGGAAACGAAGCGGAAAATAAAACCCTCGAAGCCGAACCCTTCCGCGTACGCCGAGATCAACCCCTCGCCCGCGAGCTTGGAGGCCCCGTAGAGCGAGGTCTGTACGGGAAAGGGCGCGTCCTCGGGCGTCGGGATCACGCTCGCCTCGCCGTAGATCGAGCCGGTGGACGAGAAGGCAAGCCGCCGCGCGCCTGTCGCACGCATCGCCTCGAGCACGTGGAAGGTGGCCACCGTGTTCTGCTCGAGGTCCTTCTTGGGGTGCTCGGTCCCGAAGCGCACGTCCGCGTTCGCCGCGAGGTGGAAGACGAAGTCGCAGCCGGTCATCGCCCTGGTGAGGGCCGGGAGGTCGAGGTTGTCGCCCTCCACGAGGCGAAAGCGCCCGCCGGGGCGGGCGAGGGCGCCGGCGAGGAACTCGCGCCGGCCCGTCGAAAAATTATCCCAGCCGACCACCTCGAGGCCCTCCGAGAGGAGGCGGTCCACGACGTTGCTGCCGATGAACCCGGCCGCGCCGGTGACAAAGACGCGCGTCATCGCGGCACGAGGCGGAGGCCGATGCAGAGGTTGCACCAGGTCATCGGGATGGGCAGCGGGAAGAAACGGCGTTGCTCGACCCGGAAGCAACGATCGAGCTCCTCGAGGATCTCGCCCGGACGGTTGAGATGCTCCCTTTCGATGAACCAGCGGTAGGGTTGCTTGTAGCGTTTCTCGAAGATGCGCTGGGCGGAGATCCGTCGGCGGAACCCGTAGGCGAGCCCGCCCTCGCACGGGATCACCGAGAGGAGAACGCCGCCCCGCTTGTTGATGACGCGGTGCATCTGCCGCACGGCGGCGGGAAGGTTCGGGAGATGCTCCAGCACGTGGATGGCCAGGATCCGGTCGAAGGCGTCGTCCTCGAAGGGCAGCGGCTCCTGGCAGTCGCCGATGGTCACCCGGATCCGCGGGAACTGGTTGCGGATCTGGGCGCCCATGTTCTCACGCAGATCGAGGGCGTGGTAGTTCGCCTCCTGCTCCGGCGTGAGCCTCTCGTAGCGGAGGTGCTCGCCCGAGCCGGCGCCGATCTCGAGCGTGGTCCGGAAGCCGGGCGGGGAATGCCGCACCGCGTACAGATGGTTGAAGCGGTCCACCACCGAGAACCGGCTCGGCAGCACCTCGTGCCAGTGCTTCATGAAGTCGTCGCTGATCCGCCGCTGCTCCTCCGTGAGTGGGGACAGCACCTTCGGCCATTTCGAGGCCACGCTCATGACTCCCTGGAGGAAAAGCCTTCCTGGCGGTCCACGATAAACTTCGGGCGATCCTTCACCTCGTCGTAGATCCGGGCGACGTACTCCCCGAGAATTCCCACGCTGATCAGTTGGATGCCACCCATGAACAGGACCAGGATGACCACGGTGGGATTGCCGATGGGAAACGGGAAACCGAAAAGCTTCATTACCGCGTAACCCACGGCCAGGATGAAAGCGAAGCCCGCGGTCACAAAACCGAGTTTCGAACTCAGGCTTAGGAGAGACCCGGAGAAACAGACCAGCCCGTTGAGGCCGATGCGCAGCGAGCCGAGCCATCGGTTGTAGTTGCCCTTGCCCGAGTGGCGCGGCGGACGATCGAAGAGGATCGAGGTCTGCTTGAAGCCCACGATCGCCACCAGTCCTCTCAGGAACCCATGGTGCTCCCTGAGCTTCTTGAGCTCCTCGATCACTCGCCGGGACAGAAGACGGAAATCCCCTGTATTCGGCGGGATCGGAACCTCGGCGACCGAGTTGATGAGGCGGTAGCCCCACCAGGCCACGAAGCGTTTGACGATCGTCTCGCCGTCGCGACGCCGGCGCTGGGCCATCACCACGTCGAATCCTTCCCGCCATTTCCTCACCATCTCCGCGATGAGCTCGGGCGGATCCTGGAGATCCACGTCCATCACGATCGCCGCCTCGCCCGACGAGTAGTGCAGACCGGCGAGCGTCGCCATGGGCTGCCCGATCCGTCGGGAGAACTTCAGCAGCTTCACTCGCGGGTCCTTCGCGCGGCGTTCCAAGATGACTTCTTCGGTCCCGTCGGTCGAGGGATCCAGCGCGAAAATCACTTCGAACGTCGGGCCGACCGCCTCGAGAATCGGGACGCAGCGGTCGAGGAACGGACCGATGTTGCCTCGCTCGGCGTAAACCGGGACCACCACAGAAAGGACAGAGTTCATCGGGGAGACTTGAGGTCGGGACGCACCCGAGGCGTATCAGATGCGTCCGCCGTCCTCAAGCGCGAGATGAGCCGCAGCCTCCGCTCGCAGACCTCCGGACCCACGAAAGGACGAGACCGACGCCGCCTGCGGCGAACTGGGCGGTCTTCATGGTGACCAGGCCGAGCGCGAGCAGCGGGTGGCGAGCGAGGCGCCGCCAGTTGCGGAACCAGGCGGGCTTGAAGACCACGAAACGCTTCGAGTTTTTTCCGGGGGATTCGCGGAGCACGGTCCCCAGCTTCCCGTGCTTGGTGAACGCCGGGAGTTCACGGCCGACCCCTCCCAACCCATGGAGCCGCTGCAGATGGCAGGCTCACGACGGCTTTCCCTCCAACCAACGTCGAATTTTCGAGAACTCCCGCAGGCCCACACACTCGACCCGCTCGTGAATGGGAAAGGAGGTTGCCCCGGGGAAAACCACCCAGAGCCTCTCGAGTTTGAGATCGCGCATCGCCTCGTGCATCGAACGGGTCATGGTGGGTGCCTCGCTGCATTTGAACTCAAAGCCCCACCTTCTTCCACGGCGAACCAGCAAGAGGTCCAGCTCCGTCCCCCCATGAGTTGCCCAGAAATAGGCATTGCGATCGCCGCTCCACCGAAGAATCTCTTCCAGGGCAAACCCCTCCCACGAGGCCCCCAATTTCGGATGCCCCTCCAGGTCTTCCAGACTTTCGATCTGCAGTAGCGTGTGAAGGACGCCGGAATCCCGGAGGTAGATCTTGGGAGATTTCACCACCCGTTTCCCCACGTTCTCAAACCACGGTGGCAGTTGTCGAACCATGAAGGCACCCGTAAGCACGTCGAGATAACGTCGCGTGGTGGTGTGCGCGACCCCCAACGAAGCGGCGATTTCGGACCCGTTCCAGGTCTGTCCGTGATAATGGGCGAGCATGGTCCAGAAGCGGCGCAACGTGGCGGCGGGGATCTGGATGCCGAATTGCGGGATGTCTCTCTCCAGAAAGGTTCGCACGAAGTTCTCGCGCCACTCAAGGCTCTGGCGGTCGCTCTTCGCCAGAAAGGAGAGGGGGAATCCTCCCCGAAACCAGAGGGGTTGCTGACGGGACGAACCAAGCTCCTCCAGGCAAAAACCGCCAATGTCCACGAAATGGACGCGCCCCGCCAACGACTCGGAAGCGTGGCGGATGAGTTCCGGCGCGGCGCTTCCCAGAATCAGGAAACGACAGGGCAAGGGCCGGCGGTCCGCCAACACGCGCAGCACCGGCATCAAATCGGGTCGGCACTGAATCTCGTCGATGACGACCACCCCCCGCAATGCCTCCAGAACCCTCATCGGATTCTGCAGGCGAGCCAGGTCCCGAGGGTTTTCCAGGTCGAAATAGGCGGCTGGCCGTCCCTTGAGCATCTGTCGCGCCAGGGTGGTCTTGCCGCACTGGCGGGGCCCCATGAGGGCCGTGACCCGGGAGCGCTTGAGGCTCTACTCCAATGCGCGAGCCAATCTCCGTCGCTGGATGATCGGGGAGTTCATGATTCGTGAAAAATGAGTGATGAACGCTCAATTTTCAAGAATCTTTGAGGGGCGGAGGTCAAGGTGTCGCCCGGTCATCGGGTAAAATACTCGACAGGAAAGATCCTCACCCCCCCGTTGTTCGCCGCGCCAGGGACAGGGCGAAACCGGCTCCTCCGGCAAGGAACTGGACGGTCTTCATGGTGACCAGGCCAAGCGCGAGCAACGGGTGGCGCGCCAGGCGGCGCCAGTTGCGGAAGTAGGCGGGCTTCAGGAACACAAAGCGCATGAAGTTGTTCCCGGGCGCCTCGCGAAAGACACGCCGGGCGCGAGTCCCGTAGTAGAACTTCTTCCGCACCACGCCCCAGAAGGCCGTCCCCTCGTGGTGTGTGATCATCGCGCGAGAGCGGCCGACGCGTGCCCCCGCTGCCACGAGGCGATCGTGAAGCTCGAAGTCCTCCTCGCCCACGAGTTCCGGGTGATACCCGCCCACCCGCCGGTAGGTCTCCGCGCGAATGAAGCGGTTGGCCGCCTCCATCCACGGGTCCTCCCAGTAGCACTCCTTCTCCAGCTTCTGGCATTCCGCCCAATAGCCGCAGCCCCCGCCGCGCTCGGGAAGGATCACCGCGTCGAAACCCTGACGTCCGAGGGCCACGCACTCCTCCACGAGCGTCGGATCCAACTCCATGTCGGCGTCGAAGAACATCAGGTACTCGCCGCGCGCCCGCGCGGCACCGGCCGCCCGCTGGGTATGGCGCTCGGGGCCGAGCTGAAAGGCGATCGCGCGCTTCGCCGCCGCCTCGAAGGTCCCGTCTGCCGAGAAGTTGTCCACGACAATCACCTCGAGATCGCGAAACGTCTGCCGCTCGATCGAGTCGAGCAGCCGCGAGAGTTCAGCCCGGCAGTTGCGCGTCGGAATGACGATGGAAACCAGGGGCATGGCCGATTTCTGATTGCCGATTGCCAATTGAGGAATGGGCTCAGAGGGAGGAGCCGAAACGGACCGGGGAGATCGTCCGGCTCATGCGACCTCGGCCGCGAGGGATTCGAGGCGCTTCAGGATCTCGGGCTCCCCCTTGAGCTCGGCCAGCGGCGCCAGCTCCCGGCGCACGAGCGCGAGGTCCAGCTTTCCCCGCTGGCGGATAAGGATGCTCTCAACATCCCGCCAATCAATCTCGCGGCTAGCGAACGCCTTGAACACCACGAGGTCCTCCGCCGAACAGGTCCGCAAGGAGAGACCCGGCAAGAACTCGAAATCCGACGCCCTTCTGATCGCGGCTTCCTCGAAAGGTAATCCACCCAGTGCGACATCCACACCGATCCCCGTCGCCGATTTCAGCAACAGCACTCGGCGCTGGAGGGCGAAGCTCCGTGCATCAGGAATTCGCGCCGGGTAGCGCCCCAGAAAAGCGTCCACATACGCTTCTTCGGAGCCGAACCCCGTGAGCAACGTGAGATCCACGTCGAGGGTCAGTCGGGGCTGGCCCCAGCGCTGCACCGCCACTCCGCCAATGATGCAGAAGCGCCAATCTCGTTCGAGGCAGAACCCCTGGACCTCCTGCGCAAAACGAAGGAGCCCGATCATCGGAGCCGTTTCGCAAAGACCGCTTGCTGCTCAACCAGCCCGCTCCATCCTCCGGTTGGCGAGTGCAGCCGCGCGGATTCAAAAGCATCGTCCAACGCACGCACAGCGACCGATGTGTCGCAGGTCTCAATCTCCTCGCGCCGGATGCGTTCCAACTCGGGCCCGGCGAGACGCCAGGTCTCGATCCATTTGAGGGTGAGTTCGCGCTCCGCGGCATCCATGGCGGGAGTATACTCCCGCCCCTCTCCGCAGCCAAGTCCAGGTGCCGCTTAACTTGGCGTCAACCCGACCATTGTGGCAGGCATGATCCGGATCGAGAAGGCGGGAAAATCTTTCGAACGCCGGACTGACCGCCTCGAGGATCGGGACGCAGCGGTCGAGGAACGGACCGAGGTTGTCTCGCTCGGCATAAACCGGGACCACCACGGAAAGGACAGGGTTCATTGGATGTCGAGAAGCGCGCGAGGCCCAGTCCACCGGCGGCAAACTGGGTGGATTTCATGGCAATGAGGCCGAAGGCGAAAATCGGATGGCGGGCGAGAGGAGGCCTGCCCCGGAAACAGGGTGTGATGAAGGATGGAATCCCGGAGGTAGATCCTGGGCGGATCCGACGCCGCGAACCGAACATCACCCAATTTTCTCGAGCGTTTTCCGACTCGAAAACGGCACGGAAACCCGTCCTCAGGAAACCGCCTTCAGGCTCTGGAGGCTCAAGAGAGGGAGTCCATGATGGACTCGAGGACTTCGCGCGAGGGACGCGTGCGGGACTGCGGGAGCGTGGCGAGCGGTTCCGCGACGAGCTTCTTCTGTTTGGTGAGCGGTTTCGGGCCGCCCTTGTGGTGGTAAATCAGTCCGGTGAGGAAGAGGTGTTCGTCGCGCGCCCTGCTCAGGAGTTCGAGCGCGCGCACGCGGTCGGAAGGATCGTAATCGCGGTCGAGTTTCTTGAGGACGATCCGCGCGCCGTCCGGCAAATCAATGGTGTGCGTCTGGCCGTGGTCGTAGTCGGCGAAGAACGGTTCGTAATCGGGGACGTAGGTGACGTCGTGAAGGGCTTCCTCGCGTTCCTTGGCGAACTTGTAGCTCTTGGTGGAACCTTCGTGGTTGTTGAACGTGATGCAGGGGGAGACGACGTCCACGAGGGCCGTGCCGTCGTAGCGCATCGCGCCCTTGAGGAGGTTGAGGAGCTGTTTCTGATCACCGGAGAACGACCGGGCGACATATTCGCAGCCCATCTCGATGGCGAGGGCGCACGCGTCAATGGGATCCATCTCATTGACCTCGCCGCGTTTGAGGGTGGACCCCTTGTCGGCCGTGGCAGAAAACTGTCCCTTGGTGAGGCCGTAGACGCCGTTGTTCTCGATGATGTAGCAGATGCGCACGTTGCGACGGACCATGTGGAGGAACTGGCCGAGACCGATGGAAGCGGTGTCGCCGTCGCCGCTGACCCCGATGTTGAGGAGGGTGTGGTTGGCGAGGTTGACGCCAGTGGCGATGGCGGCCATGCGCCCATGGACGCCGTTGAAGCCGTGGGATTGGTTGAGGAAATAGGCGGCGGTCTTGCTGGAGCATCCGATTCCGCTGAGTTTGGCGACCTGCGCGGGTTCGAGATTCATCTCGAAGGAGGCGCGGATGATCATGTTCGTGATCGCGTCGTGGCCGCAGCCGGAGCAGAGGGTGGACGGGAGGCCGCGGTAAGCGGTGAGCGGGAGGCCGGCGCGGTTGAGGGCGGGAGCCTTGGCGGTTGCGGGAGGGGTGGCTGGGGCGGAGGGCATAACGGTCAACTGTGGGCGGTGAACGGAAAACGATCAGGCGCGAGCTTGACGGAGTTTTTGGACGACGGACTTCGCGTCGAGCGGCATGCCGTCGTAATGGAGCAAGGGGCGGAGGCGCGAAGCGAACTCGGGGAAGTCCATGCGCAGGAGGGTGGTGAGCTGCGCATCGCGGTTCTGCTCGACGACATGGACGATGCGATGGCGTTCCAGGTATCGGCGCACGGCGTCGGAGAACGGCACGCCGCGGAGGCGCAGATAGCCCGGCGCGTCGCCATCCTCCCGTCGGAGGAGGTCGAGCGCCTCCTTGACGGCCATGTCGCTCGTGCCATACGCGATGAGACCGACGTCGCCCTTGGATTCGACTTCGACGACGGGGGCGGGCAGGAGGTCGGCTGCGGCACGAAACTTCTTCGCAAGGCGGTCGAGATTTTCAGTCCAGTCCGCGGTTTTTTCGGAATAGGTGGCCGCCGGAGTATGCCCGGTGCCGCGGGTGAAATAGCCCGCAAGCGGGTGGCGCGTGCCCGGAAGGGTGCGATAGGGGATGCCATCGCCGTCCACGTCGCGGTAGCGCTCGAACTTTTTGAGGCGCTCGAGGTCGGCGGCGCTGAGCACCTTGCCGCGGTCCATGGGTTTTTCGGGATATGCGAAGCGCGGGGCGCTCCAGAGGTTCATCCCGAGATCGAGATCGCTCATCAGAAAGACCAGCGTCTGGAGGCGTTCCGCGAGGTCGAGCGAGAGCGCGGCGAACTCGTAGGCTTCCTTGGGATCGGCAGGGATCAGGAGCGGGTGGCGGCAGTCGCCGTGGGAGAGGAAGTGCGCCTTGAGGATATCCTGCTGGCCGGTGCGTGTGGGGAGGCCGGTGCTGGGACCGACGCGCTGGACGTCCACGATGACCGCCGGGATTTCGGCGAAGTAGGCGAGGCCCGCCATTTCGGCCATCAGGGAGATCCCGGGGCCCGACGTGGCCGTCATCGCGCGGGCGCCGGCCCATCCGGCGCCGAGCACGAAACCGATGGCGGCGATTTCGTCCTCAGCCTGAACGACGGCATAGGTGGCTTTCCCGGTTTCGGGATCGTGGCGGTAGCGGGAGAGGAGCGCGGCGAGGTTGTCAATGACGCTGCTGCTCGGGGTGATCGGATACCAGCCGACGACGGTGACGCCGCCGAAGAGAAATCCGAGGGAACAGGCGGCATTGCCTTCGATGAGAATTTTACCGCGGTTGGCATCCATGCGGCGGATCTGCAGCATGCGGTCGTTTTGCAGGTGTTCGGCGGACCAGTTGTAGCCGAGGTTGGCGGCGTTGCGATTGAGCTCGATGGCCTTGGATTTCTTGCCGAACTGCTGAACGATCGCCTTCTGGATTTCCTCAAGCTCGATCCCGAGGAGCCAGCCGACCACGCCGACGTAAACCATGTTGGAGACCAGCTTTCGCAACCGCACTTCGGGACAGACCTGGGCGACCAGCTCGCCGAACGGGACGATGTGGACCTTCAGGTCGTCGCGTTTCAGCATGGACTTCAGATCAGAATGGAGGATGACGGAGGCGCCGGAAGGGAGGGCGCGAAGGTCTTCGGCGACCGACTCGGGGTTCAGCGCCACGAGGAGATCCACGTCGGCGCGGCGGGCGATCCAGCCCTCCTTGTTCACGCGAAGGGTGTACCAGGTCGGAAGCCCTTGGATGTTGGAGGGGAAGATGCTCTTGCCGCTGACGGGCACGCCCATCTGAAAGATCGCACGAAACAGGACGGCGTTTGCCGATTGGCTGCCGGACCCGTTGACGGTCGCCACCGTGAGGACGAAATCGTTGAGGAGCGGCTGCGGCACAGGGAAAGCGCCGTGGGCGGAGGGGGCGGGAATGGAGGTGGGGGTTGGGGCGATCGCAGACATGGCTAAAGATTAGGTGTCTCCTCTACCTAGAACAACGCTGCTCATAAAGCAACCCGCAGGCGCGCAAGCTCCTCCGCGGGCGCGGAAGCGCGGGGGAGACCGATCACCACTTCACGGCGATGGCGGCCTTCTGGCCCCAGCGGTCGGTGCAAAAAACGCGCCCGTTGCGGCAACCGTATTCGTGGAGCAGGCGGCAGATCTTCACATCGTAGCAGCAGTATTCGGCGATGCGAAGGAGGCTTTCCTCGACGCCTTCGCGCCACCACTTCACGGCGTCGGTGCCCACGGCGATTTTGGAGACGCCGAGCGTGGCTTTCGCGAGGTTGTCCAACGAGGCGCGCGCGTTGCGGATGCGAAGAATGTCTTCGCAGGTGTCGAGGGTCGGGATCTGGGAGAGGTCGAGCGCGGTGTACGGCGCAAGCACGTGGTAATCGAATCCGAGGAGGTTGTGACCGACGACGAGGTCGGCGCGCATGAGCTGGCGGATCAGGCCGTCCACGGTGCCTTCATGCCAGATGCCGTAGGCGCGTTCCTTCGTGGAATAGGTGACGCCGAGGGAGAGCTTCAGCTTCGCGAGGCTCGCAGGGGAATGGCCGCCGCCGACGTCGCCGAAGAGGTTCTGCGTCTCGAGATCGAAATAGACGACGTTTTTCATGCTCCGGGAACGATTGCGAGATCGGAGTCAGCTTCCCCGGAGCGACCGCAGCGCCTTAAGGTTGTTCGTGTCGGCGCGTCCGGAAGCGTCCTTGGGCGTTTCGAGGATCTTGGGCGTCGAATGAAAGGCGCGGGTGCGGAGGATTTCGCGAAAGGGATCGAGCCCGATGTGCCCCTTGCCGATGTGTTCGTGGCGGTCCACGCGGCTGCCGAGACCGCACTTCGAGTCGTTGAAATGAAAGCCCAAAAGATTATCGAGCCCGAGGAGGCGGTCGAACTCCTTGAGGGTTGCAGCCAAACCGCGCGGGCGGGAGATGTCGTAGCCGGCCGCATACGCGTGGCAGGTGTCGAAGCAGAAACCGACGCGCGACGAGAGGGCGACCTTCTCGGCGATGGCGGCAAGATGTTCGAAGCGAAAACCGAGGCCGGTCCCCTGTCCCGCGGTGTTTTCGAGGGCGATCTTCACGCAACTGGAGCGGGAGCGGTCGAGCGCCCAGCGGATGTTCGCGGCGGCCGCTGCAAGGCCTGCATCCTCGCCGGCGCCCATGTGGTTGCCGGGGTGCAGCACGAGAAACGGCAAACCCAACGCCTCGGCGCGGCGCATTTCGTCGAGCAGCGTCGCGCGCGAGAGCTGGGCGATGGAGGGTTTGACCGCGGCGACGTTGATGAGAGAGCAGGCGTGGCCGCAGACGGGATGTTTCAGCTCTGCGGTCCTGCGGCGGAAGGCGCGCGCCCCTTCGGCGGAAAGCGGAGGCGCCTTCCAACGCATGTTGTTCTTCGTAAAGATCTGCAGCGCCTGGCAGCCGACTGCGGTGGCGCGTTCCCAGGCCTTGACGTAGCCGCCGGCCATGGACATGTGCGCGCCGATGCCGTCGGAACTCATGAAACCACTTTCCCCTTCGAGAAGTTGTGCCCGGTTTTCAGTGTCCCGCTTCGCGGACCACCACTTCGCCCTTCATGACTTTCACGCAGCAGGCGAGGCGGATCTTTTCCGGATCACGGTTCCAAGTGTCCAGGACGTCAATCTCCTGATCGGTCAGGGGAGCGAGGTTTTCCATTCCCTTGAGGACTTCGACGACGCAGGTGCCGCAGGTGCAGTCCCGGCAACCGAACTCCAAGTCCACGCCCGCCTTTTCTCCGGCTTCGAGGATGGTGTGTACGCCGTCGGGCACTTCGGCGGACTTGCCTTGAGGTTCAATCGTGATGCGAGCCATAAGTCTTGTATCTAGGGCGGGATGAGCGCGCTGTCAACGGACGGCGGCGGCGGCAGCGCCGGTGTCCGGAGCGGGCTGCGAGGATTTCGGCGCCACGGTCCATTGCGCATAGGCCTCGATCAGGGCGCCGGCGAGCGCCTCGGCGTATTCGCGGAGGAGGCTGCGGTGAGGGCCGCAGCTCAACTGACGGACGCCGTCGTAATCGCCCGCGGCGAGGCGTTCGGCGGTCCAACTGGTGTTCATGTAGAAAGGCTCGAGGATCAGGCACGGCCCGGGGTACTGGCGGCTGACGGCGAGGTTGCGGGCGTAAAGATAGGGGTTGTCGTTCACGCGGCACTGGTACTTTTCCCGGCCGTATTTGGCGGGGGGAAGATTCGCGATTTTGAGCATGTGCCGGGTGATGGCGTCTCCGACCGCCATTTCGATCGAGAGCGACTGTTCGAGGAGCTTCGAAAACATGAAGAAGCGGGTGAGAGGATTGTCCATCTCGTCAGGGCCGTAACACCCGTTGATCAGGAACACCATCCGGTTGTCGTTCACCATCTGACCCGAACCGCTGTACTCGGTGGCGTTGAAGTGGTTGCAGATGTTGAAGTCGGGAGGATACCAGGCGCGGATGTTGGCGGCGCGCTGCGAGATCTCGGCCTTGCGGTAGAACGCCAGTTCGGCGCGCCAGAGGATGATCCGCCGGAGGGATTCTCGTCGGCTCGCAGGATCGTCTTCGGCGAGGCCTTTCTCGGCGAGCACGGCACGGCGGGTCTCCTCGAGAAAGTCCTTCGGCCGCAGCGGCGTGACCGGATCGGGAGTCTCGTGCGTCATGTGGACTTCGGCGCCCGCGGCGGCGAGACGCGGACGGGCCAACTTGGCGACAAGGAGGTTCATGTCGCCTTCGCGGATCCGCGGGTGGTTCCCCCAGACTACGGAGCGCTCCTCGATGTCGGCCCATTTGCCGCCGATGTGGCCCGGATCGAGCACGAGGCGCACCCCGCGGAGCGGGGCCTCGGGCGGGTTGCGCAACTCCTTGAGTTCAGAGACGGTCTTGAAGGTGCGGTGCACCGGGCGGACCTTCGCGTCGGAAGCGGCGAAGTGGAGCGTGAAATCGAGTTGGGCCTTTTCTTCGTCGGTGAAGAACTCGACGAATTCATCGGCGAGGTTCAGATAGCGCCGGACCGTTTTGCTGGGATTATAGACCTTGTCGAGCAGGCGACAGAACTCGCGCCGGGTGATGCTGCGCTGATACTTTTCCAGCGACGGCCAGTCCGGCTTGGCGATGGGTTCGGGAAGCTCCGCCGCGCGCACCGTGCCTGCGGCAAGAAGGAGAGAAACCAAGAGGACGAAACGTCGCATGGAGAAAATCAGGATTGGCTAAGGCGTTTCTTGGGCTGTTCGTAGAAGGCGGCGTGCGCCTCGCGGAGGATCTCGAGGATGCGCTCGGCGAACGGGCTTTTCGCCAACGCCGCGCGGAGGGCGGCGTTCTGCGCCTTGGACGCCATCTCCCCGGGAAACCAGTGGCCGCCGCCCCCCGAGAGCAGGTTATACCGCGACTTGGCCCACGCCGTGAGTTCGAGCGGTTTCGCATAGGTCCACAGGCGAAGGATTTCGAGCACGTTCACGGCCCCGGGGATCTCGGAATATTCGGGAATGCCCTCGGGCCAGCGGCGGACCCAGTCGGCGCCGAGGATGCGCTCCATCTCGGCGACGAGACGGGCTTCGACCGGCGCGACGGTCGCGGCGGCGCTTTCGTAATGGCGGAGGGCGGCGACGTGTTCGTCGAAATCGGAGGGGCGCGCGGCGCCCACGCTGATCGTGTGGACCTGGGGGCGGGCGAGGCAATAGAGGTCGTTGAACTGGATCGGAGTCAGCGGCGCGCAGAGAGACGCCATTTTCGGGAGGACGTCGTAGAGCATGCCGCCCTTGTCGCTCGGGCTGATGAGGAACACCCCCATGTCACGCGCGGCGGCAGCCAGAACGGCGGGCCAGTTCAGCGGGTTGACGAAGTACCAATGGAGATTGATGTAGTCGAACTCCCCGCTCTCGATCGCCCGAAGGATCACCCGGGGAGTCGCGTGCGTGGAGAAACCGATGAAACGAAGCCGTCCTTCGCGCTGGAGCCGGCGGGCGGCCTCGAGGCAGCCGCCCTTGCGAAGCGTCCAGTCCACGGTCTCGTCATGATTCAGCCCGTGGAAGGCGAAGAGATCCACATGGTCCAGCTTCAGGTTGGCCATGGACTTCTCGAAGGCGGCGAGAAAGGCCTTCGGATCGGCCTCCGGCGCGATCTTGGTCTGCACGATGATTTTATCGCGAGGAAGCTTCGGGAGCTCGAGCCCGAGCTGCCTTTCCGAGGTGCCGTAGCCGCGCGCCGTTTCGAAGTGGTTGATTCCCAGCTCGAAGGCGCGCTGGATCGTCGCGGCGACGTTGGCCTGGCTTTCCGCCGGAATCTCCTTGGACGTCGCATCGTTCCATTGGAACTGATAACGCATCCCGCCGCAGGAAAGAACGGACATCGGGAGGTGGGTGCGGCCGAACCGGCGGGTTTGCATGAAAGCGTGCCCAGTCTGAACGCCGCGCGAAGGGGATGCAAGCGGCTGGAGGTCCGTCGCGCGCATTTTGCTTGCGCGGAAGGTCGGTTCCGCGCAGATTATCGCCGTCGTTTTCCTGCGCGAGTGGCGGAATTGGCAGACGCGCACGCTTGAGGTGCGTGTGGTTTACACCGTGGGGGTTCGAGTCCCCCCTCGCGCACCATTCTTCGTTTCTCGAGGGAAAACGACGGGGCGGACATGTGCGATCTCCGGGAAAAGGGACATCGAGACCGTCGTTCCTCGAGGCGAAGCTCCTCGTTCTCCCATCCTTGCACGGACCTCTTTTCCCCCGCATCTTTCCGGCCGTGATTTCTTTTCGCGCACACGTCCTTCGAAGGCGGCTTCCCGCGCTCGTGGGAGCGGCAGCGCTGGCGGCGGCGCTTCTGATCTCGGAGTGGGGGATGCGGCAGGCGCGGCCGGATCTGTTGCCGTCCCACCAACTTCGCCTGGTGCCCGACCCGGACGTGGGCTGGCGTTTCGCACCGAATCAGCGAACGCAAGGGCGTACGGAATGGGGCGCGCCTCGGCGGCAGCGGAGCAACGCCCTCGGATTTTCGGATGCCGACCACTCGCCGAACGCGGCGCCGGGCGTGCGGCGCGTGGCGTTCCTCGGCGATTCGTTCACCGCGGCGGTCGGGGTGGATTTCGAAGACTCGTTCGTCCGGACGACGGAACGCGAATTGGCGCGGCTCCCGGCATCGCCTTCGTGGGAGACGCTGAACTTCGGATTGCCAAGCATGGGGACGGTGCGCGAGCGGCTCGTATGGAAACATGACGCCTCGAGGTTTCGTCCCGACCTCGTCGTGCTCGCCTTTTTCCTGGGGAACGATGTGGCAAACAACATGCCGGGCTATGAGAAGAGGATGGAGTTCCGAAAGGAAGCGAAGTCTCGCTCATGGTTTTATCGCGCGTTCCTCGAGCCGTCGGCGCTCTACCAGCAGTTCAAGCTCGTTCAGCGCAATCTCCGTCATGCCTGGCGGACGGGGGTGCGGCGGCGCGCGGTGAGCGTCGAAGACGCCGGAAAACCCTTCTGGCAACGTTCCTACGCGCCGTTGGATTGGCAGGGGTATCTGGTCCGACCGGAGGGAGCAGTCCTCGAAGGATGGAAGATCACGGAAGCCGAGATCCTCGCTTTGCAGACCGAGGTTCGCGCGTCGGGCGGGCGGTTTCTGGTGGCTCTGATTCCGGGCCTGGAGGCGATGGCGCCGGAAAAATTCCGGGAAGCCCTGAAGCGCTATCCCGGTCTCGAAGACTTCGAACTCGATCTGGATTACCCCCGCCGACGACTCATGGGATTTCTGGATCGGAACCGTATCCCCTGCGTGGACCTTCAGGGCGAGTTCGACGCGGAGGAGAATGCCGCCGTGCGGGACCGCCTCTACTTCAAGTTTGATCAGCACTTCAGTCCCGTAGGACATCGGATCGCGGGACGCGCCCTCGCGCGGGCCCTCGCCGCCGAGGGATTGGAAAAACGAAACCGGAGCTGAATCTGTTTTGAGGCTCGCCCGACGCCCTGTTTGCGACGTTCGGAAGGGAGGGGCGCCTTCGCATGCGCTTGTGGAGCGACCGGTCCGGATCCGTTTCTGATTTCGTCACGCGTGTCGGTTTTTCTTCCGTTTTCTTTTCGAACCTTTCGAAAAACCCAAGAGCCGGGAGAAAGCGCTTGATCTTCGCCGCGTGCGGAATGATCTTGGGTCACCCGCGTGAAGGCGCGGGAAGCTTCAACCTCAATCCAACACAAAGTCTTTTTATGGCCGTTCTCGTCGGAAAACCCGCACCCGATTTTACCGCCAAAGCCGTGGTCGCCGGCAAGGTGGTGGACCATTTCCGCCTCAGCGATCACCGGGGCAAATACGTCCTGCTCTTCTTTTATCCGTTGGATTTCACCTTCGTCTGTCCGACGGAACTCCACGCGTTCCAGGACCACATGAAAGCCTTCCGCGAGCGAAACGTGCAACTGATCGCCGTTTCGACGGACAGTTGGTGCAGCCATGCGGCGTGGCTCGAAACGCCGAAGAAAAAGGGCGGCATTCAAGGGGTGGAATATCCGATTGTGAGTGATTTCAACAAGCGGATCAGCCGCGATTACGACGTGCTTTTCGAGGAGCTCGGCGCCGCGTTCCGTGGGCTATTCCTGATTGATAAGGAAGGCGTGGTGCGCCATCAGGTGGTCAACGACCTGCCCCTCGGGCGGAGCGTCGAGGAGGCCGTGCGGATGGTGGATGCGCTGCAGTTCTACGAACAGCATGGCGAGGTCTGCCCCGCCAACTGGAAGAAGGGCGACAAGGCCATGAAGCCGACCAACGAAGGGTTACAGAACTACTTCGGCTGAGGCCCCTCGGGGCATGAGCGCGCGAGTCACGCTTCAGATCGAGGGGCAGCCGGAGCGGGTCCTCCCGCTCGGCGCAATCTTTTCGATCGGACGCGGATCGAACAACGATCTCGTCCTGGCGGATGGACGCGCGTCGCGAAACCATGCGGTGATCCGCCTGCAGGGGGATCGGGCGTACACCCTGCTCGATCTCGGCAGCTCGAACGGCACGCTGCTGAACGGGCGGCGCGTGACGATCCCCTGCACCCTGAAGAACGGCGATGTCGTCCAGGTCGCGAACGGCACGCTGCGTTTCGAATCCGCCGAGGAATCCGTGCCCGGGAAAACTTCCGCGGAGGAAGATCAAGGCGATCTGCGGACCGAGGTGGCGTTCTCTTCGGAAACCGTCACGATCCTCGTGGTGGACATCCGGAGCTACACCGCCATGTCGGAGGCGCTGGCGCCCGAGAGATTGTCGCGGGTGGTGGGCCGCTGGTTCCAGCAGGCGCAGGAAGTCATCGAACGCCATGGCGGCAGCATTGACAAGTTTCTCGGAGACGCGGCGATGGCGTTCTGGCTCAAGGCGCGAACGGAAGGGGACTCGCGCCACGCGGTCGGTCCGATCCAGGCTGCGATCGAGCTGCTGGGTTTGGCCACGCGCTTCGACCGGGAAGTGTCGGCGGAAATTCCGTCGCTCGGTTTCCGCATCGGCTGCGGGATCAACTGCGGCCAGGCGATCTTGGGCAACATCGGAGTGGACGCCCGCCGAGATTTCACGGTGGTGGGTGACAGCGTGAACGTGGCCTTTCGTCTCGAAAAGCTTTGCAAAGAACTGAAACGACCCATCGTTCTGAGCGAGGAGACGCGGAAGGCCGCCGGGGACGCGTTCGCGTTCGAGGACCTCGGTCTCCAGAAGATCCGCGGCAAAACGCAGGACGTCCGCGTGTTCTCCGTGCGAGTGGCGGGTTGAAGGCGCGGGACGCTTGATTCGCGATCGCGGCGTCGGCATCGTCGAAACCGATGATCACCCATCTCCGCGGGAGGCTGGCGCAGGCGAATCCCACGCAGGCCGTGGTGGACGTGAACGGAATCGGCTACGAGGTGACAATCCCTCTCTCGACCTACGACCGCCTGCCGCCGGCCGGCCGGGACGTGGAACTCCTCACGCAACTCGTCGTCCGCGAAGACGCCCACGAGCTCTACGGCTTCGCCAGTTCCGAGGAGCGAGACCTCTTCCGCCTTCTCATACAGCGCGTCTCGGGGATCGGCCCGAAGACCGCGCTTGCCGTCCTGAGCGGCACGCCCGTTCCGACCTTCAAGGGCGCCGTGGTGAACGGCGACGTGAAGGCCCTCGCCTCGATCAAGGGCGTCGGGAAAAAAACCGCCGAACGAATGATCGTCGAGCTGAAGGACCACGTCGGTGTCGCCGGCGCGTGGGAAGCCGCGAGCGTGAGACACGCCCTCCCGCCTGAGGAACAGAAGGTCAACGACGCCGTGCTCGCCCTCATCTCGCTCGGTTGGAAACAGGTCGAGGCGCACAAGCTCGTGCGCGCTGCGCTCGACCGTCTCGGCCCGGCCACCGAGGTGGAAGCCCTCGTTCGCGACGCGCTGCGAGCCGGGTGAGCGCAGCGGACCGCAAGACGCAGACCGTTTCCATCCTCGAACTTTCAGACCCAGCCCTCCCGCCGCTCTCCGACGGTTCCCCACTCCCTCCTCTCCGCTTGCGACACACGGCTTACGGCGTCCCTCCATGCTCTCCGTCGAGAATGTTTCCGTCCACTACGGCGCGATCCACGCGCTGAAGGGCGTGTCGCTCCAGGTCCACGCCGGAGAGATCGTCGCCCTCATCGGCGCGAACGGCACGGGCAAATCCTCGCTGCTCCGCGCAATCTCGGGTCTGACCCCCCCCAGCGAAGGCGCGATCGTCTTTCAGGGAACGCATGCGATCCATCGCCTTCCTCCGCACGAGATCGTCGGGCTCGGCATCGCCCACGTGCCCGAAGGGCGCGCGATCTTCGCCAACTTCACCGTCGAGGAGAACCTCATGGCGGGGGCCTACCTCCGCCATGACCGCCTCGAGATCGCCGAAGACCTCGAATGGATCTTCGGCATCTTCCCCCGCCTCAAGGAGCGCCGCCGTCAGAGCGCCGCCACCCTCAGCGGTGGCGAACAGCAGATGCTCGCCATCAGCCGCGCCCTCATGGGCCGCCCACGCCTGTTGCTCCTCGACGAACCCTCGCTCGGTCTCGCCCCGATCATCGTCCAGTCCATCTTCAAGACCATCCGCCAGATCAACGCCCAAGGCGCCACGATCCTTCTCGTCGAGCAGAACGCGCACATGGCCCTCCACGCCGCTGCGCGCGGCTACGTCATCCAGACGGGACAGATCGTGATGGAGGGGCCCTCTGCTGAATTGCTTGCCAGCAAACGGGTCCGCCAGTTTTACTTGGGCGAAACCTGAGGTATCCTTTCCCAACCCCCCATCGCCATGAAGACCATCGCGATCGTCGGCGCGTCGGCCAATCAGGAGAAGTTTGGAAACAAGGCCGTGCGCGCCTATGTCCAGCAAGGCTGGACGGTCTATCCCGTGAACCCCAAGGAATCCGAGATCGAGGGGCTCAAGGCTTTCCGGTCCGTGCGCGAGCTTCCCGTGGGTGTGGAGGCGGCCAGCCTCTACCTACCGCCCAACCTCGTTCCCGGCATCCTCCAAGATCTCGCCGCGAAAGGCATTCGCAAGGTGTGGCTCAATCCCGGAACCGAAAGCGACGCCGCCATTGAACGGGCCGAGGAGCTCGGCATCGAGACGGTCGTCGCCTGCTCCATCGTGGGGATCGGTGTTAATCCGCACGACATGTAGAGGTCGAGGACCCTGAGTTCCACGGGTCCGTGGATCGAAGGGAATCCTTCAGAGGGTGTTTGAAAATTCGACAGAGGGCAGGCCAATTTTCAAACACCCTCTCAGAGTCGAACCGCTTCGAGCTGCGGTTTGATGGCGGGAGCGGGTTGGGTTTGGAGCCTGCAAGTTCCTGGAAAACTTGGGGGCTGCGCACGCCGCGCGGGGATTGCCAATTGGGTTGCTTCCGCGCCGACACGGAAATCAAGGGCCATTCTCCTCCCTCTCGTAAAAACTCCGCGTTAAGGCGTGGAAAGGGGGCGAACGGCGAAAGGTGTTTCGACGCGCGAACGGTTTTCTCTCACATCAATCCCAGTTTCTCGAGCTGATCGAGACGGGCCTCGTTCTTTTCGTGGATCACCTCGAGGCAACCGGGCGCCTCCGCCAGCACATCGCGGCAGAGCGCGGCGGCGTCTTCCGAGACGAGCCCCGTGGTTTCCGCCACGCGCCGATCCGTTGTGAGATACACCCAGGCGAATTGGCTTCCCGACAAGACTCGAAATTGGAGGTCTTTCTGCCTGATGACATCGGACGGCGCCTTGATCACCAGAGTCAGGCTTTGAGGGCCGACGCCCGCAGTTTGTTCGACGGCGCCGAAACGTTCGAGCCAGAAGCGCACCAGGGCTTCCACCCGCGTTCGATCCCAAGGATCGCGAAACAGCCCGACATATCCCGAACGTTCAAGGCTCATCCGCGCAACCTATCCATGCCGCCGGCGGAAGCCAAGCCTGGGCGACAAGACCGTGCGGAAGGACAAGGTCGGGATGGACTCGGCCAAAGGAAACGGGTTGGATCGGCGCAAGGCCGCCACTCCGGTTGGGCCCATGCAAAATTGGCTTTGCCTGAAGGCGGGCGGCTCGGCCATCGTGCAGGAGATGAAAGTCGCATTGACGAGGATGTTCCAGATCGAGGCGGCACATGCCTTGCCGCGCCTCCCGCAGGGGCACAAGTGCGCGCGGATGCACGGCCACAGTTTCCGCATCGAAGTGCGCGTCGAAGGCGAGTGCGACGCAAAGCTCGGATGGTTGATGGACTACGCCGACATCAAAGAAACCTTCGCACCGTTTTTCGACCAACTCGATCATCGCTGCCTGAACGACGTGCCCGGCCTCGACAATCCGACCTCCGAAAATCTCGCGAAATGGATCTGGGATCGCCTCAAACCTGCGCTCCCTCTCCTTTCCGCGGTCGTCGTCGCGGAGACGTGCACCGCCCGCGCCGAATACCGCGGGGATTGAATCCACCGCTTTCCTCCTCCCCATGAGTGATCCCCTGATCGGATCCGCCCTCGGCGACTACCTGATCGAGAACCGCGTCGGCAAGGGAGGGATGGGCGTGGTGTATGCCGCGCGCCAGCTTTCGCTCGAACGCACCGTCGCGATCAAGGTGCTTCCCGCCGAGCTCTGCGCCGACCGCGAGTATGTGGACCGCTTCCTGCGCGAGGCGCGCGCCGCCGCTCAGCTCAATCATCCGAACATCATCCAGATCTTCGACGCAGGCGTCTCCGAAAACATCTACTTTTTCGTGATGGAGTTCATGGACGGCCGAAACTTCGGGCAGCTCCTGCGCGAACGCGGCGTATTCGCCGAGCGGGAGGCGCTCCACGCGATCCAGCAGGCTGCCGTCGGTCTTGCGTTCGCCCACTCGATGGGAGTCGTTCACCGCGACGTGAAGCCCGAGAACATCATGATCTCCCAGACGGGCCTGGTGAAGATCGGCGATCTGGGCCTCGCGAAATGGAAGCCCAGCGAATTCGAGGCGTCGCTCACCATGTCGGGGACCACGATGGGGACCCCCTTCTACATTTCCCCCGAGCAAATCCGCGGCGCGAAGGACATTGATGCGAGGGCGGACATCTACTCTCTCGGCATGACGCTGTTCCACCTCCTCGCCGGTCGGCCGGCCTTCGGAGAAGGTTCCGCCGCCGAGATCATGGCGCGCCACCTTTCGGACCCGTTGCCGTCCCTCCGCGCACTCCGTCCCGAAATCTCCGAAGACGTCGGCCATCTCCTGGCTGCCATGACGGCCAAGGACCGCTCCGACCGCATGAAGGACATGGACGAAGTCGTCGAATGCATGTCCCAGATGCTCGGCCATCCGCCGGCGCACACGCCGCGCGGCGGCCTGCGGCCTCCACCCTTCGCGAAGACCGACGAGGCGGAGGGTTTGTTTTCCAGAGTGCTGGCAACGGGGATTCGCGGCGTCTTCGCGGGCATCGTGGGCCTTCTCATTGCGCTCGCGACGATTCTGGCGTGGAAAAAACTGAACTCCCGTCCGTCGCCGCCCGCTCTGAGCCCGCCGAGCGCGGAGATCACGCCTCCTCCGCCTCCCGCGCACGCACACGCTGCGGCAGCCACGAAGCAGACGCCTCCTGCGGAAGGCCCTGCATCGGCGACGCCCGTGCGTAAAGCGGAAGAAACGCCTAAACTCGCGCCGCCCGCTTCCGTCGCGGCGTCCGCCCCTGCACCTTCCGCGCCGGCGCGAGAAATCCGCTCTCGTCCGCCGCGCGAATCCGAGCGGCCGAAACCCGCGGAAAGCGCCATGCCGGCGGCGCCTTCGCCCGAGGCGAAACCCGCCTCTGTGTCCGCGCACGACCTCCGGCCCGCGACGCGGGAGCTGATCCTGCAAGGGGCCGGCGTCTTCAGCAGCCTGGTGATTTCGTCGCGCGCCGACGCCGCGCCGCTCCGCCCGGCGACCCGATGGGGTCCGGGCGGCGCGACGCGATGGGGAAGTGGCGAGCGGGTCGGCGCGTTTCGCGACTCGGGGATGTTGGACCTCGTCGTCGCGCGCGGCGGGCGGCCCGAAGCCCGGACCCTGCTGCGCATCGAGTTCCTCGCACGCGATCCCGATCTCGCGCGGAGGTTTTATTCCCGGATGAAGACCTGCGTCGCGGCCACTCTCGAGCTCACCCCCATCAAGGTCTCCAACGACGCGCGCGATCTCGACTTCGAGGTGTGCCGGATGCTCGTGCCGTGGGGCGGCGCGGAGTTGCCCGAAATCGAAATGCCGAGAGGCAACGAAGCGGAATCCGGCGCCGAAAACTCCTCGAGAGTTGAGGCGTTCGTCGGCGTGGCGGCGCAGCTCGCGGAACGCCAGGAAATGCTGAAAAAGGAGACGGACTGGAAATACGCCTCTCGAAGCGGCGGGCATCCGAAGGCCTGGAACCGCGAGGGCGCGGACGGAGGCGGCTTCGACCGCGACAACACCCCGTTGACCGACGCCTCGAACGCGAATCGCGACGTGTTTCGCGTGTCCGAGCGAGACATCAAGCCGATCGCACTCAACGTCCTGCCCGAGTTTCAACGCCTGGCCGAACAGTCGCGCGACGACCCCAACCGAGCCCTCCACTACGGATGGATCCTCCTGGCCGAACGCGGCGCCGGCGAGGTCCGTTTTGCCGGGTTAGGCGAGCAGGCTCCCCGTCTCCGCTTTCTCTTCGGGAAAAAGGAGGCGCCGGCGCGATGAGCACCCTTTCGAGCAGCGAACCGGCCGGGCTCGCGCTGCTTTCCGCCGCGCCGCCGGCCGACGATTTTTTCACGTTCTGCCGGAAGATGAATCCGAAGGAGTTCGAGCAGATCGTCAAGCTCGGACGCCTCGTGAGCGGTGAGCGCGACTCCCTCGTATATCTCCAAGGGCAGGAGAGCGACGCCTTCTTCGTGGTGAACGACGGCGCGGTCGAAATCGTGGTCGCTAGCTCCGAAGGGGAAAACCCTACGCCGGTCGCCTACCTTTCCAAAGGCGACATCTTCGGCGAGATCGGACTTTTGTTGGGCATGCCGCGCACCGCCTCGGTGCGCGTCCCGGAAACGGCCACTCTGCTGCGGTTCGAACGCGACGCCTTCGAGAAACTGCTCGCGACCGTTCCTGCCTTCGGCCACTACCTCGCCATCGTCCTGAGCTGTCGTCTTCACAAAACCACCGCACAACTCCATTTTTACAGCCACGCAACGGAACTGGCGGGCAACCTCGATTTCTTCGATCTCCCGACCGTTTTCCAAACCATCGGCTTCTCCCGGCAGCACGGTGTGATGCAAATCCACGGCCTCGCCTCCGAGATGATCGGCGAGTTCGCCTTCGCGAACGGCCGGCCGATCTCCGCCCGCTACCAGCACCTTTACGGACGCGAAGCACTGCTGCAGCTCTTCCAACTGCCGCCCAAGGGCCACTTCGGTTTCAGCCGGCTCGATGAGCCTCCGGTCGTGGAATCTCCTCTCGACCTTCCGGACATCAACGAGTTCGTGCTTCATGCCGTTCACCTGCGCGACGAGCTGCATGCGCTCGAACCCGATCTCGGCCTCGGCGCGGCAACGCGCTTCAAACGCGTTCACTCGCACATGGACTGGCCGCACAAGGACCTCGAAGACTGCGCGAAGGCGCTTTGGAAAAGGATCTCCGCTGAACCGCGCTCCCTCCCGCAGCTCGCCGCCGAGCTCCCGTTCTGCCGCTACGGCGTCGTCACCGTCGTCACCCGCCTCCTCGGATCGAAACAGATCGCGCCCGCGGAGCTGACGCCCTTCGGCTACCGCTGACTGGTTTCCTGTCCGATCCGGGATAGGATGGACGCCCCGTGGAGCCGCCCCCTCCGGAAATCAGCGTCATCTTCGCCAGCCTCGGCCGCGAAGCCGTCGTCCGCGATGCCGTCGCCGATCTGCTCCGCCAGGAAGGCGTTTCTCCCGAGGTCGTGGTCGTGCTGCAGCGCGCCGACACCGCAAACCTCGCGACCGCCGAACTCCGCGCCTGGCATCGCGCGGGGCGCATCCGCCTCTTCGAAGAGAATTTCGCGAACGCCCAGCGCGCGCGCAACCTCGGCATCCTCGCCGCGCGCGCTCCGATCGTGCTCCTGCTCGACGACGACGTCCGCGTGCCGCCCGACCTCGTCGCCTGCCATCTCGCCAATTACCGGAAGGATCCGTCGTTGGATGGCGTCGCCGGCCAGGCGCTGGAGCCGGGGCAGGCCCCGACGCGCGACCTGCCGGCGCAGCACGCCTGGCCGCACCTCGGCTGGCAGTTTTTCCCCCTGAACTACGCGGAGCGCGCGCCCGCCGTGAATTGGCCCAGCACCAACTCTTCGGTGAAGCGTGCCCTTGCGATCCGAGTTGGCGGATTCGACACCCGCTTCGAGCGGACCTGGCTCGACGACACCGATTTCTCCTGCCGCCTGCGGACCGCCGGCGCCCGTCTCGTCTTCGATCCGACCGCAACAGTGACCCATCTCAAAGTCCGCTCCGGCGGCCGCCGGCTCGAGGGACGTCCCGACCTCTGGATGGACGCCGAGGGATGGGCGACCCACTTCTATTTCTGGCGGAAAAATTTCGGCGTCTTCCGCGCCCGTCGGGCGATCGCCTGGAACCTGCGCTACCTCGTCTTCAGGAAGGCCGTGGTGCTCCACCCCGTCCGGCTCGCGCGCAACCTCGCCCACATCGCGCGCGGCTGGCGCCTCGCGACGGCGAAACTGCGCGCGGGCCCGCTCCTCCTTGATTCGAAGGACGCGCCCCCATGAACGCTTCG
The DNA here is from genome assembly GCA_020849895.1 of Verrucomicrobiia bacterium. Classification (GTDB taxonomy): domain Bacteria; phylum Verrucomicrobiota; class Verrucomicrobiia; order JABWAM01; family JABWAM01; genus JABWAM01. The sequence goes on along the minus strand of JADZFN010000035.1, from coordinate 56,413 downwards.
CGCGCCATCCTCCGCCGCGCCGCCGCGCGCGCCGCGTGGTTTACCGGTGCCACCGCGGGACTGGCCCGCCTCCGTCTCCGCAAGGCGCCCTGCGTCGCGCTGCTCTTCCACCGCGTGACCGAGCCGGGCGGTCCGCCGGGCCGCATCCCGATGGACGAGATCGCCGCCGACGACCTCTTTGCCCGCCTCGAATGGCTGCGCCGCCGCGCCGAGATGCTCCCCGCGGAAGAATGGTTGCGGGAACGGCAACGCCCCTCGCGCCCGGGCCGCCCTCGGGTCCTCGTCACCTTCGACGACGGTTATCAAGACTTCGCAAGGCTTGCCGTGCCCGCCTGCGCCGCACTCGGAATTCGCCCTCTCCTCTTCGTGAGCACCGGCTTCGTAGACGACCGCCGCGCGCGTCCATGGTGGGATTGGCTCTATCGCGCCGCCGAACGCCCCGCCGGCGCAGAGGCCGACCTCGCGCGCTGGAAACACCTCGCGTTCGAAAATCCGGAGGACGCCTCCGCGAAAGTCGCCGCGGAAGCCGCGGCCCGGGGCTGGCGCCCGCCGACGGCCGACGCGCCAAACGAGTTCTGCGACTGGGCGATGCTCCGCGCGCTGCGCGAGCGCGCCGACTTCGGCGCGCATGGCGTTTCGCACGCGCCTCTCGCGCGTCTCGCGCCGGAACGTCTCGAGGAAGAGCTGCGCCGTCCCCCCGAACGCCTCGAAGCGGAGCTCGGCGCGCGCCCGACACTGCTCGCCTATCCCTACGGCGACGCGCGCGCGGTCTCACCGGCGGTCCGGGACGCGGCACGCACCGCCGGATATCGCGCCGCCTTTCGGTCGGACGGCTCCGCCGACGCCCGCGGCGCCGCGTCTTTCGATCTCTCCCGCGTCGTTTTTCCGCCGGGCCCGGTGTGGCGTTTCGCCGCCCATTGGGCCAGGCTCCGCTCTGGACCATGAAAATCGTCTGCGTTGTCGGCTGGTACTATCCGGAGAGTCACGGAGGCAGCGAGGTCTATGTCGCCGGCCTGGCCCGCGAGCTCTGCCGTCTCGGTCACGAGGTGCTCATCGCCGCGCCGCATGACGGCGCCGACGAGCGCGCCTACGCGCACGAGGGCGTTCCCGTCTATCGTTATCCGGCCGGCGCGACCTACCGACACGCGGAAGCGTTCGGCCTTCAGGCGCCCGACTCCGTTTCGACGCTCGTGCGCTGGTTGCGCACGACGCGCCCGGACCTCGTGCATTTCCATTCCTGGACTCACGGCGCCGGCTACTGGCATGCGCGTGCCGCACGGGAGGCCGGCTTTCCCGTATACCTGACTTTCCACACCGCCTCCGCTTTTTGCGCGCGAGGCACGATGCGACGCTGGGACCGTATCATCTGCGACGGCGAAATCCGCTTTATCCGCTGCGCGGCCTGCTATTTTCACAAGCGAGGTCTTCCTCGCGCGGTCGCTTGGACGCTTGCCGGCGCCGCGAAGTTTCTGCCTTTGCTCGGACGACATCTCCCTGGCCGCCTCGGCACGGCCCTGCGCTATCCCTATTCGCTCGACCTCCGCCGCCGCCAGCTCGAAGAAACCTGGCGTCTCTGCGAAAGCGTCATCGGCGTCTGCCGGTGGGTCTGCGACGCTCTGGCGCGGAACGGATGCCCCCGCACGAAGCTCCTCATGATGCGCCAGGGGTGCGACATGCCCTCGGAACGGCCCCCCGTCCGCGCCAGCGTCCGGCCGCTTCGCCGCGTCGGCTTTCTCGGACGCCTCGATCACGTCAAAGGGGTCATGCTCCTCACAACCGCTGTAAAACGCCTCCCGCCTTCGGTAGATTTTTCTCTCGAACTGAAAGGCATCCCGCAAGACGAGGCGTACTACCGCACCCTCCTCGAGCACATCGGCGACGATCCGCGCATTCACCTCCTGAAGCCTTCCCCTCCCGCCGAGGTCAAGGAATGGCTCGCGGATCTCGACCTGCTCGTCGTTCCTTCGCGTTGGATGGAGACCGGCCCGCTCGTGATCTACGAAGCCTTTGCCGTCGGGGTGCCCGTTCTCGGAGCACGACACGGAGGCATGTGCGAGTTGATCGAGAACCACGTGAACGGCCTGCTCTTCGAGCCGGATTCGATCACGGACCTCGCGCGTATCCTCCAGATGGTCCACGCCCAACCCGAAATCCTCACCCGCCTCCGCCAAGGCATCGGGCGCACCCGCTCGATGCGGGACGTCGCACGCGAAACCGAGCTCGTGTATCGCGGACAAATCTCCAACGCCGTCCAAGCGGCTGTCCCGGAAGCACCGCCCTCGAAGGTCGAACCTTTCGAGGTCAGCGTGATCGTGGCGACGTTCCGCCGCCGCGAAGCCTTGCGCGCCCTGCTCGCCGACCTCGCCATCCAGAAGGGCGTCCACGGAGAAGTCCTGGTGATGGATCAGAATGATCCTCCTCTCGGCGCGGACGTCTTCGAGCCATGGGGAGAACGCCTCGGATATCTCCGCCTCCGGATCCTCCGGCGCCCGCGCGGCGTCGTCGCTGCACGCAACGACGGCGCCGCCCTCGCGCGGAGCCAAATCCTGGTTTTCCTCGACGACGACGTCCGCATCGAGAGTTCGCGTTTCCTCGCCGGCTACGCCGCCGCTTTCGCTCGAGAACCGGTGGACGCCGTCTGCGGCCAAGAGCGGACCCCGCCGAACTTCGAGGAAGGCGCCGTGGTCACGCCGGAGTCCTCCATCCCGTTCGAGCAGGTGATGTTCTTTCCGCGTAACAGCCGGTGGCGCGGCGAGGTGTGCGCCCTGAGCACCTGCAACTGCGCCGTCCGCGCGGAAGCCTGGCGGAGCGCCGGCGGATTGGACCCGCGTTTCACCGGCAACTCCTACGGCGACGACGCCGACCTCGCTCTCCGTCTGCGGCAACAGGGCTGCCGCATCCTCTTCGAACCCGCGCTCGCGGTGAACCATACCAAAAGCCCAGAAGGCGGGCTTCGCCTCGGTGACCGCGCCAACCCGTGGCCCGAATCGGAGAAATACATCTCGGCTTGGCTTTTCTTCTGGCGACACGTACCCGCCGCTTGGAGGCCGTGGTATTTCTGGCATGGCATCCTTAGGAAAAGCCTGTTTCTGCGCGCCAACGTCCGTCGCCCGTGGCGCTGGCCCGCCATCCTCGGCGGCCTGCTCGTCACCGCCGTGCGGGCCCGCCGGGGCGCGACCTTGACCTCGGAACTCCACCCATGAGCCGATGGCTCTACGTCACCGCCGCCCATCACACGCACGCGCAGAATATCGCGCGCAGCCTGTGGGAACACGACGCCCTCGATCGCTGGTGGAGCGGGCTCGTCGTCGCCGGAGACGCGCCTGCCGCGCGCCTCACGCCCTGGAAGCAACGCGTCCTCAAAGGCCTCCCCTCCTCGCGCCTGCGTGCGTTCCGCCGCTGGGAATTCCTGCGCGTGATCGCTCATCGCGCCGGCGTCGGCCCCTCTTTCCAGGACCGCCTTTGGGAACGGGGCGAACGCGCTCTGGACGCGCGCGCCGCGCACGACCTCCGGAAGGAGCATGCGGGCGTCATCGGATTTGAGCACGGATGCCTCGCCACGCTCCTCCGCGCCCGTAAACTCGGTCTCCGACGCGCGGTGGTCTTCGCAAGCGCTCACCATTCCTTCCGGGCACGGACCGTGGACCCCGAATACGCCCGCTGGTCGGCGTGGTGCGATCCCGACGAAGGGGTCCTCCTCAAGCGCGCTGCGGCGCGCGACCGCCGTCGGGACGACGAGATCGCTGTCGCGGACACGGTCGTCGCCAACTCCTTGTTCACCGCGCGCACAATTTTGGAAGGCGCCGCTCCGGCCGCCCGGGTCGTCACGGCGCCGCTCGGCTTTCCGGAAGCCGCGGCGACCGCGGCGGGCGGCTCGGAAGGCCACGGCCCGTTGCGGCTGATCTACGTGGGCGCGGTCGCGATGCACAAAGGCTTCCCCAGGCTCCAGGAAGCGTTCGCAGCCCTCCCGCGCCACGCCGTCCGTCTCGACGTGTTCGGTGCGGTCCGTGTCCGCGCCGAGGCTCTCGCGACCCTTCCGAACCTCGCCTTCCACGGCCCGGTCTCGCGCGAGCGCCTCCTCCGGGCTTTCGCGGAAGCCGACGCCCTGGTCTTCCCGACGCTCTGCGACGGCTTCGGAATGGCGGCGGCCGAGGCGATGGCCCACGGCGTGCCGGTGCTCTGCTCGCGCAACGCAGGGGTCTCGGCATTCGTGCAAGACGGCGTCAACGGATTCCTCTTCGATCCTTTGGAGGAGGGCGCGCTGCAGGCGCGCCTCCACCAAAGCCTCGACGAACGCGCGCGCCTCGCGGAAATGCGCCCCGCGGCGCTTCGAACCGCAACCGAACGGCCTTGGCGCCTTTTCCGAGCGACTTGGTTTGAATCGGTCTGCCGCGGCGCCTGAACGGATTTGGCTCGCACGTGCGGCGCGTTTTCGCGAAAAATCCGCGCCTCGTCTCGTCCTGCACCTCCTCCGACTCGAGTCATGAAAATCCTTGCGATCGCGAACCAGAAGGGCGGCGTGGGCAAGACCACCACCGCCGTCAACCTTGCCGCGTGCCTCGCCGAAGCCGGTCGCCCCGTGCTCCTCGTGGACATGGACCCCCAGGCGAACGCGACAAGCGGCCTCGGGATCGCTAAGACGCGCGGCGTCAGCGTTTGCGGCGCGATGCTGGGCGTCGAGCCACTCACCGATCGCGTCGTCCAGACCTCGCTGCCCAACCTCTTTCTCGTACCCGCCGAGAGCGATCTTGCCATCGCCGAAATCCAGGTCGCGCGACGCGACGATTACCTCATGCGTCTCCGTGCCGCTCTGACGCCGCTCCGCGAATCCGCCACATTCGATTTCGTGATCCTCGATTGCCCGCCTTCCATCGGCCTGCTGATGATGAACGCGCTGGCCGCCGCCGATCGCCTGCTGCTCCCCGTCCAATGCGAGTATTACGCCCTCGAAGGCGTCACCGTGATCCTTGGGCTCATCGAACAGATTTGCCAGGCCTGCGGCAGCGACCTCGCGATCGAGGGCGTGGCGCTCACGATGTTCGACGCGCGCACAAACCTCGCGGACGGGGTGGTGACACAAATCCGCCAATATTTCGGCGAACTGGTCTACCGCACGGTGATCCCGCGAACGGTCCGTCTCAGCGAAGCGCCCAGCCACGGCCAACCCATCACCCTCTTCGATCCGCTCGGCGCGGGCGCGCGCGCCTACCGCCAACTCGCCCGCGAGTTCCTCGCCCGCCAGTAAGCACGCCTCCTTCCCGGGACGCCGAGGGAAAAGGACGCGTGTTGCGGTCGCCAGCGGGCGGCGCGGAGGACGCGCGCGTGTTATAGTTCCCGCCTCTCATGGCCACTGGTTGCGTCATCGCCCCGTCTCCGACGGACGCCTGTTGCGTCGGAGCGACGCCGAAGGATTGGATGCGACTCGCCCTCGCCGTGGCCGTCGCGATGCAGGGCATGGTCCTCAGCCTCGCGATCAATCTCTCGCCACCCTTCGGACGGGCGCGGCCCGTCCTGCATGGCCTGCTCGCCGCGCTCGCCATCCTCGTCTTTCTCCTCGCCGGAACGCCGCTGCTCCGCGAGGCGTGGGCGCGAGCGCGCGAGAAGCGCGTTTCGATCGAGCAGTTCTTCCTCGCCGGGATCGCCGGCGCGTTCGCCGCGTCCGTCCACTCCAGCCTTACGGGCCGGGGCGCGGTCTATTACGAGGTGGTCGCAATCCTCGTCGCGATTCACACGCTCGGCCATCTCCTCAACGAACGTCGGCGGACCGCCGCGCTTGCGTCGGCGGACGCCCTGCGCCGCGAATTCGACGCCTGCACCGTGCTGCGCGGCGAGACCGAGGTGCGCGTCTCCGCCGCGTCCGTGAAGCCCGGCGATCACGTCCTCGTCCGCCCCGGCGAAGGGATTCCCGTGGATGGGCGTGTCGCAAAAGGCGCGGCACTCGTGCGCGAGACACCGCTTACGGGCGAGGCCTTTCCCGTCACGCGGCGCGAGGGGGACTGCGTCCTCGCCGGCAGCCACGCGCTCGACCAGGCGATCGTCGTCGAGGCGACCGCCGCAGGAGACGCGCGAGGGCTCGACGCGCTCCTCGCGAGCGTCGAGCGCGCGCGGGCGCGCCCCTCGGCGCTCCAGCGCGAGGCGGATCGGATCACCGCGTGGTTCCTGCCCGCCGTCCTCGCGATCGCAGCGGCTGCGTTCCTCGGCTGGAGCCTCGCGCGGGGCTGGGCCCAAGGGCTTTTCAACGGCTTAGCCGTGCTCGTGGTCGCCTGCCCGTGTGCGATGGGGCTGGCGACGCCTCTCGGCGTATGGAGCGCCCTCGCGGCGCTCGCCAAGCGCGGGATTGCCGCGGCGGGCGGCGATTTCATCGAAAAGCTCGCGAACGTGAACACCGTGGTTTTCGACAAGACCGGCACGCTCAGCGAGGAGGAACTGCGGCTCGTGGATTTCCGCGCGGTGCCGGGAACGGACCGTGTGCGGCTCAAGGCGCGCGTCGTCGCGCTCCAGACGGCGAGTGCGCACCCGATGGCACGCGCCTTCCGCGGAGAAGCGCCCGGCGGCGCGACGCTCGCGAGCCGCGTCGAGACGCTCGCGGGGATCGGCCTCGCCGGTGCGGTCGCCGACGACGGACGTGTCTTTCGCCTCGAAGTGGGGAACGAAGGGCTGCTCGATGCGGCGGACCGCGAGGCGTTCGTCCCGTTCCGCGCCGAACGCGGCTCGGACGTTCCTTGGTCGCACGAACTTTTCATCAAGCAGGACGGCCGCCCGGCAGCGGTGGCGCTCCTGCGCGAAAGCTATCGCGACTCGGCGCAGGAAACCCTGGCCGCCCTGAAAAAGATGGGTCTGCGCGTGGCGGTGATGACGGGCGATCGTCCCGAGAGCACGCGGGGGCTGGCGGCCTTCGGGGCCTTCCGGAGCGTCGAGGATTCGGAGAGGCGCCCCTCCGGCGTCTCGGATCCGGCGGCCGGTGGAGGCGCCGCTCCCTCCGGTGTTTTCTCGATTGAAGTTTATGCGGGACTTTCTCCGATGGACAAGGAGCGGCGATTGGACGCGATGCGCGCGGAAGGACGTCGCGTCCTGTATGTCGGGGACGGGATCAACGATTCTCCCGCGATCGGTCAGGCCTACGCGAGCGTGGCGCTCGCCTCGGGTTCGGCTTTGGCGCGCGAGGCGGCTGACGCGCAGCTCTGTTCGGATCACCTCGCCGCGATCCCGTCGGTCATCGCAATCGGACGCGCCACCGTGCACGGCGTGAGGCAGAACCTCTTTTGGGCGCTCGCCTACAACGTCGCGGGGATCGCCCTCGCCGCGGCGGGCGCGCTTCATCCGGTCGTCGCCGCGCTCCTGATGATGGTGTCGAGTCTGATGGTGACGGGACGGGCGCTCCGTTTCGCGGAGCGACTGCGCGAAAGAGGGGAAACCGCGCCCGAAAACGCGCGTCCGAGCGCCGGAGGAGAACCGTGCCGCGCGCCGGTTCCGGAGAGGAGCCTCCCGTCTGAGGCGGACGCGGTTGCGTCTCGAGTTTCGAGCGCCGGACCTTCGTCAAGCCGCCGCGGTCCCGCGCTGGCGTTCGGCGCGGCGCTGGCGCTGCTCGGACCGCTGCTGGCGTTCAACGCGGCGCTAGCGCCGGCGCTTGCCGGGGCATGTGTGCTCGCGTTCGTCATGGCGGGGTGCGCGCTCACCCAGGGATTGGTTTCGGGCAGGACGGGAACGTTCGGGAACGCGCTGGCGGGAATGGGCAGCTTTGGCGCAGTCGGGATGCTCGTCGGCTGGATGCTCGACGCGGGCGGCGGCCCGGTCGTGCGCGACGGCGTCTGTCTTTGCGGTTGCGCGAAGTCGGTGCTCGGGTTGGGGATCGTCTCGCCGTTCAACTGGATGCACGGGCTGATGGTGGTGGGCTGCCTGCCCGCCGCCGCCGCATTCGCCGGGCCTGGTGCGCCGACGCGCGGCGTGTGGGCGCGTTTCTGGCGGAACACCATTTTCTGCACCGCGGGGATGCTCCTCGGCATGCAGGCGGCGGTCTGGATGATGAGCCTCGTGCCTGTCGCGCAACCCCAGATTCATTTTTTCCTGACCTTCGCGGCAATGATGCTCGGAATGACCGCCGGCATGCTTGGACTTGAAGCGGCGAAGAATCGAGGTGAGAGTGCGCGGCCTCCCCCATGACCGAACTCCGACATCGCGAAGGTTTCTTCCCCCAACTGGTCCGCTCGCTCGGCTCGATCGAGCTGGCGATGCTGCTCCTCGGCGTCCTTGCCGTCGGCTGCGCCATCGCCACGTTCGCCGAATCGCGTTTCGACGCGCGGGCGGCGCAGATCTGGATCTACGACGCGCCGTGGTTTCACGCCTGGCTCCTTCTGCTCTGCCTGAACCTCTTTTTTGCGACGGTGAGCCGCTGGCCGTGGCAGAAGCGGCACGCCGGCTTCGTGATCACCCACGCCGGGATCATCACCCTCCTCGCGGGCGCTTGGATCGGACGCGCCTTCGGCGTGGAAGGTTTCGCCGAGTTGCGCAAAGGGGAGATGCCGATCAACCGTCTCGTCACGGGAGAAATGACCGTGCTGGCGCGCAGCCCGAAAACGGGCACCGTATACAGCCTCGAGTATGATCCCACCGCGAAAAAACCGACCGAACGCCGACCGCGCAAGCTCGCGCTCCCCGAGACCGATCTGCGCCTCGTCGTGGACCGCTACGCCGAACACCTCGACCTTTCCGTCGAGCTCGTCCCCGCGCCCGCAGGGCAGGGTGCGCCCGGCCTCGTCGTGCGGTTGAAGAGCGGAATGCTGCCACAACCGATCGAGGCGTCGCTCCTCCTCGGCGACCCCGAACACGCCGTGTTCAATTTCTTCGGCATGGGAGCGATCCTGTGGGTGGAAAAGCTCGTCAAAACTCCGCCGACGGAAGCGCCGCTCACCTTGCGCCTCGCTTCGGCAGGCGGCGGGAAGATCGCCTGGCAATCTTGGCGCAGCGGAAAGCTCGCGAACCAGGGCGTCGCTTCCGAGGGGAAATCTTTCGCGACTGGCTGGGCCGACTGGCAGGCGGAAATCCTCCGCCTCCTTCCCTCCGCGCAGATCGAGGAGCGCGTGCGCGAAATGCCGTCGGACGCGGCGCACGCCGGCACCCCAGCCGGCCTCCGCGCGCGCCTCGTGGAGCCCTCGGGAAAATCGGGCGCGCCCGCCTGGGTGCTTGACGGACGCTGGCGGGACCTCGAAGCCGGCACGAACGTGATCACCGTCGGTTTCGGCGGACGGACGCGGGGCCTGCCCTTCTGGGTGGGCCTCGAAAGCTTTTCCGTGCCGCGCGCGGAAGGCACCGACCGCCCCGAAAATTTCATCAGTACGCTGCGCTTCATGGACGACCCGCACCAGCCGGGATACAGCGCACGGATCGAGATGAATCATCCGGCGGAATACCCCGCCGGCTGGTGGCGTTCGGCGCTCGGGCTGAACTACAAATTCTCCCAGTCTTCGTGGGATCCCGACGACCTGGATCGCACCACCCTCCAGGTCCTCCGCGATCCGGGTTGGCCGCTGAAGTGGATCGGCTCGATCCTCGTCGTCGCCGGCATTTTCATCGTGTTCGCCGTGCGCGGTCAGCGCGCCGACCTCGCGACCGCCCAGACGCAAATTTCCAAACCATGAAACGCCTCCTCCTACCCGCCCTCGCCTTCCTCACGGGGATGGCAGGGTTCCCGCCGAACCTTTCCGCCGCGGCGCGGCCCGACCCCGCCGCGCTCCGCGATCTGCCGGTGCAGGACGGCGGCCGCCGCAAACCGCTCCTCGCCTTCGCGCAGGAACAGATGCGCGCCCTCAACGGCCGCCTCGGTGCGCTCAAGGACGGCACGGACGGCGCGCGCATCCCTGCCCTCACGGCGCTCCTCTCCCTCTGGCTCGAACCCGAGGGATGGAACGAACGCCGCGTGGTGCTCGTGGACGATGTTCCGCTCAAGAAAGCGCTGGGCCTCCCCGAGACCGAGCGCCTCTTTTCCGCGAAAGACCTCATCGGACGACCCGCGCTCATGACGCTCGCGCGAGAGGCCTCTTCGGGAGCGGGCGCGAAACCGCCTCCGCTCGCGCGCGCCGCCCAGACCGTCGCCGAACGCGTAATACTCCTCCAGACCCTCATGATCGGAAAGACGCTCGCCCTTGCGCCCCCTGCGGCCGGCGGCGAAGGCAAGTGGACGACCCTGGAGGCGAGCGGCGACGCCGTCCTTGTCGAGACGCGCCAACGGCTTGCGGAGGCGTGGCGCGCCAACGACGCGGCGGCATTCGCCGCCGCGGCGGCGACACTCAAGGAGCGGACGCGCGCGCGCAACCCCGCGGCGATGCCGGAGGCATGGCGGTTACGTCTCGAATCGCTTTATCTCAAAGGGCATCCGTTTCGCGCCGCTTGGATCTGCTGCGTCCTCGCGGCGTTTCTCCTCGCGATGTCGCACCGCGGCACGCGCGGGCTCGGTTATCGCGCGGGTTGGGCCCTTTCCGTCGCGGCCCTCCTGTTCCAGGCGGTGGGCTTCACGATCCGCAGCATCGTCACGGGCCGCGCGCCGGTGACCAACATGTATGAGACGGTGGTGTGGCTGGCGTTCGCGGCGCTCGCGATCGCGGTTTTCCTCGAAGCGCGACACCGGGCACGAGGGTTTCTCCTTGCCTCGACGCCGCTCGCCGCCGCGGTGCTCCTCCTAGCCGACCTCCTGCCGACCGCACTCGACAGCTCGCTGCATCCACTCGTGCCGGTGCTGCGGAGCAACTTCTGGCTGGCGACCCATGTGATCACGATCACCACCAGTTACGCCTCGCTCGCGCTCGCGCTGGCGCTGGCGCACGGCGTGCTTTGGAAGGCGCTTCGCGAACGCAGCCGCACGGCCGGAGGATCGCTTCACGGCTACGTGGACCGCGCGCTCCAGATCGGCGTGCTCCTCCTCGCAGCGGGAACGATCCTCGGGGGCGTCTGGGCGAACTATTCCTGGGGGCGTTTCTGGGGTTGGGACCCGAAGGAGACCTGGGCGCTCATCGCGCTGTTGACCTACCTCTTCCTTCTCCACGGACGGCTCGTGCGCTGGTGGGCGGGCTTCGGCGTGGCCGTCGGCGCGATCCTCGGCTTCCAATCGGTGATCATGGCCTGGTACGGCGTGAACTTCGTCCTCGGCGTCGGACTGCACAGCTACGGCTTCGGCAGCGGCGGCATCCGATGGGCGCTTCTTTTTCTGGCGGCCGAGTGCGCCTTCATCGCGTGGGCCTCGTGGCGCTCCCGCCCCGCCCGCACCTGAGCCGAACGAGCCGTTCTGCTCGAGGAAGAAGCGGAAAACGGTTGGAGTCCCGAGAGTTTTTGAAGGATATCGCTCGTGTCCCCGCGAGACGTTTCCGGCGTCAGGATGCGCCCGTCTGTCGGGTGCTGGACGGATCGGAGGAACTTTACGACCACACCGCGCGGTCGAGGGATCGGTATTGGAGAGCCTCGCCGAGATGGCGAGACGCGAGGCGTTCGCTTCCTTCGAGGTCGGCGATCGTGCGGGCCACCTTGAGGATGCGGTCGTGTGCGCGTGCGCTGAAGTGCATCTCCTCCATCGCCGCGCGCAGGAACGCCTCCCCCTCCGCGTCGAGGGCGCAATGCGCGCGAAGGCCTTTCGGCGTCATGTGCGCGTTGATCCGCCCGCGCTTCCGGAAGCGGCGGTATTGGAACTCGCGCGCCGCGACCACGCGCATCCGCACCGCTTCCGAGGGTTCGGCAGGCGCCCGCTCCGCGATCTCGCCGTAGGACACCGACGGCACTTCGACGTGAAGATCCACGCGGTCGAGGAGCGGCCCCGAGATTTTTGCGCGGTATTTCTGCACCTGCGAAGGGCTGCAGCGGCATTCCTTCTTCGGGTTGCCGAGGAAACCGCAGGGGCACGGGTTCATCGAGGCCACGAGCATGAAGCGGCAGGGGAACTGCACCGTGCCCGTGGCGCGCGCGACGTTGACCGAACCGTCCTCGATCGGTTGGCGCATCGCCTCGAGCGCCGCGCGCTTGAACTCGGGCAGCTCGTCGAGGAAGAGCACGCCATGGTGCGCCAGGCTCACCTCGCCAGGGCGCAGGTCCGCCGTGCCGCCGGTGAGCGCCACATCCGAGATCGTATGGTGGGGGGAACGGAAGGGACGCGCCGCGACGAGGGCCTGCCCCGGCGCAAGCAGCCCCGCCACGCTGTGGATGCGCGTCGTCTCGAGCGCCTCCTCGAGCGTCATCGGCGGCAGGATGCTCGGAATGCGTTTTGCAATCATGCTCTTTCCGCTGCCCGGCGGACCGATCATCAGGACGTTGTGGCCGCCCGCCACCGCCACCTCCACGGCGCGCTTCGCGTGCGTCTGCCCTTTCACGTCCGAGAAGTCGAGGTCGTAGCCCGACGACTTCGCAAAGAGAGCCTCGGCGTCGCTGTGACGCGGTTCGAGACGGATCTTCCCCGAGAGGAACTCCGCGCACTCGCGCAGGGAGGCGACTCCGTAGACTTCGATCCCCTTCACCACACTGGCTTCGGCCACGTTGCCGATCGGAACAATCACGCCGGCGCGATCTCGCGCCCGCGCAAGCAGCGCCATCGAAAGCACGCCGCGCGCGCGCCGCGCCGCACCGTTGAGGGCCAGTTCGCCGACGACAAGAAACTCTCCGAGGCGAGGAAACGCGGCCTGCTCCGTCGCGGCGAGGATCCCGAGCGCCATCGGGAGATCGTAGATCGGCCCCTCCTTCTTCACGTCCGCCGGAGCGAGATTGATCGTCGTGCGCGTACGGACATGGCGGAAACCGCTGTTTTCAAGCGCGGTCTTCACGCGGTCGCGCGACTCGTTGACCGCCTTGTCCGGCAGGCCGACGATGACCACCTGGGGCAGCCCCTGGCCAGTATTGACTTCGACCTCGACGACCGACGCATCGAGGCCTGTGATCGCCGCCGAGAAGCAGCGCGCAAGCATGGCGTGCATCCTAATTCCTGGAGCGTTTCCGATCAAGCCCTGGGCACCTTCAGAATTTGCTTGCACTCTTTTCCAAAACCGCTAGGCTTTCACGCTGAACCAGGTCATCGTCAATCCAGTCAAGTCCTCCTTTGTCGGAACGTTTGCAGAGTCTGCGTAAAATTCGCCTCCGCGGCATCCGTGCGCTCCGAGTGGAGCAGCGAGGAAGACTTCCCGACTCCTTGATGAAACGACCATTGCACTGAAAGGAACACACAACATGGGGAACCGTCTTTACGTCGGCAACCTCTCGTACCACACCACCCAGGACGCGCTTCGCGACCAGTTTGCCCAGGCGGGCACGGTCTCGAACGTGGACCTCATCATGGATAAGTTCACCGGCCGCAGCCGGGGATTCGCCTTCGTCGAGATGGCGACCGATGAGGATGCCAAAAAGGCGATCGAACTCTTCCACGGGAAGGACGTTGATGGCCGCGCGCTGACGGTCAATGAAGCCCGTCCGCGTGAGGAGCGTCCGCCCTCAGGCCCCCGCCGCGACTACGGCCGGGGCGACCGCGGCGACCGCGGCGATCGCGGCGACCGCCGTCGGTAGTCGGAATTGCCCGCTCCCGCGCGTCGCCCGTCAGGGTTGGCGCGCGGGAGTCAGGCGGGCGCGGAGCTTCCAGGCGCCGGGCTCGCACTCCAGGTCCACCCGCGCCTCTCCAAAACTTCGGAGGGCGGCGAGGGTTTCGTCCACCCAGCGCAGAGCGGACGGCGACATCCATTCGTCGTCGCTGTCGAGGAATGCTCCCGCGACGAGAAGCCCCGTCCGGAGGGCGCCTCCGAATCGGGGAAGACTCGCGCGCAGGCGCGAGCCACGCTGCGGTTCGCCGACGGCGGCTTCGGTGGCCGCGCGTTCCATCGCCTTCTCGAGCGTGGGCGAATCCGTCGCCACGAGGAGCAGACCTTTGGCGAAGCCGAACGACGGAAGTTCGGCGAGGCCGAGCGCGCGCGCCCAGGAAAAATCGCCGCCCGTGACGCGATAGGAATCGCCCGAGGCGCCGGAGCGCTTGCGGATGATCAGGTTGACGTGTTGCTCGCGGTTGACGCGCAGAACCGTCTGTTCGAGGGCGGCAAGAAAAGCTGCGGGATCTTCGAACGGCACCGCCGCCGCTACGCGCGGAAGGACAAGGCGTCCTTTGGCGGTAAAAGGCGAAGGATTCCCGATGCCGAGGAAGAGTTGGTTGTCGAGCTTGTCGAAAACGGGCGTCCAGATCGGGCGATAAGATTCGGGGATCCAACCGCGCCCCGCCTGTTCGAGACGCGCGTTGGCCGCGCGCGGCAGCGCCCGGGCCAGGAACACGCGGAGCGCGGCGAGGTCGGAGGGCGAAGTCACCAGCGAGAGGGCGTCTTCCGGCTGCGCGAGCGCGCCGAGGCGAGCCGCATCCGGCAGGACGGCCGACGCGGAGTCGGCCCGGCAGGAGGGAATCCTAAGATCGAGAGTGAAGGCGGCGGAATCGCCTTCCGCGACGGCCGGCGTGATCCGCCACGTGATCGTGTGAGTCGGATGCCCGGGACGCGGGACGCGAAGCAGGCCGGTCAGCCCGGCTTCGGGACGCAGGGCGCCCTCGAGCGCAACGGCGGCTTCGGGGCAACGGACGATGCCTGGGCCGTCCGGAGAAAGGACCGCCGTGATCGGCGAGGCGCCTTTCCGTCCGATGGCGAGCACGGCGATCCCTCGGACGACCGCGATCTGCGCGAGGCGTCCTTCAGGCAGAAGCCGCGCGTCTTCGATCTCGATCCACCATTGTTGCCCCCTGCGTTCGATACGCCGCTTCTCGGGATGGAAGCTCGAGCGGAGGAAAAAGTCCGCCAGCCAACGGGCGGTTTCCTGGCGCGTGCCGACCGGCGCGGCGAACCAAAGGGCGCTTCCGTCCGAAGTCCAGGCGACCGCCAGATTCCTCGACCAACCGCGCAAAAGCAGGCTCTCGAGAGGACCGACTTTCGGTTGGGCGAGACCCCAAGTCTCGAGAAATGGGCGGAGGCGGCTGAACTCCTGGAGCGAGGCATCCAGCTTCCAGCGACGAAAGAGGCGCCAGCGCGCAACAAGATCCGGCTCGAACACGAAGCCTTCCGCCGCGCCGGGCAGCAGCGCGAGCGCGCTGGCGGCCGGCGCGTTTCCTGATTCCATGTAGGCATCGAACGCGCGCCCCGCCGCGCGCGCGCCGAACCCCATGCCGACGAGGGCGATCGCCCAGAGCGCAGCCCAAACCAGGAATCGGAAGGAGACACGCATCGCGCGCGCGAACCGGGCCGCGGGGTCAGCCCGCTCCTCTCGGCAGGGTCATGAACTTGTCCTGGAAGCGGGTCAGCAGGTAGATCGTGATATTGATGCCGAATTGATAGGCCCGCACGACTCCCTCCTGCGTGTTGTTCCGGAAGAAAATTCCGCGCTGGTATCCGCCTCGATTGAAGTGCGGCCCGCTGCGATAATATCTTTGGTTGTTCTTCACGCTCCAGTCGAAGCCGAGGTCTATCGCGTCCTTGTCGGTCAGACCCGTCTCCCAGAGGTCGCTATACGCGTTGAGGGTATAGACGACCGCCACCTCGCCGCCGATCTTCACAACTTCGACGGGTTCATCATAAAAGTTCATGCCCGGCGGCGGGGCGGTGAACTGAAAGTAGCTCGAGAAAAGGGGGTGACTCGGCGCGATCGGCTCGAAATCGCGATCGGGCAGCACCTTCTTCATCTCGCGACGCAACGCCAGGTCGAAGCGGCTGCGGCGGCCCGGCAGACTGTTATCCACCCAGAGCGCCCCCCCAAGCATCAGGTACTGGCGGAGGTTCTCCACCTCCTTGTCGGTAAGGCGAAAATCCTTGTGGCCCGTCATGAACACGAAGGGAGGCTTCACCTTCTCGAGCCACTCCGAATCGCCGAGCGCCAGCGCCTGAGGGATAAGATCGGCCTTCACCCGCCCCTGGGTCCAGCGACCGATCTGGAGCATGAGGTTGTAAATGCAGTTGCCGTACCAACGGGTGCCGTCAGTGACGCCGAAGTTCGAATCCCAGTCGCCGCCGTGATATTGCACCACGTAACACTTGAACTTGGCCTGAGTCGTCCTCTTGGAACCGGTCGCGCCGCGCTTGCCGCCTCCACCTTCGACACCGGCTTCGTGGAAGGATCGCATTTGACCCCAGCGGGCGGCTTCGGCCTTGGCGAGGCGCTCGCGGGCGCCTTCGTCCACCTTCACCT
The DNA here is from genome assembly GCA_020849895.1 of Verrucomicrobiia bacterium. Lineage (GTDB taxonomy): Bacteria > Verrucomicrobiota > Verrucomicrobiia > JABWAM01 > JABWAM01 > JABWAM01. Next base: position 40,246 of record JADZFN010000035.1, on the reverse strand, counting down.
CGAGCGCCGGATTCATGATGGTGGGCAGTTGCGGTGGCGGCAGGTTGAACTCGGTCGAGACTTTCGGAGTGGAGATCTGCGTGACGATCCGGGTCGGTTTCTGGACCTTGATGTCGAGCGACTGTTCGCCGGAGGGCGGAGGAGGAGGCGGAGGCGGCGGGCCGCCGCCCGGAGGTCCGGCGACGAAGATCTCGCCTTCGCTTTCGAAAAGCCCTTTGGCTGCGACCGCCTCGAAGATTACTTTGCCGCCGAAGATCGCCAACGCGACCACGTGCAGGATCAGCGCGATGAACAGATAGCGCGTGTTGATGACTCTCCGCGCGAAACGGATCATGCGCGCCTTGAGCGACGTGTCGTAGAGCGAATCGAGGTCGGAGTCCGCCATGTCACGTCCCTCCGAAAGAGATGTTTTTGATCTGAACGGCGGAACAGGCGTTCAGAACGTCCACGATCCGGTGGTGAGGCACGTCCGGCTGCGGGATGATCGTCACGGGGATTTTGTCGCCGAAGAGGTCCACCTGTTCCTTGAGGCGGGCGCGGAGTTGTTCGAGACCTTTGTCGTTCGGCGCGCCGATCGGCGCGTCGTTCAGGCTGATGGAGCCGTCGGGGTCAATGCCGATACGCAGGTCCACGGAAGCCGCCTGCGTCTTGGCCATCGCCGCCTGACCGGGGAGAGTGATCCCGAGTTCGTTCTCGACCTGTTTCAGCGCCACGGTGGTCATGAAGAACACCATGAGCACGAGGATGAGATCAATCATCGGGGCAATCTGGAACCCCACGTCTCCGTCTGATTTTTCGCCACCGCCGGCCATAGGAATGGATTCGGATAAAAAACGGTCCGCGTCAGCGGGAGGGCTTGGTGTAGCCTTTCGGGGCTTCCTGCGAGAGGACCGAAAAGGTGATGTTGTCCACGTTCGCGTCGGCGCAGGCTGAGAGGACCTGTTGGAGGAAGGAATAGGGGACGTTCGAGTCGGCGCGGATCACGGCGCGGTAGAATCCTTCGTCGCGCCCCCGCCGCTGCTGGATCAGAGGCGCGAGCTGGCCCACGCCAATGACGTTCTCCTCGATTTCGAGGAAGCCTTCATGGCGGACGGCGGCCCACGTCACGTTGATGATGATTTCGCGCGGGGCAGTGTCTTTCGGTTTACTCTCCCTGGCCACGGGGAGCTCGAGATCGAGCTTGGTTTTCGTCCGGAGAATTTCCGTCGAGGTGATGCTCATGAAGAACGTCATGAGCACGAGGAGCACGTCAATCATCGGCGCCACTTGAAACTCCGGTTCCTCTTCCGGAAAAGCGCTTTGGCTGGCGCGTTTGATGGCCATGAGTCGGGAACCGTGAGCGGAGAGCCAAAAACGGGGGCGGCGGAGATCAGAAGGCGGGCGTTCTTCCCCGCGCGCCGTTTCCCCTTAGCTCCATTGGAGTTCGCTCCCACAGGCGCCGCATTTCGGGACGCCGGCGGTGATCGAGGCGTTGCACTGCGGGCAGTTCACGGTGACGCCGCTGATCGCCTGGCTGACGCGTTTGCCCGGATCGGCGACGGCGAGGGGGGCGGCAGCGGGCGCTGTGGCGGCCGGCGCGCCTCCCGCGAGTTCGGTTTCGAGGGCTTCGCCCATCTTGATGCCCTGGAGTTCGTCGTACTTCACGTCCACCATGAGCTGGTTGACGACGTCTTCGGCTAGCACCACGACGGACTGAAGGCGGTTGCGGAAGAAGTAATAGAGAAAGAAGGCGGGGATGGCGACCAGGAGGCCGGTGGCGGTGGCCACGAGCACTTCCCCGATGGCCGCAGCGAGTTTCGAGGGGTCGCCGATGCCGCCGCTGCCGAGGGTGTGGAAGGCCTTGATCATGCCCGTGACCGTGCCGAGGAGGCCTACCATGGGAGACACGACCCCGATCGAGGAGAGATAGGAGACTTTGGTGCGGAAAATCATGCTCTCTTTGAGGCTGTGGTCGGCCATGGCGGCTTCGCAGGCGGCGCGCCCTCGGCCGAGGCGTTCGAGGCCGTTGCGCAGCACGTTGGTAAGGAAGGTGGACTTCGCTTTGCAGACCCGCCAAGCCTGCTGATAGTTCTCCTCTGCGAACGCGGCCTTGAGCTGGCGGATGGTTTCCGCCGGAGCGAAGTTCGGCAAGCGGATCCGGATTGAGCACTCGATAATGAGCGCGAGGCACCACATCGAGATGAACGCCAGCGGCCACATGATCCATCCGCCTTCGCGGATGACGTCCCAAAGGCTTCGGGCGTGCTGAACTTCGGCGGGGGCGGCCGGCGCAGCGGCGGTTTCTTGCGCCAGACCGACGCCGGCGAGGACAAGCCCCGCGAAGGCGACGAGGAGGAAGATGAGGAGGGAGGTGCGGGAGGTGGAGGAGGAGGGATGGGTTTTCATCAGATCTTGCCGGGTTCGGCGGTTTCGGAAGCCGAGAAGGATTTGAGTTTCTCGCGGGCCTTCGAGGCAAGCGCAGAATCCGGAAAATCGCGGAGGAGCTCTTCGAGCTGCATGCGCGCCCGCTCGGAATTGTGTAGCGCAGCGAAGGCGGCGGCGCTTTCGAGGAGCGCCTCGGCAGTCGTCGCGGGATCCTGATCGTACAGGGTGGTGACGCGCAACAGGCTGTCGAGAGCTTTCTCGGGCTGCTTCAACGCCGCATAGATCTGGCCGAGGCGCAGGCAGGCGCGCCCGAGCACGCGCGCCTCTGCGTCGGAAAGAACGAGCTCCTTCTCGTGCGCCGCGACGATCGCTTCGAACCGCTTGAGCGCCTCCTCGGGTTTCTTGTCGGCATAAAACATCTCCGCCTCTCCCGCGCGGATCGCTTCGGAGAAACGGCTCTTCGGATAGAACTTCTGGAAGTCCGCGAACGCCACGCGCGCCTTTGACAGGTCGCCGGCCGCCACGGCAGCCTCCGCGAAACGGACTGTGGCCTCCTCGATCCAGTCCTGAGGAAGGCCGCGATACTTCTGGATAAACGGGTCGAGGGCTTTGACGGCGACGCCGGCGCGCCCCTGGTCGAGTGCCGCCGAGGCCTCATCAAGCGCGGTGGGACGGGTCACCTCCACGCGGGCCACCTGGGCGCGGTCCACCGATGTCATGCCGGCGGGCAGGGCGATATACACCTTCACGTCGTCCACGCGTTCGACCCTTCCGACGATGGGATCGCCTCCCGTCGCGCGGAACACCTTGTCCTGCGCGTCGGCGGATTGAAAACCCGCCCCCGTCATCATCAAAGCGATTGCGGCCAGCCGTTGCGCGCGCTTCATCGCTCGCCAACCTAGCAGAGCTTTTTGCGAAGCGTCAACCTCGGTCGTGGCCGCGCCAATTCCTCCCCGGAAGGAAGCGCGCTCCGCGAGAAACGCTTCCGCAGGGACGGAGGAGAGCCAATTCCGTGGCGTCGCGGAATCGTTGAACCTTTCCGCCTCGCCCGCTATCTTTTTTCCCATGGATCGCATTGTGATCGAAGGAGGCGTGCCTCTGCGCGGCGAGGCGAAGATCAGCGGATCGAAGAATTCGGTGCTGCCGATTCTCGCGGCCACGCTGCTCACCGAAGATCCCTGCGTGATCCGGCGAGTGCCGGACTTGAGCGACGTGCGCTTCATGCTCCAGCTCCTCCAGCACCTCGGCGCGGAGGTGGAACGGCTCGATCCCCACACGGTCCGCGTCCGCGCCCGTTCCGTGGCCGACACCGCACCGTACGACCTCGTGCGGAAGATGCGGGCATCCGTCTGTCTGCTCGGGCCGCTGGTCGGGCGCCTCCGTCGGTGCCGGGTCTCGGTGCCGGGCGGTTGCGTGATTGGGCCGCGTCCAATTGATCTCCATCTCAAAGGGCTCAACGCCCTAGGCGCGCACCTCGAAATCAAGGAGGGCTACGTCGTCGCCGAAAGCCGCGGCCTCGAAGGGGCGTCCGTCTCCATGTCGGGACGCCACGGCTCGACCGTGCTCGGCACCGACAACGTGATGATGGCCGCCACCCTCGCGCGCGGACGGACCGTCATCGAGCACGCCGCCGGCGAACCCGAGGTGGCGGACCTCGCCGCCTTTCTCAACGCCATGGGCGCCCGCGTGAGCGGCGCCGGTGCGTCCACGATCGTCGTGGACGGCTCGGAACGCCTCCACGGTGCGGAGTTCGAGGTGGTCGCCGACCGCATCGAAGCCGCGACCTTTCTCGCGGCGGGCGCGATCACCGGTGGCGAGGTGGCCGTCCATCCCGTGGTGCCCGCCCATCTCCTCCCCGTCATCGCCCTGCTCAGAGATTCGGGATTCGATTTGACAGAGGAGCGCGACCGCGTCGCCCTGCGGCCGCGCGGACCGATCGCCGCTCGCGATTTCGCCACGGGGCCTTTCCCTGCGTTTCCGACCGACGCCCAGGCGCAAATGATGGCGTTGATGTGCGTGACGCCGGGGACGAGCGTGATCACCGAACGCGTCTTCCCCGACCGCTTCATGCACGTCGCCGAGCTCCAACGCATGGGCGCGCGCATCGAGATGGAAGGCACCACCGCAGTCGTCCAGGGCGTGGAACACCTCAGCGGCGCGCCGGTCATGGCGTCCGACCTCCGCGCTTCGGCGGCGCTCGTCCTGGCGGGCCTCGTCGCGCGCGGCGCCACGGAAATCCGCCGCGTCTATCACATTGATCGGGGCTACGAACAAATTGACGAGAAACTCCGCGGTCTCGGCGCGCGGATTCAACGAATCCGCGAGGACTGAAAACGGGGCCTCTCGTTCCCTCGATCGAGCGGAGACCAAGGACGCCACTGGCGGATTGAAACCCGCACGGCCGCCTGAGAGGATGTCCGCCGCCTTCCATGCGCATCGCGCTCTTCATCCCCTGCTTTATTGACCAACTGTATCCGAAGGTGGGGATCAGCGTCGTCCGCGTCCTCGAGCGCCTCGGACACGAAGTGGATTTCCCCGAAGATCAGACGTGCTGTGGGCAGCCGGCGTTCAACTCGGGGCACTGGGACCTGGCGCGCGACACGGCCTGCAGCTTCCTCGACGCTTTCGCCGGCGCGGAGGCGATCGTCGCCCCCTCGGGGTCGTGCACCGCGATGGTGCGGAACTACTACGGCGAGCTGTTCCGCGGCCACGTCCGCGAAGCGGAAGCCGCCGCCCTCGCCGAGCGTTCTTGGGAGTTCGGTGATTTTCTCCATCGAAAACTCGGCCTCACGGACGTCGGCGCGCGATTCCCGGGCAAGGTGACATGGCACGACGCATGCCACGGCCTCCGCGAGCTCGGCATTCGCGAAGGGCCGCGTAAACTCCTCGGCGCGGTCCGCGGACTTTCGTTCGTTGAGATGCAGCCGAGCGACGAGTGCTGCGGTTTCGGAGGCACGTTCTCCGCAAAGTTTCCCGAGATCTCCTGTCGGATGGGCGAAGCCAAGGCGCGCGCCATCGAGGAAAGCGGCGCCGAATACGTGGCCAGCGGAGACTCGAGCTGCCTCATGCAGATCGCCGGCATCCTCGCCCGGCGCGGATCGTCCGCGAAGATCATCCACCTCGCCGAAATCCTCGCCTCGACCTGAAACGCCCGCCGCTCCGCGAAAATCTCCTCCGCCTTTCCCCGCCTCCGATGTCTTCCGTCTCCCGATTTGTCGCCGAATCGCGCCGAAGGATGGCCGATGCGCACGAGCGCGCGACGGTGCTGAAGGCGACGGCCACTTACACCTCGAAAGTGGCGGAAACCAAGGCGTCCTTCCTCGATTGGGCGACGGGCCGGCGGCAGTTGCACCAGCGAAAATGGGAGGCGATCCACCGCCTGGACTTTCATCTCGAGACGTTCGAACGCCGGGCGACCGCCCGGGGCGCGCGCGTGCACTGGGCCGAGGACGCGGCGCAGGCGTGCGAAATCATCCTCGAGATCTGCCACCGGACCGGCGCGCAAAAGGCGGTCAAGTCCAAGTCCATGATCACCGAGGAGATCCACCTCAACGCGGCTCTGGAAGAACACGGGATCGCGGTGGTGGAATCCGATCTCGGCGAGTATATCGCCCAGATCCGCGGCGAGCCGCCCTACCACATCGTCACGCCGGTGATGCAGCTCACCAAGGAGGAGATCGCCGCCACCTTCCACGAGAAGCTCGGCGCCCCGCGCGACGCCACTGCCGAAGACCTGACGAAAACCGCGCGGCGCGTCCTCCGCGAGGTGTTTCTCGCCGCCGACGTGGGCGTCACGGGCGCCAATTTCCTCGTGGCGGAAACGGGAATGATCGCGATCACGGAAAACGAGGGCAACGCCCGCCTCGTCTCGACGCTCCCGCGCGTCCACATCGCGGTGGCGGGCCTCGAGAAGGTGGTGCCCCGGCTCGAAGATCTCGCCGGTTTCCTGCCGATGCTCGCCGTCTCGGGAACGGGCCAGCAACTCACCGGCTACAACACGCTCCTCGGCGGGCCGCGCCAGCAGGGCGAAACCGACGGCCCTGAGGAGATGCACGTGATCCTCCTCGACAACGGGCGCACGCGACTCCTCGCCGACGCCGAGCAGCGCGAGGCGCTCCACTGCATCCGCTGCGGCGCGTGCCTCAACGTCTGCCCGGTCTTCAAGGGTGTGGGCGGTTTTTCCTACGACACGACCTATCAGGGACCGATCGGTTCGGTGATCACGCCGCACTTCCGCGGGCTGCGCGAGTGGAAACACCTTTCCTACGCGTCTTCCCTTTGCGGCGCGTGCAGCGAAGTCTGTCCGGTCCACATTGACCTCCACCAGCATCTGCTCCGTAATCGCCGCAACGCGGTGGACGCGGGTCACGTCGGCGCCGTTGAATGGATCGCTTTCCGTTTCTGGGCTTGGGCGATGCGCAGCCCGTTCGCGTACGAGCTTGCCGCCCGCGCAGGACGCATCGCCCAGCGCCTCTCCCGCCTCTTGGGTGTCGAAGGCTCGCTCCTGGATCCCGCGCGCGCCTGGACCGCCCGGCGCGCCGCGCCCACGCTCGCCCCTGAAAGCTTCCGCGAGTGGTGGAGGAAGAGAAAGGCCTCCGAACGCAAACCCTCATGAATTCCCGCGACGCCATCCTCGGCCGCATCCGCGCGGCGCTCCGCGCGCCGGCGCCGCACGCGCCGGCGCCGGCGCTGGCGGCGGAGCTTTTCCCGCCGCTCCGCGCGGACGAGGCGCTGCCCCGCTTCGCGCGCGAGTTCGCCGCGTTGAAAGGCGTGTTTCACCGTTCGCCCGATGCGAACGACGCGCGGGCGTGGGTCGCCGGGCTGGCTGCGCGGCGCGGCTTCGCGCGGGTGGCGGCCGCGCCGGACGATCTCTGCCGCGACGCCGTGAGCGGCGTGCCGGGCGCGCAGACGCTGGAGCGCGAGGCCTGCGGCGCACAGCTCGCCTCGTTCGACCTCGGGGTGACGGCGTGCGACTGCCTCGTTGCGCGCACCGGCTCGATCGTGCTCACGGCCCAGAGCGGCTTCGGACGGGCGCTCTCCGTCCTGCCTCCGGCGCACCTCGTCGTCGCGCGCCGCGCGCAGCTCGTGGGAGAAATCCGCGAGGCGCTTCAGCTCCTCGAACTCCGCCACGGCAAGATGTGGCCGAGCATGGCGACCTTCATCACCGGCCCGAGCCGCACGGCGGACATCGAGAAGATCCTCGTCCTCGGCGCCCACGGCCCGCGCGAGCTCTATCTCCTGCTCCTGGACTTCTGACGCCGAGAGCGGAATTCGAGAGCGCACGAAAAATCTGTCGGCCCCGCTCGGGAACGACAAAAAGGAAACGGACGATCTGCGGGGATGTGGGCCCTCTCATCCCGCTTCGAACCTTTTGCTTCACCCGACTTTCTCGTCCCGCGTCCGGGGTTCGAGAGGAGCGCCTCCGCTCTGGATTTTCGCGGCACGCTTCCGCATGCTGCCGCCATGCATGTCCTGATGGTTCACGCCCGCGTGAAGCCGGAGTGCGCCGAGGCCTTCCGCGCCGCGACCCTCGAAAACGCGCGCCACAGCCGCAAGGAGGAAGGCGTCGTCCGCTTCGACCTCTTCCGGATGGCCGAGGACCCGTCCCGCTTCATGATCCTCGAAATCTACCGGCAGACCGGCGACCACGCGAAGCACCGCGAGACTGCGCACTACCGGAAATGGCGCGAGGTCGTGGAGGCGATGATGGCCGAGCCGCGCCGCGGGGAAAAATGGACGGATTGCGCGTGAGAGAACGGAACGCTGACCCCTCGCCCTGTTGGGACTTCTCCACGGCGAACCGGATCCTCTTCGGAGCGGGGGCGCTCCGCGAGGCGCCGGAGATCGTGGCGGCCTGGGGGAAACGCACCCTGCTCGTGACGGGAAAAATGCCCGCACGCGCGGCGCCGCTGGCTGCCGCCTTGCGCGCCGCGAGGCTCGCCGTTGAGACGTTTTCCGTGCCGGGCGAGCCAACGGTCCCGCTGGTGCGCGACGGTCTCGCCCTTGCGCGAAAGTTCGGAGCGGAGGCGGTGGTCGCCTTCGGAGGCGGAAGCGCGCTCGACGCCGGCAAGGCGATCGCCGGCCTCGCCCCGAATCCGGGCGATCTCCTCGATTATCTCGAGATCGTCGGCCGGGAAGCGCCCCTCCCGAAGCCGGGCCTTCCCTGCCTCGCGATCCCGACGACGTCGGGGACGGGGGCGGAAGCGACGCGCAACGCGGTGCTCACCTCGCCCGAGCGCCGCGTGAAGGCGAGCCTGCGCGGCCCCCCTTTTCTGCCGCGCGTGGCCCTCGTGGATCCCGAACTCGCGAGGGGCCTCCCGCCCGAGGTCACTGCGACGACGGGAATGGACGCGCTCACCCAACTCCTCGAGTCGTTCGTTTCGCCTCGCGCGACGCCGGTCACGGACGCCCTGTGCCGCAAAGGGCTGGCACGCGCGGCGCGCGCGCTGCGACGCGCCTTTCGCAACGGGTCGGACCTGTCGGCTCGCGAAGACATGGCCCTCGCGAGCCTCTTCGGAGGGATCGCGCTGGCGAACGCCGGGCTCGGGGCGGTCCACGGCCTCGCCGCGCCGCTCGGCGGGATGTTCTCCGCGCCGCACGGCGCGGTCTGCGCGGCGCTCCTCGCGCCGACGGTCCGCGCCAACCTCGCCGCCTTGCGCGCGCGGGCCTCGCATTCCCCCGCGATCGCGCGCTACGGCGAGGCTGCGGAAATTCTCACGGGCCGGAAAGGCGCAACCGGGGAGGACGGGGCAGCGTGGATGGCGGCGCTCGCGCGCGACCTCGAGATCCCCGCGCTCTCGGCCTGGGGCGCGCGCGAAAAGGATTTCGAGGAAATTGCGCGCAAGGCCGCTTCCAGTCGCAGCATGAAGGGCAACCCCGCACCCCTCGATCGGGAGGACCTCGCGGAGATCCTCCGCACGGCGAGATGATCGCCCTTGCGCGAGCGGCCTGCCGATTCTTCCGGCTTGAGCGTGGCGCGGCTTGCGCCGACCTTGGGGGCGGCATGATCGCCTCCCCGCGAAGCCTTGTCGCGCGGCGTGTTTCCGCAGCCGTGTCCGCAGCGTTCGTGCTCGTCCTCGCCGCCCTCGCAGCCGAGGGACCGGTGCCCGGTCGCCCGCCTTCGATCGAGGCGGTCGCCCGCGAGTTTTTCGAGGCCCATCCGAACCGCGACCTCAAACAGGAGGAGATCGTCGCCGCGATCCTCAAGAAACGCCCCGACGCCCAGGACCCTTGGCGCACCGTGCGCAAGCTCTATCAGGACGGCTGGCTCGTCAAGGTGAGCAAGGGCGTCTACAAGCGCGTCCCCGGCCGGCAGGGAACGGCCGACGACGAACATTTTTCTCCTGCGGTGCGCGATGCGATTTACGCGCGTGATCGCGATCGCTGCGTCGTCTGCGGCAACGGCCGCCACAATGGCCATGAAATTTGCGCCGACCACATCCGCCCGCGCCACCTCGACGGATCGAGCAGCGTCGAGAACGGCCAAACCCTCTGCAGCGAACACAATCTCCTCAAGAAGACCTACGGCATCTACGATTTTTACGCCCGTCTCGTCGCTCGCCTCGAACAACAGGCGCGCGCCGCCGGCGACGCGAAACATCTCGCCATGCTCGAGCGCATTCGCGCCGTCCTCAAGGAATACGGATATCCCTCCGCCTTCCGCCCGCCCGAACGGCTTGAACGCGACGCGGAGAAAGAGGAAAAATCCCCTCGGCCATGAGAGCGAAACTCCGAAGGTTTTCGTGGGCGTTCCTGCTGCTCGCCGCCATCGCCGTGCCGGCCGTCGAACGCCCGCGGCAGGAGGATGTGATCTACGTCGAGGATTACCTCGCGGCGCCGCTTTCCCTGCGCACCCTGCGGGCGACTCCTCTCGCCTTCAGCCGCAACGGCAGCGGCGTCATGGATTGGTTGGTCGAAAAGCAGAAGGTGACCGTTCTCGGCCTCGGTCCGGAACGTCACTTGGTCCGCGCCGTGATTTCCAACGGGAAAGCCGAAGGCTGGGTCCTGGCGAACGATCTCGAAAGGCCTTCGCCTGAGATGCTCGCCGACTTCGAAAAGAAACGAAAGGAAGCCGAACGGATCCGCCAGGCCATCGCGCGAGGCGAGATCGTGATCGGAATGACTCAGGAGGCCGTCCTCAAGGTCCTCGGAAAACCCGGCGCCAAATCCTCCGTTCGCGAAATCGGTGGCGAGTTCGAACAGTGGAGTTGGACTGCGTATAAGACCATCCCTTACTACGTGCCGGCGACGATCAACGGGACCAACGTCGTCTCCACGCTTTACCGCAAGGTGCCTGTCGGGATGAAGATCGTCACGTTTCAGGGCGATCAAGTCATTCGTTTCGAACAGACAGAGGAGCCCATCAACCCGAACGCCCCCGGCGGCGGCTTCGCCGTCCCTCCGATCATCCTCCAATAGGAGGAAGATGTCGCCTTGAAGCCCGAGGCGTTGCACCCGTAATCGTCTCCGGTTGTCCGCCTCCCGCACCTTTTCCCGCGATGGATCTCAAACCCACCTCTCGTCCTCCTCGACGCGCCTTTCTTCTCGGCGTTCAATGGCGGCGCGAAACGCGCGAGGACGCCGAAAACCTGCTCGAGGAGCTCGCTCAACTGGTGGAGACGTTGGGTTTGGAGATCGTCGGGCGGCGCCTTCTGCGCGCAGACCGCCCGCAACCGCGCTTCCTCGTCGGCTCGGGACAAGCCGAGGAGTGCGCCGTCGCGGCGCGCGCCGCGACGGCGGACGTCCTCGTTTTCGACGACGTGATTTCTCCCGCGCAGCAGCGCAACTGGGAGAAACACGGCAAGCTCGCGGTGATTGACCGCGAGGAGGTGATCCTCGACATCTTCGCGCGGCGCGCGCGCAGCCGCGAGGCGCGCCTCCAAGTCGAACTCGCCCGAATGGAGTACGCCCTGCCGCGGCTGACGCACGCATGGCGCCACCTCGAACGCCAGGCCGGCTCGGGATTCGGCATGACCGGCGCGGGAGAGACTCAGCTCGAAACCGACCGCCGCCTCGTCCGCCGCCGCATTGATCAACTCCGCCGGGAGATCGGCGAAGTCCGCCGCCATCGCGCCACCCGGCGCGCCCGCCGCCTCCGCGTGCCGACGCCGCATGCCGCGATCGTCGGTTACACCAACGCCGGAAAATCCTCGCTCTTCCGCCGCCTCACCGGCGAAGACGTGTTTGTCGAGGACCGCCTCTTCGCCACGCTCGACACGACGACCCGTCCCATCCGTCTCCCGGATGGCCGCCCGCTCCTCGTGACCGACACCGTCGGCTTCGTCCGCAAGCTGCCGCATGGCTTGATCGAGTCCTTCAAGGCCACGCTCGAGGAGGCGGTGCTCTCCGATTTCCTGGTCCATGTGGTGGATGTCGCCAACCCGGCCTGCGAACAGATGCGCGAAACCACGCAGGACGTGCTCGCCGAACTCGGCGCCGACCTGCGCAAGGTCTTCACCGTGTTGAACAAGGCCGACCTCGTTCCGGACCTCGCGCGACGCGCGGCGCTGGCTCGGCGCTTTCCCGATGCGCTTTTCGTCTCGGCGGAATCGGGCGAAGGCCTCGACGCCCTCCGCGAGCGCCTCCAGGATTGGCTGCCCGCCGCGCGGAAGCGCGTGCTCTTGCGCATCCCGCATGCAGACTACCACCTCGTGGCCGAACTCCATCGGACCGGCAAGGTCCTCGAGGAACGCCACGACGGGGACGCGGTGTGCGTCACCGCGATCCTCCCGCCACGAGCCTTTCCGCGCTTCGCCCAGTACCGTCTTGCGAAGGGATAGGCGCAGGCGCGCCCTCTCCCGTCTTCGAACGCGGTCGCTCAAAGGCGTCGTCCGGCGGAAAAGCGGCAGTGTGTCGTCGGCCATTGTCGGATTCGAACGGATTCGAAATCGTTTTGCTTTTGTCAGAATTCTGTCATATCATGATAGGATCATGTCGTTTTCTCGCATCGCAATTCATCCTGTGCTTGCGCAGCGGAGGGCGCGTGAATGGTCCCAAGCGGAGTTGGCCCGTCGCGCGGGGATCTCGCGGACGGCAGTCAGCGCCGTCGAAGGAGAACGCCTCGCGCCTTCGGTCACCGCCGCACTCGCTCTGGCGGCGGCTCTGGAGTGTTCGGTCGAGGAGCTTTTCGGGCGAAAGACGGCGACGACGGCGCACGACCAGGAGTGGGCCTGGCCTCCTCGATTCGAGCCATGTCGCGTCTGGGAAGCGGAGGTGGACCGCCGCCGCCTGCTTTATCCGGTCGAAGCCACGTCGCTGAACGCAGTTCCTCATGACGGCCTTTCCCGAAGAGGCGTTTTCCATGCGGCAGCCCGGGCACCGGCGGAAACCACGCTGACGCTGGCATGCTGCGATCCCGCGGCAGGATTGCTGGCCGCAGAATACGCGAGGAGTTCAGGGTTTCGAATGCTGGTTTTTCCGCGCAACGGAAGCGCCGCCTTGGAGCTCCTCCAAAAGCGGCGAGTGCATGTGGCCGGAATCCATCGCTCGACCGACCGCCATCCGGAGCGCAATGCGCAAACCGTGCGCGCGCGTCTCGGCGGCGGCCATCATCTCCTGCGTGTCGCGCGGTGGGAGGAGGGGATTGCGCTGCCGCCCGACGACGCGTCGCGTTCAGTGAAATCCCTGGTCCGCCGTCCGCGGCACTGGGCGGCGCGCGAACCCGGCGCCGGTGCGCGCGAATGCCTGGACGAGGCGCTCCAAGGACGCCGCCTGACGGGACGACAGGTGAACGGCCATGCGGCCGTTGCGGAAGCGGTTCACGCGGGCTGGGCGGACGCCGGTGTCTGCGTGCGGCTTTGCGCCGAGGAGGCCGGGTTGAATTTTCTCCCGATGCGCGAGGAGGAGCTGGACTTTTGTTTCTCCTCCGCGATGCGGCATGACCCTCGCATTCAGGGGCTCATCCGCCTGCTGCGCAGCCGCGACTACCGCCGTCTTATCGGCGAACTGCCGGGCTACGACGCCCGTCAAACGGGGGAGTTGGCGACCATCTGACGCCGTCGAAAATATCCCATCGTCACACCCAACCACTCCAATGAGACTCAAGATCCACTCTCCGCGCCTTGAAACCTCCGCAGGCTCGTCCACCGCGCCGCAGACTGCGCTCCGGGGGGCGTTTGCGGCCCTCTTTCTCACGGCGTGGACGACCTGTGCGCCGGCAGCCGTTACGACGACCAATCTCCCGACCTCCGACGCGTTCGTTCGCGCCGAGGATCCGACGCGCAACTACGGCGGCGCGGGCGCACTGGCGGTCTCGGGCACCGCCTCGACGAACCGCCTCGGCGTCGCAAACGGTGTCTTCGACACCCTGATGCGGTTCTCGTTGGGCGACACCGTTTCCAATTTCAACAGCGTGTTCGGCGCGGGCAACTGGACGCTGACCGCCGCCACGCTGTTCTTGACCGAGAATGCAGCGCCCAACAACGACGTGTACAACCGAGGCGTCGGCGCCTTTCGGATTAATTGGATGACCAACGACACATGGATTGAGGGTTCCGGAAACCCTTCGGCACCCACGGGGGACGGCGCGGTTTGGGATGACCTCGTCGCGCTGGTGCCGCCGGGCAGCACGGTCCCGCTTGGGAACTACACCAATGCGGGAGCGAATACCCGTCAGGCTTTCGCCCTGTCGTTGAGCGATCCGGGCTTTCTGACTGATCTCATGAGCGGAAGCGACGTCGGTCTCTTCTTCGATCCGATTGAATCCGGCCTCGGATTCACCTTCAACTCACGGAGCTTTGGAACCGTCTCCGCGCGGCCCATGTTGACGCTCACGGCCGTACCGGAGCCGGGCGTGGACACGATGCTGGCCTTGGGAGGCGCGGCGGCGGCGGCGTTCGGATTTCGGCGGGCGAAGCGCAACCATGAGCGCGTTTGAGGTGCGTCCTTCGCGTGTGACGAGGGCTGCTGCGGGGCGACACCTCCGGAAGGGAGTGACGCTCGTGGAGATGTTGGTGGCGCTTGCGATCCTCGGCATCCTCGTTGCGCTGACGGCAGCCGCAACGTCCGCCGCGCGAAGCCGTGGGCGTGCGGTCCGGTGCTTGAGCAACCTGCGGCAGTGGGGGGTTGCGTTTCTCCTGTACGCCGACGACCACGAGAGTTTTCTCCCTCGTCGAGGCCAGGGGGTACAACCTCTGTGGCGGCTGGATCGTCCGGAGGACTGGTTCAACGCGTTGCCTCCCTATCTGGGGCTGCCGCCGTATGCAGATCTGGCGGCCAACAGCCGTCGCCCCAAGGCACACGAAGACAGCGTCTTCGTTTGCCCCTCGGCTGAAGATCCCGGAGACGACGTGTTCCTTGCATACGGCATGAACATGAATCTTTCCCCATGGAATCTCGCGCAACCCACTCGTCTTTCGGACATTCAGGAACCGTCCAAGGTGGTGGCGCTCGGCGACGCGCGCGGCGACTACTCCTCGATCTATCCCTCCCGCCAGCCCTATTCCCCGGTCGCACGGCATTCAGGCCGTGTGAACCTCCTTTTCCTGGATGGACACGCCCAGGCGTTCACCGGCGCCGACGCTGGATGCGGCGTGGGCGATCCGCGGTGCTTCGATATCCACTGGCTTACCGGCACGAAAAGCGACGCCAACGCGGACGCCTATTGATCATGCAATCCCAATCGTTCGCTTGTCTTCTGCTCGCCTCCCTCGCTGGCTTGCCGTTCGTTCGGGCCTTCGCAGCCGAGAAGCCGCCCGTGTGCGTGGTGCGATGCGCGGTGATCGGTGGCATGACCAAGACGGGGCTGTGGCCCGAGATCGCCCGTAGGTTCGAGAAAGACACCGGCTGCAAGGCCGAAGCTGTCGCCACCGGCCCGCGCCCCGTGCTGGACCGGGCGTTTCGCAGCGGAAAGGCGGATCTGATCACGATGCACTCGGGTGACATCACCACCGATCTCGCGGCGGACGGGTTCGGCGTGAATATGCGGCCGTGGACGCGCAACGAATTGTGCCTGGTGGGCCCGTCCGACGATCCGGCCCATATCCGCGGAATGACGAGCGGCGCAGCCGCGCTCCGAAAAATCGCCAGGGCGAAGGTCGCGTTCGTGGATTTTCAAGGGATCGGCAGTCGCGAACTGACGCATACGCTCTGGCGTCTCGCGGGTCTCGAACCGAAGGGCGATTGGGTTTTGCGCGACGACTCGGCGAGGGGAGAGGACATTCTGCAGTTCGCTCGCCGACGGCGCGCTTATGTGATCGTGGGTTACATTCCGGCGAAGACGGGCAAGATGGACGCCGACGGAATGGAAATCCTCGTACACGGCGATCCGGTCATGCGACGCCCGTATATCGTCATGGAAGCGAATCCGAAAAAATTTCCGGACGCGAACGTCGCGGGCGCCCGCGCGCTCGCGGATTACCTGCTGTCCGAAAAAACGCAGACGTTTCTCACCTCTTTCGGGACTCGCGTCACCGGAGGCCGTCCGCTTTTTCATCCGGTGGCAGCACCGTAAATTTACGGGAAAATCAAGGGACGCGAAGGTGGAGGAATTGCTCCGAGCGCGTTTGGGAATAAACGCGGCGATCGGTGCGCGGTTCGCAACCGCCCTCCCCTACGGCGCGAACGCGTTCGACGGATTGCGTTCAGGCTTGAAGCGCGCAAGGCGGGTGATACCGTGCGGGTCGCGCCATGACTGTTCGCCTGCTGAAATCCAAGCTTCACCGCGCCTGCATCACGGGCGGAGACGTCCACTACGAGGGCAGCATCACCATTTCCGCGGACTTAATGGAAGCGGTGGGGATGCTGCCCTACGAGAAGGTGCTCGTCGGAAACATGGCGAACGGCGAGCGGTTCGAGACCTACGCGATTCCCGGCAACCGGGGCAAGGGGGAGATCGTCCTCAACGGCGGCGCGGCCCTGCTCGGGAAGAAAGGGGATCTCGTGACCATCATGACCTTCGCGGATGTCCCGGCCGCAGACGCGGCGGCGCACGAGCCGCGGAAGGCCACTCTCCTGGAGGGCAATCGCCTCTCCCGTGGCTGAGGCGGCGACGCGCCATGAAAGCCGTGGTCCGCGTCCGTGTTCCCGCCACTTCCGGGAACATGGGCCCCGGATTCGACACGCTGGGAGTCGCCCTCCGCCTCTATAACCGCGTCGAGACGCGCCTCCTCGACACGTCCAAAGTCCGCCTCGTCGGCACGCGCGGCTCGGAGCCGCCATCAGGAGCGGTGAAAATGATCGCCGCCGCAACGCGCGCCTTCTTTCGGAAGATCGGAATCGCGGCGCGCGGCGTGGAGGTTTCCGTGCGCGGAGACGTGCCGACGGCGCGCGGTTTGGGCAGCAGCGTCACCGTGCGCCTCGGCGTCCTCGTCGGATTGAACCGCCTTCTCGGCCGGCCGCTCCGGGAAAGCGATCTCCTCGACCTCGTCGCGGCGTTGGAAGGCCACCCGGACAACGCTGCGCCCGCGCTCCTCGGCGGCATGACCGTCGCGGGGACGGCAGAGGGGAGGGTCGTTGCGTGGCGGATCAGAGTTCCCCGCAAACTCAAGTTCGTGGCGGCGATCCCCGATTACGAGGTGGAGACGCGCGCCGCGCGCGCGTTGCTTCCCGCGCGGATAAGCTTCGCCGACGCGGCGCATAACGCAAACCGCGCGGCGCTCGTCGTCGCCGCCATGCGTGCCGGGGATTACGTGCGGCTCGGCGCGTTCCTGGAAGACCGCCTGCATCAGCCTTTCCGCGCGAAGCTCGTGCCACAGCTCTTCCCCGCGTTGGAGGCGGCGCGGCGCGCCGGCGCAATCGGCGGCTGGCTCAGCGGCAGCGGCTCGACCGTCATGGCGCTCACCCTCGATTCGCCGCAGACCGTCGGGCGCGCCATGGCGCGCGCCTTCCGCCGCGGCGGCGCGAGATGCCGCATCCTTGTTCTTGAATCGGACGCGGAGGGAGCAAGAATCGAAAGATGAAGCGCGGAACGCGAAACGCAGGCCGACGGCGCGGCGCGGCCTGTCTGGGAGCGCTGCTCGCCGCCGCCACCGTCCCCGCGCTGCTCCTGGCGCAGGCGTCGCCCCCCGTTCCCGCCGCATCTTCTCCTTCCCTCACAAACGCTTCGTCCGCAGCGGGGCCGACGGACTTCGGAGACGTCGAGGCCTTTCTGGCCCGTGTCGAAGCCGAACGAAAAAAGGGCCTTGGCGCCGAGACCGAACAGATCGCACGGCAATGGAACGGCCTTCTCGCCAACGACTTCACCCTGCTCAACGCCTACAAGGACGCCTACGCCTCGGTGAAGTTCGAGGGGACGAACAAAGAGCGCGCATCCATCAAGGCTTGGGAGGAAAAGAACAAGGCCGCCTTTCGGGAGGAGGAATTCCTCGCGGCGCTGCGCTTGCACGTACGCTATCTCATCCTGACCCTCATGAAGCGGGCGGGAGAGGATGAGCTGGCGATGAAAGGAACGCTCGAATGGCTCGCCGCCTTTCCGAAGGACGGCGAACGCTTCCGAAAGGTGGCGGGACAGGACCTCCTGAAGAGGAGTCTCACCGACAGCCCTTTCGTGAAGGCGGCGGAAGCGACACGTTTCGTGACCGGCCTCGCGAATTGGGCGACAGCCGATCTCGGCGATCTTCCTCAAATCCATCGCATCAACGTGATCGGCGGCCTCCGCGCCCTTCATGATCCGCGGCTTTTCGCCGAATGGGACGCCAACCTGAGGCTCGAGGAGGAAGCCGCGAATCGCGAGGCGTTGGTCCTGAAAAAACAGGAGTTTCTCCGCAACCGCCATCCGTGGGTGATGTGGCAGGCCGGCAAGGATTTCGTCGCGGCGGGGCGCGTCCGTCAAGGCGTGGACCTCATGGTGCGCGCGTTGCGCGAAAACCCACGGAGCGATCATTACGACGCGATTGTGGGCGAAATTCGGCGCGCGATTGCCGATGCGCGGCAGGCCAAGCCGTGAGTCCGCGCGCCGCCTCCAAGGTCGCGGCGGCCCGCTGGGAGATCGCGCCGGGCCGTCCCGAAGAAGCCGGCGCCCTTGCCGACGCGCTCGGGGCGTCTCCGCTCGTAGCGCAGGTGATCTTGAACCGCGGGATTTCCGACGCCGAAGAGGCGCGACGCTTTCTTGATCCCCGGCTCAAGGACCTCGGCGATCCCTTTGCGCTTCCCGGCATGGATGCCGCGGTGACGCGCCTCGCGCGCGCCGTCGAACGGCGCGAGAGCGTCGTCATCTACGGAGACTACGACGTGGACGGCGTGAGCTCCGTCACGCTGGCGGTGCGCCTCCTGCGCGCACTCGGCCTCGCAGAGGCGCGCCCTTTTCTTCCGGACCGTTTCGACGAAGGTTACGGGCTCGGAGAAGCGTCGCTTCAGCGTTGCCTCGCCGAGGGAAAACCCGACCTCATGCTCGTCCTCGATTGCGGCACCAACTCGGTTGCCGAGGTCGCTTCCCTGCGCGCCGCGGGAGTGGACGTGGTGATCCTCGATCATCACGAACCGACGCGTCCCGCCAACGCCCACGCATTGGTGAACTACAAGCTCCGGAGCGGAAGGCGAGAAGCGGAGTGTCCGGAGGAGAAACCCACCGAATTTTGCACGGCGGGGTTGATGTTCAAATGCGCGCACGGCCTGCTCAAGCGCCTCCGCGAAATCGGACACGACCCGGCGCGGCAGTTCGATCTCAAGGAGGCACTCGACCTCGTGGCGCTCGCCACGGTGGCCGACCTCGCTCCGCTCGCAGGCGAGAACCGCATCCTCGTGCGGCACGGCCTTCGCCAAATGGCCGCCGCACGGCAGGCCGGGCTGCGCGCGCTCATGGAGGTTGCACGTGTGGAGGGCACCCCTACGACAACCGATTGCGGTTTCCGCCTCGGCCCGCGCCTGAACGCCGCGGGCCGAATCGAGTCGGCGACCGCCGCGCTCCGCCTGCTCCTCACGGAGGACGCGGCCGAGGCGGCGGAGCTCGCCGCCCGGCTCGACGCCACGAACCGCGAGCGGCAAGCCGAAGATCAGCGCGTCTACGCAGAGGCGCGCGCGGACGCCGAAACCCAGTTTCAGGAACCCGCGACACGCGCCCTCGTCGTCGCCCGCCCGGGCTGGCACGAGGGTGTGGCGGGCATCGTGGCGGCGCGCCTCGCGCGCGAGTTTCACCTGCCGGCGTTCGTCGTGGCGCTCGGAGAGAAATCGGTCGCCAAGGGAAGCGGACGTGGCATCGAGGGATTCGACCTTTCGGAGGCGGTGAACGCCACGCGCGCACATCTCGCCGGCGGCGGTGGTCACGCGATGGCGGCGGGCGTCAGTCTGCGCCCCGACTGCCTCGCGGCGTGGCGCGAGGCGCTTCAGGAGTTCGCGCGCACGCATCCCCTCTTCCGCGACGGGCGCCCCCGCCGGAGCGTCCGCGCAGACGCAGAAGTGCGGCTCGCGGACGTGACGCTCGGCTTGATTTCCGCGCTCGAAGCGATCGAGCCGTGCGGATTCGGAAACCCCCGGCCGGTCCTCGTCGCGCGCGGGGTCGAAGTCGCCGACGATCCGCGCGCGGTGGGCCGGGACGGCGCCCATCTCCAACTCCGCCTCAAGCAGGGGGAGACGACGCTCGCCGGGATCGCGTTCGGACACGGGAACGCCCCCGTAAAAAAGGGGGATCGTCTCGACCTCCTCTTCGAACCTCAGCGCAACGAGTATCGGGGACGCGTCTCGGCCCAGATCCAGGTGCTGGAGCTTTCGCGCTCAGCCACCGCGGATCGGGAATGACCGGTGGCGACATTTTCCCGCGTCCTGCTATCCTGCGCCCCAACGCCAACATGAGCACGCCTCCGTTCCCCGCCCCTTCGTCGGATGGCGGCGAAACGCTCATGCAGAGCGACGGAGAGATCGCGCGCGTGGCGGCCGCGGTGGCCGCGGCAGCGGAGGTCTGTCTCGATCTCGAAGCCGACAGCCTCCATCACTACCGTGAAAAAACCTGCCTCCTGCAGGTCGGCGTCTCGGATGGTCGCGGGATTTCGCTCCGCGAGTTTCTCGTGGACCCGCTCGCGGGGGGCGACCTCGCGCCCCTTTTCCGGGCGCTGACCGGCAAGACTCTCGTGATGCACGGCGCCGATTACGACCTGCGGCGGATGGCGCAGGACTTCGCCTTCCGCCCCACGGCGATCTTCGACACGATGCACGCGGCGCGCCTTGCGGCCCACTCGGCAATGGGATTCGACGCGCTGGCGAAACGGTATGCCGGCGTCGAGCTCGACCACGGCGCGCAGAAGGCCGACTGGTCCCAGCGCCCCTTGCCGCCGCGCCTCGTCCGCTACGCGATCGGAGACGTCCGCTGGCTGCCGATCGTTGCGCGCGAGCTCCGGACGGAGCTCGCCGCGCTCGAGCGTGCGGAATGGCACCGCCAGCAGTGCGCCCAGCTCATCCGCCTCTCGGAACAGGCGCCCGCCAAAAAAGACGATCCGTGGCGCATCCGCGGATCGCCCCGTCTTGGCGCCCGCGCGCTCGCCGTGTTGCGTGAGCTCTGGCACTGGCGCGAAAAGGAAGCCGAAGGCTGGGACCGCCCCGTGTTCATGGTGCTTTTGAACGATCGAATGCTCGAACTCGCCGCGTGGGCGGCGGAGCATCCGCGCGGCGACCTCGCAAAAGGGCCGCCGCTTCCGCGCCGCTGGCCGCCGCGCCGCTGGAAATCGCTCCGCACCGCCCTCGAACGTGCGTGGGGAATCCCGCCCCGGGATTTCCCCGCGCCCTACATCCATCCCTCGCGCCCGCCGTTCGATCCGCATTTTGTGCCGCGGCTCGAACGCCTGAAGGCGGCCCGCCGAGAGATCGCCGAGAAGCTGAAGATGGACGCCTCCCTCCTCGCGCCGAACGCGATGGTCGAGGACGTCTGTCGAGCGGCGCCGCAATCGCCGGAAGACTTCGAAAAGGTGGAACGCTGGCTTCCGTGGCAGACCGAGGTCCTCGGTCCCGCGTTCCTCCGCGCATGCGCCCCCGGCCATCCCCTTCCGCCCAGCCGAGATTCGCGACGTTGATCCGCTGCCGCCGGCGCCACGGCGGCGGCCTCGAGGCCGCCTACGGGTAAGTCACGACCTTCAGCACGGTCTCGGCCCGGATGCGGGCGGCGAGAGCTTCAAGCGCGTCGGGCGAGAGCGAGGTCGCCCACGCCTCAGGCGTCGGGCGCGCCACCGTATAAGCCTGGACCTCCCGGATCTTGCAGCCCGCGGCAATGAAGTGTTTCAACCGCCCGCAATAGGCCGCGATCTCGTCGGGCGGCGGGCCTTCCCCACGGATTTTCAGGAACAAACTCTGGATGCAGATGGGGCGCTTTTTGCCGGTGTTCTCGAGGTTGGCGAGGATCCGGTCGAAGCGAACATGCGACCGATTCACGAGGCGATAGTAGGCCTCGGTGCCGGCGTCGAGCTTGCCCCAAACTTCGCCGTGGTTCGCATCGAGAATTTCCAGCCCGCGCTTCACCTCATCGCGATCGAGTCCGGCGGCGTCGGTGATGAGCACGATCTTCACCGCGTCTCCGACGGTCTCCCGTTTCACGCGCGCGACAAGGGCGCAGGCTTCCGCGAAAGGGCCGAAGGTTGTGGGCTCACCGTCGCCCGAAAAGGCGAGGTCGTTCAGACGGCGCGTCTCCGGCGGCGCGAGCGAAAAGGGCGGATCGCGGAAAAGCT
Organism: Verrucomicrobiia bacterium; assembly: GCA_020849895.1. Lineage (GTDB taxonomy): Bacteria > Verrucomicrobiota > Verrucomicrobiia > JABWAM01 > JABWAM01 > JABWAM01. The sequence continues at coordinate 18,299 of JADZFN010000035.1, read as the reverse complement.
CTCCGCTCTTCCAAGCGTCCAGCAGGGCGCGCAGTTCGCGTTCCAACACGGGCAATTCCACCTTGCGCACGCGCGGCGGCGTCCGGCGGTCCACCTCGCAATAGACGCAATCGAAGTTGCAGACCTGATCGGGGTTGAGGTTGATCCCGAGGGACACCCCGCGGGAGCGGCGCGAGACGACCGGATAGACGTAGAGGAAGTCCCTCCACGACCGGCGATGATCGCGGTGCGCGGCGATCGGTGAATTCGCTTCCGCCATGCCGCCATTCTACCTCCGTCCTCGCGGAAGCCCAAACCGGAAAATGCCGGTGCGCCGCTGAAATCCGCGCCTTTCGCAACCGCTTCGCAAGGGTCAGGATGCCGGCCCTTTCGCTGAAAAATCGGACGCGAGATTTCCGGGTTTCAGGAGCTCGGCGACCGCCGCCTTTGCGTCGTCGAGCGAGATGGCTTCCAAACATGCGCGAGGTTTGGACCAGTCGCAATGCGGGCTTCGGTCGTGGGCGCAGGGGCACTCGCGCACGAGGATGACGCGTCGCACGCCCCAGGGCGCCCAGTTCCGCCAGCCGGTCGGGCCGAAGAAACAAAGCGTGGGCGTGCCCTGCGCGGCGGCGAGATGCATCGGCGCGGAATCCACGCCGACAAAGAGTCGCGCGCGCTTTGCCAGCGCCGCCCATTGAAGCAGCGTGAGCTTCCCACGGAGGTCGAGGAGGGGGCCCGCCCCGCAGGCAAGCATGCGCTCCGTCCATGCGATTTCCCGAGGATCGGGCCCGCAGGTCAGCACGACGGGAAGGCCTCGATCGGCCCGGATCCAGGCGAGGAGCGCGGCGAAACGCTCCGCGGGCCAGCATTTCCAAAGCCAACGCGACGTGGGATGCGCCACCGCAAAGGCCTTGCCTCCGGAAAACCCCGTCTCGCGCAGCAACGCGACGGCGGTCGCGTCGTCCTCGTCGGACGGAAAAACTTCCATGCGCGGGTCTTGCGTGGAAATGCCCGCATGGGCGAGGACGCCGAGGTTTTTAAGGACTTCGTGGAGATTCGGGTCCCGACAGGGCGGGGCAAGGTGCGTGTAAAGGCGGCGTTTTTCCCAGAAGCCTTTCCCGTCGGGATCGCGGGCGAGACGGTAGCGCGCGCCGCTCAGCCGCGAAATCCACGCGGGGCGATCCCCGCTCGTGAGGTCCACCGTCATGTCGAAGCGCGCCGTGCGGATGGCGCGGAGAAACGCCCGTTCTCCGGCGAGCCGGGCGCGGAAACCCGCCCTCATCGCGCGCCGGGGAAAGACGTGGACTGCCGCAAGCAGCGGGTGATGAGCGAGGACGGACGCGCTCTCGTCGTTGACCACCGCATGGATCTCCGCCTCGGGAAACGTCTCGCGAAGCGCGCGAAAGCACGGTGTGGCGAGCAGCACGTCGCCGATGTGCTTGAGTTTGATGACGCCGATGCGGCGGACGCCGGAAAAACGCGCGGCGACATTGGCCGGATCGGAAGTCACGTGGCGGAGCGTAAGCGGGAAGGAGGGGGGCTTCAAGACGGAGACGCCTGAGAGGGTGTTTGAAAATTCGACAGAGGGCAGGCCAATTTTCAAACACCCTCTGAGGAGGGCCATGATAAAGATTAATATTTTTTAACCTCGTTTTAACGGTCGTTTAAGACGCGTGCGTTAGGGTGCCGACAAATCGAATCCCTTTCTCTCATCCCCATCCCATGAACTCCAGCATCCAAGCCATCAACGAAAACGTCCAACGCGCCGCCTCTTGGGTGCCCTTGATCCAGCAGGAGGTGGGGCGCGTGATCGTCGGCCAGAAATATCTCGTGGACCGCCTCCTCGTGGGGCTGGTCGCCAACGGTCACATCCTCCTCGAAGGCGTCCCCGGGCTCGCCAAGACGCTGGCGCTGAAAACCCTCGCCGGCGCGATCCACGCGAAGTTTCAGCGCATCCAGTTCACTCCCGACATGCTGCCTGCCGACATCGTCGGCACGCTGGTCTACAACCCGCGCGACGGCGTCTTCACACAGAAGCGCGGGCCGGTCTTCGCGAACTTCATCCTCGCCGATGAGATCAACCGGGCGCCCGCCAAGGTCCAGAGCGCCCTGCTCGAAGCGATGCAGGAACGGCAGGTCACCCTCGGCGAAGAGACCCTCCCGTTGCCGGATCCGTTCCTCGTCCTCGCGACGCAAAACCCCATCGAGCAGGAAGGCACCTATCCTCTCCCTGAAGCGCAGGTGGACCGCTTCATGCTCAAGCTCCGCATCGGTTATCCCAGCCGTTCCGAGGAGCGCGCCATCCTGGACCGCATGGCGACCACCACGCCCGCCCTGGGCGTGAACCGCATCCTCGAATCCGACCACATTCTGGCTTCGCGGCAGGCCGTGGACGCCATCTATGTGGACGACAAGGTCAAGGATTACGTCGTCGAGCTGGTGCTCGCCACGCGCGATCCGAAGGCCCACCGCCTCGATCTCGAAAGCCACATCCAATACGGCGCATCGCCTCGCGCAACGATCAACCTCACTCTCGCCGCAAAGGCGTGGGCCTTCCTCCAAGGGCGCGGATACGTGACTCCGCAGGACGTGAAATCCATCGCGCCCGACGTGCTGCGCCACCGCGTGATCGTCAGCTACGAAGCCGAAGCCGAAAACCTCACGAGCGAAGACGTCGTGCGCCGCATCCTCGACGCCGTCCCCGTCCCCTGAACGCATGCCCCTCTCATCCTTCACCCCTCAACCTCCATGAAACTCCTCAGCCTCAAACACCTGCACGGAATCCACCAGATGATGCACCGCTACAGCGACGTGGAAAAACCGAAGACCGGCCACACCCGCCCGCGCCTCCAGCCCGCCCGTTGGCATCGGCGGCCGCCTTCCGCCCCGCGCACCCAGCGGACCTGGTTGGAGGAACTCTGCGCCCCCGTCTATCTGCGCCAACATTCGGAGTTCTGAACCGGCGGCTCGGAGGCTGAAGCTCCGACCCGAGGTTCCGTGCCGAATCGGTCTTGCATCCTCCAACCCCTGACCCCCCTCGCCCCATGGACCCCGAGATCACCCGCGAGATCCTCCGCAAGGTGCGGCACGTGGAAATCCGCACGCGCCGGCTCGTCACCGACGCGCTTGCGGGGCAGTATCACTCCGTTTTCAAGGGGCGCGGGATGAACTTCGAGGAGGTCCGCGAGTATCAACCCGGCGACGAGGTGCGCTCCATTGACTGGAACGTGACCGCCCGCACGGGACGTCCGTTCGTGAAGAAATTCACCGAGGAACGCGAGCTGACGATCCTGCTGCTCGTGGACGTGAGCGGCTCGAACGACTTCGGGTCCACCACCCAAAGCAAACGTGAGCTGGCCGCCGAGCTCGGCAGCGTCCTCGCCTTTTCCGCCATCCGCAACAACGACAAGGTCGGGGTGATCCTTTTCTCCGACCGGATCGAACTCTACATCCCGCCGCGCAAGGGCCGCTCCCACGTGCTCCGCTCGATTCGCGACATCCTCTTCCACGAACCCGCGGGGCGCGGCACCTCGATCCGGGCCGCCCTCGACTTCGCCATCCGCGTCATGAACCGCCGCGCCGTGATGTTTCTCATCTCCGATTTCCAGGACGAAGGTTACGAAACCCTTCTCCGTCTCGCCGCGCGCCGCCACGATCTCATCGGCGTCCACGTGCAGGACCGCCGCGAACAAGCGCTTCCCGCGCTCGGCCTCCTCACCGTGGAAGACCCCGAGACCGGAGAGCAATGTCTCGTCGAGACGAACCATCGCGACGCCCGCCTGCGGTTCAGCGAGCTCGCCGAAGAACGGCTCGTCGCGCTCCGCCACGCGCTCCGACAGGCCGGCGTGGATTCGCTCGAACTCCGAACCGGCGAATCGTACATCGCCCCTCTGATCCGCTTCTTCCGGAAGCGCGCCCAACGACGATGAACCGCACTGCGTCCACCCACCGGGCCGCAAGAGCAACGCGCGGCACGAAAGCCGTCAGGCGACCTGCGGCTCCGGCGAAAACCCGGGAAAATTCCGAAGGCATTCAGGATTTCGCTTCCTCCTTGAAGCGTTCGTGGGGCTTTGCCGCGGAGGCGCTCCTGGCACTTTCATCTCTCGGTTTCGCCGCAGCCCCCATCGCCGTGCGCGCCGACGACATCCGCGACATCCGCGGTGTCGTCTCCGTGCCCACTCCGTGGCAGTGGCTTCTTTATCCCGCCGCCGCGCTCGCGCTCGTGGCGGTCGCCGTCGCCCTCGTCCGCCGCTGGCGCCGGCCGAAGCCGCTTCCTCCTCCGCCGCCGCACGAGATGGCCTTGGCGCGGCTCCGGGCAGCCGAGGCCCTCATCGCCGAGAACAAGCCCCGGGAGTTCGGCATCGCTGTTTCCGACGCCGTCCGCGAATACATCGAAGCCCGCTTTTCCCTGCTTGCGGCGCATCGCACCACGGAGGAGTTCATCGCCGAACGCCTCGCCGACGAAAACTCGTCTCTGCGTCCGCATCGCGAACCGCTCCGCGCCTTCCTCCAGAGTTGCGACCTCGCCAAGTTCGCCCGCTGGGCGCTCGACGAAACGGCCATGCGCGAGCTTTGGGAACACGCCCGCGCGTTCGTCGAAGCCACCCGCCCGCAGCCCATCTCCCCTCAAGACCCCAAACCGACCCTTCCGGCCGCCTGATCGCCTCTCGCAGCCTACGAAAATGCGCTTCCTTCATCCCGAGATCCTCGCCCTGCTGGCGCTGCTGCCGTTGCTCGCCCTCTGGCGCGGCCGTCGCGGACGCGCGCCGGCGATCCAGTACCCCGGCACCGCGCTGGCCCGGCAGATCGGACGGACGGCTCGCTCCCGCGCGGGCGCGTGGCTCTCGGGCTTGCGGCTCCTCGTGCTCGCCTTCGGAATCATCGCGCTCGCCCGACCGCAAATCGGCCGGGGAAACGCGCCCGTCGAGGCGAGCGGCATTGACATCGTCCTCGCCGTGGACATCTCGGGATCCATGGAAGCCCTCGACTTCAAACTGAACGGCCAGCCCGTCAACCGCGTCGAGGTGGTCAAACGAGTGGTGTCGCGCTTCATCGAAGCGCGCCCCAACGATCGCATCGCCCTGATCGCTTTCGCGGGTCGCCCCTATCTCGTCAGCCCTCTCACGCTCGATCACCCGTGGCTCCTTCAGAACCTCGACCGCCTGAAGGTGGGTCTCGTCGAAGACGGCACTGCGATCGGTTCCGCGATCGCCAGCGCGGCCAATCACCTGCGCACCCAGTCCGCAAAATCGAAGGTCGTCATCCTCCTCACCGACGGCATCAACAACGCGGGGCAGGTCTCGCCCATCGCCGCCGCCGAGGCGGCGCGCGCCCTCGGCGTGAAGGTCTACACCATCGCGGCCGGCACCCGCGGCGAGGCGCCGATCCCCGCGCGCGACGCGTTCGGCAACACCCAGATCGTCATGGCGCGCGTGGACGTGGATGAGGATGTCCTCCGCAAGATCGCCGACCTTACGGGGGGAACCTTCGAGCGCGCCACCGACACGGCGAGCCTCCGCGCGGTCTATGCGCGCATTGATCGCATGGAGAAAACCACGGCCACCTTCAAAAAATTCGAGCGTTACGATGAAGAGTTCGGCTGGCCGCTGACCGCCGGTCTCGCCTTCCTCGCCCTCGAACTCGGCCTCGCCCACACCCGATTCCGTTCCCTCCCCTGATCCTCCCGTGAAATTCGTGCATCCCCTCCTCGCGCTTCTCGCCGTCGCGGCGCTGCCGCTTGCGATCGGGGCGTTGGCCCGCCTCGAACGGCGGCGCCGCGCCGCACTGGCTCAGTTTGCGTCCGACCGGTTGCTCGTCCGCCTCGCGGCGTCCGTCTCTCCGAAACGACGGCGCGTGAAACGCACTCTCCTCGCCGCCGGCATCGCCGCGCTGCTCCTCGCCGCCGCCCGACCCCAATGGGGTTGGCGCGAGGAAGAAGTCCGGCGGCGCGGGATGGACCTCATCTTCGCCGTGGACACCTCCAAGAGCATGCTCGCGCAGGACGTCCGCCCAAACCGCCTCGCCCGTGCCAAGCTGGCCGTGCTCGATCTCGCGGACCGTCTCGAAGGCGATCGCGTCGGCCTCATTGCCTTCGCCGGCACGGCCTTTCTCCAGTGCCCGCTCACCCTCGATCACGACGCCTTCCGCGTCAGCCTCGACGCGCTCGATGCAAACGTGATCCCGAAGGGCGGCACCAACCTCGGCGCCGCGATCCGCGAGGCGCGCGCCGCCCTAGAAGCCGGTGGCACCGGCCAAAAGGCGCTCCTCCTCCTCACCGACGGCGAAGACCTCGAACGGGACGCCCTCTCCGCCGCACGCGATGCCGCGAAAGCGGGCCTTCGCGTCTTCACCGTCGGCGTCGGCACCGCCGCCGGCGAGATCATCCCCGTGCCCGCCGACGCTGCGGGCGCGACCGCCGGCGAATACGTCAAAGACCCCGAAGGACGCGTCGTGAAATCGCGCCTCGACGCGAAAACCCTCGGCGAAATCGCCGCGATCACGGGCGGCCTCTATCAACCGCTCGGCCTCCAAGGCGAAGGCCTCCGCGCCATCTACGAGGAAGGGCTGGCGTCGTTCTCGAGGACACAGCTCCTCTCCCGCCTCAACCGATTCCCGATCGAACGGTTTCCGTGGTTTCTCGGCTTCGGGCTGCTCCTCTTCGCCGCGGAATGGCTGATCGGCGACCGCCGGCGCCCCTGCGGCAGCCCGACGCCCGCGCCGAACGCGCGCGCGCTCGGCGCGGCGCTCCTGGCCGCCGCCGCGTTCGTCGCACCGCGCGCCCAGGCCGCCCTTTGGAGCGCCGAAAACGCCTGGCGCGAAGGGCGTTTCCAAGACGCCCTCGCCGAGTATCAAAAGGCCGCAAAACGCGATCCTCAGACGCCTGAAGTCCAGTTCAACCTCGGCGCCGCGTCCTACCGGACCGGCAATTTCTCCGAGGCCGCCGGCGCGTTTTTCAGAGCCGCGAAGCACGCGAAAAATCCCGACCTGCCGCCGAAGGCGTTCTACAACCTCGGCAACGCGCTCTATCGCACCGGACAAGGCGTGGAAAAAACGAAGCCCGAAGACGCGCTCAAGGCATGGGAGAAAGCGGTCGAGAGCTACGACCAGAGCCTCAAATTGAAAGCCGACGACGCGGACGCGAAGTTCAACCGCGATTTCGTTCGCCGCAAGATCGAAGAGCTGAAGAAAAAGCAGCTGCAGCCCCCGCCCCCGTCCCAACAAAAAAAGGATCCATCCAAGAACGATCAAAAAAATCAGCAGCAGCCACCGGCGTCGTTGCAGCAGGACAAAGGGGCGCCGCAGGAAAACCAGCAGCCGCCGGAATCGCCGGGCCCGGAGAAGGAATCTTCCTCTCCGGACAGTCCTCAGAGAAAAGCACCGCCACCCGAGCTGAAGCCTCAAGGAGAGTCGCCTTCGTCGAACGCCGGCGCGAAACCGCCGCCGCCGCCCTCTTCCGGAAAAGCATCCGGAAAAGAGAAGGGCCGCGACGAACACAACCAGGGAGAGCCTGCCGCCGCCCCACCCGGTCAGATGTCTCCCGAAGAGGCGAAAGCCCTGCTTGACGCACTCAAGGGGGATGAACGCAAGATGCCTTTGACCGTGGACCGCATGGGCCGCGGCCCCGTCCAAGATGAACCTCCGAAACGAGATTGGTGACATGCTTCGCGCAAACCTCACACCGAAAGCCCTGAGGAGTGCGCTCCTCTCTGGGCGCGGGTTCTTCGCCTTTCTTCGTCTCGCCGCGTTCGCGGTCTTCGCGGCGGCGCCGTTCGCATCCGCCGCCACGGTCACGGCCGCCCTCGATCGTGCGGAGGTGTCCTTGGGCGAAACGGCGCACCTCATCCTGACCCTCCAGGGCGCTTCCTCGCTTTCTTCGCCGCACATCCCGCCTGTGGACGGCCTGCAGTTCGGCGCCACAAGCCATTCCTCGAACTTCCAGTTCATGAACGGTGCGATGTCGTCGAGCGCCCTGTTGAGCCTCGAACTGATCCCGCTCCGCGCCGGCGAATTCACCATCCCCGAGATCGTCCTTCAGGTCGGCAAGGAAACCCTGCGCACGACGCCGCTCCATCTCCGCGTGGTCGCGGCGGCCTCCACCGCCGCGTTGCCCGCGCCGCCGTCCTCCGCGCCTTCGGCCACGCGCCCGACTGCGCCTGCTGCCGTCGGCGTCTCGGATCCGGATGCTTCCAAAGGCAGTCTCGCGTTTTTTCAGATCGTCTTTCCGAAGCGGCCGTTCTACGTCGGCGAAGTCCTCCCCGTGCAGGCGCGGCTCTATCTGCATCAGAACCTGAAAGTCCGCCAAGTCAGCGTGCCCGCCTTCGACGGCGATGCGTTCACCGTCGCGCCGATGCCGCAGAACCCCGCGCAAACGACCGAAAGCGTCCACGGCGTCGGCTACAACGTGCTGACCTGGGCGACGACGGCCTCCGCGGTGCGGTCGGGCGAACACTCTCTCGGAGGACGGGTCCAGATCGTGGTGCTCCAGCGGACGCAAAACCGCGCGCGCGACGTGTTTGGCGGAGGGTTCTTCGACGAGTTCTTCGGCGGTGTCGAGGCGAAGAACGTTGCTCTGGCGGCAACCCCCGTTTCCCTGGAAATCCTTCCGCTCCCGACGGAAGGCCGTCCGTCGTCGTTCAGCGGCGCGGTAGGCCGTTTCGAACTCTCCTCGGATGCCGATCCGCATCAGGTGGCCGCAGGCGATCCTGTCACGCTCCGCTTCACGATCTGCGGCACCGGCAATCTGGATCGCCTCCAACCGCCGCGCCTCGTGGATTCCGCCGCGTGGAAAACCTATCCGCCGAGCGCGCGCGTCGCGGCCGCAAACCCGCCTTCCACCGAAGCGGAAAAACAGTTCGAACAGGTGGTCATCCCCCTCAACACGTCGGTCGCCGCCATCCCCGAAACGCCGTGGAGCTACTTCGATCCCGAAGCAAAGCGTTACGTGACGCTGACGCCGCCCGCCATTCCGCTCAAGGTGCTGTCCTCGGCGGCGCCCGCAGCCACCGGCGCCCCTCCGATCACACCGTCGCCGGACGCGGCGGCCGCGCCGATGAGCGAAGAAGAACGCGCGCTCGCGGAAGCGGGTTCTTGGTCGCGTCAGGCCGCCGGACGCCTGCTCCTCCTCGTCCGGAAACCCGTCTTCTGGATGGCGCTCCTCATCCCGCTCGCCGGCATTGCCGCCGGACGCAGAACGTGGGACGCCCTCGAACGCCGCCGCCAAAACCCGCACCACCTCCGCCGCGTCGCCGCATCGCGTGCCGTCCGGCGGGCGTTGGTCGAGATGGACGCGGCGCGGACGCACGGCGATTCGGCGGCGTTCTTCATGGCCGTTGGGCGCGCCCTTCGCGAACAGCTCGCCGCCCGCTTCCATCTCAACGCCGCCAGCCTCGTTCTCGCCGACGTCGAACCCCAGCTCGGCGAAGACCGCACCCTGCTCGACGACATTCGCGCCTTGTTCCAGGCCGCGGACGCCGCCGCCTTTTCCGGCGCGGCTTCCGATGCCGAAGCCCTCGCCGCTTGGAGCGCTCGTCTCGAATCCTGCCTCCAGCGCATCAAGGTGCGGTGATCCTCCTGCACATCCCCACAAGCCTTCCCGAGAACGGCATCCCCCGGAAAGGCCCCCCTTGGAAACGGCTTCCCGAAGCCCTCCGCCGAAAACGAGGAATCTCTGCGCCCGCGCTTCGATAAACCGCGTCCTTTGTTTGGAAAGCCCCTCTCATTCGACGCCTGAAAATGATTCCGTCCTCGTCGTGCGTCACCCATCTCCCGTCTCACCTCCCCCGCTTTCTCCTCCACCACTCTGCCACTTCGCCTCTCCGCTCTCTCCTCTCAACCCTTACCCCTTCTCCGCCACTTCGAAGAGGAACCCTTTCAGATATTCCGTTTCGGGAACTGCCGGCAGAACGGGATGATCCTCCGGCTGGCCGTAAGCTTCTACTTGTCTCAGGAGGATCCGCTCGTCGAACGCCGCATCAAGCGCCACCGCCCGAAACGCTTCCGATGTCACGTGATGCGAGCAGCAGAAGGTCGCGAGACGCCCCCCTTCGCCGAGCAGACGCAACGCCTTGAGGTGGATCTCCTTGTAGCCGCGCCTCGCTTCCCCGAGCCGAGCCCGCGAACGCGTGAACGACGGCGGATCGAGGATCACCAGGTCGAAGGTTTCCCTCGCGCGCACGCGCGCGTTGAGGTCGTCGAAGACGTTCGCGCATCTCCACGAAGCGTTGAGCGATCCGTTGCGCGTCGCGCCCCGTTCGCAGGCGGCGACAGCGTCCTTCGAGAGGTCCACGCCTTCGACACGCGTCGCACCCGCTTTCGCGCACGCCAGTGCGAATCCGCCGTGATACGTGAAGGCGTCGAGGACCCGCCTCCCCTTCGCCCGCGCCGCCACGCGGCGCCAGTTCTCCGCCTGATCCAGGTAGCTTCCAGTCTTTTGTCCCTCGAGAAGGTCCGCCTCCATCCGCAATCCGCCGGCATCCACCTCCCGCCGCGTCGCTCCCGTTCCCCACGCGATCCCGCGGCGGGGCGCGAGCCCTTCGAAGGCGCGCGACGACGCCTCGTTGCGCTCGACGATGACGTCCGGATCGAGCAGCGTCCGCAGCGTCGCCACGAGCCATTCACGGCGGTCGTCCATCGCGCGCGTGAGCGTCTGGAAGACCGCACCGCCGGCGTACCAGTCCACGATCAGCCCCGGCAGGAAGTCGCCTTCCGACCAGACCAGACGACAAGCCGAAGGAAGCCTTCCCTCGCCATCGCGCCGCCGGGCGACGGCCTGCGCAATTCGTGTCCGAAAAAAAGCTTCGTCGAGCGGCACGCGCCTCCGCGCCAGGATCCGAATCGGAATCTTCGATTTCCCGTTGAAAAACCCGACACCGATCCACGCCCCGCGCGAGCCGCGCACGGCGATCTCCTTCCCATCCTCAGGCTTGCCTTCGACGCGCAGGAGATCGCTCGCGTATACCCACGGGTGTCCCGCTACGATTCGCCCCAGGCTTCGTTCGGTTAGAAAGGCTGTCGCCATGTCTTCCAGACTACCCGCGGCGGGTGCGCCGCAGCAACCCGAGCCGGCTCCTTTCTCCGGAGCGGAGGGCAGCCGTCCTTGGCGGCCGCCCCTCCCGGGACGGCCCGCGGGAACGCGGGCCTCCAATTCCGAATCCGGAGATCGCCGTACAGATTCTCCAAAGCGTTCGCGGCGTCAGGCGAGATACCCGTGTTGACGGAGAAACGCCTCGAGTTGTTGGGTGTCGAAATCCCCGAGAACGAGGCCATCGACTTCGATCACCGGGACGTAGGTCGTCCCGCTGATCCGGATGGCGCGTTCGCAGGCGACGGCGTCGGCGCCGGTGTCGTGCGTCACATATTTCCACCCGCGCGCATCCAGCCACGCTTTGGCTTCGAGGCACCACCCGCAGAGAGGCCGCGAATAAAGCACCACGCTTTCCGGGGTCTTGAGGCTCTGGAGGCTCATTCCGCCGTCCACTCTCGCCGGGAGAGTTTCGCGCGACAAGAACAATGGAAAAACCGAAAAGACCTTTCGAGGGGCGAGTGAAACTCAACCTTTCGCATCGGGTGGCGGCGACGGCGGCGGCGTTTCCGCATGATGATCGCGACCGAGAAAAGTGTTCGCCCAGGCGGATGTGCCTCGGAGCGTGGCGTTGGTGTAGACGGTCTTCCCTTCGAGCATGGGTTCGGTCTCGCCATGAGCCTTGAGGCGTTCGTAGGCACGCGCCCACATGCATTCCTTGTCGTCCACCTCGCAGCGGCCGTCCTGCGAGCCGCCGCAGGGGCCGTTACGCGCATTCTTCGAGCAGGATTCCAGCGGACACAAATAACTGCAATCGGGCAGGCTGCAATCCCCGCAATCGCGGCAACCATACCACAGCGCTTTGCCGGCGTATTCGACCCGATGCAGGCCGCGGGCCAGCGTCGGATGGTGTTCGAGCCATCCATAGAGCCGCTGCATCAGGCGAAAGCCGGATGTGCCCGGAGTGAACACCTTGTCGTGGACAAAGCGCGACATCCGGTATCCCAACCCGTTTTCCTTCGTCGTGGGAGACTCGCGGAGCGAGGCGAGGTAGGCGCGATTGATGCGCCCGGAAACGCCGAGGCCGGTTGCCGGATCCTGCTCAAACAGATAGAACTCGTCCGGCTGGGCGAACTGGATCTCCTTCGCGAACTGTTTTCCGTCGGCCGCGCTGTAGCGTTCCGCGCGCTCGATGAGCGCGAGAAAGGTCTCCGCCTTCGTCGTGCCGCCGAGGTAGCCGGCGGCGAACCCGAGGGCGCGAAAGGCGGCGAGCTGTTTCGCGGCGAAATCGAGAAAGAACGCCCTCCCCTTGTCCGGTCCTTTGGCGTAGCGTTCGCAAAGCTCCATGAGGCGGTCGCTGACCACGCATCCGGGGACCTGCCGGCGATGGAAGAGGCCGGCGACTGTCCGGTTGAGGAGGTAAACGTTCCCGATGACCGGCATGGTGATCCCCTGGTTTTCCAGGAACAGCAACACCTCGTGGAATTTCCGCATGTCGTAACCGAGCTGCGTATAGGCGATCTGCGCGCCCGCGGAAATTTTGCGCAGGAACTTGAAGTATTGCGGCATCAGCTCGCGCTCGTGCCGCTTGAAGGGAGACACCGCACAACCGATGTAAAAATTCGTCCGCGGCAGGACAATCCCCTCGCCTTTTTTCTCCGGCACGGGAAACCCCTGGTTCATCGCATTCAACATCTGGATGAGGCTGACCGAATCGAGATCGAACACCGGCGCCGCCACGCCTCCGAAACCGTTGCGCGGATAATCGCCCGTCATCGCGAGGATGTTTTCGAAGCCTTCCGAGGCGTACTTCCAGGCTGTGGATTCGAGGCCGTTGCGGTTCAGGTCCTTGCAGGTGAGGTGGAGGACGATCGGTTTCTGGTGGGCGCTGAGGATGCGTCCGAGCCAATCGGGCGGCAGCATCATGTGGCCGCCGGGATTGTCCGTGATCGAAAGCCAGTCCACACGCGGTTCCGCCGCGAGCCGGCGCCCGAGCTCGACGACCGCATTCGGCTTTTCGGGCGTCACGAAACCGCGGGTGGTCACCAGCTCGATGCCGTAACCAAAGCGTCCGCTCTGCAGCCGTTCACGCAGCGTTCCTTCTTTCAAGGTTGCGTTCATTCGAAAAAATAATCGGAGAGCAGGACAATCTACGGCCATATCGGCCACCCGTCCAGCGCGTCTCCCGCACCCATTCCTGAGGGCAGCTCCCGGAAAGCGTCTGAGAGGGTGTTTGACAGAATTCCGGGGATCACGAACGTTGCCTGGCGAATCCGACGGCGACCGGAGGACGCACATACGCCGGCTCCAAGCGCGACAAATCGGCGGAAAACGAAATCCCCGCCTGTCGCGCCGCAGCCGCCATGCCGCCGGCACGCGGGAACTCCCGATAGACCGGCATCCCGCCGAGCCGCGAAAGCGAGGCCGGAGCAAAATCCCAAGTGACGACCGCCTCCGGCGTGGAATCGTAACGCGTGCGAAGGTCCGATTCGACGCCTGTGAACTCCCATTCGACGGCGAGCGATTCCTGCGACGCGCGCACCCAAGCCCCATACAGCTCCCCTCGGCGCGCGTGGTTCACCACGAGGATTCTTCCCGCACCACTGAGGCGCGCCGCAGCGACCTGCCTGGCGAGCAGCAAGGGAGTCGGCAACTCCGCCACGGGGACCGGCCGCAAGCAAAACAGCCCTTTGAGAAAGGCGTAACCCACGCGCAGTCCGTTGTAGGAGCCCGGCCCGCGTCCCAGAAGGCAGGCTTGGACGGCGTCCAGGTCCGGTGCCAGCTCACGAAAGAGGCGTTCGATCAGCCTCGAGGCTTCGCCCTCCGCCGCGACCTCGCGCTCCACCGCGTCGCCTTCTCCGAACGCCAGACTCACGCGCGGCGAAGAGCTTTCGATCGCAAACCATTTCATCGGCATTGGAAATGGAGACCGATTCCCCGGACAAAGGCCATCCAATTCACGAGAGACTGCGTCTTCTCCCTCCGAGTCGTCTTTTGAAATTTACCATTTGACTTGAATCCTTCGAAATCCCTAGACTTCGCCAGGTTCACGATTTATGGCCATGCCTCCGCCGCCGCCCCCTCCTCCGCCGCCGGGCTCCAAGGGCCCGATGCGAAAAACCGATCTGCAGGCGTCCGCCGCCGGAGGCACGCCTCCGGTGCCGCCGCCTTCACCCGGTCAACGCAAGGAAACCGTTCGGATCAGTCTGCCGCCGAGCCTGTTGCGCAAAGCTCAGGCGCCCGCGCCCGGCGGGCCGCCCCTCGCGCCACCTTCGCCTCCGGGGGTGCGGCCTCCGGTTCCCGTCACCCCTCCGTCCGGTGCCGCTCCCAAACTCCCTTCCGCACCGGCGACCGGCACGGGCTCGACCCTGCTCGGTCCGAAAGGCAGCACGCCGCCGTCACCACCGCCTCCGGCGGCCGTGAGACCTCCGGCGGCGCCCCCTCCTCCACCGGGCGTACCGAAGCCGGCAACGCCGCCGCCTCCCACGACACCTCCCAGCTCGATCACCAAGGCGCGTGAGACGGCGCAGATCCCTTCCCTCCCCATAACCCCTCGTCCGGGCAGTGTTTCTCCGCTGCCGCCAAGCGCACCGAAAGCGCCTTCGGCCGCGGGCGTGCCTTCCGCGGGGCCTGCAGCGCCCGGCATCGCGCCGACGGTGAAGATGGCCGCGCCGCCGGTGCCCGTCGCCGCTGCGCCGACCGTCAAGCTCCAGACTCTTCCGGCTGCCGATACGTCCGCGCCAACCGTCAAGCTGCAGGCCGTTCCTCCGACGACCGGCGCTCCTGCGGCGCGCGCGCCAGCTCATGGAGGCGCTCAGGCGCCGATGGGACGCGCTTCCGGTGGGCCTGCGATTTCGGCGTTCGATCTGGCGCTCGCCGCCGGCGCGATGGCGTGCACGGTGGGCGCGGCCGTCGTCCTCTTCGTTTGACAGCGCGCACTTGCGGCGACATGATGAGGCCTCGCACGCGACGCGCGGGCGATCCGCATCCCTTCACCCTTTCATTTCCATGGCCAGCGATCTGATTGTCACTCTCACCCGTTCCAACTTCGACGCCGAAGTGAAGCAATCTCCAACGCCAGTCCTCGTGGATTTCTGGGCGGAATGGTGCGGCCCGTGCCGGATGGTCGCGCCCGTGCTCGACGAACTGGCCACCGCGATGCGCGGCAAGCTGAAGATCGCCAAGGTCAATGTGGACGACAATCAGGAGCTTGCTGGCGAATACGGCATCCGTTCCATTCCCACCTTGCTCATCTTCGTCAACGGCGAGGTGAAGGACCAGATGGTCGGTGCTCAGAGCCGTCCGGCCCTCGAAGCCAAACTCGCGCCCCACGTCGGCTGACGGGGCGCCGCGCCCCGCATGAAGGTCGCCTATTTTGGCCTCGAAGGGACGTTCGCCCACGAGGCCGCCCGAAAGGCTTTCCCCCACGCCCGCGGCTACGTGGCCGGCGAAGGGGTGGAAAACCTCCTGGAACTGCTCTACTCGGGAAAGGTCGCTGGCGGTCTCGTGCCGGTCGAGAACAGCTCGGGCGGCATGATCACCGACTCGATTGACGCGTTGCTCGCGCCCCGTTTCCTGAAAAGCCGCATCCGCATCCAAGAAGAGATCACGATGCAAATCCGCCTCCGGCTGTTGGCCAATGCGCCGCCGGCGCGCCTCCGCGTCGTGTATTCCCACCCGGTTCCTCTGAATTTCCTTACTCCGTGGTTGCAGCGCCGTTTACCCAAGGCGAAACGCGTCGCCGTGGCGAACACCGCCGAAGGGGCGCTCCGCGCGGCAAGCGAACCTGACGCAGCCGCGATCTCCAACGAATCCGCCTCCCTTCTCTACGGCCTCAGGGCGGCGCGCCTCACGCTCCCACAACAACCCAATCAGACCAGCTTTTACGTCCTGGGAAAACGCCCGTTCTCCCGAAAGCCCGCGCAGCGCACCGCGTTCTGCCTGGGGCTGCCGAACCGTCCAGGGTCGCTCGTCCGGATTCTCTCCATCTTCGCCGAACGGGAGATCAACCTCACGCGCCTCACGTCGCGCCCGCTCTGCAAGCGTTCCGGATCGTTCCGCCCAAACGAGTATGCCTTCTGGATGGATCTCGAGGGCACTCCGGAGTCTCCTCGCGTCGCGGACGCCCTGCGCGCGGCGGCGCGAGCCGCGGCGTTCCTCGACATCATCGGCGCCTATCGCCTCCGCACACTCGCCTGAATTTCTGGCGCTCGGGCTGGAAAAAATCCGGCTTTGCGCCGATAATGCCGCGATGCCGCAGCCCCTCCCTGTTTCGACCCCCCGCCGCGACCCGACCGGGATCTTTGTCCCCCTCGCGCGGCCTCTCGCCGGACTCGAACGCTTCATCCTCGACCAGTGCGCCGCGTTCGAACCCGGCGTGGCCGACTGCGCCCGCTACGTCGTCGGCAACCAAGGCAAACGCCTCCGCCCGGTGCTCGGCTTCTTGAGCGCGCGCGCGTGCGACGGCCGCCCGCTCGAAGACGCCGGAGAAGACCTCCTCCGCGCCTGCGCAATCGTTGAAATGGTCCATATCGCCACGCTCGTGCATGACGACATCATGGACGGCGCCGCGCTGCGGCGGAGTCGGCTCACCGCGGGCGCCAAGTGGGGCAAGGAAATCTCGGTTCTGCTCGGCGATTGTCTCTTCGCCCAAGCCCTTGTCTTGGCCGCTTCTTTTCCAACTCCCGCAATCTGCCGCCGGGTGGCCGAGGCCGCCAACCTCGTCTGCTCCGGGGAAATCCTCCAAACGCAGCGCCGTTTCGACCTCAAGCTCTCCGAAGCGGACTACCTCCGCATCATCGAGATGAAGACCGGCTCCCTCTTTGCGCTCGCCGCCGAACTCGGGGCGCGTCAGGGCGGCGCCTCCGAGACGCGCGCGGCGGCATTCCGTGATTTCGGGCGTCTCCTCGGCGCGGCTTACCAGATCTACGACGACTGCCTCGACCTCGTAGGCGCCGAGAAAGAGATCGGAAAATCCCTCGGCTCCGATCTTCAAGAGGGGAAACTCACGCTTCCCGTGCTTCTGCTCCTTCGCGAAGCCAAAGACAGCGAGCACCACCTCGTCAGCTCGATCCTTCTCAACGAGCATATGACGGGGCGCGCCCTGCTCCTCGAGTTCCTACGCAAGCATGACGCGATCCGCGCCACAGCGCAGCGAGCGCGCGACCTCCTCCGCCAGGCCGCCGCCTGCCTCGACGGATGCTCCGACAATCCTGGGCGCCAAGCCCTTGCCGAGACGGTCGCCTACCTCGACGGCAAAATGGCCGAATTGAAATAGGCGCGCCGTTTCTCCGCGGCGACAACCAAACGGCGGGCCGCCCCCGCCTTCCGCATGTCGGCCGTTTGATTTTCCGGGAGTCGAGGATTGACACCGGACGTTCCGACGCGATGTTGGAGGGCATGAAAAAAATCCTGATCGGTCTTGGGGCGGTGCTGATCGCTGCCGTCGTCGTGGCGTGGTTTTTCGGAAACGTCATCTTTGGCGGGGCGGCCAAGCGCGCGATCGAGGCGTTCGGACCAAAAATCGCTCAAGTGGACGTGCGCGTGCGCGGAGTGAACGTTTCCCTGCTCGGGGGAAGCGGCTCGGTAAAGGGCCTCTTGATCGGCAACCCGCAGGGATACAAGTCGCCCTCGGCAATCAAGGCCGAAAGCATCCGCCTCGTCGTGGCGCCCGCGTCGCTGTTTGGAAAAAAAGTCCATGTACGCTCGCTCGTGATCGAATCCCCCGAGATCACCTTCGAGGGAGGTCTTCAAGGCAACAACCTCACCAAAATTCTGGAGAACGTTCAGAATTTTACCGGAGACGCTTCCAAATCTGAAACGCGCCTTCAAGTGGACGAGTTCATCATCCGCGGCGGACGCATCAACATCGCCGCCATGCCGCTCGGAGGACAAGCGATGTCCCTCCCCCTGTCCGAGGTGCGCCTCGCGAACCTCGGCGCGGAAGGCGACGGCATCACGGTTGCCGAACTCGCCAAGCAGGCGGTCGGCGAGGTGGCAAAAGAGAGCTTGGCCGCCGTGACGAAGTCAGCTGATCAAATTTTTAAAGGCGCAGGCGATTCCTTGAAGAATCTCGGTGAAGAAGGGAAAGCCGCTGCGGACGCCGTCAAAGGAATCGGCAACTTCTTCAAATAGCCAGCCAAAGAATCGGTCGCCTCGCCTCTCCAAAAAAAATGGAGGCGGGTGACGGAATCGAACCGTCGATGGGGCTTTTGCAGAGCCCTGCCTTACCACTTGGCTAACCCGCCGAAGAGACCCGCCCTCTCTACCGCTCCACTGCGCGCGTTGCAAGCTTTCCGCG
>JADZFN010000034.1 GCA_020849895.1 Verrucomicrobiia bacterium | reverse complement strand
GCGAAGAGCACCGGCATCGAAATGAAGTCCGTGAAGAAGCGAGTCCATGCGCTGAAGATTGTGGGATCTTCGGCGGGGAAAAGAACCTGGAGGCGTTTCATGGTGCGGATGAGCCACGCGAGCGTCATCGCGCCGAGGATGAGCAGCGTGAGGACGAGGACGAGACTCACGTCGAGGAGATAGCTCAGAATCAGATGGCGACTCGAACGGACCGCAAAGACGCGATGGAGGGCGGTTCGGATGGAGGAAAACAACGAGGCGGAAGTGCCGATGAGAATGACGAAGCTCAGAATCCCCAGCGACTTCTTGTGACGCATCATTTCCTGAAGGATCGAGGAAAGCCCGTCGCGGATCGCGTCAGTGAAGGGCTGATGGGGAAAGGCGGCCGCGATCACCTTGCCCGCCAGCCGAACGATCTCCTCGGTGTGCAGCCACGTCCCAAGCGCGTACATCCAGAGCAGCATCACGGGCAGCAAGCAGACGAGAACGTTGAAGGCGAGCCCCGAGGCGAGGAAGAGGACGTCGTCCTGTCCCATGCGAGCCCAGAGGCGGGCGGCCCATTTGCCGATAAGGAGAGCGGCCCGGATTTCGCGCGCGAGAAGACGACGCCACGCGGAGCGGGTTGCGGGTCGGGAGGGGGTCACGGGAGAGGAAGCGAACGGCCTATTTCGACGATCGCAAGCCGGCGGAGGATTTTCAGACGTTGAAGCGGAATTCAACGACGTCGCCGTCCCGGACCACATACTCGCGCCCTTCGAGGCGGAGCTTGCCCGCCTCTCGGGCCTTTGTGAAGGACCCGAGCTTCAGGAGTTCCTCGTAGTGGAGGGTCTCGGCGGCGATGAAGCCGCGTTCGAAATCGGAATGGATCACGCCCGCGGCCTTCGGGGCGGTATCGCCCGCGTGGATTGTCCAAGCCCGCGATTCTTTTTCGCCGGTGGTGAGGAAGGTGCGAAGCCCCAGGAGGTGGTAAGCCGCGCGGATGAGCGCGCCGACGCCTGATTCCTTGACGCCGAGCCCGTCGAGGTATTCGGTCTGTTCGGCATCGGAGAGATCGAGAAGGTCGCTTTCGATGCGGGCGCTGATCACGACCGCTTCGGTGTCGTGGCGCGCCTTGACGTGGTCGCGCACGGCGGTCACGAATCGTCCCGCGGGCGAGTCGGGAAGCGTCTCGGCCAGGCAGGCCGCGAGGTCGCCCTCGGCGACGTTGCAGGCAAAGAGCGTCGGCTTGGCGGTGAGGAGGAAGAAGCTGCGGAGAATGGCGCGCTCTTCCGGGGCGAGCGCCGCGGTGATCGCGGGCTTTCCTCCATCGAGATGCGGTTCGATTTTTTCGATGACGCGCATTTCGGCCTGCGCGATCTTGTCGCCGCTACGAGCCGCTTTCCCCTGTTTGTCCTTGCGGCGCTGAAGCGAGGCGAGATCGGCGAGGACGAGTTCCGTTGCGATCACTTCGATGTCGCGCAACGGCTCGATGCTGCCGCTTACATGATGGACGTTTGCATCCTCGAAACAGCGGACGACCTGGATGATTGCATCCACTTCGCGGATGTGCGTGAGGAATTGGTTGCCGAGCCCTTCGCCCTGGCTGGCGCCTTTGACGAGCCCGGCGATATCCACGAACTCGATCGCGGCAGGGACCTTCTTCGCCGAACGAGACATCTCGGCGAGGCGGTCGAGACGCGGATCGGGCACGGCGACCACTCCGATGTTCGGTTCGATGGTGCAGAAGGGGTAGTTGGCGGCATCCGCTTTTCGCGCGCGGATGAGCGCGTTGAAGAGCGTGCTTTTGCCCACGTTGGGTAGACCGACGATTCCGGCTCGGAGCATGATCGTTTCATTTTGTCCGGCGGAAAAACTCGACTCAAGGCGGAAAGGAGGCAGGGGCGGGAGGATCTCGCCATGCCCGCTGTCGCCGTGCGGAAGCGCTGAAAGATCGCCCTATTGGAGGAGGACGCGCGAGCTTTGCGAAAGGCGAGAAGGAAGCAGAACCGTCGGAGGAATCGCCGAGGAACGGACAGCGGCGTAGACCTCCGCGCACCGCTCGCAGCAGCCGTGTTCCGGCCGCCAATCGGGAAACTCGTTTCGGATCGCCGGTGCGGCGGTTTCCCGCGCCTCGTTCGACGCCCACTGAAAGGTGCTGAACCTGCAGAGGGGGCACTCCGCGCCAGGCGCTTCGACACTCTCCCGACCGCGGAGGTGGCGCGGGTCGCAGGCCACTTCCCAGAGGCGGGCATGCGGGGCCGACGTCTCGCTCGTGATCTCGTCGAAGAGCGCCTCGCGTTCCGCAAGGTCCATGAAGGAAAAGACGCGTTCGAATTCGCTCCGGTGGCGCGCCAGGGCCTTTGAGAAATCGGGGGCGTCCGGGAAACGCCGCTGCAGACGGGAGTCTCCGCGCAGGTCCCAGAGGATGCGGTAGCGTTCTCTCCGGAGCTGCGCCGCGGGCGAGGGGTCCCGGGGAACTTCTCCGGGGTAGCCGAACCCGGGGTCGAACATATCGTCGAGGTGGGCGAGCTCGTGGCGCAGAAAAGGAAGGTACGACCCGTCCGTGAGACGGCTCGCGCGCAGACCGACGCCCACGCGGGAAAGCCCTTCGCGATTGCGGAACAGCTCTGCGAACTCGTCGGCCGGGTTGCGCACCCGACGGAGTACGGCTTCCTCGCAGTTCTCGCCCACCCTCGGCCACTCGGCGAATGCGCCGAGGAGTCTGGCCTCGAACCCCGCTTTGCGGAACCAGCGGGCGTGATGCGCGCCGAACGCCTCGTTGCGTTCGCGTTCGTCGCGAAGATCGTACAGCTCTTCGCGGTCCAGATCTTCCCGAGGACCGGCCGAGAGATAGGCGGCCTCGATCAGGTCGCGGTCGAAACGGATCTTCACGGCGCACCGTCGGTTTTTCCTACAGGGAGGCCGCATTTCTCGGCGCAAAAAGCGTCGTCGTCCTCGTCGTAGGAGACGAGCTCGATTTCTGCGGAGCCGGGCTGAAGGCCGAGGGCGGCGCACTCGACGCGTACGACCGCCATGAGAAACGCCGCGGCGCGCTGGAGCCATGGAGCGGTTCCGCCGCGCCCGAGGCGCGAGACGAACGAGGGCGTCCAGCGCCCGAGGTGTTCCCCGAGAAAAAGTTTCCAAGCGCTCTCGCAGGACTCCTGCCCTTCGGCATGGCCTTCCTGCGCGGCGTGCGCCGTGCGCGCCGCGAGGAGGGAGGCAAACTCGCACTCGATGGCGAGATGATCCAGGCGTTCGCGGATTTCCTCTCTCATCTCGAGCCCGAACACGCGGTAGAGCGAGGCGAGATCGGCGAGGCGATGCGGACGGAAAAGGGCGTCCGCCTTCGTATCGCCGTATTCGATCTCGTGCGGAGGGCAGGCGCCGCGGATGGTGTAGCCGAAGGCGCGGAGGTGGTCGGCGCGCGCAGCCTCCAGGGAAACCTCGCGGAGCGCGTGGACGGCTTCCTCGGCCGCTTTTCGGATTTCAGGGTGATCGGGCCACGCGTCGGCGGCAGCGCGAGCCAGCGTCTCTCCAGTCTCCTTCGCCTGCGCCCAAACCCAGCCCTCCGCTTCGGGATAAGCGAAGGTTTCGGAGAGAAAGCGGTAGGCGAACGCCCGCGCCGCCGCGACGGCGACTGCGGAGGAAGCCGCTGCTGGAGAGTCAGATCGAGTTGGCATGCTTTGCGTTCCGGACGTGGAGCGGTTCCTCGACGGTGGCGCGGACGATTTCTCGTCCATCCGCGTCGTAGCCGATGATGGTGTCGTTGAAGATCTCCACTTTCCGTCCCCGGATCTCCTTCTCGAAGACCTTCGGGCCTTCGCGGATCTCATAGCGGCGGCAGATGTGCTTGTCCTTCCCGAAGAGCTGGAGGACGGCGAGGGTCTCGCGGTCGAGAGCGGTGTATTTCTCGATGGCGGCATCCACGCCGGGACCGAACATCTGGTGCAGGTAGGGACGCGGCACCCAGCGGGGCGGGATGTAAAAGCCGTTGGGTTCGGTGCCGAACTGTGGATAGAGCGGAAGAGCGATCTTCGCGACATGCACGAGGTAGTAGATCGGGTTGTTGCGTTCCTCCGCCCAAGTGCCGTCTCCGTTCAGCTTGATGAAGCTCTGCAGACGGATCTGACCGATGCAGGCGCTCATGCAACGGGTGGTGAAGGGGCGTCCTTTCGCGTCGGCGTCTTTGCCCTCGATGCGCGGATAGCAGCCGATGCACTTCTCGGTCGTCCGTGTGGTCGCACGATAGTGGGTCTTCTTGTAAGGACACGCTTCCATGCACTTGCGGTAGCCCCGGCATTCCTTCTGATCAATGAGGACGATGCCGTCCTCCGGACGCTTGTAGATTGCCTTTCGTGGGCAAGCCGCGAGGCAGGCGGGATAGGTGCAGTGGTTGCAGATGCGCGCAAGATAGAAAAACCAGGCGTCATGCGAAGGCATTTCCGTCCCGCTCTTGAAGTATTCGCCTTTTTTCGTGGCGCGGGCGTTGACCGGGTTATCCTCGAAAAGGTTGGGTGTGTTCCATTCCTCATCGGACGGGAGATAGCCGAGCGCAGTCTGGGAGCCGTTTTCCGTAGGAGCGTTGGGCGCGGTTTCGAAGATGGTTTTCCCGTGGAATTCGCCCCACGGCGCGCGACGGGTGTCGGACGCGCGAGACCATTCGCCGGGGCCGCCGTTGACCTGGTGGAGCATGTCGAGGAGCTTCACATCCCAATGGCGCGGGTAGCCGCCGTAGGGCTTGGTCTCGACGTTGTTCCACCACATGTATTCCTGTCCCGCTGAAAAGGTCCATGTGGACTTGCAGGCCATCGTGCAGGACTGGCAGCCGATGCAGCGATTGGTGTTGAAGACGAAGGCGAATTGCAGGTCGGGATAACTGGCCTCGTAGGGATAGGCCATGTCGCGCCCGAGATGCCAGTTGTACACTTGGCTCATGAGGATTGGGTCCAGGGTTCGAGGGTCTTGGCGATCAGTCCGGCCACCCAGGCTTCGCCTTTGTTCACATAAACGCGATGGGGCCCGACGTGATTCGGGTCCCGAAAGATATCCAGGAGGTGCGCCGGCTCATAGTCGAGCATGAGGAACTCCTCGATGAAGGCCACGGCCATTTCCTCGTCGTTGTCTTCGGAGCACGGCACGACCGCGCCGTTAAGCTCCAACGGATCGTCACGGTCGGTTTCGTCCTTTGGCATAGCGTTCAGGCGGCGTAATCGCCGCGCAGGTAGCGTTGCATCCGTTCATCCTCGCCGCCCGGAGACATGCCTTCGGTGGCGGGTTTCCACATGCCGCGGCCGCCCGGGCCGCCGTCTTCGGCCTTGACGATGCGCACGAGGCATTCCTTCGGGACGGTGTTCAGGGCGTGGTTGTCCGCCTCGCCTCCGAAGAGAAAGCCCATGAAGGCCTTCGTCTTGTGGAAAAGCGTGTCCGTCTGGTGCATCGGCATGTGCCAGTTGCGCGTGATGGACTGCTGCGAACCGAAGCGGAAATTGGCCATGTAGCCGTCGTCGCTCATCGCCATGCCATCGGGGCGCTCCTGCTGCGCCTTCACGGTCTTGGGGGTGGCAATGTAGGTTCCGTGTTTCATCATCACGACGTGGTAGGGATAGGCCGGGTTGAAGGTGACGCGCAGCATGCAGCGGCTGATCTTGTAGAACGGATCGGCGGGCGTCGCCCCGTAATACGGGCGATCGGCGGGGTTGGCGTCCACGTAGACGTAATCCCCGTCCTTGATGCCCAGATCGCGCGCGGCGGCGGGATTGATGTGCAGCTGGTGCTCGCCCACGCCGGCGAGCCGTCGGTCGAGCCGATATGGATCGCCGAAGTTGGAATCCCAGATCTGGTGCCAGTCCACGTTCGACCATGTCGAGTGCACGCGGTGACGCGACTTCGGAGTCAGGCAGTAGAACTGGTAGCCCTTTTCCCAGAGGAAGTTCTTGCTCTTCTTGATGGCCGCCCAGTTCATTTTGACGTTGCGCACGGTGCGCTCGTCCCAACCCTGGGCGTCGAGAGGGATCCCATAATCGTTGGGACGCACATACGGATTACTGGAGAGGATCGCGTTCGGAAGATAGGGTGTGGCCTCGGGACCTTCCCGATGCACGATGAAGTTTTCTCCGCAGCTGATCGCGGTGGGATCGTCGCTGTAGGCGTGCATCCGCCCCGTGTCCGTGTGGAACGGGAGGTTGTCGTGAATCTGTTCGTAGAACGGAATTCGTGGATAGGTGCGGAAAAGCATCAGCGCCGCACCGGGCGGACCGTATTTGCCGGCCATGATGTCTTCGAGCTTGTAGCCCGCGGTGGTTGTCGAGGTGTCGAGCAGGCGCTGAAGATAGACTGAACGCTTGCCCTCGAGCTCGTAACGGAAGTAATCGTGAAAGCGGCGGTCGTCGGTCTCGTCGCCCAACGCCTTCGCGATGCCCGCGAGGATGGCGAGGTCGTCGCGCGAGTCATAGAGCGGCTTGATGCCGCCTTTCCAGATCTGCAGGAAGGGGTTCGAGCAGCTCGCGGTGACTTCGAGGTCCTGAAACTCGACCCAGGAGTTCGCCGGCAGGGCGATGTCGGCGAACTGGGCCGAAGCCGTCATCTGGATGTCCATCGTGACGATCAACTCGACGCGCGGGTTGACGTTCTTGATCATCCCGTAGCACCACTTCGCATTGTTGATGAGGTTGACGTTGCAGAAGAAGATCGCCTTGGTCGGTGTCGGCATGTGCGTCTTGCCGGTGAAACACTTTCGCCCCTCCTTCGGCGTGTTCACGATGAGCGGCACGTCTCCGTGGTTCCAATAGGCGGGCTCCTCATCCTTGAAGCAGGGGCGCGCATGGACCTCCTTGCCGGGCGCCTTCGGATCGAGCAGCGGATGGAACGGGTCCTCGGCCACCCATCCCTTGAATCCGTAACCGGTTTCCTTCGATCCTTGGAAGAGCGCGGCCTTGTAGTTGCCGGCCCAGCCGTGGCTGCCCGCGCCCCGTTTCCCGATGTTGCCGGTCAGCATGAGAGGAAGATAGGAGGCGCGGTTGGCTTCCGTACCGTGGAACCAGTGGTTGATCCCTTCCCCCTGATGGATCGAGACCGGTTCGATCGTGGCGCAATCATGCGCCAATCGTTCGATGAGTTCCTTGGGCGCGTGGGTGACTTCCGCGACCGTATCGAGATCGTAATCCTTGAGGTGTTCCCGATAGAGGGTCCACAGCGCGAAGACCTCCACCTCGCGACCGTCTGCCAGTCGGATTTTCCAGCGGCCGTCGAGCGCGGGATCCAATCCCGTCATCTTCTCGCCGACCTCATCGCGAGTGATGGGCTTCGGTCCGCCGCTCATTTGGTCCCAGACCACAAAATCCCCGGTCTTGGCATACTGTTCCTCGGTCAGTCCCTGGACGGTGAAGCTCGCACCCTCCTTGATGAGCCGCCCTTGATATCCCGGGAAAACCTCGTGGGCCCGCAGGCGGCGCAGGTTGTCGGCGCGGACGAGCAGCGGGAAATCGGTGAAGCGCTTGACGAAATCCTCCTTGTACCAGCCCCGGTCCATCATGATCCGAGCGACGCCGAGCCAGAGCGCAGCGTCGGTGGAGGGGCGGACGGGGATCCAGTAATCGGCCTTCGTCGAGGGCGCGCCGTATTCGGGGGCGATCACGACGATCTTCGCGCCGCGCTCCATGCACTCGATGAACCAGTGCGCCTCAGCCATCTTGTTTTCGACAAGATTCTTGCCGTTCATGATGATGAGCTTCGAGGAGCGGAGGTCGTTGAAGTCACACTCGCTGTTCTGGAGGCCGTGCACCCAGGGGTGGCCGGGCGCCTGATCGCCGTGCCAGGTGTAGTTCGACCAGATGCGTCCCGCGCGCGCCTGTTCGTCCGGAACTCCGCGCACGTGCTGGTCGAGGAGGGCGAGCGAATTGCAGAGGCGATACATTCCGTATTTGCCCAGGACACCGAGCAGTCCCATGCCTCCGCGCGTCTTAATCGTGCGCGTGCCGGCGCCGCCCATGTCCGCGATCATCTCCTCGGGATAACCTTCCGTCCTCAGGCGCGCCGCGCCTTTTTCGCCGCTGTACCGCGTGGCGATGGACTTGAGCGCCTTTGCGATCAGGCGGTTGACCTCGTCCCAACCAACTTTTTCGAACTCGTCGTTTCCTCGGTCGTCGAAGCGGAACTTCGACCGAAGTTCGGGCGTGAGATCGGGGAACCCCGCCTCCGCCCACTGTTTCCATCCTCGACGGACGATGGGATGCTTGAGCCGGAACGGCCCGTAGACGATGCGGTGGAAGGTATAGCCCTTGGCGCATTGGCGGATGCCCCAATTCTGCGAGGCCGTGTTCCCGTAAAGATCGCGGTAGGTCCCGACGTCGTATTGGTCGCCCATGCGGACGATGACCCCGTTGCGCGTATGGGCGAGCACGCGGCAGTTGTGGGTGTCGTTCGGCGCGCACACCCAGGAGAAGGTCCCGTCATGCGCATACTGATTGCGATAGACCGATTCCCAACCGCGCTCGGGATAGTAGGCGAGGGGATTCTTGATATCGCGAGAGGGACGCAGGAAGCGCGTCGGAAGATACTGGGACGCCAAAGCGCCCGCGCCGGCGAGGCCGGCGAGACAGAGAAAGGCGCGTCGGCTGAAATGGGACGCGTCGCCTTCGTGTGTCGGGTCGGCGTTTCCTTGCGGAGAGAAGTCGGGCTCGCTCATAAGGTCAGGGTTCAAGGGTGAGGAAATGCCAGGCGGAGACGTTTTTTTGTCCGTTGCGATCGCGGGTGCGTCCGTCCCAAATCGCGATCGCCACCGGAACGCGATGTCCCGGGGCGAGGTCCACGTCGGCGCGCCCCTTCGGGACCAGGCTCCGCCGGAAAAGCACCCGCCATTTGCCTTCCGACCATGCGCTCGCGCCGATGACATTCTGATCAGCCGCGGATTGCAGCGCGAGCGTCCCCGGGCCTTGGGCGTTGGCGTCTTCGATGGCGTCCACCCCTTCCTCCGCGACGAGATTCCCCGCCATTTCAGCCGAATAGACAAGCTTGCGTCCGTCGGGATAGAGGTCCGCTTTCTTCTCCGGATAGATGTCCATCATGAGCGCCTGGGGTCCCTGGCTGGTTGCGCGGCGACGACAGCTCCACTGCCACAGGTTCACCGGGCGAAATGGATCGCCCATGCCCAGGAATCCAGGGCTCGCGTGGAGGCTGAACTGGAGCGCCGCGCGATCCGTGTAATCCTGGACGCGCCCACCGCCGAGCACCGGTTCAGGATTCGACCATTCGAGCAGCAGCGCGAGATCTTTGCCGTCATGCGCGGCGCGGAGGGCGGCGTGGCGCGTCGGCTGCGTCGTGCGCCACACCGGATTGACGGCTACGAGCGCGACGGGCAGCGCGTCCCATGACGGATCGGAGGGGGAAGAAGGCAGCGCGCCCTTCAGATGGCGGGCGACCGGCTCAGCGACGGGTGAGGCGCTGGGGGCCCCTTCGTCCAGCGTGCCGGCTTGCTGACGAAGGGAGCGGATGTAGGCGACCAACGCCCAACGGTCCTCCGGCTTGATCTGTGTGTCGGGATAGGCCGTCATCGGCGTGCCGCCGATTCCCGTCGCCGTTCTCAGGAAAATGGATTCTGCGGCGTCACCGCCAAGGAAAGGATCCTGGACCAGACTGCGCGGGCGCAGGCGGCCGCCCCAGGAATCTTTCAACGTCGCCGCTTCCGGCCCGTCGCCGCGTCCTTCCGGGCCGTGACAGCGTTTGCAATCCTGGGATTGATAGACCCGCTTGCCGGCGGCCGCGAGCTCGGGCGTGAACTCCGGCTTGCGTGGCGTGGGCAGCGAGGAGCCCGGCGGAGTTTCCTTGAACCAATTCACCATCCGTCCATTCTCCTCCGCCTGGCTGAGGCGCTTGACATACTCCACCAGATCGCGGCGGGATTGCTCGGACAGGTGCGCGAAGGACGGCATCGAGCTGCCTGACATCCCGGCGCTCATCACCCGGTAAAGGTCCTCGTCGGTCGGCATGCCCGAGGCGGTCGAACGGAGCTTGAACTGGCCGGCGGTGAAGTTGCGCGGTTTTGGATAAAGATAAATCGCCGCGCTGCCGTCGCCCGCGCCGGTCGTTCCGTGGCAGGTTGCACAATGCTGGCCGTAAAGATTCTTTCCGCGGGCCAGTGAATCGTTCTTGAGGCCGATCCAACGCCGCACCGGGCAGGCCGGGCCGTCTCCGTTCATCGAGACGCTCTTCTCGACACTGATCACGCGCGGACGGTGCGCGCCCGAATGCGGCAGCAGCCCCGCGAGGATCCATGCAACGACCGCCACCAGGATCGCCCAGACCACGATCGGCGGTCCGAGTCGTTCGTTCGCCGTTTCGACGGCGGCCTTGCGGTCGTCTTCCGTGCGCGATACGCGGCCCGAAAGCGCCGTCCACAATCCCGGCAGCAGCGTGAGGAGTAGATCCCCGCCGCCCAGGAGGAGGAGCAGTCCGCCGACGCGCACTCCGCGCGGGCTTCCGATAAAAATTCCCCAGCCACCCACGAGGGCGGCGGTCACGTAGAAGAACAGGGTGATCCGGGTCCGCCGCCGGTTTCCCGCGCGGGGCTGCAACATGCGGCCCGCCACGGCCCAGAGCGGAAGACCCGTGGCGATCGTGATCCACAAGAAGCCATATAGATTTTCCAGCCGCCCGAGCGCGACAGGCGTCTGGCTGGAGCTCAAGCCGAGTGCGAGGCCCAGCCCCATGAGCAACAGGATGGAAAGAAAACCCGCCAGCAGCCCCCAAACCCAGGCGTCCGCCGGCCCATGGCGCAGCTGCAATCCGACCATCGCCTCCATGAGGTAAAGGACGAGGCCCGCCAGGATGAGCAATACCGCGGGAAGCAGCACCGGCAAACTGAAGGCGATCCCCAGCACCGAGAGATAAAGGCCGCTGTTGCAAAGGAGGAACACCCAGAGCCTCCGCTCCATGCTCCCGCGCGCCTCCGCCTGAAACAGCGGATACGAAAGCCCTACGAGCAGGAGGACCACATAACCGCCGAACCCCGCGTGCATGCCGGCGTGAACCGCCCGCAAAGTGCCCATCGGCAGAAACGTCCAATAATAATTAGCGGCCGCCAGAATCCCAAGAATCAGCGTCAAGAAAAGCCAAGTCAGGCTGCTGACGATGGTGACCTGAACCATCGGCAGGCGCCTCCCCTTTTCCAGACTGCCCGTGCAAAGCGTTCCAAAGATGAGGAACCCGACCAGCATCAGGGTGCCTGCGTGCGCCACCAGCGCAAGGTCCCATCGGGCGAACGCGGGGAGCAAGAGGCCCAAGGCCGTCAGATGGCAAAGGAAATGAACCCGTCCCGCAAGGCCTTCGCCCCGTCGAGTCGCGCGGAGCGCGGAGAGCAGGAGATAGACGACGCCAAACCCCACAGACAGCAGCCAGCCCAGCACCGCCGCATGAAGCACTGCTGCCATGCCGGCGTCGCGCGCTCCCGTCACGAACCACTCGGGCACCATGAGGAGTTCCGCGCAGAACAGGAGAAAAAATGCGCCTCCAAGAAGTAGGAAGGCCGACGAGACCACCCCCGGTTTCACCGGGGAATTGTCCGGAAGCGAAGGAGAATGCACGACGGATGAGAGGTTGGGATTCGGATGAGAAGCCGCGTCGGAGGGGATGCTGCACGGCGGACTCCTCAGATTCCTTGATTCAAATCAAGAATCAGCGGTTCTCTGATTTTGTGGGAAGCCGCGCGGATCGAGCCTTTTCCCACTGGGAACGCGCTTGACAACCCCACCGTCGTCCTTTCCTTTTGAGGCATGCGCGCGCCGCCTTCTTTTCTGCAAATGATCAGCCTCAAGGGGCGTGCCGCTCTCGTCACCGGCGGCGGACAGAACCTCGGTTTCGAGATCGCCACCGGCCTCGCCGAAGCGGGAGCTGACGTCGTCATCACCTCCCGCGAGTCGAAAAAGGCCGCGGACGCCGCCGACCGCTTGGCGAAAGCTCACGGCGTCAAAGCCCTCGGCCTTGCGCTGGACGTTCGCAACGAGGCGGCGGTCATCGAAATCTTTCGTCTTGCTGCCGAAACCTTCGGTGGGCTCGACATCCTGGTGAACAACGCCGGTGGCTCTGTCGCCGCGACGGGGAAGCTCGAGACCGAACCTCTCGAAAGCTGGCAGGACTTGCTGGACCTCAATCTCACCGGCACGTTTCTCTGTCTCCGCGAGGCGGCGCGAAGGATGATGCCCAGAAAAAAAGGCGCGATCATCAACATCGCTTCGGTCAGCTCCCTCGTCGGACGCGACCGCTCCGTCTATGCGGGCACGACGATGCGGAACCCGGTCGGCTACACCGCCGCGAAAGCCGGCGTGATTGGCCTCACCTACGATGCCGCCGCCTATCTTGGCGCACATGGGATCCGCGTGAACGCCGTCTCCCCCGGCGGGTTCGAGCGCGGTCAGCCCGGGTCGTTCATCGCCGGCTACTCCGCCCGCACGATGCTGGGGCGCATGGGGCGCGACGGTTGGGACCTCAAGGGTGCCGTCGCCTTTCTGGCGAGCGACGCCGCCGCCTACATCACCGGACACAACCTCGTCGTGGACGGCGGGTTCACTCGCTTCAAGTGACCGCCGCGCAAAGTCTTCTTCCCTGGGCCGGGAAGTTCCGGAAGGAACTCGATGAAAACATCATCCCTTTCTGGCTGAAGCACGCCCTCGATCGGGAATTCGGCGGCTATTTCTCCTGCCTCGATCGCGACGGGTCGGTCTATGACGACCGAAAATACCTCTGGCTCCAAGGGCGTTTCACCTGGATGTTCGCCCGTCTTTGGAACCAGTGGGCCGCGAAGCCCGAGTATCTCGATGCCGCGAAGCTCGGCGCCTCCTTCCTCCGTGCGCACGCGTTCGACGCCCGCGGGCGCGTCTGGTTCAGTCTCGACCGCGAAGGTCGTCCGCTCTTCTTCCAGCGCAAGGTCTACCCCGGCGTCTTCGTGGACCTCGGCCTGCTCGAATATTCCCTTGCCGCCGGCGACGACGGTTTCCGCCGCGCCGCGACCGACCTCTTCTGGCGAATCCACGCCTGGCTCGAAAACCCCGCGCTTATTGATCGTCCGCTCCTGGAGGGCCAGATCCCGATGAGCAACCTCGCCAACGCCATGGTCCGCGCCGGGCTCGCCATCGAGTTCGCGCAGGTGGATTCCGACCCGCGTTTCCGCGAGGTGCTCCGCGACTGCATCCCCGCGATCCTTCGCCACTACGATCCGGTGCATCGCGTCTTTCGCGAAAACGTGGCGCTCGACGGACGCAGCCTCGCCGCCCTTCCCGAAGGGCGCCTCTTCAATCCAGGCCACTCCATCGAAGTGGCGTGGTTCCTTCTCCACCTCCTCGAATTTTATCCCGATGACGGCGCGCGGAAAACGGCGTTCGACGCCCTCGAAGGCTCGCTCGAGCTCGGTTGGGACCGGGAATACGGCGGTCTTTTTTATTTCATGGATCTCGAAGGCAAACCTCTTTTCCAGATCGAACACGCCATGAAGCTCTGGTGGCCTCACACCGAGGCCCTTTATGCGCTGGTGCTCGCCCTTCTCGAAGAAGGCCCCGCGCGCTGGCGGGCCTGGTTCGAGAAGGTCGTCGACTATACGTGGATGCATTTTCCCGATCCCGAATACGGCCATTGGTTTGGCTACCTCGACCGCGAGGGGCGCGTAGCCTCCGCTTGCAAGGGAAACCACTACAAGGGCTTCTTTCACACCCCACGAGCGTTGATGATGAGCGTTCAGCGGATCGAGGCCGCCGCGCGCAAGATGTCGTCTTCTCCATAGACAAAACCCCTGCGACATTTCGATTCGCGCATTTTTCTCCTCTTCAGGGTCCGCAGCTCTCAACCGCTTCTTTATGCCCTCCCGCCGCATCCTCATCATCGGCGCCGGTTCCATCGGCCTGCGCCATGCCCGCCTCTGCAAGGAACACCCCGATCTCGTCGTCGAGGTCTGCGACTCCCGTCCCGACGGACTCGATGAGGCCCGCAAGCTCCTCGGCAATGTCCGCGCGTGGAGCGACCTCAGCGCAGCGCTCGCCTCGAAACCCGACCTCGCCGTCGTGGCGACCCCGCACGATTCCCATCAGCCCATCGCCTCGGCAGCGTTGCGCGCCGGCGCGCACGTGCTCTGCGAGAAGCCGATGACCGACACCTTCGCCTCGGCGCAACAGCTCGCCGCCGATCAGCAGGCGGCCGGGCGCATCCTCCGCGTCGGGTATATGTACCATTTTCACCCCGGAATGCTGCGGCTCAAGCGCCTCCTCGCGGAGGGAACGCTTGGTCAACTCCTCCAGATGCGCTACGCGGTCGGCAGCTACATCACGCTTGAATGCTCCCGATCGCGCCACCAGCGTGCGGTCTTCGGGGCGATCGTCATGGATTACGCGCACGGGCTCGATCTCGGCCTCTGGCTTGCGGGCCGCGCGCCTGTGGGCGCTTACGCGCGTGGAATCCAGGCGGGCCGTCTCGAGCTCACCTCCAATCCCAACGTGTTTTCGGCCGTGCTCGATTACGCGGAACCGCTCCTCTTCGAAATCCACGTGGACTACGTAGCGAAACCGCAACCGGGGTGCGTCGAGTTGCTCGGCGATCGAGGCTGGGCGCGCTACGACCTCCTCGCCGGCCGCCTCGAGATCGGCCGCCCCGAAAAGGAAATGCCCGAAAGCGAAACGATTGCCGTCGAACGGGACGACCTCTATCGCGCGCAGATTCGGGGGTTCCTCGCCGCCGTGGAGGGGAAACCTGACGACCTGACGACGCCCGAGCAAGGACTCCGATCCGTCGCCATCGCCGACGCCCTCCTCGCCTCGCTCCGCAGCGGGAAGCGGGAGATCGTCCCGACGGTCAACTGATCCGATTTCGGTGTCGTCTTGAGCCGAGAAGGGCGGGGGACGCTACTTGCCTGCTTCGTCGGAGGAAACGTAGTTCTTGAGCGCCGCCAGCGCGACGGCCTTCACGTAACTAATCTTCGGCAACTGGCCGATCGCGGCGACCGGACGGGCGGCGACGACGTTCTTTGCCGCCTTTCTCGTCAGGCCGACCTTCCGGATGAGATCTTCCTCCGAAAGCGTGTTCGCGGCCTCGAGCGCCGCTTTCGCTTCCGCGGCGGTGAAGGCGACGCCCAGCACGGTCGTCGCCCCTCCGTCCGGAGACGATGCGGGAGACGCGGAAGGCGAAGAGAGTGGCTTCGCGGACGGAAGCGGGGGAGGAGTTTCGCGGCGAGCCTCCACCGCGGGACCCGACACCTTCGCCGCCAGTTCCTTGACCGTGACAGGTTGGTAATGCTCGAACACGAGGCAGCCCTCCTCGTAGACGCGTGCCACGCATCCCACCCATCGCATTCCGGTCAGCGTCCCTTTCTTCGTGATCTTCCCGCTCAGGCGGAATCCGTCACTCGCGACCATGTGATCGCCCGCACGCACGATGCGCGCGACCTGCTCTTGCGTTTCCACTTTGCCCTCCACCTTGCCGGAGGAACTCACCTCGTCGTAGAAGAAAAGGAACTGCATCCGAACCTCGCGGGACAACCGCTGGAGGCTGAAGAGATGGACGCGCATCTTCGCCGTCCGATCGAAATTCACATCCTGCGGGTGCGTGGAACCCTCTGTAGGCCCTGAGGAAAGCTCCCACTCGACCCGCGAGCGTCGCGCGTCCACTTGAGCCGATGCGATCGGAATCCACGCCGCAACGGCGAGCCGGAAAATCGCGGTTCTCATGGCGGAAGGACGATCGCGTCCGCAGGATGGCGTCCGGAGTTTTTGCCGAACCGTGCGCCATTCGCCAGTTCAATTTGAGGCGCGGTCAGGAATGTCGGGAGAAGATCGGCGACCGCTTAATCCAGCCCGCGCTCGGAGCGGCGCTCTCAGCCTCGGCGGAGCAGAAAATATTCCATCGAATCGGCCAGCGCCTGCCAGCTCGCTTCGATGATGTTGTCCGACACTCCGACGGTCCCCCAGTCTCCCTTATCGTCGCTCGATTCGATGAGCACCCGCGTGCGCGCAGCCGTGCCGCTTCGCGAATCGAGGATGCGCACCTTGTAGTCGGTGAGCCGCATCCGCGCGATGCCGGGAAAATGCGGCCGCAGCGCCTTGCGGAGCGCGCCGTCGAGCGCGTTGACCGGTCCATCCCCTTCGGCCACGGTGTGGGTGAGGCCGCCCTTGAGGGCGAGCTTGAGCGTGGCTTCGGTGGTGCCGGCCTTTTGTCCCTCGGCGCGCCGCATCGAGATGTGATACTCGACGAGGCGAAACGGAGGTTCCCGACGGTGGAGTGCGCGCCGAACGAGGAGGTAGAAAGAGGCATCCGCCGCCTCGAACTCGAACCCCTGATGCTCCAGCCGTTTCACCTGCGCGAGGATCTCCCGAACCTCCGGCGAATCCGCGTCGAGACGCATCCCGAGATCCCGCGCCTTCATCAGCACGGCGCTGCGCCCGGAAAGCTCGCCCACGAGGACACGGCGGCGGTTGCCTACAAGTTCGGGCGCGAGGTGTTCGTAGGTGACGGGGCTCTTCGCCATCGCATTCACGTGCTGCCCGCCCTTGTGCGCGAATGCACTGTCGCCGACGAACGGCGCCCGTGGGTCGGGGCGCAGGTTCGCCAGATCGTCCACGAAAAGGGAGAGCGGTCGCAGCCGCCGCAGCGAGGAGACGGGCACCGTTTTCCTGCCCATCTTGAGTTGGAGATTGGGAATCACGGTCACCAGGTTGCAGTTGCCCGTCCGCTCGCCGTAACCGTTGATCGTGCCCTGCACCTGCGTCGCGCCTGCCTCAACCGCGGCGAGGGCATTCGCCACGCCGAAACCGCCGTCGTTGTGCGTGTGGATGCCGATTTTCACGGGGAGCGCGGAGATCACCGCACGCGTGATCTCGCCGACCTCGCGCGGGAGCGAGCCGCCGTTCGTGTCGCACAACACGATCCAGTCCGCGCCGGCCTCCGCTGCCGCCGCGAGCGCGCGCAGGGCGTAGCCGGTGTCGGCCTTGTAGCCATCGAAAAAATGTTCGGCATCGTAGATCACCTCGCGCCCGTGCCGCTTCAGATGACGCACGGTGTCGGCGATCATCGCCAGATTTTCTTCCGGCGTGGTCCGCAGCACCTCGCGGACGTGGAGCAACCAGGATTTCCCCACGATCGTCGTCACGGGCGTCCCGCTGTCCAGCAGCAGACGCACCTGAGGATCCGAAGCGACCGCGCCGCGTGGGCGGCGCGTGGCCCCGAAGGCCGCGAGACGTGCATGCTTCAGCCGCAGCTTTCGCGCGGCCTTGAAGAACGCGATGTCCTTGTCGTTCGAGCCGGGAAATCCTCCCTCGACGTAGTGAACGCCGAAGGCGTCCAGCTTTTCCACCAGCCGCAACTTGTCCTGAAACGAAAAGTTCACGCCCTCCGCCTGAGTCCCGTCGCGCAGGGTGGTGTCGTAGAGAGAGACCGATGCGCTCATCGGCGGACGACCTCCGCGGATGGGCACGGCGGACCGGCGCGCCTGAAGCCGAGTGGTTCTTCAAAGGATAAGATCATGGAGCAAATTTTCCTCTTTTCTCACCGAACTGCGTGCCAGTTCATCTTCTCCGATCCGGACCCCAAGACCAAGAAAAATCCAGGAACGCGAACGACTCGCATGAGGCGCGGAAAAAAATGACGGAGAAGAGGGGTTGCTGCCGCCTGGGAGGCCATCGTCTTCAACAGTTCTTCATTTCGGAGTCAGAGCCGCCGCCGTCATGTCATTCGAAGGGATTCGTGCGGCATGCCCGTCGGCATAGACCACGTTGATCTTCCCGAAATGATAGAGGGCTTGCTGTGCGCTCGAAACATCTCCCAAGGTTTTTGCGAAGCAGTACAATTGCGGACGCCCGGGGAGCTGGCCCGGTCCTGCGTCCATGGCCAAAATCAACCCCGCCGAATTTTGCACCGTATCAATCCGGCTATAGTACTGAATGGTCGAGTTGTAACTATACAGCGTGTTGTAGCCCCCAAGATTGAAGTTGTGCGGATTTTTTGCGCAGATGAGTGCAGGAGTGATTTCTTTGACGTCCCAGATGTATTTCATGACCGCCGGGCCATAAGTGCTTCGGAGTTTGTAAGACCAGTAGGCAACGGGAGCGTTGGTGTCGGTAGGCGGGGGGAGCTTTCCATCCGATTCTCCGGCATAGATCAAAAGCGCTTGCGCCAGATTCCGGAGATTGTTGACGCACTGGAGGCTCTTGGCCTGTTCGCGGGCATTCTTGAGCGACGGCAGCAGGAGCGCTGCAAGGATCGCAAGGATTGCGATGACCACCAAGAGTTCGATGAGGGTAAAGGCGAAGCGGGACGCGGGATGCGGGACGCGAATGAAGGAAGGAACGGTGCGCAGGGGGCGAAGCGCGCAGGGGAGGCGGCGCCCCGTGAGAGCTTGGGCTTCGGGAAATTTATCGGAGGCGGAGTTCATGAATCGTTTCCCGGACGGGCTTGCCGAAGCGGCGGATTCTTGATCGCGGTGGGAGATTCTATCGGGAACCGTCTCTTTTGGAAACAGTCAAAAACCGAAAAGGACGCCCTATTTTCTGGTTAAATCGAGGGCTGTTCTATACGCTGACGTCATGCCTCGCCTTCGCTTTTCTCGGACACTGCCCTTTTTCTTCTGCGCCGCCACGGTCTTGCTCGTGAGTATTTGGCTGCGCGAAAACGCCGCCGTCGCGGCGGAATCCGCATCCCCACCGCTCGACGAGAACGCCACGCCCCCGCCTCCGTCGAGCGCCGAAGGCGAGGTGATCGCCGAGGGCGAAGTTCCCGTTCTCGAGACCGAGAGATTCGGCCTTGCGAGCGGCTTTTTTATCCATCGTCTCATCCCCTCAGGCCGCGCAAACGACCGGTCCCCATGGCGTCAGCTCGTCTTTTTCAAAAAGGATCAGCGCACGACGCGGAAATCGTATTTTGCCTCCGTGGATTTTGAGAAGGGGACAGTCCGCGAGCTGCCGGTCTGCATCCCTTCGCTCGAGGCGTGGTCGGCTCTGTGGCTGGACGGAAAACTTTATCTGGGGATGAACGTGATGCCCCGTCTCGCGGTTTATGATCCCGCCACCGATACGCTCACCGATCTCGGCGAGCCTTTTCCTGGGCCGAAACCCTCCGCGACCCTTTATCGCATGGCAGCAACGCCCGAGGGAATGATCGCCCTCGGCGGCGGTACGGGAACCGATCTCGCCCTCTACGATCCGAAGACGGGGAAGTTCGCCTCCTACGGCAAGATCGGCGGCGAGGGAACCGACGGGGGCTATGTCTATTATCTTTCGGCGGACGACCGGTATATCTATTGCGCCGTGCGTGGCACGGGGCCGACTGAGCTCCTGGCGATCCATCGTGAAACGAAGGCGCGCAAGGTGCTCGCCTCCCGTCCCGCGGCCGGCTGGATCAGCGTGAACGGAAACCTCGCGGAGGTCACCGACGAGCATAAGAACAAAATCTATCTGCTGCTCGAAAACGGCGGCGCCGAAGAAATCACCGCCGACCAACGGGGGCTTCGGGCCAAGAACGCGGACCGCCCCGGCTTCACCGGAAAAGGCCCCGAGGCGATTCTTGACGATTCGCCGCTGGCGAAAGGCGATCTCCACTTTCGCGTGCTCATTCCCGAAGGCGGTTCGACGGAAAACTTTCGCGAGGGGAGAATTGAAGCCGGGCTGGCTTCAGAAGCGCTCATCGAGCTTGCCGCGCTGCCCGACGGACGGATCGCCGGCGTGGCGCGGGGTTACGGTCCGATGCTTCTCGCCGACCCTCAAGGCGCCCGGAACGAACTCGTGACGACGCGAACCAGCAGCTACACGGTCGCGGCGGTCGGCAAGAACGTGTTTGTCGCAGGCTATCCTGGGACGCGGCTCGTCGTCTACGAGACCTCCAAGCCGCAGACTTCGACCGTAACGCTGCCAGGGAAGCCGGGCATTCCCATGGAGCAGGCGGACGCCAACCCGCGCCTGGTCGCCTCGTTGATGGCGACGACCGGCGGCGCGCACATCGGATGCTGCCTGACGCCGGCTTCGGACGGGCGGGTGTATCTCATCGCGCGGAGGCATCGTTACTACTACGGGTTCGCGCTCGCGTGGGCCGATGCCGAAGGACGGACGACCGGCGTTTTCGAGGATCAAGGCGCGTTTAACCATTACCAGATTGGCTGGATGTCGTCGGCCGATCACGGCGATACGTTGCTCATCGCCACGACGGTTCAATACAACAAACAGCTCCCCGGCGCAGCGGCGGAGGAAGGGGCGCTCTTCGTTTTCGACGTGAAATCGCAGAAGATCGTCGGCAAGCACATTCCGCTCCCAAGGGTGAAAGCGCTCCTTGGCGTGATCCAAACCGCGCCGGACACGGCAGTGGGCGTGGGACAGCTCGAAAGCGGCTCGAGTGTGCTCTACCGTTTCAATCTGAAGACCGGAAAGACGGAGCAGACGCGGATGGTCAAGGCAAAGGTGTGCGGAGCTTCTCGTGGCGACCTTGCGGTGCCGGTGCGCTCCAACGGTTTCGTTTTGGGGCCGGAGGGGCAGGTCTGGACGGGGGCGACCGACGAGAACGGCTGGACATTGATCTTTCGAATCAATCCGAAAGACCTCGTCTGCCGTCCCGTGGGCAAAATCCACGAAAAGTATGCGCGCCTGCTTTTCAGCAACGGAGAGCTTTACACAACCGGCAGCTCTTCCGTTCAACGGATCAAAGGCTGGAAGGAAGCCGCGCCCTGATCCGGATTTCTCGAAGATCGGAAATACCAAGGCCTCGCGACGGGCTGTGGGAGATGCACGCGCGAGATTTTATGAAAAGCCATCTTCGTTTCGCGGGAGATCGGGATAACGGTCCGAGAGCAGGCGGCGCGCGCGAAGGGGCGGGCAGGAGGATGGCGTACGGATCAGGAAACTGGGATATCGCAACGACGCAGTCCTTCCTCCGCGCTCTCGGAACTCTCCGTGCGACAGCGGTTTCGGCGCATCTCCACCCGTCCGGCGGCGAGTCCGTCAGATTCCCCGGCGGTCGAGCAGCCAGATCAGCCCGAGCGCGAGAAGGCCGAGTCCGCCGAGCAGGAGAAACACGGCCAACGTTCTGATCCGGGAGACGGTCTTCGGTGTCTGTCTCAGGAGCCAGGATTCTTTCATCGGAGGCGGAACGCGGGCCGCGCGCTTCAGATCTTGACCGCCTCTTCGCGTCCGCTGTCGGCGGAGCGCTGCGCCGCGTCCAATAACGCCATGACTTCCAGGGTGTCCT
Organism: Verrucomicrobiia bacterium; assembly: GCA_020849895.1. Lineage (GTDB taxonomy): Bacteria > Verrucomicrobiota > Verrucomicrobiia > JABWAM01 > JABWAM01 > JABWAM01. Next base: position 52,054 of record JADZFN010000034.1, on the reverse strand, counting down.
CTTGCGCGACCGGCGGCGGCGCTCCTCGGAAAAACGCACGGATTTGCAGCAGCAGGTCGGAGTAGAGACGGCTCGCGTCGTTGACAAATGGAACGATCTTCTTGTCGTCGCGCAGGCTGCCGCCGTAGGCATAGGAAACGAAGCTCAGTTCGACCACGCCCCGGCGCTTCTCCGGATAGCGAACGACGGCGGCGACGCCCGCGTCGTCCGCTCTCGCGAAGACGCTCTGCGCGCCGCGGCCCATGGCGCGCTGGAGCATCTCGAAGGCGTGGACGCCGTACCAGACGATCGAGCTGCCCGCCGGCGCCTTGCCCACGGGTCCGTAGGTCGAGGCGAGGAGCGGCTTCGGGAGTTCGTCGCAGGCCTTGAGGAGTTGCGGCACGAAGCGGAGCGATGACGCCGAGAAAAAGGAGGTCTTCTTCGCCGCGGCGATCCTGGCGATCTCCTGCCCGCTCGCGAGTGTGTCGGCGAGCGGTTTGTCGAGGAAGACGCGCTTGCCGAGTTCCGTCGCGCGCGCAAAATACTCGAGATGCCGCGCGGGATCGTTGATCTCCAGCATCACGGCATCGCAGTCTGAGACAGCTTCCTCAAAGCTCGGAGTCACCCGGATGCCCCAACCTTCGAGGATTTTCTGACGGTCGTCGAGGCCCTCCTTGCTTTGGAACGGGGTGGGGAACCTCATGCAGGCGGTGGCGCGCAGTCCGGAGACCTTTTGGTCCGGCGGACAGTCCGGCGCCTGCATGCGACGGGCGAATTCCACGGTGTGACTCGTATCGAGTCCGATCAGGGCAACTTTGATGGCGTTGTTCATGGAGAAAGAGGGCAGACGGACGGACTGGCAAGGCGGAGCGGCCTGTTCGCCGAGGATTTTTGTTCAGTCCGGTGTCGCAAGGAGAAAATTCATTTCAGGATTGGCGGAAAGGTTTCTCCTCGCCGGATGGCCACTTCGAAAAATCGGTTGAAGCCGAGTAATCCCGGCCGCTGTGCTCGGGACGGGCGATGGCGAGAAGGCGGATCGTTGCGCGGGCGACGTCCTCGGGGGCGCGCGTCTTTCCCTCGGCGAACTGCGGATGAGGGAGACCGTTTCCTCGAGGCGCTGGGTGCGGCGGCCCGCCACCACCACGCGGGCCCCGTTGCGTGCGAACTCGAGCGCGAGGGCGCGTCCGATGCCGCTGCCGGCGCCGGTGACGAGGACGGTTTGATTTTGGAGTTCCATGCGTGTGTTCCCTTCAGGCGTCCATCTCCTCGGCGACGAGATCGAGAGGGAGAGGGGCGGGGCGGTCGCACGTGCTGCGCACGTCGATCGCGCGCTCCGCCTCGGCGGATTCATGGATGGCGCACATCACGTCGAGGACGTGGAAGGCGAGTTCGCCGCTGGCGCGGTGCGGGCGTCCGGATTGGAGGGCCTTTGCCATGTCGGCCGGTCCTGCGCCGCGGGAGCGCTCGGGGAACGCGTGGGGAATCTCTCCCCAATCCTTGTTCTCCTTGCGGCGGAGACGGATCACGCCTCCGAAACCGTTCGGGTCGGGGAGGGAGAGGCTGCCCTCGGTGCCGTAGATCTCGATGCACGGAAGGGTGTGCGCCCAGACGTCGAACGACATGATGAGCGTCCCGATGACGCCGTTTCGGAACTCCAGGGAGGCCGAGGCGTGCGTTGGGACCTCCACGGAGATGACCTGTCCTCGCTTCGGTTCGCTGGCAATGACGCGGGTCGGATGGGTTTTTTTCGCGAAGGCCGCGACCCGCGCGACCGGGCCGAGGAGGTTGATCAGGGAGGTAAGGTAGTAAGGCCCCATGTCGAACAGGGGACCTCCGCCCCGCTGGTAGTAGAATTCGGGGCTCGGGTGCCACCGTTCGTGACCGGCGCAGAGCATGAAGGCCGTGGCACCGACGGGGGCGCCGATCCAGCCGTCGTCGAGCAGCTTACGACTGGTCTGGATGCCCGCTCCGAGGAAGGTGTCCGGGGCGCAACCCACGCGCACGCCCTTCTTCTTCGCGGCTTCGAGGACCCGAAGACCCTCCTCCCGGTTGAGAGCGAGCGGTTTCTCGCTGATCACGCTCTTGCCTTCCGAAATCGCCTTCAGAGCGACGGAGGCGTGGGCGGAGGGGATGGTGAGATTGACGACGATTTCAAGGTCGGGAGTGGCGAACAGTTCCTCCACGGTGCATGCGCGGGAGATGCCGAACTCGGTGGCGCGCGTCTTTGCGCGCTCGAGGTCGAGGTCGGCGCAGGCAGCCACCTCGAGGAACGCGTACGGTTTCAATCCCTTGAAGTAGGCGGGGCTGATGGCGCCGCAGCCGACGAGACCGATCTTGGTGCGTGGGGTGGGGGGCATGGGAAGGATGGGGGAAAACTCAGTTCGTCTTGAGGACCTCGATGAACGCTTCCTGGGGGATGTTCACGGTGCCGACGGATTTCATCCGCTTTTTGCCTTCCTTCTGTTTCTCCCAGAGCTTGCGCTTGCGGGTGATGTCGCCGCCGTAGCACTTGGCGGTGACGTTTTTTCCGACGGAACGTACGGTCTCGCGGGCGATGATCTTTCCGCCGATGGCGGCCTGGATGGCGACCTGAAAGAGCTGCGAGGGGATGACCTCCTTGAGACGGAGAGCGAGGGCGCGACCTCGGGTCTCCGCCTTGGCGCGGTGGACAATGCAGGAGAAGGCGTCCACAGGCTCGCGGTTGACGAGGATATCGAGCTTTACGAGGTCGCCCTCACGATAGCCGATCGGCTCGTAATCCATCGAGCCGTAACCGCGGCTGAGGCTCTTGAGCTTGTCGTTGAAGTCCACGAGGATTTCGTTGAGCGGAATTTCGCAGGTGAGCATCACGCGGCGCGCGTCGAGCGTTTCCGTGTTCGAGCACGTGCCCCGCCGATCGAGGATCAGGCTCATCGCGTCTCCGATTGTGGTGTTTGGGACCATGACGAAGGCGCGGACATAAGGCTCCTCGATCCGCTCGATCACGCTTGGGTCGGGGAGGTGGACGGGGTTGTCCACCTCCAGCTTTTCCCCGTTGGTGCGGACCACACGGTAGATCACGCTCGGATAGGTGGCGATGATGTCCTGCTGATATTCGCGGCGGAGGCGCTCCTGGATGATCTCCATATGGAGAAGGCCGAGGAAGCCGCAACGGAAACCGAACCCGAGAGCGACCGAGCTCTCGGGTTGGTAGACGAAGGCGGAATCGTTGAGCTGCAGTTTGGCCATGCAGGCCTTGAGATGCTCGAAGTTCGAGGTGTCGATCGGATAGATCCCGCTGAACACCATCGGATGGACTTCCTGAAAGCCGGGAAGCGGGGTCTTCGCGGGCGTACGCGCGAGGGTGATCGTATCCCCGATCTTCACCTCGGCGGTGGTCTTGATGTTGGCGATCACGTAGCCCACCTGGCCGGTGCGCAGGGCGTCGGTCTTCACCATTTCGGGCACGAAGGCGCCGACCTCCTTGACTTCGTAGTCGCGGCCCGAGCGGAGGAGGCGGACCGTCGCGCCGGGGGCCGTCTCGCCGTCGAAGACGCGCACGTAGGTGACCACCCCACGGAACGTGTCGAAGACCGAGTCGAAGACGAGCGCCCGCAGAACGCCCGGCAGTGTGGATCGGGGCGGAGGAATGCGATGGACGACTGCCTCGAGAATCTCGGGCACGCCGGCGCCGACTTTCGCGCTGGCGAGGAGCACGTCCTCACGCGGAATGGCGAGGATGTCCTCGATCTGGTGGAGCACGGAGGGGATGTCGGCGTTCGGCAGATCAATCTTGTTGATCACCGGAAGGACCGTCAGCTTCTGCTTCATCGCAAGGTGGACGTTCGCCACCGTTTGCGCCTCCACCCCCTGGGCGGCGTCCACGAGGAGCAGGGCGCCTTCGCACGCGGAAAGGCTGCGGGAGACTTCGTAGGCGAAGTCCACGTGGCCCGGTGTATCAATCAGGTTGAGCTGATACTCCGCGCCGTCCTTCGCCTGGTAGCGCATCCGGACGGGGTGGGCCTTGATCGTGATCCCGCGCTCGCGTTCGAGGTCCATGCCGTCGAGAAGTTGGTCGCGCATCTCACGGGCCGCGACGGTCCCGGTCGCCTGCAGCAGGCGGTCCGAAAGGGTCGTCTTCCCGTGGTCAATGTGCGCGATGATGCAGAAGTTGCGGATGCGCGCGAGGTCCATGAAGCACCGCATGATTCGCGCACCTCGGGAGGAAATCAAGTCGGCAGGAGTTGACAGGAGTTGACACGGCGCGCGGGAAGCCTAGGTTTCTCTCGCCATGATCACGCTGACCCCCCACGCCACCGAACAGGTTCGCAGCCTCGTCGCCGGAAAGCCGGGCGCTGCGCTTCGCATCAGCGTCGAAAAGGGCGGATGCTCCGGCATGCAATACGCAATGAGCGTGGACCAGGCGCGTCCCGGCGACGTGGTCGTCGGTGAAAGCGGAGGACGGATCGTCCTGGATCCGAAGGCGCTCCCGTTCGTGGACGGCTGCGAGATTGACTACGTGGACGGCCTCACGGGCGCGGGATTCAAAGTTTCCAACCCCAACGCCAAACGCAGTTGCGGGTGCGGCACCTCGTTCGAAACGTAGGCGCCGCGCGTTCTTTCGCCGACAACTCAGGGGAGCCGCGGGCGCGTCTGCGGCTGAGAGGCTCTGCGAAAACGGAGCGACCCTTAGAACCTGATGCGGGTCATGCCGCCGAAGGGAGCGACTTTTCGTGGAAGGCGCCCTTTCGAGGCGGCACGGCCGATCCGGGCGGCTTCATTTTTTGACCATGAAAACGAAAAGCAAGAAGGGTTCATCCAGCGTAACGCCGATGCCGCGCTCGACGCGCGTGTATGCGCACGGAAAGCTCCATCCCGGGCTCCGCGTGCCGTTCCGTGAGGTGAGCCTGTCGCCGACGTTCCGTACCGACGGCGCGATCGAAGTCAACGAACCCGTGCGGCTCTACGACACCTCCGGGCTGTGGGGCGATCCCGCCTTCAAAGGAAATGCGCGCAAGGGGCTGCCTGCGCTGCGACGAGAGTGGATCCTCGCGCGCGGCGACATCGAGGAAGTCCGCGCGAAACGCGGGAAAACGCGCCGCGTCCTTCGGGCGAAGGCAGGTTGCGCGGTGACGCAGATGGCCTACGCGAAACGCGGGATCATCACGCCCGAGATGGAGTTCGTGGCGATCCGGGAAAATCTCGGGCGCGACGATGCCTGGGAGACCTTCCACGAAGCGGGGCCCGGAAACAACGGCGTCCGCTCACGCGGACAGCGCGGCGACACCCGTGCGCTCCGGCATCAGCATCCGGGGCAGCCTTTCGGGGCGCCGATTCCGCGATGGATCACGCCGGAGTTCGTCCGCGACGAAGTGGCGCGCGGGCGGGCGATCCTGCCGTCGAACGTCAACCATCCCGAGAGCGAGCCGATGGCGATCGGGCGGAACTTCCTCGTGAAGATTAATGCGAACATCGGGAACTCGGCGATCGCTTCCTCCATCGAAAAAGAGGTGGAGAAGATGCGCTGGTCCACGCGCTGGGGCGCGGACACGGTGATGGACCTTTCGACGGGGAAAAACATCCACGCGACGCGCGAGTGGATCCTGCGCAACGCGCCGGTGCCGGTCGGGACGGTGCCGATCTATCAGGCGCTCGAGAAGGCGGGCGGAAAGGCGGAGGAGGTGACGTGGGAGCTTTACCGCGACACGCTCATCGAGCAGGCGGAGCAGGGGGTGGATTATTTCACGATCCACGCGGGGGTGCTCCTGCGCTACGTGCCGCTCACGGCGCGGCGCGCGTGCGGCATCGTGAGCCGCGGCGGCTCGATCATGGCGAAGTGGTGCCTCGCGCATCACCGTGAGAGCTTCCTTTATGAGCACTTCCGCGAGATCTGCGAAATCCTGCGCGCCTACGACGCGGCCTTCAGTCTCGGCGACGGCCTGCGTCCTGGCGCGATCGCCGACGCGAACGACGAAGCGCAGCTCGCGGAGTTGGAGACGCTCGGCGAGCTCACAAAGATCGCCTGGGAGCACGATTGCCAGGTGATGATCGAGGGGCCGGGTCACGTTCCGATGCACCTGATCAAGGAGAATATGGACCTCGAACTTCAGGCGTGCCACGAAGCACCGTTCTACACGCTGGGGCCGCTGACCACCGATGTAGCGCCGGGCTACGACCACATCACCAGCGCGATCGGCGCAGCGATGATCGGATGGTACGGCACGGCGATGCTTTGCTACGTGACGCCGAAGGAGCATCTCGGCCTGCCGGATCGCGACGACGTGAAGGAGGGCGTAATCGCCTACAAGATCGCGGCGCACGCCGCCGACCTGGCCAAAGGCCATCCCGGCGCGCAGGCGCGCGACAACGCGCTGACTAAGGCGCGCTTCGAGTTTCGATGGGAGGACCAGTTCAACCTTTCGCTCGATCCTGATCGGGCGCGCGAATACCACGATGCGACGCTCCCCCAGGAGAAGGCGAAATCGGCGCACTTCTGTTCGATGTGCGGCCCAAAGTTCTGCGCGATGAAGATCACCGAGGAGGTGCGCAAGTACGCCGAGGAAAAAGGCCTCGGCGCGCAGGAGGCGCTCCGTACCGGCCTCGACGAGAAGGCGCTCGAATTCGTGAAAGCCGGAGGAAAGGTTTGAGGGATGGCGAATTCCCGATGCCGCGAACAACCTCCAACCACGGGCCGCCGTACGAGACGGTAGTTCCATGCGTTTGTTTCGACGGACGCCGCACGAAAGGACTCCCGCGGCAGGATCTCCTCCCGCGACGCCAGCGGCCGTCTGATCGCCATGGAAAAGTGGGCTTCGAGATGAAATTCGGAAGCGAACCGGCGCTGCGCTTTTTCATGTCCAACGCGCCAAAATCGGAGTAGGGTCGCGCGCATGAAGAACTGGATCTGCGAATATCTGAAGGACCAAAGCCGCGTAACGTCCGCCCTGCCGACAGAGGAGATTGCGACGTGGGTGGGCCTCTTGGCCGCCGCGAGGAGGGAAGGACGGGGGATTTATCTCTGCGGCAACGGCGGCAGCGCGGCGAACGCCTCCCATTTTGCGGTGGATCTCGGCAAGGGCGCCTCGGGGTTCGGCGCGGGACCCGCGAAAGCGCCGGACGCGGTGGATGCGCCGCCACGCTTTCGGGTGCTTTCGCTGAACGACAACGTTTCCTGGATGACGGCGCTGTCGAACGACGTGGGATATGACGACGTCTTCGTGGAGCAATTGCGGAATTACGCGAAGGCGGGCGATCTTTTTCTCGGAGTGAGCGTGAGCGGCAATTCGCCGAATGTGGCGAAGGCGCTCGACTGGGCGAATGCCGCGGGATTGACGACACTCGCCTTGGTTGGCGGGAAGGCCGATAGTCGCATGGCGCGTACGGCGCGACGCGTGATCCGTGTGGAGACCTCGCATTATGGGCGTGCGGAAGACGCTCAGATGCACGTTCTCCATCTCCTTTGCTACGCGTTCATCGAGGGGAAGGCGTGAGGGCGGTTGGAAGAGGGGCATCGCGCCGCGCAAAAAAAGTTGAAATTAGGGGGTTGACAGGTCCCGGAGAATCGTGTAGAAATTGCGTTTCTTCGGAAAGCGGAAGGCCTTTTCCATGCGCATCTCCAAGATGCCCTCGGAGGGGCGTTCTGTCTTTTTACGGCCCGAGGGGCGGGCTTGAAGACGGCCGGTGAGCCCGGCTGGCTGGGAAACTGGATCGCCCACGTAGCTCAGTTGGTAGAGCACGTCCTTGGTAAGGACGAGGTCACCAGTTCAATCCTGGTCGTGGGCTCCACCCGGCGGCTGGCCGCGTTCGCGCGGCGACGAGGGGAGGCAGGCTTTTAGGGAGCACGGGGCGCGAAGAAGGCGGGTGGCCGAGCGCGAGCGCGCGCGGACGACCGCGAAACAAGGAGAAAACCAAACACACACTTCGATTATGGCTGGCAAAGACAAGTTCATCCGCAACAAGCCGCACGTGAACGTGGGCACCATCGGCCACGTTGACCACGGCAAAACCACGCTGACCGCGGCGATCACGACCGTTCTCGCGAAGAAGGGGTTTGCCGAGGCAAAGGCGTACGATCAAATTGACAACGCGCCTGAGGAAAAGGAGCGCGGGATCACCATCAACACTTGCCACGTTGAGTATCAGACCGACAAGCGGCACTACGCGCACGTGGACTGTCCTGGTCACGCCGATTACGTGAAGAACATGATCACGGGCGCTGCCCAGATGGACGGTGCGATCCTGGTGGTCAGCGCCGCCGACGGCCCGATGCCGCAGACGCGCGAGCATATCCTGCTCGCTCGGCAGGTCGGCGTCCCCGCGCTCGTCGTGTTCCTCAACAAGTGCGACATGGTGGACGACAAGGAGTTGCTCGACCTCGTCGAGGTGGAGGTGCGCGAGCTCCTCACCCAGTATGAATTCCCCGGCGACAAGATTCCGATCGTCAAGGGCAGCGCCGCCAAGGCGCTCGCCGCGGGCGATCCCACGCACGCGGACGCCAAGTGCATCCTGGAGCTCATGGAGGCCGTGGATAGCTATATCCCGACTCCCGTGCGCAACGTGGATCAGCCGTTCCTGATGCCGGTCGAGGACGTATTCTCGATCGAAGGCCGCGGCACCGTGGTTACCGGCCGCGTGGAGCGCGGTAAGGTCAAGGTGGGCGAGGAGGTGGAGATCATTGGCATCCGTCCCACCACGAAGACCGTCGTCACCGGCGTCGAGATGTTCCGCAAGGAGCTCGACGAGGGGCAGGCGGGCGACAACATCGGCGCGCTGTTGCGCGGCACGAAGAAGGAGGAGGTGGAACGCGGCCAGGTGCTCGCGAAGCCCGGCACGACCACCCCGCACACCAAGTTCAAGGCGGAGGTCTATGTCCTCAGCAAGGACGAGGGTGGCCGCCACACACCGTTCTTCAGCAACTATCGCCCGCAGTTCTTCTTCCGCACGACGGATGTGACCGGCTCGGTGAAGCTGCCGCAGGGCGTCGAGATGGTGATGCCTGGCGACAACGTCTCCATCGAGGTGGAGCTGATCACTCCGATCGCCATGGAGAAGGCGATGCGCTTTGCCATCCGCGAAGGCGGCAAGACCGTCGGCGCGGGACGCGTGAGCGACATCCTCGCCTGACCCCATGCCGCGCGAGGCCATCCAGCTCGCCTGCACGGAGTGCAAGCGCCTGAACTACATCTCTACCCGCAACAAGAAGGCGCAGGGCAGCGAGCGGTTGGAGATCCGCAAGTTCTGCAGGTGGTGCGGCAAACATCAGCTCCACCGGGAGAAGAAGTGAAAGGCGGGGACTTACGGCAGTAGCTCAGTTGGTAGAGCAGCGGTCTCCAAAACCGCGGGTCGGGGGTTCGAGTCCCTCCTGCCGTGCCAGCCTGATCTTCCCGCGTGCTTACGTTCGCCTTTTGAATGAAAACATGGTTCGACAACATCCGAAGGTTCTTCCGCGAAGTGCGGGAGGAGATTCTGAAGTGCACCCGCCCCACGCGGGAGGAGCTTCAGGAATCCACAACCGTGATTGTCGTCACCATGGCGGCCCTTGGAGGATTCATCTTTGGTTGCGACTTCCTGATCGGACGCGTGTTCAGCCTGGTGGTGACGCGATAAGGATCTTCCCATGAGCGCCGACCTCCAACCTCAATGGTACGTGCTGCACTGTGTTCCCGGGCAGGAGCAGAAGGTCTTCGACAGCATCGAGAAGCGCAAGGCGCGCGAGGAGGTCGCCGACCTCATCACGCGCGTGCTCATCCCCACCGAGCGCGTCGAGGAGGTCAAGCGCGGGAAGCGCGCGACCACCACCCGCAAGTTCTTCCCCGGCTACCTCATCATCCAATTGAAGCTGGTGGACGAGCATGAGAAGCTCATTGACCGTTCCTGGTACTTCATCCGCGAAACCCCGGGCGTCCTCGGTTTCGTCGGCGGAGAGCGCCCCATCCCGCTGCCTAAGCACGAAGTGGACGAGATCCTTGCCCAGATGCAGGACCGCGAGGAGCGCGTCGTGCCGAAAGTGAACTTCGAGCGCGGCGAGACGCTTAACGTCAACGACGGCCCCTTCAAGGGCATGACCGGCGTGGTCGAGGAGGTGGATCAGGAGAAGGGCAAGCTCAAGGTTTCCGTCTCTATTTTCGGGCGCTCGACCCCCGTAGAACTCGAATTCTGGCAGGTCGAAAAAGCCTGATCCTCGCTCTGACCGCTCACTGCTCACCGCTTACTGCTTACTGATATGGCCAAAGAAGTCACAGGAATCGTTCGCCTCCAGATCCCCGCTGGGCAGGCCAACCCCGCGCCTCCCGTCGGTCCCGCTCTCGGCCAGCAGGGAGTCAACATCATGGCGTTCTGCAAGGAGTTCAACGCGGCCACCCAGAAGCAGGCCGGCGAGATCCTCCCGGTCGTCATCACCGTCTACAAGGACAAGACCTTCACCTTCATCACGAAGTCGCCGCCCGCCCCCGTGCTCCTCAAGAAGGCGGCCAATATCGCCACCGCGAGCGGCCAGCCGAACCGCAACAAGGTCGGCAAGGTCACCCGCAAGCAGATCATGGAGATCGTGGCCAAGAAGGCCAAGGACATGAACTGCGCCAGCGACGAAGCCGCCTACCGCACCATCGCCGGCACCGCCCGCTCGATGGGCATCGAGGTCGTGGACTGACCGTTTTAGGAATTTTCGCATCAAGCCAACTCCTGTGAAGCTCGCTTTCTCCATATAGGAAACTGAAATAGTCTTATGCCCAGCAAGCGCTACAAAGAGTCTGCCAAGTTCATCGAGAACGGGAAGAGCTATCCGCTCGCGGAAGCGGTGGTCGTGCTCAAGAAATTTCCCCGGGCCAAGTTCGACGAGTCGGTGGACCTCTCCATCAAGCTCAACGTGGACCCGAAACAGTCCGAGCAGATGGTCCGTGGGACCGTTCCGCTCCCGCACGGTACCGGTAAACAGGTGCGCGTGGTCGCCTTCGCCGAGGGGGCGCAGGCCGAGGCCGCCCGTGCCGCCGGGGCGGAGCATGTCGGCTTCAAGGAGATCATCGCCAAGATCAAGGGCGGCTGGTTCGACTTCGACATCGCCGTCGCCACGCCGGACGCCATGCAGGAGGTGCGCAAGCTCGGCAAGGAGCTCGGTCCCAAGGGCCTGATGCCCAACCCCAAGACCGGCACCGTCTCCGAGGACATGGCGAAGGCCATCCGCGAGTTCAAGGCTGGGCGCGTCGAGTTCAAGATGGACAAGAACGCCAACCTCCACGTCGCCGTCGGCAAGGCGAGCTTCGAGGCCGATCAGATCTCCGCCAACGCCCGTGCCGTGATCGAGGCGGTCGTGAAGTCCCGCCCCTCCACCGTGAAGGGGATCTTTCTCGGGAGCTGTACCCTTTCCACCACGATGAGCCCGGGGGTGCCCGTGGACCTCAAGGAATTCCTCGCAGTCGTAGGATGAACATTGCTCATTGCACATTTCCCATTTTCCACTGATTTCCATGCGCCCCGAAAAAAAATCCATCACCGACGAGATCGAAAAGAAAATTGCCGGGTCGCCCTTCCTCATCCTCACGGATTACACCGGCCTGACCGTCGCCGACTTCACCGAGTTGCGGAAGCGGCTGACCCGCTCGAAATCGCGCGCGGTCGTCGTCAAAAACAGCATCCTTCGCCTCCTCCTCAAGAAGCTGGGGCCGTCGGTCGCCGACGCGGCGCTTCAGGGGCCGACCGCCGTCGTGTACGGGGAGGCCGATATCTCCGGCGCCGCCTCCGCCGTCAGGGGCTTTCACAAGGAGTTCAAGAAACTGCGCGTGAAGGCCGGCATCCTCGACAAGGTCGAACTCGCCGCCGAACAGGTCCACGAGATCGCCGATCTTCCCTCGATCGAGGTCCTCCGCGCCAAACTGCTCGGGCTCCTCATGACGCCCGCCTCCAGCTTCGTGCGCCTCGCGAGCGAACCCGCCGCAAGCTTCGCCCGTCTTGCGCAGGCGAAAGCTGCGAAATCCACCTAACCCCGCCCTCCACCTCTTTTCCCCTCGATGGGGAGACCACCACACAACCCAACAACCCAACACGTGAACCATCGGCCCTGGGGGCTCCCGGGGTCAATCGCTCCGGAGGCCTTCGGAGCGCCGATGACACTAGGATCAGAACATGTCGGACAATAAGGCACTCATTGACCAGCTCAGCGCGCTCACCGTGCTGCAGATGGCGAACCTCGTGAAAGAACTCGAACAGGCTTGGGGCGTCAGCGCCGCCGCGCCCGTCGCCGTGGCCGCCGCGCCCGCTGCCGGAGGCGCGGCACCCGCTGCCGAAGCCAAGACCACCTTCGACGTCATCCTCAAGGAGACCGGGGCGAACAAGATCAACGTGATCAAGGAAGTTCGCGCCGTCACTTCGCTCGGCCTCAAGGAGGCCAAGGACCTCGTCGAGGGCGCGCCCAAGACCGTGAAGGAAGGCGTGACGAAGGAAGAAGCCGACGAGATCAAGAAGAAGCTCGAAGCCGCCGGCGCGAAGGTCGAGATCAAGTAGCCTCGCCTCGACCGCGCCTCAAGCCATCTCCCGCAGGGAGTCCGGGTGGCCCCGGACCCCGGCGGGGGAGGCGCCCCTCCGGCCGCGCGCCGGAACAGAAGAGAGAAAGCCATGGAACGCACCAACTTCGGGAAAGTGACGGAGGTGATCGCGCCTCCCAACCTCATCGAACTGCAGAACCGCTCCGCCGAGGAGTTCCTGCAGGCGAACGTGTCGCCCGAGAAGCGCCGCAACACGGGGCTTCAAGCCGTCTTTAAGGAGGTCTTCCCGATCGTGAGCTACGACGGAAAGACCACGCTCGACTTCGTGCGTTACGAAATCGGCGATCAGCGGGAGCGCGTCTCCTGGCTGGACTGCGTCCGCGAGGGGAGTACTTACGCGGCGCCGCTCCACGTCATCTTCCGCCTGACCGAGGATCGCGACGGACACAAGGAATCCAAAGAGGAACGCGTGTTCATGGGTGAAATGCCGCTCATGACGGAGCAGGGCTCCTTCGTGATCAACGGCGCCGAGCGGGTGATCGTCAGCCAGCTCCATCGTTCGCCCGGCATCTGCTTCGAGGAAACGATCCATCCGAACGGCAAGAGCCTCCACTCCTTCCGCATCATTCCCGACCGCGGATCCTGGCTCGAGGTGCAGTTCGATACCAGCGACCTCCTCTACGTCTACCTCGACCGCCGCCGCCGCCGCCGCAAGTTTCTGGCCACGACCCTCCTGCGCACCCTTGGCTATGAAAAAGACGCCGATATCATCAACCTGTTCTACAAGGTCACGGAGCTGCCGCTGACGCGTGACATGGATGAGGCCAGCCTCGCCAACAAGGTGCTCATCGAAGACGCGATGGACGTCGAAAAGGGCGCCATCATCGCGCGCGCCTACGATTCGCTCACCCGGATCATCGTTCGCCAGCTCCTCGACATGCAGGTGAACAAGGTGCGCGTGGTGGATACGAGCGCGGACGAAGGAGTTATCCTCAAGTCCCTCAAAAAGGATACCGCGCGCAACGAGGAGGAGGCGCTCAAGGAGATCTATCATCGCCTCCGGCCCGGGGATCCGCCCACCGTCGCCAACGCCCGCTCCCTGATCAAGCGCACCTTCTTCGATCCGAAACGCTACGACCTCGGCCGCGTCGGGCGCTATAAGATCAACCAGAAGCTTTTTGCGGACCGGAAGGCCGACTTCGGGACCGAGGACCCCCTGCAGCGCATCATCACGAAAGAGGACGTGATCGCCGCGATGAAGTATCTGATCGGTCTGCGGCGTGGGGAAGGATCGGTGGACGACATTGACCACCTCGGCAGCCGTCGTGTGCGCACGGTGGGCGAGCTCCTCGCCAACCAGTGTCGCCTCGGACTGGACCGCACCGAGCGCCTTGTTCGCGAGCGCATGACGCTCTTCGACACGAACATCGAGACGATGACGCCGCAGAAGCTCATCAATCCGAAGGCCCTCTCGGCCGTCGTGCGCGACTTCTTCGGGCGCAGCCAGCTCTCGCAGTTCATGGACCAGACGAATCCGCTTTCCGAGCTCACCCACAAGCGGCGCCTCAGCGCCCTCGGGCCGGGCGGCCTGAGCCGCGACCGCGCCGGCTTCGAGGTCCGCGACGTCCACTCCAGCCACTACGGGCGCATCTGCCCGATCGAGACGCCAGAAGGACCGAACATCGGGCTCATCGCCTCGATGAGCACCTTCGCGCGCATCAACGAGTTCGGTTTCATCGAAACGCCGTACCGCAAGGTCGAGCACGGGTGCGTCCTCGAGAGAGTGGACTACCTCACCGCCGACCAGGAAGAAAAGTTCGTCGTTGCCCAGGCCAACTCCCTCGTGGAATCCGACGGCCGCCTCAAGGGGCCGCGCGTGAGCGTGCGCTTCAAGGGCGACTTCATCGAAGTGGAGCCTTCTCGTGTGGATTACATGGACGTCTCGCCGAAACAGCTCGTCTCCGTAGCCGCCGGCCTCATCCCCTTCCTTGAACACGACGACGCCAACCGCGCCCTCATGGGCTCGAATATGCAGCGTCAGGGCGTGCCGCTCCTCCAACCGGAAGCCCCCATCGTCGGGACCGGTCTCGAAGAGCGCGTCGCACGCGACTCGAAGGTCCTCGTCGTCTCGGAATCGTCCGGCCGCGTCGCCTCCGTGAGCGCTTGCCAGATCGTCGTGACGAAAGACGGCAAGCTTTCCGAGACAAAGAAAAAGCTGCGCACCGACGCCGAGGAAGGGATCCACGTCTACGACTTGCGCAAGTTCATGCGCTCGAACGCCGGCACGTGCCTCAACCAGCGCCCCATCGTCCGCAAGGGCGAAGTCGTCAAGAAGGGGCAGGTCCTCGCGGACGGCCCTTGCACCGACCGCGGCGAGATCGCGCTCGGGCGCAACCTGCTCGTGGCGTTTATGCCGTGGCACGGATACAACTTCGAGGACGCCATCCTCGTCAACGAACGGGTCGTGCGCGACGATGTCTACACGAGCATCCACATTGACGAGTTCGAAGCGAGCGCGCGCGACACCAAGCTCGGCCCCGAGGAGATCACGCGCGACATTCCGAACGTCGGAGAAGAGGCTCTGAAGAATCTGGGCGCGGACGGCGTCATCCGCATCGGCGCCGAGGTGAAGCCGAACGACATTCTCGTCGGCAAGATCACCCCGAAGAGCGAGACCGAGCTCGCTCCCGAGGAGCGCCTCCTGCGCGCGATCTTCGGCGAGAAGGCCGCCGACGTGAAGGACACCTCCCTCATGGTGCCCAGCGGCGTTTATGGAATCGTCATGGACGTGAAGGTCTCCAGCAAGAAGGAGACCCACCGCTCCAAGCTGACGCCCACCGAGACGCGCCGCCAGATCAAGTCCGAGAAGGAGATGTACGCCAAACGCGTCACCGAGCTCCGCGAGGAGCTCACTGAGGCGCTCAGCAACATCCTCCTCGGCGAGAAGATCCCGCTCGACGTCGTGAACGCCGAGACGGGCGAGGTCATCATTCAGTCCAATCGCAAGATCACCAAGACGCTGCTCCGCAAGCTCGCCTCGGTGTACAAGCACGTCGAGATTGATCCGAGCCCCATCCGCATCAAGATCCGCGAGATCATCGGGGTCTACGAGAAGAAATTCGAAGACCTCGACATGGAGCACCAGCAAAACATGGGGCGCCTGGAGAGCGGAGACGAGGTGGACCCCGGTGTCATCAAGCAGGTGAAGGTCTACGTCGCGAGCAAACGCAAGCTCAGCGTCGGAGACAAGATGGCCGGACGCCATGGGAACAAGGGGGTGATCGCGAGAATCGTGCCCGAGGAGGACATGCCCTTCCTCGACGACGGCAACCCGGTGGACATCGTCCTGAACCCGCTCGGCGTGCCTTCGCGTATGAACGTCGGGCAGGTGCTTGAGACCCACCTCGGCTGGGCGGCGAAACTGCTCGGCTTTCGCGTGGCGACCCCCGTCTTCGACGGCATCAAGGAGGAACAGATCCGCAGATATCTTCGCGACGCGAAGCTTCCGGAACACGGGAAGGTGCGCCTCTACGACGGGCGCACCGGCGACACCTTCGATCAGGAGGTGGTCGTGGGCTACATCTATATGATGAAGCTCGGCCACCTCGTCGCCGACAAGATCCACGCGCGCGCGGTCGGCCCTTATTCGCTCGTCACCCAGCAGCCGTTGGGCGGCAAGGCGCAATACGGCGGCCAGCGCTTCGGCGAAATGGAGGTGTGGGCAATGGAAGCCTATGGATGCGCCAACGCCCTCCAGGAGCTGCTCACCGTGAAGAGCGACGACGTCGCCGGACGCACGCGGACCTACGAGTCCATCGTAAAGGGGGACAACTCGCTTCAGGCGGGGATTCCCGAATCTTTCAATGTGCTCATGAAGGAAATGCAGTGCCTCGGGCTCGACGTCCAAGTGCACAAAAACGAAGAGACGACCTATGAATGACCCATCCTCCGTCCCCACCCCTTCTGCAGAAGGGGCGCGCCAGATTCTTGGTCTCGACGCAGCGAGCGAGGCCGCCAGCATCAGCATCCGTGTGGCTGCGCCGGAAGCCATCCGCTCTTGGAGCCGCGGAGAGATCAAGAACCCCGAGACCATCAACTACCGCACCTTCAAGCCGGAGAAGGGCGGGCTCTTCTGCGAACGCATCTTCGGGCCGATCCGCGATTGGGAGTGCAATTGCGGGAAATACAAGCGCATCAAGCACAAGGGCGTGATCTGCGACCGTTGCGGCGTCGAGGTCACTCTCTCACGCGTGCGCCGCGAGCGCATGGGGCACATCGAGCTCGCCGTGCCCGTCTCCCACATCTGGTTCTTCAAATGCATGCCGAGTCGCCTCGGCATGGTGCTCGACATGACGGGGCGTCATCTCGAACGCATCATCTACTACGAAGATCACGTCGTCATTGATCCGGGGAGCACGCCCCTCAAGGCGCGCGCCCTCCTCAACGAGATCGAATACCGTCGCGCCCGCGAGCAGTACGGAGACGATTTCAAGGCCGGCATCGGCGCGGAGGCCGTCGCGCAGCTCCTCAAAGAGATCAAGGTCGAGGAGGAGATCAAGCGCATCCAGAAGGCGATGGGCGCCACCAAGAGCAAGCAGGTCAAGAAGAAGCTCTCGATGCGCCAGAAGTTGCTCGAGGGATTCCTGGCTTCTGAGTCTCGTCCGGAATGGATGATCCTCACCGTCCTGCCGGTGATCCCGCCCGACTTGCGCCCGCTCGTGCCGCTCGAAGGCGGCCGATTCGCGACGTCGGATCTCAACGACCTTTACCGCCGCGTCATCAACCGCAACAACCGCCTCAAGCAGCTCCTCAGCCTGAAGACCCCCGAGGTCATCATCCGCAATGAGAAGCGCATGCTGCAGGAAGCGGTGGACGCCCTCTTCGACAACGGACGGCACGGCCGACCCGTCACCGGCGCGGGCAACCGGCCTCTCAAGTCCCTGTCGGACATGCTCCGCGGCAAGAGCGGACGTTTCCGCCAGAACCTGCTCGGCAAGCGCGTGGATTACTCGGGACGGTCCGTGATCGTCATTGGACCCGATCTCCGGCTGAATCAATGCGGCCTTCCAAAGAAGATGGCCCTCGTCCTCTTCGAGCCCTTCATCATCCGCCGCTTGAAGGAGTTGGGGAAGGTGCACACCATTCGCAGCGCCAAGAAGATGATCGAGCGCCAGGAGCCGGAGGTGTGGGACATTCTCGATGAGGTGACGCGCGGGCATCCGATCCTCCTGAACCGCGCGCCGACGCTGCACCGCCTCTCGATTCAGGCCTTCGAGCCCGTGCTCATCGAAGGCGAGGCGATCCGCATTCATCCGCTCGTCTGCACCGCCTACAACGCCGACTTCGACGGCGACCAGATGGCGGTGCACGTGCCGCTTTCCGTCGAGGCGCAGCTCGAGGCGCGCCTGTTCATGATGGCGACGAACAACATCTTCAGCCCGTCGAGCGGCAAACCGATCACCACGCCTTCTCAGGATATCACCCTGGGTTGCTACTACCTCACCCAGAATCCGCGCGAGGCCACCGGCGGGAAAGTCGCTCCGAAGATCTTCGCCGACACGGATGAGGTGTTCTTCGCGCGCGACGCCGGGATGGTCCGCCCGCACGAGCGCATCCGGATCCAAAACCCCGACACTGGCCGCGACACGGTGTTCGGCGACAAGACGAACCGCGTCCTCGAAACCACCGTTGGACGCGTGGTCTTCAACAGCATCTGGCCGTCCGAGATGGGCTTCTTCAACAAGCCGGTGAACAAGAAACAGCTCGGGGACCTCATCTTGCGCTGCTACCAGGCCGTTGGCCATGCGCGCACCGTCGAGATGCTCGACCGCCTGAAGGAGCTCGGGTTCACCGAGGCCACCCGTGCGGGGATTTCCATCGGGATTGACGACATGATCATTCCGGAGACCAAGGCGACCGAAATTAAGGAAGCCCATCGGAGCATCGGCGAAGTCGAGAAGCAGTATCGCAACGGCGTGATCACCAACGGCGAACGTTACAACAAGGTCGTGGACGCCTGGACGCACGCGACGGACAACATCGCCAACGTGCTCTTCAGCACCCTGCGCGAGAACCGCAATAAAGCGGAGTTCAATCCGCTCTACCTCATGGTGGACTCCGGGGCGCGAGGCAACCGCACTCAGGTGCGCCAGCTCGCGGGGATCCGCGGGTTGATGGCGAAACCTTCGGGCGACATCATCGAGCGGCCCATCCTCTCGAACTTCCGCGAGGGACTCACCGTGCTCGAGTACTTCATCTCCACGCACGGCGCGCGCAAGGGGCTTGCCGACACCTCCCTCAAGACGGCCGACTCGGGGTATATGACGCGCAAGCTTTGCGACGTCTCCCACGACGTGATCATCACCGAGGAAGATTGCGGAACGACCAACGGCATCACCGTCGAGCCGATCTATGAGGGCGACGACGAGACTGTCAGCCTCAAGGAGCGGATCGTCGGGCGAGTGGCTTGCGACGACGTGGTGGATCCCGTCGAAAAGCGCAAGATTGTGAAGGCGGGCGAGATCATCTCCGCACCCGTGGCCGAGGAGGTCCTCCGCGTCGGTCAGGAAAAGATGCGGATCCGTTCCGTGCTCACCTGCGAGACGCGCCGCGGGGCCTGCGCGAAATGCTACGGCGTGGACCTCGCCACCAGCCGCCAGGTCGAGCTCGGCACGGCCGTCGGCATCATGGCCGCGCAGTCCATCGGCGAGCCCGGCACGCAGCTCACGATGCGGACGTTCCATATCGGCGGCACCGCCAGCCAGGTCTTCAAGCAGCCCCAGATCAAGGCCAAGCATGACGGCGTGATCGTCTACGACGAGCTCCGCACGGTCCGATCCACCGAAGGCGAATACATCGTCCTGAACAAGACCGGTGCGGTCGTTGTTCAGGACAAGGAAGGGCGTGAACTCGAACGGCACCCGCTCGTGATCGGCTCCTCGATTTCCGTCGCGGAAGGCGGCGCCGTGAAAAAAGGCGAACGGTTCGTGAAGTGGGACCCGTATAATGTGCCCATCCTTACGGAAAAGGGCGGCACCGTGGAGTTCCACGATATCATCGAAGGCGTCACCATGCTCCGCGAGCGGGACGAGACCACCGACAAGATCGAGTCCGTCATCATCGAGCACAAGGAGGACCTGCATCCGCAGATCCTCATCAAGGGGCCCAAGGGCGAAACGCTGGCCGGCTACAGCATTCCCGCGGGCGCCCACGTCGTGGTGGAACGTCGCGCAAAGGTTCCGGACGGCGCCACGCTCGCCAAGACGCCTCGCAAGATGGCGAAGACCAAGGACATCACTGGAGGTCTGCCGCGCGTCGCCGAGCTTTTTGAGGCCCGGCGGCCAAAGGATGCCTGCGACATCGCCAAGATTGACGGCGTCGTCGAGATCGCGGGCAACGTACGCGGCAATCGAGTCATCCTCATCAAAGACGCCAAGACCGGCCAGGAAGAGGAGCACCTCATCCCGATGAGCAAGCACGTGATCGTGTTCAAGGGCGACATGGTGAAACAGGGGCAACAGCTGACCGACGGGCCGGTGGACCCGCACGAATTCCTCGAAGTCAAAGGTCCCGCCGAGCTCCAACAGCATCTTCTCAACGAGGTGCAGGAGGTCTACCGCCTTCAGGGGGTCGAGATCAACGACAAGCACATCGAGGTGATCCTCCGTCAGATGATGCGCAAGGTGCGCATCGCGGACCCCGGCGACACCATGCTCCTGTGGGGCGATCATGTGGACCGCGTGACGTTCCTCGAGGAAAACGAGCGCGTCGAAAAGGCGGGCGGAAAGCCCGCGGAGGGCCAGCCGGTCCTCCTCGGCGTGACCAAGGCGTCGCTCGAGACGGAGAGCTTCATCTCCGCCGCATCGTTCCAGGACACCACCCGCGTCCTCACCGAGGCCGCGACTCTGGGCCGCGTGGACTATCTGCGTGGCTTCAAGGAAAACGTGATCATGGGTCACCTGATTCCCGCAGGCACCGGGTTCCCTCTCTACCGCTCGGTGAAGCTGAAGATGCACGAGCCGGCGGCCTCCGCCTGATCGTGCAGAACCCTCTTGCTCTCCTGCGCAAACGTCCTTATCCTTCACCTTTTCCCCCGACGAAATCATGCCGACAATCAACCAGCTCATCCGCAAGGGCCGCCAGAAGGTGCGCGACAAATCCAAATCGCCCGCGCTCTCCGGCAGCCCGCAGCGTCGGGGCGTCTGCCTCCAGGTCAAGACGATGACGCCGAAGAAGCCGAACTCGGCGCTCCGCAAGGTGGCCCGTGTGCGGCTGACCAACGGCACCGAGGTCTGGGGGTATATCGGTGGAGTTGGCCACAACCTGCAGGAGCACGCGATCGTGATGGTGCGCGGCGGCCGGGTGAAGGACCTCCCCGGCGTCCGCTATCACATCGTGCGCGGGACGCTCGACACCCTCGGAGTCGAAGGGCGTCGCCGTGGGCGTTCGAAGTACGGCGCCAAGCGTCCGAAGGCCGGTGGCGCCAAGGCTGCCGCCGCCTCCGCCGAGGCCGCCAAGAAATAGCCTCTTCTTTTCACGCGATTTACCTTCCTCACTTCCACTCTTGATTCCCCATGTCCCGCCGCCGCAGAGCTGAACGCCGTCCCCAACGCCCCGATTCCCGCTACAACAGCCCGGTGGTGAACCGTTTGGTCAACACCGTCATGTGGCGCGGCAAGAAGGCCACCGCCCAGCGCATCGTGTACGGGGCTTTCGCGATCCTGAGCGAAAAAGCCAGCAAGGGCGATCCGATCGAAGTGCTCAACAAGGCTCTCGACAACGTCCGTCCGCGTGTCGAGGTAAAATCGCGTCGCGTCGGCGGCGCCACCTATCAGGTGCCCGTCGAGGTCGCTCCCGAACGTCAGCTTTCCGTGGCCCTCCGCTGGATGGTGCGCTTGGCCGATGGGCGCAAGGGCGTTTCCATGAAGAAGGCCCTTGCCGACGAAATCTTTGACGCCTTCAACGGGCAGGGGGCCGCCGTGAAGAAGCGCGACGACGTCCACAAGATGGCCCAAGCCAACAAGGCCTTCGCGCATCTGCGCTGGTAAGGTCGCTCTCCGACGGAAGACCCGCCGCCCTCGTCCCTTCGCCTTTCTTACGCCTCCATGCCCCCCGCCGCACAGACTTCAACGCCAGGAAACGGAGACAATCCGAACGATCCGAAGCGTCCTTATACGCTGCAGCTCACGCGCAACATCGGGATTGCCGCGCACATTGACGCCGGCAAGACCACGACCACCGAGCGCATCCTTTTCTACACCGGATTGGTCCACAAGATCGGCGACGTGGATGACGGGAACACCGTTACCGACTGGATGGAGCAGGAGCGCGAACGCGGCATCACGATCACCTCGGCCGCCACCACCTGCTTTTGGAGTCAGAAACCCGAGGAGGAAGTCGTCAAGCTTTTCCCCGGAATCAAACATCGCGTCAACATCATTGACACTCCGGGCCACGTGGATTTCACCGCCGAGGTGGAGCGCTCGCTGCGCGTGCTGGATGGCGCCATTGCCGTTTTCTGCGGCGTCGCCGGCGTGCAGCCGCAGTCGGAGACCGTCTGGCGCCAAGCCACCAAGTATCACGTGCCGCGCATCGCATTCGTCAACAAGATGGACCGCGTCGGCGCGAACTTCGCGAAGGCCCTCAACGATCTCCGGACGAAGCTCGGCGCCAACGCTTGGCCGCTTGCGCTCCCGATCGGGAGCGCCGACACCTTCCGAGGAGTCGTGGACGTCGTCTCCCAGAAGGCCTTCCTCTGGCCTGAGGACGCCGAAAACGAAAAGAACAACGGGATGGTTTTCCAAGTGATCGATGTTCCGGCGGACCTCGCCGAGGCGGCAAAGAAGGCGCGCCAGGAACTGGTCGAGGCGGTGGCGGATCTCGACGAGGAGGTGGCCAACCTCTTCCTCGAGGAGAAACCCATTCCGGACCTGCTCCTCAAACAGGCCGTGCGCCGCCAGACGATCGCAATCAAAATGGTGCCGGTGTTTTGCGGTTCGGCGTTCAAGAAGCGCGGGGTCCAGAACGTCGTGGACGCCGTTGTGGATTACCTGCCTTCGCCTCTCGACATCCCTGCGGCGGTCGGTCAGGACCCGGACGCCCACGAAACAAAGGTCGAAGCACCCACCACCGACCACGCCGCGTTCAGCTCTCTGGCGTTCAAGCTCTGGACGGATCCTTACGTCGGCAAACTGGTTTTCTTCCGCGTCTATTCAGGCAAGCTCAAGAAGGGCGACACCATCTACAACCCGCGGACGAACAAACGGGAACGCGTCAGCCGGGTGCTGATGATCCAGGCCGACAAGCGTGAGGACGTGGACACCGTCTACTCCGGCGACATCGCCGCCTTGGTCGGAATCAAGAACATCACCACCGGCGACACGCTGTGCGACGAAGACCATCCGATCTTGCTCGAGCCGCCGACTTTCCCAGAGCCCGTGATCTCGATGGCCGTCGAGCCGAAGACCAAGGGCGACCGCGAGCGCATGGGCGAAGCGCTCCAGCGGCTTTCTGAGGAAGATCCGACCTTCCGCGTCAAGACCGATCAGGAGACTGGACAGATGATCATCCAGGGGATGGGCGAGCTCCACCTCGAGATCATCCGCGACCGCATGTTCCGCGAGTTCAAGGTCGAGGCGAATGCCGGCAAGCCGCAGATCGCCTATCGCGAGACGCTCACCAAGGCGGCGGATGGCGAAGGCAAATTCATCCGCCAATCCGGCGGGCGCGGCCAGTATGGCCACGTCATCCTCAAGGTCTATCCCGGAGAAAAAGGCTCCGGCGCCATCATCGAAAACAAGGTGGTTGGCGGGAGCATCCCGAAGGAGTTCATCGGTCCTTCGATTGATGGCGTCGAGGAGGCCATCGCGGGCGGAGTGCTCGCCGGGTATCCGGTGGTGGACGTCAAGGTGGAGATCTTGGAAGGCACCTACCACGAAGTGGACTCCAGCGAGCTTGCCTTCAAGATGGCCGGCATCTTCGCCTTCAAGGACGCGATGAAGAAGGCTGGCTGCATCATCCTCGAGCCGATCATGAAGGTGGAGCTGATCACGCCGGACGAATATCAAGGCGATCTCCTCGGCGACCTCAACCGCCGGCGCGGCAAGATCATGAATATCGAGACGCAGGGGGCGACGGTGCTCGTTCATGCCGAAGTGCCGCTCGAACAGATGTTCGGCTACGCCACCGACATCCGCTCGCTGAGCAAGGGGCGCGCCGCCTATTCAATGGAGCCCTCGCACTTCGAGCGCGTGCCCGAACAGGTGCTCGCCCGAATTCTGGAGGCACAGAAGAAATAATCTTGGCCTCGCGTGAAAAAACCGATAATCTGAAAGGCTCTCGTTTTCCCATGGACCATCAGCGCATCAGAATCCGCCTCAAGGGTTTCGACTACCGGCTGCTCGACGCCTCGGCGTCCGAAATCGTCGAGACCGCCAAGCGCACCGGCGCGCGGGTTTCGGGTCCGGTGCCGCTCCCTACACGGATCGAGCGTTTCACCGTCAATCGCTCGCCGCACGTGGACAAGAAGTCCATGGACCAGTTCGAGGTGCGGACGCACAAACGTCTGCTCGACATTATTGACCCCACCGCCAAGACCGTGGACGAGCTCAAGAAGCTGAACCTACCGGCCGGCGTGGACATCCAGATCAAGATCTAGCCATGAGCGTGGGCCTGCTTGGAAAAAAACTGGGGATGTCCCAGATCTACGACGACCAGGGGGTGTTGCACCCGGTGACGGTGATCGAAGCGGGGCCGTGCACCGTCCTCCAGCGCAAGACCGCAACCACCGACCGGTATGAAGCCGTCCAGCTCGGTTACGGCGTGCGCAAGGAGAAGAATACGACCCGCGCCCAGCTCGGGCATGTCCGCAAGGCAAAGGGAGGCGACGCCAAGACGAAGACCGACGGATTCGCCTTCATCCGCGAGTTTCGCCTCGGCGCCGGCGAGGGCCTCAAGCCCGGTGAGAGCGTGAACGCCACGCGTTTCACCGTCGGTCAGTTTGTGGACGTGATCGGAATTTCCAAGGGCAAGGGGTTTCAGGGCGTCGTCCGCCGCCATCGTTTTGCGGGAGGCGGCGCGGCGCACGGTTCCAAGACGCATCGCCGGCCCGGTGCGATCGGGATGCGCGCCTGGCCGGGACGCATCTGGAAGAACGCTCGCATGGGCGGTCACATGGGCGACACCCGGATCACCGTTCAGAACCTCCGCGTGATGCAGGTGCGCGAGGGCGAGAATCTTCTCCTCGTGCGCGGCTGCGTTCCCGGTGCGCCCGGATCACATCTTGTCATTCGCCCTTCGATCAAGGGAAAGAAGCTCGTGGAGAAATCCACGGCCAAGAAGCCTTCGGCGAAGAAGGCCTGATGCCATGAAGATCAAGATTCTCAATCAGGACGGCACTCCGAAAGGCGAGCATGAAATCGCGCTTCGGAGCGATTTCAGCAAGGTGAGCCCTCAGGTCGCTCATGACGCGATCGTCACGCATCTGGCCAACCGGCGCGCCGGCACCGCCTCCACAAAGACGGTTGCCGAAGTCGCCGGCTCCGGGAAAAAGCCCTGGAAGCAGAAGGGGACCGGACGCGCCCGCGCCGGTTACGCCCGCTCGCCGGTCTGGCGCAAGGGCGGCGTGGTGTTCGGGCCGAAGCCGCGGGATTACCGCAAGCGCATGCCCCGCCAGGTCCGCCGCCTCGCGTTCTGCCAGGCGCTTGCGGGACGGTTGCAGGACGGCAGCGCGCTCGTGGTCGAATCGCTTGATGTGCCCAGCGCGAAAACGCGCGATTTCGTCGAAATCCTCAGGGGACTCAAGGTCGAGGGGTCTGCGCTCGTGGTTCACGAGAAGCCCACCGAAGCGTTGCGGCGCGCCTCGCGAAACGTGGCCCGGGTGAACACCGCGATGGCCGCCGATGTGAATACGTATCAGATTCTCAATTGCGAACGCCTTGTGCTCACGCGCGCCGCGCTCGACGCCCTGGCGGCGCGCAGTCAGGGCCTGGAGGCCGCCCAGTGAAAACCCCCTACGACATTATCCGCCGCGTGCGCCTGACCGAGAAGGGGTCTGCCCTCCAGGAAAAGCACAACGGCTACGTCTTCGCCGTGGATCCGAAGGCGAACAAGATTCAGGTGCGTCAGGCGGTGGAGCGCATTTTCAACGTCAAGGTCGTGCGCGTGAACACGATGAACTGCGGCGGCAAGCTCCGCCGCGCACGCACGAAACAAGCGGGCCGCACTTCGGACTGGAAGAAGGCGGTGGTCATCCTCAAAGAGGGGGACAAGATTGATCTCGGCGTCTGATTTTCATGAACGGCGAGAAGTGAGAAACCCGAAGCGTTCCATCCCACTCGCAGCCTTTTTCCCTTTTCGCCCTCATCTGCCCACTCCCCACTTCTAGTTTCCGTCCTTCCACCTCCTCCCGCTTTTTCTCCATGGCCATCAAGACTTACCGGCCGTATACCCCCAGCATCCGCTTCAAGACCTCTCCGAGTTTCGAGGAGATCACCCGGAGTCGTCCGGAGAAGAAGCTGACCGAACCCCTGCGCAAAAAGGGCGGAAGAAACGCCTACGGACGCCTGACGATGCGTCACCGGGGCGGCGGTCACAAGCAGCGCTACCGGCTTGTGGATTTCAAACGCGACAAGCACGGCGTCGCCGCGAAGGTGGAGAGCATCGAATACGATCCGACGCGTTCAGCGCGGATCGCGTTGCTCCGCTACGCGGATGGCGAACTCCGCTACATCCTGGCGCCGCTCGGGCTGGAGGTGGGGCGCGAAATTCACAGCGGCGTCGAAGCGCCTCCCGAAGTGGGCAACTCCCTTCCCCTGCGCACGATCCCGATGGGGCTGCCCATACATAATATCGAGCTGACGCCGGGACGCGGCGGCCAGCTCGTGCGCAGCGCCGGCATGGCGGCCACGCTGATGGCCAAGGAGGGCGACTACGCCAACGTGAAGCTTCCGTCGGGTGAGATTCGCCGCGTGCACCTGAACTGTTCGGCGACGATCGGACAGGTGGGGAATGTGGAGCACGAGACGATTTCGTACGGCAAGGCCGGCAAAACGCGCCACCTCGGCTGGCGTCCGCGCGTCCGCGGGATGGTGATGAACCCCATTGACCATCCGATGGGCGGCGGCCAGGGCAAGAGCAAGGGAGGCGGCGGCTGGCACCACCCGGTTTCTCCTTGGGGACAGATCGCCAAGGGACTCAAGACGCGCAAGAAGCACAAGGTCACCGACCGCTTCATCGTCCAACGCCGCAAACGCTAAGCTCAACCTGAATTCGACGATATGGGAAGATCCCTCAAAAAAGGCCCTTTTACCGACGATCACCTGATGAAAAAGGTGGTTCAGATGGCCGCGTCGGGAGTGAAGAAGCCCATCAAGACGTGGTCGCGCCGCTCCATGGTCCTGCCTGAGTTTGTGGGGCACACCTTCCTCGTACACAACGGGAAGGTGTTCAACACGGTCTTCGTGACCGAAAACATGGTCGGACACCGGCTCGGAGAATTTTCGCCGACACGCACCTTCAAGAAGCACGGGGCGCACACGGAGAAGGCCGCGGCCAAGTAGCGGGTGGGAGGAAGAGATGCGACGGCAGCCCGCGAAGCGGGAGGGGCGACGAAAGGTCGTCGCCACGCTGGGGTTTGGAATTTTGACGGTTTGTTCTTTGCAGGCGGCGGCGCCTCAGGGCGCCACGGAAGCCCAGGAGCTTCGCGTGGCGATCGAGGCGTTACGCCGCGAAAATGCGGAGCTGCGCCGCGCCGAGACGGTGCGGACGCGCGAGACGGCGACGGCCAGCAACCACCTCGCCCGTCTCGAAACCGCTTTGCGGGACGGCCTTTCCGGACTCGCGGCAGACGACGCCGAGGCGCGATCGTCGGCGGACTGGCGCGCCCTCCTGCTTCAGGCGCTGCACCAACTCCGGGACGCCGAAGCCGAGATCACTCGAATCGAGGACCGCTTGCGACGGCTGACGCTGGATTCCGAAAAGGCCCTGAAGACGGCGCAAAAAGTGGATCCGGCGCGGCGGGCTGCGCTCGAAGGGCAGTTGCGCGCCGCGCGGCAGTGGAGCGAAGGGAGAGAACGGAATCGGGCCGCCTGGCTCGACGACGGTTCGCGCGCGACGCATTCGGCGAAGGTGACGGCGGTTCGCGCGGACCTCGGCGTCGCAGCGCTCGGTGCGGGGCGCGCCGAGGGGGTGAGAGTGGGGATGCTTTGGGAAGTGAATCGCGGCAAGGAGGTCACGGCGAGATTGGTGGTCGCCGAGACTAGGGAACACGCCTCGCTGGCGCTGATCGAACGGATGGACGCGGACCGCCCCATCCGGGCCGGAGAAACAGCGGTCCTCAGCAGATTTTGAGCAGAGACGGTTAAACCAAACCAAATTTTAAAAATATGAAAGTGCAGGCGATTACGAGATATGCGCGGATTTCTCCCCGGAAGGTGCGGGAGGTCACGCTGGAAATTCAGGGGCTGCCTGTGGAGCGGGCCCTGACGGTGGTGGATTCCATTCCTCGGAAGGCCGCACGGATGGTCGGAAAGACATTGCGTTCGGCCGTCGCCAATGCCGAGACAAACGCCAACCTCTCGCGCGGATCGCTGCGCGTCGTCGAGGCCATCGCCGGCACGGGACCGACTCTCAAGCGCTACACCGCGCGCGCGCGCGGATCGGGGTCGCAAATCCGCAAGCGGACCAGTCATATAAAAATTGTGTTGAGCGATGAAGCGAAGCGTGTAAATTAAAGGACTTTCCCCAACTCGAATCATGGGTCAAAAATGCCATCCTATCGGGCTTCGCCTCGCGCTGTCGAAAGACTGGCGGTCGCGTTGGTACGCGCCCGGCCGCGACTTCAGAAAATTCCTGCATGAAGATCTCGCGATCCGCGAGTTCTTGCACAAGAAGCTGGAGCAGGCCGCCGTGCCGCGCATTGACATCGAGCGCGCCGCTCAGCGCATCCGCGTCACCGTGCATACGGCGCGGCCGGGGATCGTCATCGGGCGCAAAGGCGCCGAGCACGACAAGCTTAAGGAGGAGATCGGCCGCCTCACGTCATTGCGCGAGGTGTGGGTGGAAATCCAGGAGGTGACTCAGCCGGAAACGAATGCCCAGCTCGTGGCGGAGAACGTGGCCCTCCAGATGGAGCGCCGCATCTCGTTCCGCCGCGCGATGAAGAAAGCCATTCAGACCGCGCGCAACCTGGGTGTCGAAGGGATCAAGATCCAATGTTCGGGGCGCCTCGGCGGCGCCGAGCTGGCACGCATGGAGCGTTACCACGAGGGCAAGGTCCCCCTGCAGACGCTTCGGGCTGACATTGACTACGGTTTTGCCGAGGCCTTCACCGTCTACGGAAAGATCGGGGTGAAGGTTTGGATCTACAAAGGCGACAAGCGTCCGTCGCTGAAAAAGGCCGCCTGACGCCCCTCTCAACTTCTCCCTTCTCCTTTTCTGCTTTTTATTGATTCCCCATGCCTTTGATGCCCGCCAGAGTGAAGTATCGCCGCATGCAGCGCGGAAGTCGCGCCGGCACGGCCAGCCGCGCGGTGCGCATTGACTTCGGGTCCTACGGCCTGCAGACGCTGGCCCGCGCGTGGCTGACGACGACACAGATCGAGGCGGCGCGCGTCGCTCTCACCCGGAACATGAAACGCAAGGGCAAGGTCTGGATCCGCGTCTTTCCGGACAAGTCCGTCTCCAAGAAGCCGATCGAGACACGCATGGGGAAGGGGAAGGGGGCGCCCGAGACTTGGGTTGCCGTGGTGCGCCCGGGCAACGTGCTGTTCGAGCTGGACGGCATTCCGGAAAACCTCGCGCGGGAATCGCTCGCGCTCGCCGCGGCGAAGCTCCCGATTCGCACCCGTTTTATCCGGCGCCATATCGGAGGAGGGATGGCATGATGAAAATTTCCGAACTGCGCGCCCTCACACCGACCGAGCTCGACGCCAAAGGGCGCGATTTGCGTCAGGAGCTTTTCAACCTGCGGATGCGACAGGCCGCCGGTCAACTCGATCAACCCAGCCGCCTCCGCCTCATCCGCAAGGACATCGCCCGCGTGGAGACTCTGCTCACGGAGCTGAGGCGGAAGGCGACTCCCTCCCAGCCATGACTTCCCCCGATCAACCGCACCGCGGCGCGCGCAAGGAGCGCATCGGCCGCGTAGTTTCCGACAAGATGGACAAGACCATCGTGGTGTGCGTGGACCGCCGCGTTCGCCATGCCATCTACGAGAAGGTGGTGACGCGCTCTACGCGCTTCCACACTCACGACGAGAAGAACGAGGCGAAGGTCGGCGACCGCGTGCGCATCATGGAAACCCGTCCGCTCAGCCGCCTCAAGAGGTGGCGGCTTGTGGAGATTCTCGAGCGTGCCGAGGCGCCTGGGCCCGAGATCAAAAATGCCGTTGAGGAGGCGGCGGCGTCGGCCTGATGCGCCCGCGACGCGAAGCTTTCCATGCTCCAGGTCCGTTCCATCCTCGATGTCGCCGATAACACGGGTGCCCGCCGGGCGTCCATGATCGGCGTGCTCGGCCGTGCGACCCTCTTTGCCCGCATCGGCGACGTGATCAAGGCCAACGTGAAAGAGGCGGACGCCGACGGCACGGTGAAAAAGGGCGCCGTGGTCAACGCGGTGGTGGTGCGCACCCGCCAGCCGATCCGGCGCAAGGACGGCTCCGTGCTGCGGTTCGACCGCAACGCGATCGTGATCATTGACAAGGACATGAACCCCGTGGGCACGCGCATCTTCGGCCCCGTGGCACGGGAACTGCGCGAGAAGAATTTCATGAAAATCCTGTCGCTCGCGCCGGAGGTGCTCTGATGAAGGCGCGTGTCAAAAAGAACGACCTCGTGGTGGTGCTCGGCGGGAACGACCGCGGGAAGCGCGGCAAGGTGCTCTCCGTGGATCCGAAGGCAGAACGGGTGATCGTCGAGGGCGTTCGGATGATGAAGAAGGCGGCGCGCAAGACTCAGGACCGTCCGCAGGGAGGTTTCATCGAACGCGAGGCGCCGATCCATATCTCGAACGTCATGGAAGCGGCCGAGTACGATCGTCGCCGCGCGGCCAAAGGCGGAAAGAAGTAATCCGGACGACCGATGAGCGAACTGAAGAAATTTTATCGCGAGCAGGCGGTCCCGCAGTTGATGGCGGACAGAAAGTATCGCAACCCCATGCAGGTGCCGCGCGTCCTCAAGATCGTCCTGAACACGAGCTTCGGCTCCGCCGCGGACAAGCAGGCGCTCGACGAAGCCGTGAAGGAAATCGGGTTGATCACCGGCCAGAAGCCGATCGTCACCAAGGCCCGCAAGAGCATCTCCAACTTCAAGCTGCGTAAAGGCCAGGAGATCGGCTGCAAGGTGACCCTCCGCGGCGCGCGCATGTACGAATTCATGGAGCGCTTCTTCAACGCCGCGCTCCCCCGGGTGCGCGATTTCCGCGGCACGCCGAACCGGAGCTTCGACGGGCGCGGGAGCTACACCTTGGGTGTGGATGATCAATCCATTTTCCCCGAGATCGAGCTCGACAAGGTGAAGCGCAGGCTCGGGATGGACATCACCTTCGTGACGTCGGCCCGGACCCCCGCCGAGACGCGGGAGCTGCTCCGCCTGTTGGGGCTGCCTTTTTCACACGAACGAAAGCACTGAGCCATGGCCAAAACCTGCCTCATGGAAAAACAGAAGCGCGCACCGAAATATTCGGCGCGGCGATATCACCGTTGTCGGGTCTGCGGCCGGGCGCGGGCGTATATGCGTCGCTTCGACATGTGCCGCCTCTGTTTCCGGGAGCGCGCCACCCAGGGGCTGATCCCCGGCGTCACCAAGGCCAGCTGGTAACCGAAATCCCCTGATGAGCGTCACCGATCCGATTGCCGACATGTTGACCCGCCTGCGGAACGCCCGCATGCGCGGTCTGACCTCCGTGGAGATTCCCCATTCGAAGCTCAAGAGCGACCTCGCGCGAATCCTCAAGCGCGAGGGCTATATCGCCGACTGCGCGGTGGTGAAGGACGGTGGAAAGACGCGCATCAAAGTTGGACTCAAGGGCGACGCCGAGGGCGGTGGGATCGTCGGCCTGCGGCGCATCAGCACGCCGGGCCTGCGCCGCTACGTCGGAGCTCGCGACGTCCCGCGCGTGCTCGGAGGGATGGGGATCTGCATCCTCTCCACCTCGAGCGGCGTGATGACGGGCCAGGAGGCCCGCAAGAAAAACGTCGGCGGCGAGGTGCTCTGCCACGTATGGTGACCGCGAGGTTTTCGTCCGGACTCTCCTCTTCTTACTCTCAACGCCTTTCGAAACCATGTCCCGCATAGGTAAAAAACCTGTTGAAATCCCCGCCCAGGTGAAGGCCTCCGTGAACGGCCGCACCGTGAAGGTCGAGGGGCCTAAGGGGAAACTTTCCCTGGAGCTGCCTCGCGCGGTGGACGCCGTCGTGGACGGACAGAAGCTCGCCGTCCGCGCCACGTCCGAGGAACGCGCGGCGCGCGCGATGCACGGCCTCGCGCGAAGCCTGATCCGGAACATGGTCCTGGGTGTGACGCAAGGCTACCGCAAGCAGCTCGAGATCGAAGGGGTCGGATTCAAAGCGGCGGTACAGGGCAAGAACCTGAACTTGAACCTTGGGTTCTCGCATCCGATCCTTTTTCCCATTCCTGAGGGCATCAAGATCAGCGTTGAAGAGAATACCAAGATCATCGTGGACGGCTGCGACAAGCAGCAGGTGGGCGAGGTCGCTGCCTCGATTCGCCGCTTCTATCCACCCGAACCTTACAAGGGGAAGGGTGTGCGCTACGCGGGAGAAAAGATCCGCCGCAAGGAGGGCAAAACGGTCCAATAGCGGGCCGCATTCGACGCAAGATTGAGGAGACCCCATGGCTTTGAGCAAACAAGAGCTTCGTGAGCGGCGCTGCTGGCGCATCCGTCACCGGGTGACCGGCACCGCTGATCGGCCGCGCATGAGTGTCCGTTTTACCGGACGCAACATTCACGTGCAGTTCATTGACGACGTGAAGGGCGTGACCTTGGCGGCGGTCTCCACTGAGGAATCGGACGTCCGTTCGGGGAGCCGAGGAAAGGCCTTTTCGAACGTGGCGCACGCGGGCAAGGTTGGACAACTGGCCGCCGAGCGCGCAAAACAAAAAGGGATCAAGGCCGTCGTGTTCGACCGCTCCGGTTCCAAGTATCACGGCAAGGTCAAGGCGCTGGCCGACGCGGCGCGCGAAGCCGGGCTCGCTTTTTAAGGAGGATTCGAAACGTGGCCAGCAACGACACCCCGAACGTTCCGCCATCAGCGCCGCCGCCTGCCGCAGCAGAGCGCCGCCGCCCTGTGAGACGGTCCCAAAGAACGAACGCATCTTCCGGAGGCGCAACGGAGAGCGACCTGCTCGAAAAGGTGGTCTATGTGAACCGCTGCGCCAAGGTGGTCAAGGGCGGTCGCCGCTTCAGCTTCAGCGCGCTCATCGTGGTCGGCGACCGCAAAGGCCAGGTAGGTTACGGCTTTGGCAAGGCGAACGAGGTGGCTGATGCTATCCGCAAGGGCACCGAGATCGCGCGCCACAGCATGGTCCGCGTGAACCTCCGGGAGAACACCATCCCGCACGAGGTGGAAGGCAATTTCGGAGGCGGTCGTGTGATGCTCAAGCCGGCAAGCCCCGGCACCGGTCTGATCGCAGGCGGCGGCGTCCGCGCCGTGGTGGAGGCGGCGGGAATCCGCGACATCCTCAGCAAGTCTCTCGGCTCCGCCAACATGGCCAACGTGGTGAAGGCCACGCTCCAGGGCCTGGGGCAGTTGCGCCTCCGCGAGGCGATCATGCAGCGCCGGGGCGTCGCGGTTGCCGCGCGAGAGAACGTCTGATCCTTTGACGGGAATTGCCCTATGAGACTTCACAATATTCAGCCGGTGCCCGGCGCGAAACACCGTACGAAGCGCTACGGCCGCGGCAGGAGCTCCGGCCATGGGAAAACCAGCGGACGCGGCGGCAAGGGGCAGACCGCGCGCTCCGGAAGTTCCATCCGTCACGGGTTTGAAGGCGGCCAGACTCCTCTCTATCGCCGCCTTCCGAAGCGAGGTTTCAATAACGCGCGCTTCAAGCGGAAGGTCGCCGTCGTGAACCTCAGGGATCTCGAGGCCTTTCCCGAGGGCGCCGTGGTGGATGCCAAGGCCCTGGCCGATCGCGGCCTGATTCGGGGGCGCTTCGACGCAATCAAGATTCTCGGCTCGGGCGGGTTCGGCCGGAAGCTTACGGTGCGCGCGGCGCTGTTCAGCGAGTCCGCCCGGAAAAAGATCGAAGCTGCCGGTGGCAAGGCCGAGGTGCCCGAACCGGCGAAGGGCGCCTGACGGAAAAACCCGCGCGGGATGGCCTCCGCGACGAACCTTTCACCCGCGGGAAACGCAGCGCATGATTTCGGCTTTCGCCAACGCCTTCAAAATTCCCGAGCTGAAGAAGCGGATCATCTTCACGCTCGGCATTGTTGTCATCACGCGGTTCGGGGCCGCCATTCCGGTCCCCGGGGTGGATGCGAACGTCCTGGCGGAGTTTTTCCATACGCAGCAGCAGAGCCAGGGCGGCAGCCTGCTTGCGTTGATGAACATCTTCAGCGGCGGCGCCCTGGAGCATCTCGCCATCTTCTCGCTGACGATCATGCCGTATATCAGCGCCTCGATCATTTTCCAACTCCTCACGGCGGTGGTCCCGCAACTCCAGAAGATTTCCCGCGAAGAAGGAGGCCGGCAGAAGATCACGCAGTACACGCGTTACGTCACCATCATCATCGGACTTTT
Source organism: Verrucomicrobiia bacterium (assembly GCA_020849895.1). Lineage (GTDB taxonomy): Bacteria > Verrucomicrobiota > Verrucomicrobiia > JABWAM01 > JABWAM01 > JABWAM01. The sequence goes on along the minus strand of JADZFN010000034.1, from coordinate 17,860 downwards.
CCAGAGCCTGATGTTCGCGCGGACGTTCCAGAACCCGCAGAGCCTTCCGATGTTCCGCGGGTTGCCGGCGGACGCGAGCCTCGTCCTCAACCCGGGCTTCGGGTTCGAGATCACCACGGTGATCACGCTTACGGCGGGCACGGTCTTCATGATGTGGCTGGGTGAACAGATCACCGAGCGAGGCATCGGCAACGGCATCTCCCTCCTGATCGCCATCAACATCCTCGCGAAATTCCCCGCGGCGGTGGGCCTCGCCTACCAGATGTTCTTCCCGCCTCCCGGTGTGCCGCAGCAGTACAACATCGTCCACGCCCTCCTCTTCATCGGGATGTTCTTCGGCGTGATCGCCGCCGTGATCGTGGTCACTCAGGCCCAACGAAAGGTCACTGTGCAATACGCGCAGCGGATGGTGGGGCGGAAGATGTACGGCGGAGGGCAGACCTACATGCCGCTCCGCGTGAACTATTCGGGCGTCATGCCGATCATTTTCGCACAGGCCATCCTGATGTTCCCCCAGACGATCTTCGGCTTTGTGCGCGTCGAGTGGCTCCAGCGCATCGCGAGCTGGCTGGTTGAGGGGCATCGCGTCTATCTCACCGTCTATTCGATCCTCATCTTTTTCTTCAGCTATTTCTGGGTCGCCACGGTCTTCAACCCGATTCAGATCGCCGACGACCTCAAGAAGCACGGAGGTTACGTCCCAGGCGTGCGTCCCGGGAAACCAACTGCGCACTTCCTCGATTTCACGATGACTCGGATCACGTTCGCTGGCGCCGTCTTCCTCACCATCGTCGCGGTGATCCCCATCTCGCTCGGCGATTGGCTGAGCATCCCCTATCTCACCGCCAGCTTTTTCGGAGGCACGAGCCTGCTGATCATCGTGGGCGTCCTGCTCGACACCCTGCGCCAGATCGAGACGCATCTGCTGACCCGGAACTACGAAGGCTTCCTCAAGAAGGGCAGGATGCGGGGGAGGATCTGAAGCCGATCTCCGGAGAAGAGCCTTCGGCACGAGAGCGCGCGCAGCACGGCTGAAAAATGGAAGCCCAGCCCACCGGAAAACGGCGCCGCATCGTCCTCCTCGGAGGTCCCGGCTCGGGCAAAGGGACCGCCGCCGCGTGGCTGGCGAAGAAGCTTGCAGTCCCTCATCTTTCCACCGGCGACATGCTCCGCGCGGAAATCGCCGCAGGTTCCGACCTCGGCCGCGAGGCGGCCGCCTCCACCGCGAGCGGACGGCTCGTGTCGGACGATCTTGTGCTCCGTCTGGTCGCCGCGCACCTCGGAAAGGACGCCGCCCCGGGGTTCGTCTTCGACGGGTTTCCCCGCACCGTGGCGCAGGCCGAGAGCCTCGACCGCCTCCTTCACGAACGCGCTTCCCGGCTCGATCTCGTGCTTCATCTGGACGTCCCTCTCGCCGCCGTGGAGGAACGGATCGTCGGACGCCTGGGATGTCCTTCGTGCGGAAGGGTCTATCACGCCACGCGAATGCCGCCGAAAAAGGACGGGGTCTGCGACGTCTGTGGGGCCGCCCTTCAGAAACGCAAGGACGACAACCTGGAGGTGCTCCGCGAGCGGTGGAAGGTCTACGGCGAGTGGGGGCCTCGCCTCGTCGCGTATTATCGCCGGCATGGCGGTTTCGCGGAGATGGATGCGGACGTGACGGCCGAGGAGCTTTACGCGAAGGTTTGGGAGGCGACGACGGCGTGATCGCGATCCGATCACCCGGAGAGATCGAGGGGCTCCGACGCAGTTGTGCGCTCGCTGCGAATCTGCTCGAAGCCCTCGCGCGCTGGATCGAACCCGGCCTTTCGGTCCGAGAAATTGACCGCCGCGCGGGCGAAATGATCCGGGAGCGCGGAGCGAAGAGCGCGTTCCTCGGCTACAAAAAATTTCCCGGCAACATCTGCGTCTCGGTGAACGAGGAGGTGGTGCACGGAACTCCGCGGGACCTACGCGTCCAATATGGGGACCTCGTGAGCCTCGACCTCGGTGTGGTGTTCGAGGGATGGGTGGGGGATACGGCGACCACGGTGGCGTTGGGAGAGGCGGCGCCGGAGGCCCGGCGGCTCATGGAGGTTACCGAAGAATCTCTCTACTTGGCTATTGACAAGGCGCGCCCGGATGCGCGATTGTCCGATGTTTCGCATGCGGTGGAGAGCCACGTCACCCGACACGGCTTGTCCGTTGTGCGCGAATTCGTCGGGCACGGGATCGGACGGAGCCTGCACGAGGAACCTCAGATCCCGAACTTCGGACGCCCCGGACAAGGGCCCCGGCTGAAGGCGGGAATGATCTTGGCCATCGAACCGATGGTCAACCTCGGCGGGCCTGAAGTCCGCGTCCTGCACGACGGATGGACGGCCGTGACCGGAGATGGAAAACCCTCCGCACACTTCGAGCACACCGTCCTGGTCGCCGATCAGGGGCCGGAAATCCTGACGGTGGCCGAAGGAAAGGCGGAGGAAATCCAACGAAAACTGAAACACGGAGGACGCTCGTGACGGCGCGCTCGAGGCGCACGTCGGGAGACGACATCCACGCGACATCATCATGAAGGAAGACCCCATACGGATCGAAGGCGCGGTGGCGGAATCGCTGCCGAACGCGACCTGTCGCGTGCGCCTGCCGAACGGCCATGTGGTGCTCGCCCATGTTTCTGGGAAGAAACGCGCGAACCTTGTTCGATTCCTTCCCGGCGAACGCGTGAACATCGAAATGTCGCCTTACGATCTTTCCACTGGACGAATTCTCAGCCGCCCGGATGCGGCGGTCCTCATGCCATGAAAGTGCGAGCTTCCGTCAAACGACTTTGCGAGCGGTGCAAGATCGTGCGCCGCAAGGGAGTGATCCGTGTCATTTGCACGGACCCCCGCCACAAACAACGACAGGGATGATGCCATGCCGCGCCTCCTCGGAGTAGACATACCGGAAGACAAACGGATCGAAGCCTCGCTGCCGTATATTTACGGGATCGGGCCCGCGCGCGCGCGGGAAATCCTCGTCAAGGCCGAAATCGATCCCAATCTGAGGGCCAAGACCCTGACCCCCGAGCAGCTCAACCGCATCAGCCACGCGATCGCCGAGAGCAAGCTGGTGGTGGAAGGGGACCTGCGCCGCGAGATCCAGCAGAACATCCGGCGCCTGATGGCGATCGGATCGTACCGGGGGATGCGCCACAAGCGCGGCCTTCCCGTCCGCGGTCAGCGCACCGGCACGAACGCGCGCACGCGCAAAGGCCCGCGTAAGACCGTGGGTGTGATCCGCAATAAGGACGCCAAGGCCGGCAAAGTCTGACGCCGCGCTCGGAAACCGAGGAGCTTACCGACCCATGTCTGAACAGGAAAAGAAACCGTCTCATGCCGCCGCCGCGTCCGACGCGCCGGTGGAGAACCCTGCGAAACCGGAGGCCGCCGCGGAGAAATCCGCCCAAGCGGCGGCCGCTCCGAAGACGCCTCGTAAGGGCAAGCGCCCTGCCAAGACCGCCGCTGCGCCTGCGGAGGCGGGAGGCGCGCCCGCGGCCGATGCGGCCGCTGCGATCCTCGCCGACCCTCTCGCCGAGCAGCCGAAGGCCAAGATCGTCAAGGCCAAGGGCGCCAAGAACATCGCCGCCGGGTTCGCGCGCATCCGCGCCACCTTCAACAACACGATCGTTGCGATCACCGATTCTCGCGGCAACGTCATCGCCTGGTCGAGCGCCGGCCGCGCCGGTTTCAAGGGGTCGCGCAAGAGCACGGCGTACGCCGCCCAGATGGCCGCGCAGGATTGCGCGCGACAGGCGATGTCCCACGGGATGCGCGAAGTGGAGGTGCTGCTCAGCGGCCCCGGCCTCGGACGCGAATCCGCGGTGCGCGCCCTCCAGGCCGTCGGGCTCGAGGTGAGCGCGATTCGCGACGTGACCCCGATGCCTCACAACGGCTGCCGCCCCCGCAAGGCGCGCCGCGTCTGATTCACCCTACACCCTTCGCTTCCATGGGCAGATACACCGGTCCAAAACTCAAGGTTTCACGGCGGCACAACGCGCAACTCTTCGGCGCCTCGGGCGCGAAGGTTTTGGAGCGCAAGCCGCATCCTCCGGGCATGCACGGCCCCAAAAACCGCCGAAAGCTGTCCGACTACGGCTTGGCGCTCTCGGAGAAACAGAAGCTCCGCTACATGTACGGGCTTTACGAACGCCAATTCCGGCACACCTTCCGCAAGGCCCTGCGCCGCCGCGGTGTCACCGGGGAAACCCTCTTGCAACTGCTCGAGACCCGTCTCGACAACGTCGCCTTCCGCCTCGGCTTCGCCACCTCGCGCCCCTTTGCGCGGCAGATGGTGGTGCACGGCCACCTGAAGGTGAACGGGCGCAAGGTCACTTCGCCGTCGTGCGTCCTGAAGGTGGGCGACGTGGTGGAAGTGGCGGAGCGCGCAAAGGCAAAGACGCTCGCGCAAAAGAATTTGGAAGCGACACAAATGACGCCTCCGCCCGATTGGCTGAACGTGGACCGTGAAGCCGCGCGGGGCGAAGTGAAGCGCATCCCGACCCGCGACGAGATCGCGCCGATCGTGAACGAACGGCTCGTGGTCGAGCTTTACTCCCGCTAACCCCCTTTTTGCCGCGCGGCGTCATTCGCCCCCGCTGCGCGGCCCGAACCTCACGCGGGCGACAACGAATAAATGAGCCTTACCGGCTAGATTAAAATCGTTGGCGTTTTGCCGACGGCCGCCAGACGGCCGCGGCAGCGCCGAAAAGGAGTTCACCTCATGGCCATTCAACTTGGTCGTTTCGAAATGCCCTCGCGGCTGGTCCGCGACGAGGCCACCGCCACCCCGTCCTATGCAAAGTTCGTCGCCGAACCCTTCGAGGGCGGCTACGGGCACACCCTCGGCAACGCCTTGCGCCGCGCCCTGCTCTCGTCCATCGAGGGAGCGGCGATCACCTCGATCAGGATCGGGCACGCCGATCACGAGTTCACGTCTCTTCCAGGCGTGAAGGAAGACGTGACCGAGATTGTGTTGAACCTCAAGAAGGTCCTGCTTCGGATGCGGGACCGCACGCCGCGCAACTACACGCTTTCGGTGAATAAGGAGGGGAAGGTGACCGCCGGCGACATCCAGGCGGATCAAAACCTCGAAGTGGTCAATCCCGATCACGTGATCGCGACCCTCGACAAGAAGTTGAAGTTCGAGGCGGAATTCGAGGTTCGCGTCGGTCGCGGTTACGCCACCGCCGAGGACAACAAAAAGAAGGAGCAGTCCATCGGAGTGATTCCGATCGATGCCATTTTCTCGCCTGTGCGCAAGGTGCGCTATGCGGTTTCCAACACCCGCGTCGGGCAGCGCACGGATTACGACAAGCTGGAAATCGAGATTTGGACCGACGGGCGCATCACACCGGACGACGCCCTCCTCCACGCCTCGGCCATCCTCCGCCATCACCTCGATGTGTACGTGAACTACGACAAGGAGAAGGTCGAGTTCGAGGCGGCAAAGCAGGAGATCAACGAGGAGCAGGCGCGGATGCGCAAGCTGCTGAGCATGAGCGTGAACGAGATCGAGCTCTCGGTCCGCGCAGCGAACTGCCTCAACAACGCGAACATCCTTACCGTCGGCCAGCTCGCGCAGAAGTCCGAACCGGAGATGCTCAAGTACCGCAACTTCGGCAAGAAGTCGCTCAACGAGATCAAGGACAAGCTCGCGAACCTCGGCCTCTCTCTCGGCATGAAGTTCGAGGCGGCCCTGCTGGAGCCTCTCAAGGAAGAGCCGCCGCCTGCGGCGGCGGAAGGGGAAGACGAAGGGGAGGCGGAGAAAGAGGCGGTGACGAAGCAGGAGCAGGAGGATTGATCCTCCTCTCCGCAAGGAGCGTTTCCCATGCGACATCGCAACAAAACCCTCAAGCTGGGGCGGACCAAACCGCACCGCGAGCAGATGCTCGCCAACTTGGTCTGTAGCCTCATCCTCAAAGGGCAGGTCCGGACCACTCGCCGGAAGGCACGCGCCGCGAGCGCGCTCGCCGACCGGATGATCACCCTCGGCAAGGCAGGCGACCTCCATTCGCGGCGGCTCGCGATCTCGCGGCTCCGGCAGAAAGGGGCTGTGAGCAAACTCTTCGGCGAGGTCGCTCCGCGTTGCGCCCAGCGCAACGGGGGCTATACCCGCGTCCTGAAGCTGGCCGTGCGCCGCATCGGCGACGCCGCCGACATGGCGATTCTCGAATGGACCGATCAGGCGCCCGCGGCGGACGCTGCGCCGAAATCCGAGAAGCCCGCCGACCAGGCGAAACCGGCGGCTGCCTGACGCCGCGAGCGCCGCGATGCCTCCCACGCGAGGAGCCGGTCCGCGCAGGCGGATGCTTCTCGTGAAGAGGACGGCGCGATGATCCCGCGCGCCCGTTGGATCCTCGACCGCGAACTCCGCCTGCGTCAAGAGGGGCGGGCAGCTTCGCGGCGGGGGAAGCGCGATCTGGGCGAAGTCCTCCTGATGCCCGGACTCGTCAATACGCATTGCCATCTCGATTACACGACGTTGCGTGGGCGGATTCCCCGGGCGCCAAATTTCGCGCGCTGGATCGAGGCCCTTGGGCGAGCGAAGGCGCCATGGCGCGCGGCCGACTATCGCGAGGCGATCCTGGAGGGTCTGCGCGAAGCCCTTGCGTTCGGGACCACGGCGATGCTCAACTGGATCTGCCTCCCCGAGGCGCTCCCCGCCGCCGGCGCCCCGCCGATGCGCGTCTGGTGGCTTTGGGAACAGATCGCGTATCGGCCGGACGCGAAGGCGGATCGGGAGTCGTGGGACGCATGGCGTCGCGAGGTGCGCGCGCGTCGGGCCTTATGGCGCGGGGGCGTCGCTCCGCACGCTCCCTACACCTGCGCGCGGGAGGTCGTGCGTGCGGCGGCGCGTTGGAGTGCGCGCGCTCGCACGCCATGGAGCCTTCACGTGGCCGAGTCGTCAGACGAATGGCGCATGTTTCGCGAAGCGCGCGGCGCCCTCTACGATTTCATGCGGCGCGTCGGTCGGCCGCTGTCGGATTGCGACGGGCGCACCCCGCTGGCCGCGGTGTGGGACGAGATCGCCGTCTCCCGTGCGCCGGCGGTCCTCACGCATGCGAACTGCCTCGACCGCGCCGACGTGAAACGCCTCGGTGCGGCGGCGCGCCGAGGCGTTTCGCTGGCCGTCGCGCACTGCCCGCGTTCCACGCGGACACTCGGGCATCCCGCGTTCCCTCTGCGCGCGCTGCGGCAAGCGGGGGTGCCGGTGGCGCTGGGAACGGACAGCCTCGCCTCGAACGATGACCTCTCGATGTTCGCCGAGATGCGCGCGTTCGCCGACGCGCATCCCGCGCGGCACCCTCGCGAGATCGTGGCGATGGCGACTCTCGACGCTGCAAAAGCCCTCGGCGCAGGCGCAGCCTGGAAGAGGTGGAAGGATTGGATCGCGATTCCGTGTTCCGCGACGCGGCCCTCAGGCGTCTGGGACGTCCTCCTCGCGCATCAAGGGCCGGTGGCTTGGGCCATGGTGGACGGCCGGGAAGTGGACCTCGAAACCCTGAAACGGCGCGCCCCATGCGCCGCACCGGAACCCGCGGCTTAATTCCGTCTTCCGACTTCGTGCTTCGCCCTTCGAGTTTCTTTCCTACGCCTTCGCCAGCATGTCGAGCAGTTCGCGGTTCGACTTCGTCTTGCCCATGGCGCGGACGATGCTTTCGGTGGCCTCGATGGGGTTGCGCCCCGCGAGCTCGCGGCGGAGGAGATGCACCTTGGCGAGCACGTCGGCGGGGAGCAGCTTCTCCTCCTTGCGCGTCCCGGATTTGTAGAGATCAATGGCGGGGAAGATGCGTCGCTCGGCCATTCCGCGGTCGAGAACGAGTTCCATGTTTCCTGTGCCCTTGAACTCCTGGAAGATGAGTTCGTCCATGCGGGAACCCGTGTCCACGAGGATGGTCGCCAGAATGGTCAGGCTGCCGCCTTCCTCGGTATTGCGCGCGGCGGCGAAGATCTTCCGCGGGGTTTCCATCGCGCGCGCATCAATGCCGCCCGACATCGTGCGCCCGCTGTTGCTCATGTAGTTGTTAAAGGCGCGCGCCACACGGGTGAGCGAGTCCATCAGGATCACGACATCCTTGCCAAACTCGACCTTGCGCTTGGCGATTTCGCTGACGAGCTTCGGGATGCGCACATGATTTTTGAGCTCCTCGTCGTTGGAGGATGCGAAGACCTGCCCCTTGGTGGAGCGCTGGAAGTCGGTGACCTCCTCGGGGCGCTCGTCCACGAGCATGATCATCAACTCCACTTCGGGATGATTCGCGCTGATGGAGTTGGCGATCTGTTTGAGGAGCACGGTCTTGCCTGCGCGGGGCGGCGAGACGATGAGGCCGCGCGTGCCTTTGCCGACCGGACAAAACAGGTCGAGCGCCCGGGTGGAGACGGTGGTCGCCTCGGTCTCGAGGTGAAGCGGTTCGATCGGATCAATGACCGTCAGCGCGGAAAAGACGGGGACCTTCTTGTATTTTTCCGTCTTCTGTCCGTTGATCTTGCTGATGTTGAGGACTTCGTAGCCTCCGCGGTTGGTGGGGACCATGTCGCCCTCGAGGAAAAGGCCTTCGCGCAGACCGAGCTCGCGCACCACGTTGGGGTTCACAAACACGTCGTCGCGAGACGGCTGATAGTTCTTCTCTTCCTGGCGAAGGAAGCCGAAGCCTTTGTCGGAAAGCTCCAAAATTCCCCGGGTCAGAGGGTATTCTTTCTTCGGAGCCGCTGCGGGCGCGGCGTTGTCCTTCTTTTCGTTCGATTGCGTAGCCTCGTTGTCCATGGTCGGATAGGGTTGTTCCTTGGGCTGCCTCGGCCATTGGGCCTCGATCGTGGCCGCGGGTCTCGCGCCCAAGATTTCAAAACCAGCCCTTGCGCCATCCGAAATCCCCGCGGTCAGAACGCGGCCTAGCGAACCCTCCACGAGCGCCCGGGGGATGCGACTTTCGGCAAACCTCACCCGACGCAACGGGATTCCGGCTTCAGCGACAATGCCAAGCTAGGCGGAATTTCTTCGTGCCGCAAGCCAAAAAACAGCGGAGATTCGCTGTGGCATTGGGGCCGATCCGGGCTAGGCTCGCGCTGCGCGCCATGAAAACGCCGCTCATCCAGAGACTCGCGATCCTCGGTCCCGGCCTGCTCGGCGGTTCGATCGGTCTCGCGGCGCGGCAGCGGCGCGTGGCGAAACGGATCGTGGTTTGGGGGCGCCGTGCCGAGGCGGCGCACGAGGCGGTGACCCGGGGCGCCGCGCATGAGGTGGCGCGCACGCCGGCGGACGCCGTGCGCAACGCCGATCTGATCGTTCTCTGCATGACGGTGGAGGCGATGCCCGCCGTGGCGCGCGCGCTGCGTCCCGGCCTGAAACGCGGGGCGCTCGTCACCGATGTGGGGAGCACGAAGCGCTCCGTGGTGCGCCGGGTGGGCGCTGTCCTCGGCGGCAAGGCCGCGTGGATCGGAAGCCATCCGATGGCAGGCGGAGAGCGCGTGGGCCTGCGCGCGGCGCACGCCAATCTTTTCGCGGACGCGATGTGCTTCGTGACGCCTCTCTCGGATTCGTCAGCGGCGGCTGTGGCGAAACTGATTGCGTTTTGGGAAGCGTTGGGCGGACGCGTCACGGCGCTCTCACCGGCGCGGCACGATGCCGTGGCGGCGCTGATCAGCCATGTGCCGCATCTGACGGCGGCGGCGCTCGTGAATCTGGTGGGGCGGAGGGAGCCTGCGGCGCTCGGCGGCGTGGGCAACGGGTTTCGCGACATGACGCGGATCGCCGCCGGAGCGCCCGAGATGTGGGCGGGGATTGCGAAGACGAATCGGAAAGAGATCCGCCGAGGGATCGGCCTGTTGATCGAAGAGTTGCGAACGCTCGAACGAACGGTGGCGCACGCTTCGTGGCGCGAGTTGCACGCCCTGTTGCGGCGCGCCAAGGAGATTCGGGACGGCCTGCGCCCGCGGCGAAGATCCTCCGGCGAGTGATCCTTCTCCCATGGCCTCGCTTCCCGATCTTCTGCCGATCTCTCCGGCCCGCGGACCGATCGCCGCCGTCGTTGGGATCCCCGGCTCGAAGAGCCTGACGAACCGCGCGCTCGTTCTCGCGGCGCTTACGGGAGGAGTATCCGAACTCCAGGGCGCGTTATGGGCGGAGGACACGCGGATCATGGTGGATGGCCTGAGAAAACTTGGGTTCGCGATCCGGGAGCGCGCGGATCCGTGGAACGCCGGCAACCGCACCCTCACAATCGAAGGGCGCGGAGGAGAGATCCCCGCGCGAAGCGCCGACCTTTTTGTGGGCACAGCGGGCACGGCCGCGAGGTTTCTCGCGGCAGTCTGCGCGCTGGGGAAGGGGAGCTATCAGTTGCGGGGAACGCCGCGGATGCATGAGCGCCCGATGCGGGAACTCTTCGACGCCCTGCGCGGCCTCGGCACGACGGTGAAGGACACAAATGGCCGGCTCCCCGCGGAAATCCGTGGGCCGATCCGCGGCGGAACGGTGCGCGTGAGCGCGGAAGCGTCGAGCCAGTTCGCGTCCGCGCTGCTGCTCGTGGCGAAGGCCGCGGGAATCAAGGTGGAATGTGCGTCGTCGCCTTACGTCGAGATGACGCGCGAGCTCGTGAAGGCCTGGAACCAGCGCGGAGGCGCTTTCGCTGTCGAACCCGACGCTTCGAGCGCGAGCTACTTCTTCACGCTCCGCTATCTCCTCGGAGGACAGCTCAAAATTCCGAGGTGGCCCGCGCGGAGCCTTCAGGTGGATCATCGTTTTCCCGCGTTCCTGCCGCCGCCGGAAAAAATCTCGCGCAAGACGGACTTGGGCGACTCGGTGATGACGCTGGCGATCGTGGCCGCGGCGGAACGGCGGACGTTCCGCCTCGCCGATGCGGCAAACCTGCGAAATCAGGAGTGCGACCGGATACGGGCGATGGTGACGGAATTTCGAAAATGCGGGGTGCCCGCCGTCGAAAGGCGGAGCGGTTTCGCGCTCCGCCCCGCGAAGGCGTTTCGCTCTGCGGAAATCGAGACCTATCTCGACCACCGGATGGCGATGTGTTTCGCGGTTCTGGGCTGCATGGACGCGCTCGGGAACGGGCGCCCGTGGATCGTGATCCGGAATCCGCGCTGTGTGGAGAAGACCTTTCCGGAGTTCTTCGAGACTCTGGCGGCGGCGATTGCGCCGCCTCCAACGATCTGATAGCGTTTCGCCTCCATGTCCAAGAAGGCGCTCATCACCGGGATCACCGGCCAGGATGGTTCCTATCTCGCGGAGTTTTTGCTCGCGAAAGGGTACGAGGTGCACGGCATCATCCGCCGGGCGAGTTCGTTCAACACCAGCCGCATTGACCATCTCTACCAGGATTCGCACGTGCTGGGGTCAAGGCTGTTCCTGCACTACGGCGACCTGAGCGACAGCGTGAACTTGGTGAAGCTGCTGATGGATCTGAAGCCGGACGAAGTCTACCATCTCGCGGCGCAGAGCCACGTGCGCGTGAGCTTCGAGATCCCCGAGTACACCACGGACATCACGGCGGTGGGAACGATCCGCATCCTTGAGGCGATCCGCGAGGCGGCGATCCGCCCGCGATTCTATCAGGCTTCCTCGAGCGAGATGTTCGGCAAGGTGGTCGAAACGCCGCAAAAGGAGACGACGCCGTTTCATCCCCGCAGCCCCTACGGCTGCGCGAAGGTGTTCGCCTTCTGGGCGACGGTGAACTATCGCGAAGCCTACGGCCTCCACGCCACCAACGGGATCCTCTTCAACCATGAGTCTCCCCGTCGCGGAGAGACATTCGTCACCCGAAAGATTACGCGCGCGGTGGCGGCCATCAAGCTGGGGAAACAGGACCGCCTTTACCTCGGCAACCTCGACGCACGGCGCGACTGGGGGTATGCTAAGGAATACGTGGAAGCGATGTGGCGCATGCTCCAGCAGGAGCAGGGCGACGACTACGTGGTCGCCACGGGCGAGACGCACTCGGTGCGCGAGTTTCTCGAGGAAGCCTTCGCCCACGTCGGGCTGGATTGGAAGAAACACGTGGCGCACGACGCGCGCTACGAGCGTCCGAGCGAGGTGGACCTCCTCGTGGGCGATCCCTCCAAGGCGGCGCGTCGCCTCGGCTGGACGCCGAAGACGCACTTCAAAGACCTCGTCCGCCTCATGGTGGACGCCGACCTGCGCCTTTTGCAGGGGCGGCATGACCCCCGGGATTGACCGCGGCGCGGCCGAGGCAGATTTGTGGGAGCGTTCTGATGAGTTTCTGGCCTGACCAACGCGTGTTCGTGACCGGAGGCGGTGGGTTCCTCGGCCGCCACGTCCTGGCGCACCTGAAGGCGCGCGGATGCGGACAGGTGCGCGCGCCGCGTCGCGCCGAATGCGACCTCCGCGACCCTGCCGCGACGCAACGGGAGCTCGAGAGGTTCCGTCCCACGCTCATCCTGCATCTTGCGGCGTTGTGCGGAGGCATCGAGGCGAATCGCCTGCAACCAGGGACGTTTTTCTACGATAACGCGATCATGGGCATCCAGCTTATCGAGGCGGCGCGCCGCCTCGGCGTGGCGAAGACGGTGGTCCTTGGAACGGTATGCGCCTATCCGAAATTCACGCCGGTACCGTTCCGCGAAGAGGACCTTTGGAACGGCTATCCCGAGGAGACGAACGCACCCTACGGGCTCGCCAAAAAGATGCTCCTCGTCCAGCTCCAGGCCTACCGCCTGCAGTATGGATTCCGTGGAGTTTTTCTGCTGCCGGTGAACCTCTACGGGCCGTGGGACAACTTCGATCTCACGACCTCGCACGTGATCCCCGCGTTGATCCGTAAGATGGAGGAAGCGCGACGGTCGGGCGCGACGTCGGTCGGTCTCTGGGGCAGCGGGGCGGCGTCGCGGGAATTTCTCTACGTGGACGATTGCGCGGAAGGAATCCTGCTTGCCGCGGAACGCTACGACGCGCCGGAGCCGACCAATCTCGGCACGGGATCGAGCGTGACGATCCGCGACCTCGCCGAAAAGGTGGCGCGGGCGGTGGGCTACACCGGCCGCCTGGACTGGGACCCCACCCGCCCTGACGGACAGCCGAAGCGCCAGCTCGACACCTCCCGCGCAAGGGAACAGTTCGAGTTCGAGGCGAAGACCTCGCTCGACGACGGGCTGGCGCAAACGGTCGCATGGTTCCGCGAGCATTTTCGCGCATGATCGGAGGTCGTCGAATTGCGGTCGTCCTGCCGGCGTTCCGCGCGGGGAAAACCTTGGAGCGGACGGTCGCCGAAATCCCGGGCGACGTGGTGGACGAGATCCTGCTGGTGGACGACGCGAGCGACGACGACACGGTGGCGGTGGCGCGGCGGCTCGGGCTGCGGACGTTCGTTCACGCGCGCAACCTCGGTCACGGCGGCAACCAGAAGACCTGCTACCGCGAGGCGCTCAATCTGGGAGCGGACCTCGTGGTGATGCTGCACCCCGATTATCAATACTCGCCCCGTCTCGTCGGCGCGATGGCCCATATGGTGGCCAGCGGACATTACGACGTCGTGCTCGGATCGCGGATTCTCGCGCAGAACGCGCGCGACGGGGGGATGCCGTTCTACAAGTACGTCGCCAACCGCCTGCTGACGCTGACGCAGAACGTGCTGATGCAGCAGAAGCTTTCCGAGTATCACACCGGCTTTCGCGCGTTTACGCGCGAGGTCCTGGAAAGCCTGCCGCTGAATGCGAACTCGGACGACTTCATTTTCGATAATCAGATGCTCTGCCAGGCGATCGCGGCAGGGTTCCGGATCGGGGAGATTTCGTGCCCGACGCGCTATTTTCCGGAAGCTTCTTCGATCAACTTTCGCCACAGCGTGGCCTATGGACTCGGGGTCCTCCGCTGTGCGCTGAAGTATTCGCGCTTCAAATCCGTACGCGGAAACGGCTAGACCGACGCGGGCTCCTGCCATTTCCCGCGGCTTTTCATGAGGTCAATCAGGCGGTCCACGGCCTCGGCTTCGGGGACGTGATACTGGACGCATTCCTTGCCGACGTAGAGGTTGATCTTGCCGGGAGCGCCGCCGACGTAACCGAAGTCGGCGTCGGCCATTTCGCCGGGGCCGTTCACGATGCAACCCATCACGGCAAGCTTGACGCCTTTGAGATGGGAGGTCCGCACCTTGATCCGTTCGGTGACGGTTTGGAGATTGAAGAGGGTGCGTCCGCAGGAGGGGCAGGAGACGTATTCGGTCTTGGTGATGCGGCTCCCGGCTGCCTGGAGGATATTGTAGGCAAGCTTGAGGGCTGCGGCGGGATCGGCGCCATCACCGATCTGGATCGAATCGCCGAGGCCGTCGCAGAGCAAAGCGCCGAACTCCTTCGCCGCGTCGAGCATCGCGCCGAGGCCGACGGCGCCCGGCGCGGATTCCCGGAGGTGCAGCGGCACGGCGAAACCGTGGTGGTCGAGCCACGCCGCAAGCCGTCGGTAGGCAGAGATGACCAAAATCGTGTCGGTGGGTCGCGCGGAGATGATGAGATCGCGGAACCCCCGTTTCGCTGCGGCGTCGAGGAAGGGACGGGCGTCGTCGAGGCGGTCGGGGAAAACCATGATTTCGAGGGCGCAATCGAGCGCCGTCGCGCGGTCGAGGAGCGCGTCGGGCGCGGCGCGGCGCGGGTCGAAGGCGATTTTGTGGACGCGTCCTTTTTCGGCGACGCGGAGGAAGCCAAAGTCACCGGAAATTTCCCAGCAGAAACGGGCGTCGGGCGCGGCGGCGGCGAGGCTGACGGCCTGGCGCGCCTCGGCCTCCGTGCCGAGCAGGAGACGAAAAACCTCGGCGGGCGCGTCAGGCCGCGCGGCGAGGGCTTTCGCCGTCTCCGCCACGCGCGAATCAAGGCGCAGAGGGATCTCGACGCGCAGGACGGCGTTGCCGCCGACGGGTAGACCGCCGATCGAGGCGTCTGTCGTTTTGCGGCGCGTGTAAGCGTAGGGGTCGCGTTTCTCGAGGAAGGGGAAGGGGGCCTGCACCAACGTGCACCGGAGGTTGGCGGGGATCTGATACGGTTTCGCCAGATCGCGGCAGACGGGGATTTCGTGAACGGAATCCTCGGTGAGCGAGACGCGGATCGTATCGCCGATGCCGTCTTCGAGCAGCGCCCCGATGCCGACGGCGGACTTGATCCGCCCGTCTTCGCCGTCGCCCGCTTCGGTCACCCCGAGGTGAAACGGATAATCCCAGCCTTGCTCGTCGAGACGCGCGGCAAGGAGGCGGTAAGCCTGGATCATCACCTTCGGATTCGACGCCTTCATGGAGAGGACGATTGCGTGGAAATCGTTCGCGCGGCAGATCCGCACGAATTCGAGCGCGGATTCGACCATGCCCAGAGGGGTATCCCCGTAGCGGTTCAGGATCCGGTCGGAAAGCGAGCCGTGATTCGTTCCGATCCGGAGCGCGCGTTCGAGCTCTTTGCATCGGCGCACGAGCGGAGTGAACGCCTCCTCGATGCGGCACAGCTCATCTTCATACTGGTCGTCGGTGTACTCGCGGACGGCGAACTTCTTCTTGTCGGCGTAATTGCCGGGGTTCACCCGGACCTTTTCGACGAACTCAACGGCCGTCATCGCGGCCTTCGGGAGAAAGTGGATGTCGGCGACGAGCGGGACGCGACAGCCTCGGCGGCGCAATTCGTCGCGGATGTTTTTGAGATTCTCGGCGTCTGCCACGGTCGGCGCAGTGATCCGGACGATCTCGCAGCCGACTTCGACGAGATCGAGCGTTTCCCGTACGGTTGCCTCGGTGTCCTGGGTGTCCGAGGTCGTCATGGACTGGAGGCGGATCGGGTTGTCGCCGCCGATGCCGACGGCGCCAACCATGACCTCGCGGGTCTTGCGGCGCTGATAACCGAACGGGTCCGGACAATACTTGAGGCTCATGGAAGAACGATCCCGACAACCGTAAAACGACGGCCGCGGGTTTGCAAGGACGTCGCGGTTGCTTGAGGGCGAACGAGGCTTGACTCAAGCGGAAGGCGATTTCTCGCGCGATCAGCTTCCCAAAATCCGGGCGCAAGCGGGGATTGGGAGAGAAACTTGCGGCTTGAGCGCGACGCGGGATTGGAGCCAAGTTTCGGGTGTGGATCGGGATTCTGAGTTGATCGCACGGGTGGCCGAACGGCTGCGGGGCATGCCGCGCGCGACGACCTTGACGGGTGCGGGAATGTCCGCAGCAAGCGGGGTGCCCACCTTCCGCGGCGGGGGAGGGTTATGGGAAGGGCACCGCGTGGAAGAAATCGCCACACCGGAGGCGTTTGCACGCGATCCGGAAAAAGTCTGGAGATTCTACGACGAGCGACGCCAAAACCTGGTCCGTTGCCGACCGAACGCGGGTCATCAGGTGCTCGCCGGATGGAGCCGACGCTGGACGGAGTTCGCCGTCGTGACGCAGAACGTGGACGGCCTGCACGAGGCCGCAGGAACGCAAAACGTGATTCGTCTGCACGGGAGCCTTTGGGATTTCGCCTGCGCGACGAGTTGTGCAAAAAGCTCGAGGCGCTGGCGAAACACGGAAACGCCGCTTGCGATCCTTCCGCCGCGATGCCCGCACTGTGGCGGGTTGGCGCGTCCGGATATCGTCTGGTTCGGCGAGGCGTTGGACCCCGAGAACTGGTCGGCGGCAGCGGACGCGACCCGCTGCGACGTCTTTTTCACCATCGGCACCTCGGCGGTCGTTCAACCCGCGGCGAGTCTGATCCGCATGGCGATGGATCGGGGCGCCTACGCCGTCGAGATCAACCCCGAGCCGACTCCGGCGACGGCGGCAATGGACGTGGCGATCAGGCTACCGGTCGAGATCGCTTTGCAGCGGATCGAGGACGCGATCGCGAAAGCCTGACGCGCGCGTGGCGTCTTTACGGGAGAGGCATCCGAAAGCCGTCGCGCGCGAAGAGGACCGTTTTTCCCGGCAGCATCTTGGCGGCAAGACGTCGGAGGCCCGGCAGGCGGCGAAGCGCCTTTTCGCCCAAGTGTGTCAGGACGAGTTTTTTGAAGCGCCGCGGAGCGAGATCGCGGAAAAGGGTCTCTGGCGAAAAATGGGCGAGTTCGCAGACAAGCGTTTCCGTTGGCGGCGCGAGCAGCGGGGCGAGGTCTTCGGGGCCGTAGATGTCCGCGGACCAGACGAGGCTGCGCCGTCCCCATTCGAAGCGGAAGCTGAGCGACTCTCCGGCAGGCGGGCGTTCACAGAGCCGACGCAAGCCCTCGAGGTGGCGGTTGCGAATCGCCCGTACGCGGAGATTTTTCCAACGGAAGGTTTTCCCGGCGCGCCACGGACGGAAGTCGAGGCGGAAAGGCATCAGACAGTCGCACAGATAACACGTGTGCAGCCACCTCTTGAGCGGCGCGATCCCTTCGCGCGGCATGTAGATCGGAAGAGGGGAACGACGTTTCGCGAGCCAAAGGTTCTGGATGAGCATCGGCAACCCGCCGACATGATCGGAGTGAAGATGGCTCAGGAAGATCGCGTGAATTCCTTCCGGGACCAATCCGCGGTCGCAGAGGGCGCGGCTGCATGGTTCGCCGCAATCCAGGAGAATCCGCGTGCCTCTTGCCTCGAGCAGCGAGGAGGTGTGCGCCCGCTGCCAGCAGGACCGTCCGTCGCTCGTGCCCAGGAAGAGAAAGGAATCGTTCATCGGAGGATCTCCTTCATCCGTGGCGCGGCGTGTGCCCGGACGAAGATTCTCTCCGCGACGAGGTTGAATCCATGAGGTGAACCTACGGCTTTTTAGGTTGCTCGTGTTTTTCAGTGGAATGGGGGGTGAGGTCAAGGCAGAAGTGAGGGATGGAAATCGAGAAGACGTTTTCGCGTTTGCTGGAACTGGGCGGGGAGTGGCGGATGTTGGGAGTGCGCTTT
>JADZFN010000033.1 GCA_020849895.1 Verrucomicrobiia bacterium | reverse complement strand
GCGTTTCGGGAGCACACGCGGGTCCTCCTGACCGCGCCCACCGGCTCGGGCAAGTCCACCCAGACGCCGCAAATCCTGCTCGATCGCGGCCTGCTCGGAAGCGGCCAGGTCGTCGTCCTCCAACCGCACGCACCTCGGCGGCGAATGGGCCTTGAGCGGCGTGCCGGCGGTCCTCTTCGAAAAGCTCGGCATGGGAAAACCTTCGGAGGCTCCAGAAGAGATGAGGCCCCGGTGCAGAAAGATAGACATCTCTGACCAAAGTATAATTAAGTTCAGAAATGTCTTGCTCTTGCGATGTGACGCTGGTATATCTGCACGAACCATGACGAGACGAACGTCATACGATGAGCAATTCGAGGAAGCAAGCGTACAGCCGCCCACAGCCCGGAGACGCCCGCGAGAACGTGTGCTGCATTACCTTGATGCCGAGTTCGATCGTCCGGAGTTGAAATCCGGCAGCCGACTGCCCACCGTTCGCCAGCTCGCCTCCCACCTGAATGTCAGTTCGGCCACCGTGGCCAGCGTGTTTCGCGAATTGGCGAGGCAGAGACGAATCCGAACTGCGATCGGCAACGGCACGTTCCTGATCGCCAATCCGAAACAATCGCAAGCGGCGACCTTTCGTATCGCGTTGAACTTGCCGGTCGTGGACCTCTCGCCGTCCGCCGCATGGGGCGGGCGCATGATGCAGGAGATCATGCAGGCCGCAGCACGCAACCCGCGGTCGGTGATGATCATGCCGCTGGAACACGGAACGCTCGCGCCGGAAACACTCGCCCAGGAATTAATCGAGGAACGCTCCGAGGTGGACGCTTTGATTCTGCTTCCCGCGGCGACGCCCCGAAGCGAGAAGGCCCGGGCCGCCTACGAGTTGGATGGCAAACCGGTCGTGTTCATCAATCCTCCCGCGGCGAATGCCACCAGCAATTTTGTCTCGGCGGATTTTTTCGGCGCCTGTCGAAAACTCGGGCAGACGTGGAAGGAAACCGGCCGCCAGCGGGTCGTGTTTCTGAGCATCCCGCTGAAGGACAGCGTGTCCGCGCAACTCGAATGCTTCGGTTTGATGATGGGATTCGATGCGTCAGACAGGCGCGGCACGGTCTTCGACACCATACCAGCCCGATCCGTGGTCGAGGCGGAGGGATACCGGGCGTTGGCGGAGTATCTGGACCAGCGCGGCGCGCGGCCCGATGCCGTGTTCTGCTCGGGTGATCATCTGGCGTTCGGCGCGTTGCGCGCGTTGCGGGAGCACGGCTTCGACGTGCCCGGACAAGTCAGCGTGGTCGGCGCGACGGGGTCGGATTTGGCCGGGACGTCCTGCCCGCAATTGACGCGCCTGGCGCAGCCGTTTCGCGCGTTGAGCGAGGCGGCCGTCGGGATGGTGTGCGAACGGATCGAGCAGAAGGGCGTGGCGTTGCCGGGACGGATACTGGCGACACCGTTCATCGGCGGGGCGACGACGCGATTGCAGGAAAACGAACACCTGAATATCCGTTCATAAAATGAAAATTTCTCCTATGCGGGGAGGGAACAATCAGCAAACAAACAGAAGAGGGGGCAACAGATGAATGCAATTCACAAGATCACACGGGGCAGCCTGATGGCCGCGTTCCTGGCGGCGGCAGCCGGACCGGTCGCGGGCCAGACCTATACGTTCCGCGAGGGGCTGAGCGGCTACACCGGCACGTCGGACAACGGGTTGTACAGCTTCAGCACTCTTCGCGATGATAACACCG
Source organism: Verrucomicrobiia bacterium (assembly GCA_020849895.1). Taxonomy (GTDB): domain Bacteria; phylum Verrucomicrobiota; class Verrucomicrobiia; order JABWAM01; family JABWAM01; genus JABWAM01. The sequence continues at coordinate 7,492 of JADZFN010000033.1, read as the reverse complement.
GTGCCAACGCGTTGCTCTCGATTGGGGATGCTTCGACGGACGGCACGGACAAGCGGCGGACCATCCTCCGCTTCGATGTGTCGAGCCTGCCGGTGGACGCACTGGTGACTTCGGCCACCTTGACGCTGACGAAGGAGGAGAGCAGCATGCAGCGCAGTTTCACCTTCGGCGTCTATCAGATTGCCGATACGAATGCAGGCTGGATTGAAGGCGCGACCGTCTTCGCTACGGCTGCGACTGGTGAGAGCGACTGGAATCACAAAGCGCATGGCGTTGTCGGCGGCGGCTGGGTGGGCAGCGCCGGCCTGTCTCTTGCCGGCGTGGATTACCTCACTCCCGCCCTGGCTTCGAACATTTTGTACGATGTCGGCGATACCAACAGCATTACGGACCAGAACGGCGTCGGGATCAATATCACGTTGCCGGCCTCACTGGTGAACTACTGGCATACCAATATCAACGCCGGCTTGTTGTTGATTTCGGACGTCGAAGCCAGTGGAGTTAACACCTACAACCAGCAGTTCGCCAGCGCCGAGCACGGCAACGCCACATGGCGGCCGACGTTGACCCTGGTCACGATCCCGGAGCCGTCCACGGTGATGCTGCTCGGAGCGAGCCTGGTCCTGGTCGGTCGCGCCTGTCGTCGGCGATAGACGGAAGCGGGTCGAATGCAGATGAGCGGACCATGCGCTTAACGCTGTCGCGCATGGGAGCCTCTGAATCGCCGATTTCCAATTTTCGATATGATGGATTCATTCACGCGGAACATGGACCCGAATGATTTCGCGGCGAATGTCCGTCGTTCTGCGACGCGGAAGGGACAGGCGGGATGCCTGTCCTACGTCGCGTTCTGTTTTGCCTTTACCGTCGCGCAAGCGGTCGAACCCATCATCGCGCCGTATGACATTGATCCGCCGGTGCAGGTGGACGGCGACCTGTCGGATTGGGAGAATGTGCCGAACGCGGTCACGCTCAACTCCGCCGCTCACGCCACCTGGCAACGCGAAGACTGGACCGGCCCCGCCGATCTCAGCGCCACTGTCCGCGTCGCCTGGCGAACCGATGGGCTGCTCGTCGCCGCCGAGGTGACCGACGACATCGTGCAACAGCCGTATGCGGGCGCGGACATCTGGAAGGGCGATTACCTCAACGTGTTGCTCGACACCCAACCGGCCAGCGCAACGGAGGACGGCGTGATCCAACTCGGCATCAGCCCCGGCAATTTCGACAAGCTCCCGGCCGAGGTGTACTCCTACCGGCCCCAGGGCCAGCCCGCCGCCGGCGCAAAGGTGGCCGCGAAACGCACGGCGCGCGGGTACAACGTCGAGGCGTTCGTGCCGTTCACGGCGCTCGGCATGGCGGGCGTGAAACAGGATCAATTCGCCACGTTCGAGATCGGCGTGTCCGACAGCGACGGGACGCCGGCCGCCCAGCAGACGATGCTCACGATGGGCACGGAGAAATGGGACACCTCCCGCGCCCGGATGCTGCCGCTCGTGTTCGGTGACGGCAACGGCCAGGCCGCTCCGCCCACGACCACGCTCCCGCTGGTCGCGGCGTTCGAACTGGCCAGAGGCGAGCGCCGCGCAGTCGCCTTCAACGCCGGCAAGCCCGGCTCGAACCACGAGCCGTATCTGTTTTTTCGCGCGGTGACGAAGGCCGCGAGCGCGACCGGCTATTGCAGCCTGGCGCTCCAGGTCCTGGTCAACAGCGAGCCGATTGATACGGATCGTTTGAGCAATCGCGGCCCGACCGCGACGATGCGGGACGGGCGGACGCTCACCGTCGCGGAGGGCAACGGACGACTGCTCCTGGCGCGATCGCCGGATTTCACGACCACGGACCATCATCCCGATTACGCGCTGGCCGACGGCGTGAAATCGGCCGAGTACGAGTTGTACCTTGGCGGCTTGTTGCGCGACGGCGCGAACACGATCACGCTCGTCAACACCGGCGCGTTCGATGAGGACTACCGGGTGGCCGTGGGCGACGTCGAGTTTCGCACCCGGCCCGACACGCCCGGCACGCGCGCGTTCAAGTCCGCGCCGACGGGCGAGTTGCCGGTCCTTGCGCCGCGCGCAAGTTTCTCCAGGAACTACACCAGCTTGAAACAGCAGGGCGCGACGATCACGTTCCAGATCAACGGGCGGCCCTACCGGGTCGAGAGCAAGTTCTCCACGCCCGACGGCCGATGGGTCACGGCGGGCAACGCGCACTTCCGGCATCGGCGGAAGGTTGTTCGCCACAACGAATGGCTCATCGTGCGCGACACGTTCACAAACCTGACCGACGAGAACCTGCCGGTCATGCAGCAGCACACCGTGCCATCAGGGGACGCAGCGACAGGCGTGTGGCTGGCTGGGGCGAAAATGCCGACCAAATCAGGACGGCACTTCGAAGGCGGCGAAAACCCTAGTGCGTTTTTCACCACGGACAACGGCGGCGTCGGACTGTTGGCGCTCAACGACGAATTGCGCGTCCACTCCACCCTGATCGCCGACCGCGGCGCGATCACCCTGCACGATCCGTTTTTCTATCTCGGCCCGCGCGCGACCTACACCAGCGAGTTCGCCATCGTGCCCGTGGGCGAACCGGATTATTTCGCCTTCGTCAATGCCGCCCGCCGGCTGCTCGATGTGAATTTCCCCATCACGGTCGGATTCGCATTCGTGTTTCCGCCGGTCCACGCGTGGTCGGATGCGACGTTGACGAACTGGGTCGCCAACAAATCGGCCACGTATCTCGTGCAATCCAACGACGAGGTGAAAAACAAGAACGGCCATTACGCGCGCGGCACAGACTGGATCAACGGCTCGAAAACGAACCACATCAACTTCCTGAGCCGGCTGCGCCGGTTGTATCCCGACAAATCCGTCAAGGCCGGCATCTACTTCGATTGCTTCCTCGACACCACCGAGGAGAACAAACAGCGGTTCGCCGCCGACCGCGCGCTCAACGCCGCCGGCCAACACATCATTTACGGCAGTCACGCCTACCTGAGCATGTACATCCCGACGCTCCAACCCGGCGGTTGGGGAGAGGAAATGGCGCGAACGGTGGACGTCATCCTCGACGGTCTGAAATTCGACGGCGTCTATTGGGACGAGTTCACGCAGTCGGCGTCGTTCTGGGTCTATAGCCACCGGGATGGTTGTTCGGCGGACATTGATCCGGCCACGCATCGCATCCAACGCCTCAAAGGCGCGACGCCGTTGCTCAGCCGGGAATACCGGGCCGCAATGGTCCAGCGCATCCGCGACAAAGGCGCGTTACTCGTTGTCAACGGTGCGCCCTGCACGCGGACGCTCGGGCGATTGAAGATCATGAGCTTCACCGAGACCGGCTCGATCAGTCATTGTCGCAAGGTGCAACTGTACTGTCCGCTGGCACTGGGCGATCACCTGACCGAGACCAGCGAGAAGGACGCGTTTCGGGTCATGCGCCGCATACTCGAATACGGCTGCCTCTACTCCTGGTACGGCATGGACTTCGCCGTGCCGTACAAGACGCTCACCGAGCACATGTTTCCGTTCACGCCCATCGAGATTCACAGCGGCTACGTCATCGGCCAGGAACGCATCATCACCTCCCGCAGCGGCTTGTTCGGCTGGAACGACCAGAGCGATTTCACCGCGTACGTCTATGACCGCGATGGCCGGGCAACCGACCGTTATCCCGTGAAAAAGATCGAGCGGGACGGCAAGACCTACGCCGAGGTGCGACTGCCGGAAGGTTGCGCCGCCGCGATCGTGCGCGCCGCCAGCGCCTCCAAGACCGTCAAAACCAAATCAAAAAGCGAGCGTTCGCCTTGAAAAGGCTGGCGTTTACGTTGATCGAGTTGCTGGTGGTCGTCGCCATCATCGCGATCCTTGCCGCACTGCTGCTGCCCGCTCTTTCAAGGGCGAAGGAACGAGGACGCTCCGTCGTGTGCGCGAACAACCTGCGCCAGTTGGGCTATCTCACCCTGATGTACGCGAACGATTACAATGGCACTGGCCCATTCATTTACGAGTATGCCCCGGTCGACATGCACTGGATGACGCGTCTGATCACCTCCGGTTACGTCGCCGACCCGGGGACGGGCCAGGCGAACCTTTTTCTGTGTCCAAGTCAAAAACCGCGCTCCTGGACCGTGGCGGCCGATCGCGACTTTGCATACGGGATGCGGCTGCCCGACGTCGCATCGGGGCTCAACCCGTTCGCGGGCGCGTTCACGATTGCCAGGGCATCTGTCATCACCCTCGATCCGCCCCTGCTCGGCACGCGCGATTTTGGTCCGCCCGACGGCTTTCTTTATATCGGGGACTCGGTCATGAACCATCCGGGGGCGCCGTCACTGGACCGCCGTCAACGATACTATTTCCGGCCTTACAGCGCCGGTGCGTACGCCGATGCCGTCCATCTCCGCCACAATCGGCGCGGCAATTTCCTGTTTGGCGATGGGCATGTCGCTTCGTTGAGCAAACAGGATCTCGTCGGCAAATACGGCGATCTCAGCGGCAACAACGCGTTTATCGCTGAGGTCGTGGACGAATCGGATGGCAGCTTCTAGGGCGGCGAAAACGCAACCAAATCCAAAACATAAAACAAATTCGAATGAAGATTCAATTGAAAGACGGACTGGTCGGCCACTGGCCGGGCGGCGTGGATTACCGGCAGGAACTCGCGGATCAACCAGCCTGGCGTTTCGGCGCCGGCGATTTCACCATCGCGCTCCGGGTTCACACCGACGGCCACTCCGAAGACATCGTCGGCGATCTCGTCTCCAAGTTCGATCCCAAGACCCGGCGCGGGTTCAACCTCGGCGTCGTCACGCTCTCGGGGATGACGTTCACGACCGCGGCGAACAACCGCAACATCCAGTTCGGGATTGACGATGGAAAACTGGAGGAATGGAAGGATTGCGGACGCCCCGGCAACGCTGTCCACATTGTCGCGATGGCCGTCGTGCAGGGAAAACTCTACGCCGGCACGCTCGAGATGGGCGCAGACCAGCAGGGCCATCTCTGGCGCTACGAAGGCGGCCAGCAATGGACCGATCTCGGCGGGACGCCGGATGGCTCGAGCGCCGTCGAGTCCATCGCCGAGTTCAACGGCGCGCTCTATTGCGGCACGGGACGCTACAATCCGATGGGCTCCCGGCTCGGCCCGCAACTCAACAAGAAGCCGGGCGGCCGCGTGTATCGCATCGAGTCCGACGGTCGCTGGATCGAGTGCGGCAAACCCGGCAGCGAAGACGCCGTGCCCGACGACAAGCCCGTGGACGCCGACTACGAGACCGGCAAGGCTGACGAGGCGACGTGTCTCACGGTCTATCGCGGCAAACTCTACTGCACCAGCCATCACCGGCGCGGGGCGTTCGAGTACGAAGGCGGCCAGCGTTGGAGGAACGTCGGCCCGAACGAACGGATCATGTCGTTCACCGTGTTCCGCGACCGGCTGTACGCGTTGGTCAACGGCAAGAACGGCGTCCTGCGCTACGAAGGCGGCAGCGAATGGACGTCCTGCGGCGTGCCGCCGCGTTCCGATCAGAATTACGCGGCGGTGGCCTACGACGGAAAATTGCTGGTGGGCACGTGGCCGGAATGTGAGGTGGTGCGCTACGACGGCGATGACCGCTGGACGATGATCAACCGGGTCGGGTTCGAGCGCGAGGTGATGGCGATGGCGCTGTACAACGCCAAGGTCTATGTCGGCACGCTGCCCATGGCGAACGTCTGGCGCATGGACGGCAACGACTTCACTTTCGTCGGCAATCTCGACAACTCTCCGGTGCCTCTGCGCCGCGTGTGGAGCATGGCGGTGTATCAGGGAAAGTTGTTCGCCGGCATGCTGCCGTCCGGCCACATCAAGAGCCTCCAGGCCGGACGAATGGCGACGCACGATCGCGCGTTACCGACCGGCGAACATCACCTCGCCGCCGTGCGCGCGGGCGACCGGCTCAAGCTGTATCAGGATGGCGTTTTGGTTTCCGAGTCCGCGCCGTTCAAAGCATCCGATTACAACCTGGACAACGATCAGCCGCTGCGGATCGGCTGCGGCGTGGGTCATCCCTTCCGCGGGACGATGCGCGACCTGCGTCTCTACCACCGCGCGTTGTCGCCGGACGAAATCGAACGACTCGCGCACGAAAGGACAGGACGATGAAGAAACGTTTCGTAGCGCCGACGGCGCTCATGGTTCTCGCGGCGTCGAACATCGTCGCGCCCGGTTGGGCGGACGAACTGAAGATCGACTTCGAAAGCCCAATCTATCACGAGACCGGTCTCAACGGACAGGACTCGTGGAATGACTCCAGTCTCATTCATACCATCACCACGAACGGCGCGCTGGCGGGCAAACAGTCGCTCCAGATCGCGCAACCGCCGCGCCCGAGCGCCGACGCCGACTACGCCAAGAGCGGCCACGAGTACGCGATTCGCAAGGTTCACACCGGCGCCGACGTCGCGCAGTGGAGCATGCTGGTGAAGCCGACACAAGCCGGCCAGTTCCATGCCCGCTTCGATGCCGGGAACGGCGCTTCGCCGAACGTCGCGGGCGTATACCTCGATACGCGCCCGAACGTCCTGCGAGCCAGCGACACATCGGGCGAGCGGATTGGCAACTCGGGCGATATCATGGTCGGGGACACCTACCGGCTGACCGTCTCGTTCGATTACGACGCGCAGAAATACACGGTGAAAGTGGAAGGCGTGGGCAACCCGACTTCGATCAGCGCGACATTTCCTTTCACTCATGCGAATCTGACTCAGGAACAGGCCTCGGCGGGCGCGATCCTGTTTCGGAACGTGTTGCTGAAGGACTTCGACGGCACGACCCTCGTGGACGACATCACGCTCGGCCCGAAACCATAGCTCCCACCGAATATGGCTTCGCATTCGAGACCGAGACGAGAAGCGGCTGCATCCCACCCGAAGGCGTTGATCACGGCGTCATACGCCTGACGGGCAGATGCTCCGGGCGGCAGTTCATTGACGAGCGATATTCGGTCCTCAATCTGTACCGGCGGTTCTCCACCAACCCGGCCATGGGCCGGCCGCGGCGGAGGCCGCGCGCATGGCGGGGAAACGGAGGCAGCCTCACCTCGTCATCCCGCCGTCCACGGCGAAGACCTACCCCGTGATACCGGCCGCCGGCCGGGCGTTCGCCTCGGTGCGGCTCACACAGGCCACCGCCGCGCCCGCGCGGGCGAACGCCAGCGCCACCGCCCGTCCGATCCCCCGCCCCGCGCCCGTCACCAACGCCACCGTGCCGCGAAAATCATGGTTCATCGCAGACCATGACACTCCACCGCCGCGCCTCGCCAAGCAAAATCGGCTCGGCTACCCTTCGCCCTTGCCTTCCACCCTGCCCATTCATGCCGCTGCCGATGAGATCGCCCGCGCGTTTCGGGAGCACACGCGGGTCCTCCTGACCGCGCCCACCGGCTCGGGCAAGTCCACCCAGACGCCGCAAATCCTGCTCGATCGCGGCCTGCTCGGAAGCGGCCAGG
>JADZFN010000032.1 GCA_020849895.1 Verrucomicrobiia bacterium | reverse complement strand
GCGTTTCGGGAGCACACGCGGGTCCTCCTGACCGCGCCCACCGGCTCGGGCAAGTCCACCCAGACGCCGCAAATCCTGCTCGATCGCGGCCTGCTCGGAAGCGGCCAGGTCGTCGTCCTCCAACCGCGTCGCCTCGCCGCGCGCCTCCTCGCCGTCCGCGTGGCCGCCGAACGTCACGGAAGGCTCGGCGGCGAGGTGGGATACCAAGTCCGCTTCGACAACGTCACCGGGCCCTCCACCCGGATCCGCTTCGTCACGGAAGGCGTCCTGCTCCGCCAAATGCTCGGCGGCGAACGGACCTTGCGCGGCGTGTCGGCGGTCCTCTTCGACGAATTCCACGAACGGCATCTCGAAGGCGATCTCGGTCTCGCGCTCGCGCTCGAACTCCAGCGCGGCGCGCGCCCGGACCTCCGCGTCGGAGTGATGTCCGCCACGCTCCCGGTCGCCTCTCTGCGCGGTTTTCTCGATCCGTGCGCCGTCGTTGCGGCGGAAGGACGGGCGTTCCCCGTCGAGATTGGCTACCTGGAGAAGCCCGCGGATTTCTCAAAAATTCCTCCTTGGGAAGTCGCGGCGCGCGAGTTCGCGCGCGCCGCCGACGACGGCTTCGAGGGAGACGCCCTGATCTTCATGCCTGGCGCTTACGAAATCGCACGGACGCTCGCGGAACTCCGCGCCTCGCCCGCCGGAGAGGGACGCGCCCTCCTCCCGCTTCACGGCGAGCTTCCTCCCGCCGAGCAGGACGCCGCCGTGGCGCCGCACGCGCGCCCCAAGGTCGTCGTGGCCACGAACGTCGCGGAAACCTCGCTCACCCTCGAGGGGGTCCGATTGGTGATGGACAGTGGACTCGCACGCGTCGCGCGCCACGATCCCCGCCGAGGAATCAATACGCTGCTCGTCGAGAAGATCAGCCGCGCCTCGGCGGAACAGCGCGCGGGGCGCGCCGGGCGCACCGCGCCGGGCCGCGCGATCCGCCTCTGGACGCGCGCCGAGCACGTGCTCCGCCCCGCGCATGAGACCCCTGAAATCCGCCGCGTGGAGCTCTCCCGGGAAGTCCTCGCGCTGAAGGTCGCGGGATTCGACGACCTCCGCGCCTTCCGCTGGCTCGAAGCGCCAGACCCCGCCGCGCTCACCCGCGCGGAAGCGCTTCTCGAAGACCTCGGCGCGCTCGACCGACATCGGAAAATCACCCCCGTCGGACGGAGGATGGCCGGCTTCCCGCTGCCCCCGCGCTACGCGCGGATGCTGATCGAGGCGGACCGCCTCGGCGGCGCACGCGCGGCGGCGCTCATGGCGGCGCTGACCCAGGGGCGCGGCCTCCTCGTCCGCACGAGCGGAAAAGCGGCCCGCGACGCGCGCGAAGACGCCCTCGGCGAGGAGGCGGACTCGGACTTTGCGGTCCTCGCCCGAGCCTGGCGCCATGCGGAGAAAGCCCGCTTCGATCCGGAACGCTGCCGCCGGCTCGGCATCCACGCCGGCGCGGCGCGCCAGGTCCGCCCCGCCTTCGAAGCCTTCCTCCGCGTCGCGAAGGCCGAGGGGCTGGACGTCTCCGAAAAACCGGCGAGCGCCGAAACCCTCGCCCGCTGCGTCCTCGCCGGGTTCAGCGACCATCTCGCGCGGCGGCTCGATGCCGGCACGCTCCGCTTCGCACTCCTCCACGGACGCAAGGGGCATCTCTCCCGCGACAGCGTGGTCCGCAACCACAACCTCCTCATCGCCGCCGAGGTGGCCGAGGTGCAGCGCGGACGCGGTGACGTCGAGGTGGTCCTCTCCCTCGCCACGGGGATCCGCGAAGAATGGCTGCGCGAGATGTTCCCGGACGATTTCTCGGAACGACGCGAAATCGCCCTCGATCCGATCGCGCGGCGGGTGGTCGCGCGCAGCGAACAGCGCTTCCGCGATCTCCTCCTCGAAACTCAGGCGCGCGGCGAGCCGACGGAAACCGAGGCCGCCGCCCTCCTCGCCCGGGAGATTTCTGCGGGACGCATCCATTTCCCAGGATGGGAGGAGGCGACGGAACAGTGGATCCTCCGCCTCAACCGCCTCCGCGAATGGTGTCCCGATCTCGGGCTGCCCGGCATCGCCGAGGAGGAGCGCCGCGTCCTTCTGGAACACGCCTGCCTCGGCGCGCGGAGTGTGCGCGAGTTGAAGGACCGCGCCGCCCTGCCCGTCGTGCGCGCCTGGATCTCGCCCGCGCAGCAGGCCTTGGTGGAAAAACATGCGCCCGACCGCGTCGCGCTCCCCAATGGCCGCCGTGCGCGCGTGCGCTACCGCGCCACCGGCCCGACGCTCCTTTCCGCCCGCATCCAGGACCTCTTCGACGCCCCGCGCAGCTTCAAGATCGCCCTCGGACGCGTCGCGCTCGCCGTCGAAATCCTCGCGCCCAACCAGCGCCCCGTGCAGGTGACCGAAGATCTCGAAGGATTCTGGCGCGACGCATACCCCAGGATCCGGCAGGAGCTCCGCCGCAAGTATCCGAAGCACGAGTGGCGCTAGGACCTCTCCCTGCGTCTGCGTCGCTTTCTCCTCGGCCTCCTCACGCGAGGACTGCGTTCAGAGCACAAGTTTGAGCTGGCTTTGGCGGCAAGCGCATCCGCCGACAACTTCAGACGACAACGTCCTGCCTTTTTCGAAAATTCATGCTTGACACTGGATAAATAGTTTCATACAAGTTCGAGAGAAATAGGTCGGTATCTTATCGAAAACAAAATGGAAGCATGATGCGTCAACCTCTAATTCCATTCGGCGGAGGTGTGCGCGCAGCGGCATTAGGGTGGGGTCCGCTTTGTCGGGGTCGGCGGCCACGACATGAGGTTCATCTTCGCGGTTCCCGAGCCGTCCACGCGGGCGTTGCTCTCGCTGGCGGGCCCTTTGCTGATTCGACGACGATGAATCGTCATACCCCATCGGCATTTACCTTAATCGAACTTCTCGTGGTGATCGCCATCATCGCGATCCTTGCGGCGATGTTGATGCCGGCGTTGGGCAACGCCAAGCACAAGGCGAAGGCGATGCAGTGTCAGTCGAACCTCCGTCAGATCATGCTCGCGACGATCGCCTACACGTACGATTGGCGGGAAGATCTGCCGGTGTGCTGGAGTGCCGATAAGGATGGCGCATGGTATGGATTCTATCAGCAGTTGCGTCCGTACCTGGGGAGCGAGCGTTCCAACATCTTTTACTGCCCTGGCTACCCGTGGAAGAACACCGGCCAACCGACTCCCTACTTCACGGGAGGCGGGTTTGATTTGAACCACGTGAACTACGGCTGGATCACCTACAGCGCATTCTGGTACACGCAGAAGAAGGACGGCACGTTGCTGTACGTGATGAACTATCTGAATGACTCGTCAAAGGTGGCGGCCAATCTCAGGCAGTTCTCCAATCTTGGCGACGTGATGGGGTATTGCTGCACGCCATTTTTTCCGGGCAGTGCGCCGATGTACACCATCATCGTCACGCAACGGAAGCAAGGTTGGAACGCCCAGGCAGCGGGCGAGTTCATCCACAAACCCGTGCGCAACTTCGTCTTCCTCGATGGACACGTCGAGGGCCTGACGAAGGAACGAGCGGAGCAACGTTCCGTGAACGACTGAGCGCGGGGCGATCGAAGGCGAATGCGCATCGGCGAAGCATCCATCCGGAACGACACACGTTGACGCCCCCCGATTTTGGATTCGCGCACACGCGTCTGCATTTCGAAACGCACATTTCACGAACACAAGAAACCCAGTCAACCCGACAAAACAGAGAGAGAGTAAAACAATGATTCCCATCCCCCCCACATCCCATGGTTGCCTCGGATCGAGTTTTGCAAAAGCCTTCTCCCGTCCCATCGCCCACGCCATCGGAGGGCTGACGCTGGCGGCAGGATTGTTGATCGCACCGGGCGGAAACGCACGCGCGGCGGACAACAACTCCGTGGTCTTTTCCCTTTCGTTCGATCACGGCCTGGAGCCGGAGATCGCGGAAGGAAATCCCAGCGGCAAATATCTGCGTACCGACGAAGACCCGCGTTTCGTTCCGGGGTTGAAGGGCAAGGGATTCCTCACCGGCAAATCCAAGCAGGGCCTCGAATTCGCCGCCGAAGGCAATGTGCCTCAGGAGGAAGGAACCGTGGCCTTCTGGATGAAAGGCCTGCCGGGAGTCACGTGGAACAAGGTGGACCAACAGCATCACTGCGCCTTTTACCTAAACGGCAGCAACGGCAACCTGATTCTGTATAAGTATTTCCAGTACGCCCATACCTGGCTTTTCGGCGAATTCTTTTCCGGCGATCAAAAGAGAAGCACCAGCCATATCATTCTGCCCGCCTATTCCGAGGACGAATGGCATCTGTTTGCCTTTACCTGGAAAGGTTCGGAAGTCAGCCTGTATCTGGACGCGGAACTGGCCGGCACCAAGGTGGATTTCCAGTTTCCGACTCTTTCCAAAACGTCCAAGTTCATCCTCGGCGAGTGCATGGAGATGCCGGGAGAGGATCTCCGGATGGAGGAACGTGTGATGGACGAGGTTGCCATATATCGCCAGGCGCTCTCCGCGCACGAAATCGCCGGCATCTACCGCACCCAGGGCGAGGTTGCCCCCCGCCAGAAACTCAGCCTCGGACGAACCCGCCAGACGATCGCGATCGATGGCCGGATCGAACCGGACGAATGGCGGGAGGCCACCGTTGCGCCTGTGGCCATTGACCTGGCGCACGGGCGGGTCACGGACACCCCCAGCCAGGTGTGGCTGACCTATGACGCGCAGAATCTTTACCTCGCCTTTCGTTCGCCCCTGCCGGAATCCGATCTGGCCAATCCCCACATGAAACTCCTGGCCGGTTTTTTCAAAAAGGACCGCCTGACGCACGATGAAAGCGTGGATGACGATGATTCGCTGGAGCTGCTGCTCGTCCCCAATCCGAACGCGAAGGACGGAGGCGATTGCCATCGCATGGTGGTCAACACGGTGGACACCACCTACGATTACGTGCTCCGGGGCTCCGGCGAGATTGACCTGAAATGGAATCCGTCCTGGCAGGTCAAGAGCCGGGTGGATGCGGCTGGCTGGAATCTGGAGGCGCGGATTCCGTTTTCTGCGTTCGGCGCCGGAGCGCCCGCAGACGGGACCGTCTGGAAAGTCAACTTTTCCAGGATCTGGCGCCAGTTGCGAACGGAAAAGGACTCATGGAATTTTGGCCGGCGCGCTTCGCTCCGCGGCGAGCCCGAGAAATTCTCCCTCGGCGAACTGGTGTTCCGGGGAGATCGCAACGTCGCCGTCCGACCGGTCGCCTTGGGACCGTTGTTCCGTGGCGATCTGGACCTGAAGCTGGAATTGACGGGGCCGCGCACCGGAACCGCGCAAACACGGATTGCCGTATCCAGCAGCGAGGGCGTCGTGACGAACAAAACCACGACCGTCTCTGCGGAGCGCCCCGTCACATGGACCCTTCAGAAGAACCTGACGGAAACGGATTCGCTCTGGGTGCGTTTGCAGGCGACGGACCCCGGATCCACGAACGTGTATTACGGCCTGGAGTTGCCTCTGTATTTGAAAAAGGACCTGAGCTTCCGCCTTCGCAGCTATCCCTCCACGAACCGGCTGAGAGTGGAGGGCGATTTTTCCCGTCTGGCCGTCGCTCCCGCCGAGGTGAAGGGAACGATCGAGATCCGCGCCGGTGACCGGGTGGAAACAAAGACGTTTCTCCCGAAATCCACCGCCGTCGCCGAAGAATTTGATGTCTCGAAACTTCCGACTGGTCCGTGCGAGATCGTCCTGTCTCTGCACAAGGGCCCCGCGCTCATGGCCCGGCAGAAACTGTCCTTCGATAAAAAGGCGCGGCCCGAATGGTTCGGCAATTCGCTGGGCCAATCCGCCGACGTGCCGCCGCCGTGGACGCCGCTGCAGGTCCGCGAGACGGACACCGTGTGCAGTTGGGGCCGGGAATATGCCTACGGCGGAAAGTTGTTGCCGGTGCAAATCCAGACCCAGGGCGCCGGCATCCTGGCGCGCCCGATGACGCTGACGTTGGTGACGGATAAGAAGACCACGGAACTGAACACGCTGCCATCCAAACAGTCGGCCCCGGAACAATCCGCGACCCGCGTCGCCTGGAAAAAGGACGCGAAGACCGATGCGCTCCGTGTCGAATGCGCCAGTTCCACCGAGTTCGATGGCATGAACTGGACGGAGCTGCGCGTGATCCCGACTCACGGCAAGGTGAAAATCCAGTCGTTGATCCTGACCCTTCCGTTGAAGAAGGAATGGGCCACGCTGATCAACGCCTACGACTACAGCCTGCGGGACACCGGCGCGCTTCGGCCGGACGGATGGAGCGGATCGCTGCGGCCCCTCTGGCTGGGAAATGAAACCGGCGGCGTGCAATTTTTTGCCGAGAGCAGTCTGGCGTGGGTGACAGACAACCGCCAGAAAGAGCTCGAAGTCGTCCGCGACGGAAACGAAACGCTGCTGAAGGTGAATCTGATCAATGCGCCGTTCGTCCTGGAGTCGGAGCGCACGTTCGCCTTCGGATTCGAAGCCACTCCGGTAAGACCGGCGCCGCCGGATTATCGCCGGTGGCGGATCGGCAACTCGTCATACGTGTCCTCCGTGACCCCCGAGAAAGGCATCGAGGTGTTGCAGGCCTGGCACACCAGTTGGGCCAAGGTGTATCACTCGATTTCGGGCGAGGAATCCTATCCCCTTCCCGGCCCTCGCTGCACGCCGGGAGCGTTCGACGGTTCCCTGCCGGATGGACGGAAGACGTTCGCATTCCCCTATTTTCAGATCTGTCAGGCCTGGGCGGAGAGCCCGGAATTCAAACAATTCGGCGACGAATGGTTGAACAACATTCACGACGTGTATATGCCAGCCCCCGGTTCGCCGGCCAGCGACCGCACCATGCCCGTTTGTCCCGCCGCGAGATCTTTTGAAGATTTTACCGTTTGGGGATTGCGCCAGTTGCAGACCCGCTCGAAGCCGCGCGGATACTATCTGGATGTCTCGCAACCCGGTCCGTGCAACAATATCCATCACGGCTGCGGCCAGATCGTCGAAGGTTCGTCGGCGATCCAGACCACGTTCAACATCCGCGGCGCGCGCGAGATGGTCAAACGCCTCTACATTGACCTGAAACACGAGCGATCCGATGGCATGATCATTTATCACAACAGCGGAATGATCTGCCTGCCGGCACTCGGTTTCGCCGACCTCATTGTGGATGGCGAAAATTTCAACAGCCTCCTCGATCGCAAGCAAAATCGCGGCTACGAAAATGTGCTGGGCCTGGCCACCTACCGGGCCGAATACATGGGGCACAATTTCGGCCCCAAAGTGGCGCTGCTGCCGGAATTCGGGCGCTCCATCTCGCGGTCCGAGGCCGCACAGGTCGGCCCGCAGCATCAGGAATATCTGCACGGCCTGATCCTGCTGCACGACAGCCAGATCTGGTTGTGCGATTTCCTCTACGATGATGCCGTGGCGCGCCGCCTGTACGAAGCCCTCGCCCGGTATGACTTCGCCCTGGCGTCTTATGAATTCATCCCCTACTGGCGCCAAACCGTCACTCAACCGCTGAACCCGAAGACGACGGTGGCCAGCTTTTACGCGGATCGAACGAAGAAACGCACGCTGCTCGTGGCGATGAATCTGACCGGTAAGGCGGCGGGTCTCCGTCTCGAACTGAACGCCCAACAACTCGGCCTGGACCTGTCCAGGATCGAGGTCCGCAACGTCTGTCACTCGGAACCGGTCAAGCTCGACGGAAATGTTCTGACGATCGCCTCATGTCCTTCCCACGCTTACCGCCTCATCGCCCTCGAGGAGAAACCGGAAATTAAAACTTCAGGGTAAAAATTGACTCTCCCCGGAATGCCGGGTCCCTCCACGGAAAACCAGAGAGAGCCTAAAAATTGGTCGTGGCCACCCTCCTCGCTCGCCATCTTCGCGGCGATATTGGAGCCCATATTTTTTGAAAATTCGTGCTTGACGCCGGAAAGATAAGTTCGTATATGACCAAACGAGTTTGAGTGGTATTTCCATGAAATTGGATTTCCAACCGAAGAGAATCGAGCCGGCGCACGTTCAGATCGAAGCCTATCTGCGCTCGCAGATCGAGGACGGCGCTCTGCCGCCGGGCACCCGGCTTCCCACCAACGCTGAGCTTGCGCAGCAGTGGGGCGTCAGCAGCCGTGATGTCCAGAAAGCCATGACTCGATTGGCGGCGATGGACCAGATCGAGCGCGCACCGAGGCGCGGAACGTTTGTGCGAGCTGCGACGGAGAAGGCCTTTGTGGGAGTGTTGTTCGGCCCGAGTCTCGCCCACGAGACCGCCTATCATTACCGGGAGTTGTGGCAGGAGTTGCGGCAGGCGCTGCTGCCGCGGAAATGGGTGGGCCGGTTCTATGACGGGCTGACCCGCATCGAGGGCGCGGAAGAACTCTACCGGGAGGGAGCGGTCCACAATCTGACTCGTGACATCCGCCAGTACCGTTTCAAGGGGCTGATCTTGTTCTCGCCAGAGATGTCCTGGCTGAAAACGATCGAGGAGGACCTGGCGCAGCTGCCGGATGTGTGCATGAGCCATCCGAACAAGAAAACGGATTTCTTTCTCGACTACGAACAGTTTGGGCGCGACAGCGTGGCGTATCTGGCGGGACAGGGACGGAAACGGATGGCCATGATGCATCTGGCAGCGCCGCCGGGCGCGGCCGATCCGGATCTCGATGGAATGTGGGACGAGGCGCGTGCGCAGGGGTTGAGTCGGGTCGAAGTGGTGCAATTGCTGGAAATCCTGCATCGGCCGGGAGCGGAAGAGAGAATCTATCAGAAGATGCGGGAGCAGATTGGCCGGTGGCGAACCCGGCCGGAGGGGTTGCCGGACGGACTCATCGTGAACGACGATGTCGCGATGCGCGCGGTCGCGCTGGCATTGTTGGCCGAGGGAGTGCGCGTGCCCGAAGAGATGCGAGTCGTGACCCTGGCCAGCGAGGGAGTGAACTTGCACTACGGCCTTCCGATCGTGCGGTATGAATTTCCGTTGCGCGGCATGGTGCATCAAATGGTGGACCTGCTCTGGCAACGGATGACGCGTCAGACGCTCCCGCGTCGGCCGATCTCCATCCGGGGACGAATCCAGGAAAACGAATTCGAGACCGCCCACGCGGTCTCTCCATGAAACGAAGTTCTGCATGAATCGAACCGTGAACAAGCAACCCAAAAAACAAATCATGAAAACCATCCAACAATCAACGAAGGGAACGGGACGGATCCGGCTCCTGCGAGGACTGACCGGTATGCTGATGGCGCTCGGGCTGGCGACGACCGCGTGGGGCGCCACCTACACCTACGACAATGGATACACGAATCTTGGCGGGTTCATGACCTTGGGGGTCGGCGATGTCATGATCGTCAGCAATGGGGCGGTGGCGGTGAATGACAAGGGTCTCATCGGCAACAGCCCGACGCACAGCAACAACGTTGTGGTGGTCACCGGGGCAGGTTCGATCTGGTCGAACACCGCCACCGCCGGCGGCTACAGTCTGATTCTGGGAAACAGCGCTTCCTCCAATAATTCGCTGACGATTCGCGATGGGGGAACGGTGGTGGCGAATGGGCAGATTCCCACTCTGGGCAATTATTACGGTGTCAGCAACAAGGTCCTGATTTCGGGAGGCACTTTCGATGCGTGGGATCAACCGATCTACGTAGCGGGCACCCGCGGTTCCATCGTGGTCAGCAACGGGGGAGTCGTAAAAACCGAGCGGTTGTGGATTCCTGGAATGGACAACACGATCCTGATCTCCGGCCCGAATTCAGTATGGACCAACAAGAGCGTTGGGGCCTCGCTCCTCGGATGGAGCAGCTCGGGCAATCAGTTGATCCTCAGTAATGGAGGACGATTCATGACCGCCTTTCAGGTTTATCTGGGCTACAACAGCGCGGCGGGTTCCAACAACGTCTTCACCGTGACGGGCAAAGATTCCTTGCTCAGCGTCAGCAGTGGGAACGGCAATCTGTGGGTGGGCTATAACAGCGGCAGCGGGAATCAACTCATCGTCACCAATGGCGGCGAGCTGCGAAGCCAAACGCTCGGGATCGGACAGGGCGCCGGCGCGACCAACTCTCTGGTGCTGATTTCCGGCACTGGATCGCTGGCGCGCGTGGCAAGCTATGTGACCTACGGCACGGGAGGTGGCGGCATGCTTCTCATCAACGACGGAGGCACCCTGGAGGCCAACGCGTTGTACAGCGCTCCCAGCCAGGCCATGATCATCAGCAATAATGGCGGTATATATCAATTCACCACCGCTACCATGACCGTTACGCAGGGGAGCGCGAACAGCATCCTGTCGCACAACGGCACGATCTCGTTCCGTGGGATTGCCAACGCGCCCACGGCGATCGAGGGGACGCAGCTCACCAACATCGTGTTCTCGGGCAATACCGGCTACCGTCTCGACGGCGCGTCGAACACGTCGGTCGCCTCCTACACGTTCAACACCGGCAGTCCGACCAACTACCAGCAACTGACTCTCGCCAACGGCGGCCGCTGGCGCAGCACCACGCTCGCCGTCGGCAGCGGAGGCGAGTTGAACGGCAATGGCACGATCGCCAGCGACAGCGTCACCAACAACGGCGTCATCGCGCCCGGCTTCTCTCCGGGGCTGATCACCTTCACCAGCAACCTCGTGCTCGGTCCCACCTCGGACTTGCAGATGGAAATCGGCGGCACCCCAATCATTAGCGACAAGGGGGAGAGGTGATGTGAGGGTGAAAAGGGCCGGATTTTTGGGGTGAGGCGTGGTAGAAGGAGGCATGTCACGGCACTACACGTTCAACGACGACGTACGATTTG
>JADZFN010000031.1 GCA_020849895.1 Verrucomicrobiia bacterium | reverse complement strand
TGGTTCACTTGCCCTTCCTGAGCCGGTCCTCGACATCCTTCAGCCGGGTGAGGAGGTCGGAGTAGCTCTTGGCGATGGAGTCGGTGGAGCCCTTGATGGCGCGGGCCAGGTCGTCGGCGCTGAGCGTATCGGCGAGCGTCACGCCCATCTGCTCCATCGCCTTCTTGATCGCGCCGGCGACGGTCTCGCCGCCCTGCACGCCGATCTGGCGGATGTCCTGCTTCTGAATCTGCTCGGCGGTGGAGAGCTGGGTGGCCGTGTTGTTTGCTCGGCGAAAGAAGTCGTTCTTGTCGGCGTCCGAGGAGCGCTCCTGGCCGGCGAGCTCGGCAGCGCGGCGCTGCTCGGGCGTGGCGTCGGCGGGGAGGCGTGCCTTGGCGACGCGGCCGCGCTGGGCGACCAGGTCCGCGGGGGCGGCGCGGGCGAGTTCCATCTCCCGGAGCTTGTTTTCCGCGGCGCGGGCGGCCTCCTCGCGGGCGGCATCAGCGTCTCGGGCAGCCTTCTCTTCACGGGCCTTCTCCTCAGCAGCCCGAGCCTTGGCCACCTCGGCGTTGGTCGTGATGTCGACGGCCTTCTGTTTGTCTGGCTGCGTAGCTTCGCGAACGCGCATCCGCGACTCGATCTCGGCGTTCTCGCGCTGCTTCTGGGCCTCGTCTTGCCGGAGCTGCTCGTCGCGCTTCTCGTTCTCCTTCTTGGTGCGGTCGAGCTCGGCCTGGATGTCCGCGGTTGATCCGACTCCTCGACCCGCGCGCGTCTGTAAGATCCGCTGGTGGAGGCGCTTTTCCTCGGCACGCGCGGCATTGGCTTGGGTTTCAGCGTCGTCGCGTTCCCCCTTGTAGTAGATGAGCTTCGCCGGTGTGAGTATTCCCGGCTTCGCCCGTGCGGCGTCCATCGCCGCCTGAGCTTCCGCCAGCCGTTTTTCCTGCTGCTCGCGCCAGCGCTGAACGTTGGGCAGTTTCCCGGCGAGGGAGCCTTCTTCCGCATCGTTGGCCTTCGCCTTCGCGAGGTCCTCTTCGAGCGCGGCCTGTTTGGCGTGGCCCGCATCCGAGTTTTTGAGCTGGCGGTCGATGGCCTCGCGGTTCTCAGCGAGGCGGGCGCGGTCGATCTGCTGGGCCAGCTTGAAGGCGTCCTCCGCGTATTTCTTCCGGATCTCGGCCTTCTTCTTGAGCTTTACGGACTCCGGATCGGAAGAGGCGTCGGCTTCCGCCAACTCAACCGCCATCTTTGCGTTGGCGATTTCGTCCTGCTCGCGCTGGAGCCGTGTGAGCGCGGCCTGCTGTGCATCGAGGGCGGCGGCAGCCGCCTGCGCCTCGGCGGTGACGCGCTTGAGCCCCTGTTCAGCGAGGGATTTTGCAGCGGCTTCGGTCTCCTCCATGGACTGGCGCGTCTTCTTCGCGGAGTTCACCATGCGCGCCTGTCCCGCTTCGCGGGACGCTTCTGCGGACAATTTTCCCTCCATGCAACCCACGTAGCCCACCCAAGCTTCACGCCCCATCGACGAGTCCGTTTATCGTCGGTCGCGTGAACTTGCACAAGCTTTTTCCGGTCGGGCTCGCCTGCGCGTCGCTGCTGCTCGGCGCCGGCTGCGCCTCGACCGACTCCGCCACCGAGTTCACCTACGCGGACCCGCAGGGGCCCTCGCTCCGCGTCGTGATCCCGAAGGAGCTCGACGTCCAGGACCTCAAGGTCGAGATCCGCGCGCGCGAGGGCGTGGCGAAGATCGCCGCGAAGAAGTGGAAGAGCCGCTCGGTCGAGGTCATCAAGGCCGCGGGCGCGCGCGAAGCCGCCCGCGGGAAGGCCGCCGCCGCGCTCGCCAACAAGCTCTCCTCGGGCCTCACCGAGGGCGCCATGAAGGGAGTCGTGCCGTGACCCCCCCTCGCGCCGATGCTTCGGCGGGGCGGGCCTCGAACGTCCGCACGATCTCCGGGAAGCGGATCGCGGCTGCCGCGCCGCCCTCGCTCCCGCGCGCCCGCGGCGGGGAAACTCCGGCGCCGCTCATCCTGGTGGCGATCCACGGGATCCTCGCGCGCGAGACGATCGTCTCCTGGCCCGACCTTTTCTTCGGCTGGCTGCTCAAGCGCGATCCGACCGTGCACCTCGACAAGAAGGAGTACATCGCCGGCCCGTTCCCGGCGTGGAACGTGTGGGCGAAGAACTACTGGCTCGCCTACGGCCTGGTCTCCGAGCTGGAGGTCTGGACGAAGGCGGGCAACCGCATCGCGATCGTGGCGCACTCGAACGGCTGCGACATCGCGCTGAAGGCGGCGCGGATCCTCGCTCGGCGCGGCGTGTCCATCGAGGCGATGGTCCTCATCGGCGGCGCGGCCGAGCCCGACGTGAAGAAGAACGGCGTCTTCGCGCTCTGGCATACTTCCCGGCTCAAGCGCGCGCTGGCCTACAGCTCGACGGGGGACCTCCTCACGAAGAGCCCGCTGATCTGGCCGTGGGGCCGCCTCGGGAACACCGGATGGCAGTTCCAGGGCAAACCGTACGGGACCGCGCTCAAGCCGTGCGCAGCCGCAGGCACGTGCGAGTTCGGCACCCGCTGGTTCTCGCCCTTCGGCCATTGCGATTATTTCCACGAGGACCACCGCGAACAGGTCTTCGAGCGGATCTACCAGGATCTCTGCAACGCCTGCCCGGTGTAGCATGCGCGCCGCCCTCTTCTTCACCGTCGTGTGCGTCGCGCTGGCTTGCGCGGTCCACCTGGTTGGATGCGAGCCGCAGTTCGCGGCGGGCTGCGCGATGCTCGGTGCGTTCGTGTTCCCCGTGGGCGCGCTCGCGGTCGTGGGCTTCATCCTCGTCCAGCTCGCGAGCCAGGCCCGGCGCCGGCGCCTTCGCCGCAGCTCGCACCTCACGCTGTCGGCGCTGGCGTTCTTGGTAGGGACGGCCGTCCGCGGCTCGGACGGAGCCTCGCCCTCCGGAATGCGGAGTTATCCGGCGCAGGTCCTTGCGGTCCACGACGGCGACACGATCACCGCGTTGATCGACCTCGGCTGCGACCTGCAGTTCCGCACGAGCATCCGCCTCGCGCACCTCGACGCGCCCGAGCTGCCCCTCCTTCGCCAGGGCTACGGAGGGCAGGCCACGCACCCGGGCCTCCGTTCGCGCGACGCGCTCAAAGCGCTCGTGCTCGGGCAGCCCATCGAGCTCAGAAGCCCCGGCCGCGACAAGTACGGCCGCGTGCTGGGTGTGATCTACGTCGGCACCACGAACGTCAACGCCCTGCTGCTCCAGCGCGCCCTAGCGAAACCGTACGAGGGAGGGAAGCGATGAGACTCGGCCTTCTGCGGCATTTCGTTTGCCCGGCACCGTCGCTGAGGTGTCTCGGGGTTCCTCTTCCGTCATCCGCCGCCGCCGCAAGGTCGCTCCTTCGCCAACGCGCCCTGTGCCCCCTGGGCCCCGCGCGTCCGAACCGACTCATGGCGCCTCCTCGAAATCGCAATCGGAGGATCGTGCGGCTTCATCGCGTCCGCGCGAGGGGACGGAATCTTCTCCCCCCCATCTCCCGCTGCCCGAGCCGCGCATCGCCGCGATCCGCGCCGCGTATGAGCGCGCCATGAGGTCATGAGCCGTCCCCCTTCAGTTCCCGCTCTGCCAATCGGCAATTCCTCCGAACTGCTCGCGCAGATCCGCCTGGGTGCGGACGCGTCTCTTGACGCGATTCTCTTGTGGACCCCCTACGGGTGGCATCGGTCATTTGTCGTCATCGACCGCGGGGAAAATGCGTTTCCAAAGAACGAGATTACCAGGCAGTTGGTCTCAACACCGCCAGCGGAGGACTCCAGGGTTGGCATGCTGGCCTATCCCCGGCCAGATCCTTGCAATGAGTGATGCGTCGCACCTAGGGAGAAGTCGCGAATTCGTGTGCGTCCCGTCAGTTGGTGGCTTCGAAGTAGAGGGATTCGGTGCGGCAGGCGTCGCAGTGCTTGAAGAAACGATTCTTGTCCTTGCGGAGCTTCAGTCTCTCATGACAGGTGGGGCAGAACTCCTTGATCGCCGTATTGCCCTGGCACTTCGGGCACTTCCAGTAGTGGCTGAACTTGCCCCACAGGATGGTCCCTTGAACCCCACACTTTTGGCAGATGCCGAGCGCAGCGGTTGCTTTGCAGGCCTCAGGCGGCCAGAATCGTGCGTTTGATGGGGGGGAACTGGGCTCCGGTTCGGGTTGGCCGTAGGACGTTTGTCCGACAGGCACCATCTTGAGCTTCTGCGGGAAGGAGCCACTGGGAGAGCTGCCTTGGAGAGAGAAGGGCAGTTGCTTTGAAAGAGCGTGATGATTGTCAGAAAAACGACGACAGATTTCTGACAATAGGGACTTGGATCGTCACAAAAACCGACCAGTTTTTGTGACGGTGTCCGATGAGATCACACCCGATATTCGTGGATCAGTTGCCGCTCAAGACCATCGATTCCGTCGAGAAGCTCCTGGTTTTTTTCCCAGTGAAATCGGAGAATTACGGAGGGCCAACGACTGTTCGGCAGGTCCTCAGCCGATTGGTGAAGGCGAGCACCAATCAGGCCTTGACCAGCCGGTTTGCCTTCTGAAGGCCAAGGGCGACGGCAGCTTCCACCAAAACACGCACGACGGGATTGCAGCCCTTGAACACAAGGATGTTCAAGGCGCGCTTTCCGTGGTGTTCCACCAGCCCACACACCAAAGCATTGATGAACGAACTGTTTGCGGCACGCACCCCGGTGAAATCCAAGACGACTTCCGGACAGATGCTCATGTACGGATCGATTCGCCCCATGCGGAACTCGGCGGCGCGGGAGCCGTCTGCAAGATGCTGGCCGAACTCCTGAAGAATGGAGATCTCCAGTTTCATGTGCGGAAATTAGCACCCCCGGCCACGTCCGGCAAGAGGCCAGCATGAATCTTGGCATTGTGCAGGAGCAGGGCAAAATCGCGCACTGCGTTTTGGCGGAAGGTGAGCCCGACCAACGTGCCCGGGAAGACGCCGTCGTGAGGAAGGACCGACCCGATCCGACCTTGTTCTGGAATGACTCGAACAACGCCCCGCCCGCTCACAATCAGCAGCCACGCTTGAGCCAGCTCTGCCAATTCCGCCACCAGCGTGAGCCCTACGCCTTCGTTCGTGGGTGTTCCCTTGGATGAAATTCTGGGTTCCAGTGCCTTCTGAATCGCTTCCGTGTCGGTCATCGCTTCACTCCAGGCCAATCCAGCTTCCCGAAAACTTCCAAGAATGCCTTTTCCGTTGTCGGCCAGCGCCAAACGCACCAGACCTTCGTTGCGGGTCACCTGAGCTGATGCGTAGCCCAAGCCGCCGCTGTGCTGGCGCACGTTGTTCGCCATCTCCGTGAGCACGTACCAAGCCATGTCGTACACGCCGCTCATCTCGTGGCCGTACTCCTCACCACCAGGCGCCAAACAAAGCGCCATCGCCGTTCCCATCGCATCCACCTCATGGTCGATGAGGCGGACTGGAACAAAACGTCCTGTGGCATCGTGGCGGGTGAAATTCTCAGGTCGGTCTATTCCACAGGTCTTGAACAGATCCATCCGCTGCAAATAGCTGGTGATCGCGCACTGCTCCATTCCTCGGAATTCCACCGGCTGCTTCTCCCTCCGCCACCGGATGACCGTCGCAACCAAGGCAACCAGCGCGGCCGGCGTGACATGGCGAAGACTGGCGAAATCCACCACCACCTCCTCTCCAGCATCCAAAGGCTTTCCCAGCTGCCCCAAGAGGGGGAGCAGAACGTTGGCGCTGATGCGGACCGGCAGGCTGATCTTCATCGCATGTCCACGGTAAGCTACCAGCAGGAAGTGTCCATGGCACCCCTTAGGCTGCGACCGTAGCAGGCACCCAATTTGATGCAAGCGTGGTCGTTTCCCCGCGAAAGAGGATCAGCAGTTTGTGGCCTTTGGCTGCAAGGGTCATGATCGGCGTTGAGCCAGTTGGAGCGGAAGCGACGGAAGATCGAGGCCGGGTGGCATGGGAACCGTGATCGGTTCACTTCAAAGCGCATCCTTCAGGAGACGCCGCAGGGCACGGGGCTCGGTGCGTACGTCCCAGTTGAGCCTGCGCATGACCCAGTCGTCGCGGCGACTGCCCTTGAGCCCTCGTGCGACGGCCTGCTCCATGAGCCGTTTCGCGCGCATCGCTTCCTTGCGGCGTTCGCGTTGATTCCGCCCGAGCTTCGTGCCTTGCTTCTTCAGGCTTCGCGAGTGGTGAAGCGCCCGGATTTCGTTCCAGAAGAAATCCCGCCGCGGATCAAGGCTCCAGTAGGCGGGTACGAACAGCCAGGTTCCGAAGGGAGTGACATGAGCGGCGCTTCTCAAGAGAACCGGAGTGTCGCCCTTCATGCCGTCAAGGTTCCACCGGTGGCAGAACGTATTGAAGACGGCGAAGAACCGTGCGTTTTCGTTTGTCCAGGTGAGTTGCAGGTCCATCCGGAGATCCTGATTCTGCATGTAGCGCCGGCGGATTCGGCCATCGCGGACGCGATACCGCGTCACATCGAAAGCGGCCTTGATCGCTCGCCATTCTGCGGCGAGGGCCGAACACCGTTCGCGTTCGCGCTGGAGGATCGCGTGCTTGTGCTTTGCGCGGATGAGATGTCGGCCGGCATCGGCATGAAGAGCGGCTTCGTAGCGCTCGATTCTTGACTGGATCTCCTGCGGGGGAGGCGGCCCCAACACGCGAAGCAGCAGCCGCGTTCTCCCATCGAGCGGTTTACCGCTCCCCAGAGTGTCTGCGGCGCGAAGGGCAATCGAATCGAGTCCCGTGGGCCAAAGACACCGCGGCGCCTCAATCCACGCGTGAAGCTTCTGAAGCAGCGAAAGATCGGGCGCGCACCCGGAAAGGCGACGGATGACCCGAATCAGAGCGATTCTTGAAGTGGAACTCTTTGACGGAGGAGTCGAGGAGGATGCGGCGACGCAACGGGACCGAATCAGCATCCTTGCGAATTATCAGGAAGGGACAGGCCAGAAATGACCAAGATTTGTGGCCAAATGTTGTCCTAAACTTTTTCGGGGAGCCTTCACAAGATGCGATCATGAAGTACTCGGAGCTTGTGAAGCCCCTGGGGATTCGCAGCGACGAAGCCGGCGCCATGATTGGAAACCTCTCCCTCTTTGAACGCATGATCCGCGCGGGATGGATCCGTCCCGTGGTCAACCGGCATTCCTGCAAGCTGTTCGACGTGACCGACGTGGAGCAGTGCTGGAAGCGATTGAAGGCCGGCGATTATCCCGTGGAGACCGCGGAGGTCAGCGCGTGAATGTCCTCATCGCCCGCAGCGAGCTTGGCGTAGTGTCGCTGGACGACACGCACGTCATCCCCCAGCCACTGGGCCACCTTGAAGATGGAGACGCCCGCGCTGGCGAGGATGCTCGCGAACGAGTGCCGCATCACGTGCGGCGTGACCCACTCGCAGCCCTGGGCCTGCATGTACTCGTCGAACGGCCTTCGGAAGTCGTAGCGATAACGCCACTCCCCATGCTTAACCTCCGGCATCAGGGCGAAGTCCAGCGGGGCACGCCCCTTGAGGTAGCGCTTCAAGAACGCTTGAAAGGGTTTGGTGAGAGGGATGGTGCGCTCGTCGCGATCTTTCGGACGAAACGGAATCTCGCCATCACGAAGGCGCGGTTGGCCGTCGGCACGCCGAACGTGAACAAGGCCCGCGGGCAGATCAAACCAGTCGGCGCGTGCTTCGACGATCTCCCCGCGGCGAAGTCCGGCCTCGAATCCGCAGAAGAGGATGAAGCGCAGGTCGGCGTCGGTGGCGTTTGTGAGCAGACGATTCTTCATCTCTCGATCGCACCAAGCTTGACGCCCCTTGGCGTCGCACTTGGCGAGCTTGACGGCGCCGACCGGGTTGTCGATGCGCGCCCGCTCGGTTTCGACGGCCCAACGGAAGAAGGCGCGCAGCGTCATCATGTAGCCCTGGGCCGTGGACTCCGTGACGGTTTTCTGCAGGTGCTCATAGAACGAGGCGAGTTGCCGGCTGGTGATGCTGGCGAGCGTGGCCTCACCGGAAAGCCATGCGGAGAACTTCAGCAGGGCAAGCCGCTTTGTGTGCGCGGACGCCCGGGAATACTGGTTCATGCGGACCTTGTGGGCGATGAATCGCTCCACGTCGTCGGCGAGCGTATGCGTGGGTTTGACAAGCGGGTTGTTGCGGACCTCCACCGCACGCTTGATGGCTTCGGCGAGATCGGTGGTCTGCGAATTAACCCAGACGCGCTTGCCTTGGCACATCTGGGAGAACCAGTATCCGCCCTTCCTGAGGTAGACGTTTTTTACCGGTTCCCAAATCGCAAGCCGGAAACAGACCAAAAGCGCCTCTTTCAGAGGGAAGAAGTGGTGCGCTGTAGAGGATTTGAACCTCTGACCCCCACCGTGTCAAGGTGATGCTCTACCCCTGAGCTAACAGCGCACGGAAGACGGAGCCAATGTGCCAGAGGTGGGCAGGCGAGGCAATCCGGAAGCGGAGCCCCTGACGAAAAGGGCGAAGATGTGCTTCCGGTTGTGCTTCCGGTTTCGCTTGCGGAGAGAGAACACGAGATGACACGATGCGCGCCCACTTCTCCATGGAGACCCCGATCAGTTTCTGGATCGCCTTTCACGGCATCGTGTTCGCCGTGCTGGCGGTGGACCTTTGCCGGAAGCCGGGCGAGGTCTCCTTTCGCGAAGCGAGCGTTTGGACGGCGATCTGGGTGGCTCTTTCCCTCGCCTTCAACGCCGTGGTTTGGCGGATGCGGGGGACGGGTCCGGCGCTCGAATTTCTGACGGGCTACGTCGTCGAGTATTCCCTGAGCGTGGACAACGTTCTGGTGTTCGTTTTGATCATGGACTACTTCCGGGTGCCCGGAGCGTATCAGCATCGAGTCCTCTTCTGGGGGGTCTTCGGAGCGATCATGCTCCGCGGAGGGATGATCGCGCTGGGGGTCGCTCTCGTGCAGCGGTTCCATTGGATCCTCTATCTCTTCGGAATCTTTCTGGTGGTCACCGGGATCAAGATGTTCCTCTCCCGCGGCGAGACGGTGGACCTGAAGAACAACCGCATCCTGGCCCTCTGCCAGCGCTGGATGCCGCTGACGCCGGACTATCGTGGCGCGCATTTTCTGGCGCGCGAAGGCGGCCGATGGCTTTTCACGCCCCTGGCGCTGGTGATGGTCTTTGTGAACTTCATTGACCTCGTCTTTGCCGTGGACTCGATCCCCGCCATTTTCGCGATCACGCGGGACGGTTTCATTGTCTACACTTCGAACATCTGTGCGATTTTGGGTCTGCGCTCGCTCTATTTTCTCATTTCGGGCGCCGTGCAACGCCTCGTCCACTTGAAGACCGGCCTCGCCCTGGTTTTGTTTCTGGTCGGGGTGAAGATGCTGATTGCCGACTGGTGGGCGCCGCCGATCTGGGGGGCGCTGCTCGCGGTGCTTCTCATCCTCGGGGCTTCCGCCGTCGCGTCTCTCGTTGCGGAACGCAGGAAGCGTCGGGACCGGTTGCGAGAATCGCCTTCCGACCGTAGGCTCCCTTCATGAAAATCTTCATTGATACCGGGATACTCGATGAAATCCGCGAGGCTGTCTCCTGGGGCATCGTGGACGGCGTCACCACCAACCCCAGCCTTGTCGCCAAGAGCGGAAAACCTTTTCGCGAACTCCTCGAGGAGATCACCCGGATCGTGGACGGCCCGATCTCCGCGGAGGTGGTCAGCACGAAGGCCGACAGCATGGTCCGCGAAGCCGAAGACCTCGCGAAGATCCATCGCAACATCGTCGTGAAGATCCCGCTCATCGTCGAGGGCCTGAAAGCCATCAAGGTCCTTTCCGCAAAAGGGGTGAAAACGAACTGCACCCTCTGCTTCTCCGCCTCACAGGCGCTCCTCGCCGCCAAGGCGGGCGCCACCTACATCAGCCCGTTCGTCGGGCGACTCGACGACATCTCCACCGAGGGGATGCAGCTCATCCGCGACATCCGCCAGATTTACGTCAACTACGGGATCAAGACCCTGATCCTCACGGCTTCGGCGCGCAGCCCGATGCACTTTCTCGAAGCCGCGAAGATCGGTTCGGACGTGATCACGGCGCCCTTCGCGGTTCTCAAGCAGCTCGCGCATCACCCGCTGACCGATCTCGGCCTCGCGAAGTTCCTCGCGGACTGGGAAAAGGCGAAGAAGTAGGCGAACAACGGCGCGCCGGCGCTTCCTCGTCCAATCCGCAATTCGTCCGTCCATGCGGATCGGTTTCAGGGTAGGATGCCGCCATGCCTGAAACGATCCTTATCGTGGACGATGAGCCGGACGTCCGCGACCTGCTGGCCTACCACTGTCAAAAGGCGGGTTTCCGGATTGCGCTCGCAGGAGACGGGCACGCGGCGCTGGCGAAAGCCCGGGATCTTCTTCCTGCGCTCCTCGTCCTCGACCTGATGCTGCCCGGGAAGGAAGGGGAAGAAATCTGCCGCACCCTCAAGGGCGACCCGCGGACGCGGCACATTCCGATCCTGATGCTCACCGCGAAGGCGGAGGAGGTGGACCGCGTCCTCGGATTCGAACTGGGCGCGGACGACTATGTGACCAAGCCGTTCAGCCCGAGAGAGGTTCTGCTACGCATCCGATCCATTCTCCGCCGTCTCAAAGGCGGGGAAAACCCGCGAGAGGTCCTTCAAGCGGAGGGGATTCAGGTGGACTTGGCGCGCCACGAGGCCGCTGTCGGCGGAAAACCTGTGGAATTGACGGTGACGGAATTCAAGCTTCTGGTCGCGCTCCTGGAGCGGAAAGGCCGGGTTCAAACCCGCGAGATGTTGCTTTCAGACGTCTGGGGTTACTCGCCCGACATGGATACGCGCACGGTGGACACGCATATGCGGCGGCTCCGGGACAAGCTTGGGAAAAGCGCGTCTAGGATTGAGACGGTCCGGGGCGTGGGTTATCGCTTTGCCGCGTCTTGATGCGTTCGACGCTGCCATTGCGGTGGTTCGGTTTTCTGCTGGCACTTCTCCTGGCGCTCCTGGCGGCGATCAACTTCGCAATCGATGTTTCCCTTCCGCCCTTTCTCGAGATCCGTTTGCGCGAGGAGATGCGACGGGAGGCCCGGCTCGCCGAATCGGCACTGCATCCCCTGATCGAGGGGGGCGAGGGGAGGCGCGCGGAACTCCGACTTCAGGCCCACCGTCTCGGCGCGACGACCGGATTGCGGATCACCGTGATCTCCCCCGACGGCAAGGTCTGGGCGGAATCCGAGCGCGCCGACGAGGCGCTCACCGCGATGGAAACGCATCGGTCGCGTCCGGAAATCCAAACCGCGGCGCGTGAGGAATTCGGAATCGCCAAACGACACAGCGCCACGCTGAACGCGCCGATGCTCTACGTCGCGACCGTTTCTCCCTTCGACAAAGGCCGGGCATTTGTGCGCGTCGCGATGCCGCTCGATCAGGCGGCGCGCTTCAAAAAACGCGTCCTCCTCGCGGTGGCTGCGGCGAGTGCCACGGTCGCGCTGGCGGCCATCCCCGTTCTCTGGCTTGTGGCCCGGCGGACCACCCGCCCTCTGCTGGAAATGCGCGAGACGGCCGCGCGCGTCGCTCGCGGAGACTTTTCCCTTCGGGCTTCGGTGTGCGGCCCGCCGGAGCTGGCCGGCCTCGCCGCGGACCTGAATCATATGGCCGGAGAACTCGAGGCGCGCCTCGGCGATCTGGCGCGCGAACGGGCCGAATTGCGGGCAATCCTCGCCGGGATGAGCGACGGCCTCCTCGCGGTGGACGCCGAGGGCCGGATCCGCCACGCGAATCAGGTGCTCCGCGCGCGCTTCCGTTTCCCGGAGGAGTTCCTCGGGAAAAAAGTGTGCGACGTTTTTCGAAGCGAGCCGCTTCACGAGATGATGGCGCGCACCTTGCGGGAGGAGGGCGTCCACGAACGGGAACTGGAATTTTCCGGTCCCGAGGAGGGCTTCTTCGTGATCACGGCGGCCTCGCTCCGAACGGCGGAACCCGGCAAACGCGGCGCGGTCGTGGTGTTCCACGACGTCACTCGCCTCAAGAAACTCGAAAATCTGCGACAGGAATTCGTGGCCAACGTCAGCCACGAACTCCGCACGCCGCTGGCGGTGGTTCGAGGCAACGTGGAAACGCTACTGGAAGAACCGCCTCCCGAGCCTTCCGTGGCGAAGAAGTTTCTCCTCGGGATCCAAAGGAACGCGTCCCGTTTGGAAGCGCTCCTCGGCGATCTCCTGATGCTCTCGACCTTCGAATCTCCGCAGGTTCGTCTGCATCTCGAACGCGTTGCGCTCCGTCCCCTCGTGGAAGCCGTGCTCGGGGAAATGGCGACGGCCCTTCGCGCGAGGGGACACACCGTCCAGGTGGACCTCCCCGCCGACCTTCCCCCCGCGTACGGCGAGGCGGCGCGCCTGACACAGGTGTTCTCCAACCTGCTCGACAACGCGATTAAATACTCGCCTCCGGGTGGGAGGTTGGCCATTCGCGCGGCGGCGCGCCCCGGCGAGATCGAATGCTGCGTCGAAGACCACGGCCCGGGAATCGCTCCCGAACATCTGCCGAGAATTTTCGAGCGATTCTATCGCGTGGATCGGGCGCGCAGCCGGGAGCTCGGAGGCACCGGTCTCGGCCTTTCGATCGTCAAGCATCTCGTGCAGGCTCACGGAGGCCGCGTCTGGGTCGAGAGCCGCATCGGCAAAGGCAGCGCCTTTTATTTTACGTTGCCGGTCGGGTGACGGCGGTCTGTTTCGTCTGTTTTGTCACGCATTTGTCACGCGGTCGCCCTTGGTCCGCCACGGAGAAAAAGCATGTTGGCGGCCCGACGAGGGCGCGGGCGCCGAATCCGGCCGACTCTCCGAGATAAAAAGGAAATCCATGAGATCGAAGAGGGCGAAGGCGATGTTTGCGTTTGCGGGAATGATGCTGGCCCAGAGCTCGGGTGTTGCGTTCGCGCTGGGTGAAGACACGCGCGCCCTGCTGGACACGCTGGTCAAGAAGGGCCTGATCACGAACCAGGAGGCTGCGGAGATCGCCACGAGGGCGCGAAAGGACTCCGCCGAAGACGACGGCGATCGCATCAGGATGAAAAGCTGGATCGAGGACCTCACACTCTTCGGAGACGCACGAACGCGCTACGAATTTCGCGAGGGGCAGTCGGGGTTCGCACCGGGATCGTCCGGAGGCCCCTCGTCCGGGACTCAGGGCGATACGTTCGCGCGAGAGCGCTTTCGATATCGCCTTCGCTTCGGCGCTCTCGCGAAATTCACGGACGACTTCATGATGGGACTCCGACTGGAAACCTCGGCGAACAACCGCTCCACGAACGTGACTTTTGGAGACGACGGCGGTCCCTTCGGCAAGGGGAGCGACGGAATTTTCATAGGCCAAGCCTACGCGAACTGGGCACCGGCGGATTGGGCGACGCTTGTCGTCGGCAAGATGCCCAACCCGCTGATGACGTCCTCGATGGTTTGGGATCCGGATCTCAATCCGGAGGGCGCCGCGGAAAAAATCAGATTTATGGTCAACGATCGCGTCGTGGTTTTTGCCGCGTTCGGACAGTTCCTCTACGACGAAGCCCGTGTGAACAATCCGTTGGGAAAAGGGGGCATCAGAAAAAATCTCTTCATGTTCGCGAACCAGATCGGCGCCGAGTTCGAGCTCGGGAAGGACGTCTCGCTGGCGGCGGCCCCGACGGTTTACGTCTATGCAGGAAGCGGGGACCGTTTCGCCGCAGCGACGACCCCGAACTTTACGGGCGACGACACGACGGGGGCCGCGCTCGACCGCCTTCTCGTCGTGGAGATTCCGCTGGAACTCAAGTGGAGAATGTTCGATCAGCCGTGGAAAATCTTCGCCGATTTTGCCGTCAACGCGGACGGAAAGGCGCGCGCGCATCTCGCGCGGGATTTTGCCGGCGACCGAGAAACCTACGCCTATCAGATTGGCGTGGTCGTGGGTTCGACCGCCAAAAAGGGCGACTGGGAGGCGAAGGTCTTCCGGCAGCGTACCGGCCTCTACGCCCTCGATCCGAATCTGGTGGACGCGGACCTCTTCGACTCCCGCCTGAACATGGAAGGATTCGCGCTGAGTCTGGGCTATGCGTTCACCGATTTCCTCTCAGGCACGATCACCTACGCTCGCGCGGATCGCATCGAAAAGAATTTATTGACGTCGGCACCCGGCGACCTGACCGGACTGAACCCGTTGAACGACTATCAACTCCTGCAACTCGACCTGAATTTCAGATTCTGATTCGTCAGGCGCCGAAACACCTTTATCCCGCGATCCGCTCCGGAAGATTTGCGCAAAGGCAATTTCTGTGGGAGCGTGCGCCCATGAGCACGATTCCTTTGAGAAGTCCGAAAACGAAGATGGCGGGGTGGGTTCATCTGCCCCGGTTTGTGGATAAAATCCGGCTCCACTTCGTCGGCAAGCTGCCGGCGGATTACCAATCGAGCTTCTGCGGCGGGTTCGACGGGCATTGGCTTCAGACGGCGGGAGTCGCCAAGGAAACCTTCCTCGAGACGGTGCGCGCCGCCAAGGACGACGCCGCTGTCGAGAAGTGGGTTCGGGAGAACGTCCGCAAGACGCCCGAGGAAATCGAGGTCTTCAACCGGTTCGTTCTCAACCGCGGCCGCAACGACGACGCCTCCGCGCGAGTGAAGGAGCTCAAAGAGAAGTCCGGCCTCGCCGCCCGCGCGGACATCCAGACGTTCGTGGACCTGATCGAGGCGGACGAAGGGCGGTTGTAATTTTCGCCTCGTTCCGCAGGAAATTTCTTTGCGGCGACGGAAGCTCGCGAAAGACGCCGGGGCAGGAGGAGAACGATGCCCGCTTGATTGAACGTTGTGGATTCGGCGTCGTCCTTGCAAAAACGAGACGGCAGAGACGGTTCTTCGAGAGATGCCGGCTGACGGAGGAGCGGTCTGGCGCCAATGGCGACAGTCTCTCGAAGATCGCAGTCGAGCGGAGGCCGGCCTGCGGGTCGCCGAATTCGTACTCAACGCGGCTCGCGAACGAAGGCCAGCCCCAACGCCGCCGCAAGGCATTCGGCCAGGATCGGTTTGATCTCCTCGAGCCGGACCGGGCGGCCGAGGCATCGCGCCAGGCTCGTCACCCCTTTGCCTTCGATCCCGCACGGCACGATCAGGCGGAATGCCTCGAGATCGGGATCCACGTTCAACGCCAATCCGTGCCAGGCGATCCAGCGGCGGACTGCGACGCCGATCGCGGCGATCTTTTCTTCGCCTACCCAAACCCCCGTGAGGCCCTTGATGCGATGGGCGCGCACGCCGAAACGACTCAGCGCGGCGAGGAGCGCCTCCTCCAAGCCGTGGACATGCGCGCGAAGGGGACGCTCGCGGGAAAGCCGCACGATGGGATAAGCCACGAGCTGACCGGGGCCATGCCAGGTGGCGGCACCTCCCCGCGCACTCGCGTGGACCGCGATGCCCAGTTCGCGAAGCCGTTCAGCGTCCGCGCGCACGTCTCCATCGCGCGCGCGACGCCCGAGGGTGATCACGGCCGGATCGTGCTCGACGAGGATGAGGCGGGCCGGCGCGGCGGCATCTACGGAGGCGCGCGCCACCCATTCCTCCTGGAGCGCCAGCGTGGGCGCATACGCGCGACGGCCCAAGTCATGGAGAAAGGCGTTCATGCGTCGCACGCGCTCATTTTGCACGCCCCGCCACGATTTCCCAATAGCTTTGCGAAGGATTCGAGCTAGGATTTCTCAATGCGCGTCTTTGTCACCGGCGGGGCCGGTTTCATCGGTTCCCACGTCGCCGAAGCTCTTCTCGATCGGGGAGACGCGGTCGTCGCCATGGACGACTTCAACGATTATTACCCCGTGGCGTTCAAGCGCGAGAACGCCGCCCTCCTTGCGCGCCGGCCCACCTTTCGCCTCGTGGAAGGGGACATCTCGTGCCGCGACACCGTCCGCAACGCCCTTGCGGCCGCGAAGCCCGACGCCGTGATCCATCTTGCGGCGCGCGCCGGCGTGCGCGCCTCGGTGCGCGATCCCTTCCTTTACCAGCGCGTGAACGTCGAGGGGACGCTCAACCTGCTCGATGCGATGCGCGAGTTCGGCATTCGCAAGCTCGCCTTCGGCTCGACTTCCTCGATCTACGGTTTCAACGCGAAGGTCCCCTTTTCCGAAGACGATCCCGTGTCGAGCATCGTCTCTCCGTATGCAGCCACAAAACTCGCGGGGGAAGCCCTTTGCCGCGCTTACCATCATCTCTACGGCTTCGACGTTGCCGCGCTCCGCTTCTTCAGCGTCTACGGTCCGCGAGGGCGCCCCGACATGGCAATCTACCAGTTCACCGATCGCATCTCGCGCGGTCAGGCGATCCCGTTCTTCGGAGACGGGAGTTCCGAGCGCGACTATACCCATGTGGACGACATCGTGACCGGCGTCGTGGCCGCAACGACGCGCCGTTTCGGCTTCGAGGTGATCAACCTCGGAGAATCCCAGGTCACCCGCCTCTCCGATCTCGTGGCGCTCCTCGAACGCGCACTGGGGAAGAAGGCCGTGCTCGACCGCCAACCCGAACAGCCCGGCGACGTCCCCCGCACGTTCGCGGACATCTCCAAAGCGCGTCGCCTCCTCGGCTACGACCCGCGAACCTCCGTCGAGAAGGGGATCCCGCAGTTCGTCGAGTGGTTCCTGCGCGAGCGCGCCCCCTCCCTCGCGAAGGCCTGAGCGGGGACGCTTTGCTTCCGTCTCTCCCGCGTTTAGATTCCCTTCATGATCGACAAACAGAGCGAACGCGACAAGCGGGGCGTGTCCATCGACCGGGTCGGAGTCCGCGACCTGCGTTACCCCATCCTCGTCAAGGACCTCGCCCACAAGACGCAGAACACCATCGCCACAATCGCGATGTCGGTGGACCTTCCCCATCATTTCAAAGGCACGCACATGAGCCGCTTTGTGGAGGTGCTCAACGAACACGGTGGGGTCGTCCACGTCGAAAACATTCCCGAAATCCTCCATAAGATGCGGAAACGCCTCGCCGCCACCTGCGCGCATCTCCGCATGGATTTTCCCTACTTCATCGAGAAGAAGGCGCCCGTTTCAGGCGCTCGAAGCCTGATGGATTATCAAGCGACCTTTCTCGCCCATACCTGCAACCCCAAAATTGATTTCGTCCTCGGCGTGCGCGTCCCTGTGACCACGCTGTGCCCTTGTTCCAAAGCGATCAGCCGCCGCGGGGCGCACAATCAGCGCGGCGAGGTGCTCCTTCAGACCCGCTCGAAGCGTACGATCTGGATCGAGGAGCTCATCAATCTCGTCGAAGGCGCCGCGAGCTGCGAACTCTACTCCCTGCTCAAGCGAAGCGACGAAAAGCACGTTACCGAACGCGCCTACGCCAACCCCGTTTTCGTCGAGGACCTTGTCCGCAACGTCGCGGTCGCCGTGCGTCGCGACCCGCGCGTGCTTTGGCACCGCGTCGAAGCGATCAATTTCGAGAGCATCCACAACCATAACGCCTTTGCGATCGTCACAGGGGGTTCCCAAAAGTTCCCGGAGTGATTTTTCCTCTGAAAGTCGCAAATAGAGGTTGCGGTTTGTGAGCATTTTTCACAGCCCCAGAAAAACTCTCCGCCTGGTTCGAAAAGGTGGGTCCGCTCCATCCCACGGCCGCGCATGAACCGTCTTCGTATCGAGAACTATCCATGGGAGGCGGCGCTGGATGGGCGAGGCGCCGGCGCCGCAGGCGCAGCCCGGGAGAGGGCGTCGAGAACGATCGAGGGGGTGAGCACTTCGGGCAGAATGATCGGCGGGTGCGAGCGGTCGGCGGGATAAACGACGACGAGCGGCACGCCGCTCCGCCCGAACGATTTCAGTGCGCGAGTGATGTCGTCATTCCGACTGGTGTAATCGGCGAGGAAGGCGAGGGCGCCGGTGGCACGCAGTTTCGCGCGCACCTCCGGAATCTCGATCGAAGTCCGTTTGTTCATCTGGCAGGTGAGGCACCAGCTTGCCGTGAAATCCACGAAGACCGGCTGCCGCGTATCGCGGAGGGCGACGTCCAGTGCCGCAGGCGACCACGTCCGCCATTCGATTCCCCCTTCTTTCCAGGCAGCCGCCGTGCGCGGGGCGGCGAGCGTCTTCATCAAGGGGCCGGCGCCGAGCCACGCCGCAAGGGCGACGACGACGACGACGAGCCAGCCTTGCCGCGGGAGCCAGACGCCGATCGCCCACGTCGCCAGCGCCGCGGCGAGGAGGATCGCAAGGAGGGCCGCCGCTGCGTCGTTGCCGTGCGTGGCGCCGAGCGTCCACGCGAGCCAGAGCGAGGTTGCCAGCATCGGGAACCCCATGAGCTGCTTGAAACGCAGCATCCACGCGCCCGGCTTCGGAAGCCCCTTCAGCCACGAGGGGTTCATCGCGAGGAGCGCATACGGCGCTGCCAGGCCCGCGCCCGCCGCGGTGAAGAACAGGAGCACCCAGAGCGCCGGCTGGCTGAACGCATAAAACATCGCTGCGCTCAGAAAGGGCGCCGTGCAGGGGGTCGCCAGCGCGGTCGCCAGCACACCGTTAAAGAAGGCGCCGGCGTCGCCTTGCCGCGAAGCGAGCGCGCCCGCCGCCCGAGCTGCGCCGCCGCCGGCGCCGATTTCGAATACGCCGAAAAAATTCAGCGCGACCGCCGTCGTCACAAGCGCCATCGCGAGGAGGAAGCGCGGCTCCTGAAACTGGAATCCCCAACCGATCTCGCGTCCCGCCGCCTGCAGCCCGATCACCACGCCTCCGAGAGCCCAGAACGACACGAGCACGCCGAGGACGAACCCCGCGCCGAGCCGCCGCGCGCCGCGCGCGCCGCCGCCCTGCTGGACGAATCCGAGGATCTTGATCGCGATCACCGGCAGCACGCACGGCATCACGTTGAGGATCAGCCCGCCGAGGAAGGCGGCGCCGAGGAGAAGCGGCAGCGCGCGGCGGCTCGGCGCGGAGACGCCGGTTCCTTCCGTCTTCGTGTCCGGCTCCGGCCGCCAATCGTCCGGAGGCACTTGCGCGCGAAAGCGGCGGATGAGCGCCGTTTCCGCCGGATCATGGGGCGCGCCCGAAGGGGCGACGCGCAGCGTCTTGGAGAGATTCGTCGAACCCGGAACGCACGCCTCCTTGCACTCCAACCAATCCACCTTCGCGCCGAAAGCCAGCGCCTGACCGCGGGAAAGGCCTTCGCGCGGGGCGCGGAGCCGGGCCAGGAGCACGACTTCGCGTTCGTAGCCGTAGGACACCAGCCCGCCTTCTCCAAAGGCTTCAGGTTTCGGCCAGCGGAGCGGACCGACCGAAAACCCTTTCGGAAGCGTCCACTCCACCGAGGTGGCGAGGCCGGCTTCGCCCGGATCTTTCCAGTAGGTATGCCAGCCGGGCGCCATTTTCAGGCGGATCCCCAAATCGAAGGACTCGTCCGGAGCGATCTCGCCCTTCTCGGCAATGAGACCGGCCTCCGTTTGCATCCCGGCAGACGTCGAGGCCTGCGCGGCGAAGCCGAGCGCCGCGGCGATCAATCCTGGAATTAAACGGCGCGGGATCATGGCGTCAAGCTACCACCGCCCTTCCCGGCGGGCAACGACGCCCGCCGCGCTCTTCCCCTCCTTGCTTTCGTTCCGGCGGGCGGATACACGGAGGGCATCATGCTCGACCTCAAACACCTTCGGGAGAATTTCGATGCGGCGTCCACCGCGCTCGCGCGCCGCTCTCCCGAGGCGGCTGCCGCGCTCGCGCCGATTCGCGACCTCGACGCCCGCTGCCGCGCCCTCCAGATCGAGGTGGACGCGCTGAAGAACCACCGCAACGTGGCGAGCAAGGAAGTGGGCGCGCGCAAGGCGAAGGGGCAAGACGCCTCCGCGCAAATCGCCGCGATGAAAGAAGTCGGCGAACGGATCGCCTCGCTCGACGCGCAGCTCCGCGAAGCCGAAGCCGCGCGCGAGGAGAAGCTGCTCTTCGTTCCGAATCTCCCGCACACGAGCGTGCCGGACGGCGCGGGCGCCGAGGGGAACCGGGAGGTCCGTCGCTGGGGCGCGCCGGCACAGTTCGACTTCGCGCCGAAACCGCATTGGGAGCTCGGCGAAAAGCTCGGGATTCTCGATCTCCCGCGCGCGGCGAAGATTTCCGGCTCGGGATTCGCCTGTCTGCGCGGCGCGGGGGCGCGTCTCCAGCGGGCGCTCCTCGATTTCATGCTCGATCTCCACACGAAGCAGCACGGCTACACAGAGGTCTGGCCTCCCGTGCTCATCAATGCGAAGGCGATGACGGGCACCGGTCAGCTCCCGAAGTTCGCGGAGGACATGTACGCGCTCAAAGACGATCCGCTCTGGCTCGCGCCGACGGCCGAGGTGCCGGTAACCAATCTTTATCGAAACGAAATCCTTCGGATCGATCAGCTCCCGATCAAGATGTGCGCCTGGACGCCCTGCTTCCGCCGCGAGGCGGGCGCGGCGGGCAAGGACACGCGCGGGATGATCCGCGTCCATCAGTTCGATAAAGTCGAGCTCGTGAAGATCGTCGCCCCTGACCAATCCTACGAAGAGCACGAATCGCTCGTGCGCGACGCCGAGGCGGTGCTCCAGGCGCTCGGCCTGTGCTACCGCGTGATGCTCCTCTGCGCGGGCGACCTGGGATTCTGCGCGGCCAAGTGCTACGACCTCGAGATCTGGTGTCCCGGCGTGAACGCGTGGCTCGAGGTCTCTTCCTGCTCGAACTTCGAGGCCTTTCAGGCGCGGCGGATGAACCTGCGCGTCAAGGACGCCGAAGGGCGCAATGCCATGGCCCATACGCTCAACGGCTCCGGCGTGGCGTTCGCGCGCCTCAACATCGCTCTCCTCGAAAACTACCAGCGAGCAGACGGGGGCGTTGTCGTTCCCGAGGCGCTTCGCCCTTACATGGACGGCCTCGCCGAGATCCGCTGAACGCGGACGTGGAGGATCCACGGTCCCGCAGGCCGCATCCCTGGGGTCGTGGCCGTCGGGGAGGGCAGCCCTCCGCTTCGGAGAAGCAAGAAGCGGGAGAAAAAGCTTCTACTTGGCGCCCATGCCCACGCTCTGGACCATCTGGAAGAGCTTGCCTTCGCTCTTGATGCTCGGGGCGATGATGATCTCGCTCCGCTGAAAATCGCGGATCGTCGCCGCGCCCACGTTGCCCATGCAGGTGCGCACCGCGCCGACGAGGTTTTGCGAGCCGTCGTCCAGCTCCGCGGGGCCGAAGAGGATCTGCTTCAGATTACCGGTGATGCCCACGCGGATGCGCGTGCCGCGGGGCAGGTTCGCGTGCGGCGTCGCCATCCCCCAGTGGTAGCCTTGGCCGGGCGCTTCCTTCGCGCGCGCGAACGCCGAGCCGATCATCACGGCGTCCGCCCCGCAGGCGAACGCCTTGCAGATGTCCCCTCCCTTGTTCATCCCGCCGTCGGTGATGATCGGGACGTATCGGCCCGTGCGTTTGTGGTATTCGTCGCGCGCCGCGGCGCAGTCGGCTGTCGCCGTCACTTGCGGCACGCCGAGGCCGAGCACGCCGCGCGTGGTGCAGGCTGCGCCGGGGCCCACGCCGACGAGCACTGCGGAAGGCCCGCATCCCATGATCTCCAGCGTCACGTCGTAGCCCACGGTGTTCCCCACGATCACGGGGATCTTCATGGACTTGCAGAACTTCGCCAGGTCGAGCGTTTTGTATTCGGACGAGATATGGCGGACCGTCGAGACGGTGGACTGGACCACGAAGACGTCCGCCCCCGCCGTCTGGGCGATCTTCCCAAAGCGCTCGGCGCGCTGCGGGATCGAGGAGACGGCCGCGAGCGCGCCCGCCTTCTTGATTTCGCGCACGCGTTTTGCGACCAGCTTCTCCTGGATCGGGCGGGTGTAGAGCGTCTGGAAAAGTTTCGTCGCTGTTTCCTTGTCGGCCTTCACCACCTGGGCGAGGACCTCGTCGGGGTTCTCGTAGCGCGTCTGGATGCCCTCGAGATTCAGCACCGCCAGGCCGCCGAGCTTGCTCATCGCTACGGCGAAGCGCACGTCCACCACGCCGTCCATCGCCGAGGCGAGGATCGGGACCTCGAGACGGTGGTGGCCGATCGTGAACGAGGCGTCCACTTCGTTGGGATTGATCGTCACCGCGCCGGGAACGAGTGCGATCTCGTCGAAGCCATAGGTGACACGGGCCTTCCGGTTTCTGCCGATCCACATTCCCATAAATACAAGCGTTTTCGGTTGAGGCGTCCGGGGGGATGACCCTTTCGCCCTGCTGCGGTTTCCGGGTTAAAGCGAAAGACGCGGGTTCATCCGCCCGCAGGAGGGGCATCTCCCTGATTCCACGCCGGCTTCCCCTTCGTAGAACCGGAGGCACTCCGGGCATCGGAACAGCGTCTTCGGCGCCGGCGGCGCGCGCAAGGCGCGGTCCCTCCGCAGGCACAGGATCCACAGCGCCGCCACCGGCGCGAGGACCAGCACCAGATAGAAAACGAAAAAGCCTCCCGAGTCAATCATCGCACCGTCTCCGATTTTCGCGGCGGGCGTTCGCTGCGCCAGAGAATTTTGACGAACCCCCAGGCGAGAGGCGCCGCGTTCGTGCCTTCCACGGGGGAGAAATGGAGGGATTGGACGAATCGGAGCGCCGCGTCGTCCGCGCGATCGAACCCCGAACCGCGCTCCATGAAGGCATACGGCACGTCACCCCGGGGCGTCACGGCGATGCGGAGCACGCTCGGTCCGACCGGTTCGTCGCGCGCCATGGGCGGCAGCGGAGCGACTGCCGCAGGATTCCGCGCGGCGATCTCGCCGTAGACTCGCCATGCCGAGCCTTCCTCGGAAGGCGGCGAAGGCGCCTCCTCGGCTGCGACAGCCTCGCCGAAGGAGGGTGGCGGTTCGACGAAAACCGCGCCTTCGCCCGTTTCGCCGGCCCAGAGAAGCGGCGCATACGGCTGCGGCAGCGAGAACGCGAAAGCGTTCGTTTCCGCGAGACGGAGCGATGGCGCGCGGCGGCGGACCCTCGCCGAAAACCCCTGGTCGGAAGGCAGCGCGAAGACCGTGGGATCCATCCAATCCACGGCGCTGGTGACGGCGGGCGAAGACGGTTCGAGGATCATGAAGACCGTCTCCGCACCGCGCTCCGCGCCCGCAGGGGCGGGCGGCGGCGTTCGTTGCCACAGCAGTGGGGCGTGCCAGGCGACGACCAGCGCGGCCACGAGCGCGATTCCCCGCCCGCCGCGGAGTTTCATGGGCCGTTCGCGGGCGGCGTCGGCCGCTGCGTGGCCACCGTCACCCGGAACCCTTTCTGCATCGCCAGCGCGGCGACCTGCTGCACGCGCCCCTGGGGCACGGACTCGTCCGCGTTCAACGTGATCCATTCCGCGAAATGCTGCTCGGCGACCTCGGCGAGCTTCGCCTTGAGGCCCGCTTCGTCCATCGCCATCTCGTCGAAGAACATGAGCGTCTCGCCGCCACCGGCGGCCTTCAACGAGATCACGTAGTGCCCCTGGCGGCTCGTCGTCGGGAAGCTCGTCACCGGCAGACGTACCTCGATGCCGGGCTGCAGTACGAACGACCAGCTCAGCAGGAAGAAAAAGATCAGGAGCAGCACCACGTTCGCCACAGGAGCCAGTTCCAGGAACCGCGCTTCGGACGCGGATTGGCGCGACAGTCGCATGGCGCGGCCCTCCGAGAGGTCAGGGTTCCGACAGGTCGAACTCGTCCTTGCGACGCTCGCGCTCGACCTGGGCGAACACGTTCATGAGTTCCGTCGCGCAGATTTCCATGTCCCGGATGAGCTCGTTCTTGCGCGACAAGAGGAACTGATAGGCCACGTAGGCGGGGATCGCGACCGCGAGCCCCATCGCCGTCGCGATGAGCGCCTCCCAGATGCCGCCGGCGAGATCGGTCGCCGTCACGAGACGTCCGTCGGCTTGGATTTTATGAAAGGCCTTCATCATTCCGATCACCGTGCCGAGCAAGCCCATCAACGGCGCGGCCTGGGCCACGGTCCACAGAATTGGCAGGTTTTTCTCGAGACGCCGCTCCTCCTGGATGGCGGTCGCGTCCACCGCTTCGCGGATGTCGGTACGGCTGCGGTCGCTGTGCAGGATCGCCGCGCGCGCCACACGGCCCACCGGGCCGGGGGCATCGTCGCAAAGGGTGATCGCTTCCGTCTGATTGTTGCGACGGATGCAGTTGCGCAATCCTTTCAGGAAGTCCGCGAGCGAAATCTGCGCCTGATGAAAGAAAATGGCGCGTTCGATGAAGACGCCGAGCCCGACGAGGCTGGCGATAAGAAGCAGCCAGACCATCGGTCCACCATGGGCCAAAATCCCGAACATGAGATCAAGAATACCTTCCGAACTCTTTGGAACGCAAGGGTTTATCTCGATCAACCTTCTGATCGCATGACAGACGGTTAAGCGTTTGCTCGGAGAACGGAGGAAGCGGGGCGGAGGGGCGGCTGCCGCTTACTTCCGATGCAGGG